>JBBPIH010000035.1:0-77902 GCA_038040455.1 Acidobacteriota bacterium
CTTTCGTGAGGCAACGAATCAATTTCGTTTAGATTTTTCGTGAGTCAATGCGCCCCCTTGAGAAACAACTCCTTTCCGGTAAAATGGTCGCGCTCGCGATGGAGAATCCATGGCCTCCCGGATGCTCTCCCATTACCGCATTCTCGACAAACTCGGCTCGGGCGGGATGGGTGAAGTCTATCTTGCGGAGGACACTCGCCTCAATCGCAGAGTTGCACTCAAGCTTCTGCCAGCCGAGTTCACTAAAGACACCGACCGCGTGGGGCGTTTCGTCAGGGAAGCGAAAGCCGCTTCTGCTCTCAACCATCCGAACATCATCACCATTTATGAGATCGGCAAAGCGGATGGCATACACTACATCGTTACTGAGTTTATTGAAGGCGAAACGCTTCGCCGGCACATCGAGCGCTCTCGAATGACTGTGCAGCGAGTGCTCGACGTCAGTACGCAGGTGGCCGGAGCGTTATCGGAAGCTCACTCTGCGGGAATAATTCACCGCGACATCAAGCCGGAAAACATAATGCTGCGGCCGGACGGCTACATCAAGGTTTTGGACTTCGGACTGGCGAAGTTGACCGAACAACCCCCGCTCTCAACTGACACTTCGGCGCCCACCGCCGCCAGAGTCGAGACTCATCCAGGAATGGTGATGGGGACAATCAGCTACATGTCTCCCGAGCAAGCGCGTGGGAAGACGGTTGATGCTCGAAGCGATATCTTCAGCCTTGGAGTTGTGATCTATGAAATGCTCGCGGGCCGCGCGCCATTTCAGGGAGAAAGCGCTGCCGATGTATTCGTTTCTCTCCTTGAGAGAGACCCCTCACCGCTCACTGACAGCTCCCCTGATGTCCCACCCGAGCTCGAGCGCATCGTCGTCAGGTGCCTGGAGAAAGATCGAGAGCGGCGATACGCAACAGGGCAAGAACTCGCCACGGACTTGAAGACCCTTGAATTCACGCCTTCGAAGGAACCGGCCGTCGCACGGACATCACCCTCGATTGCCGTACTGCCATTCGTCAATATGAGCGCCGATGCCGAAAACGAATACTTCTGCGACGGGCTAGCCGAAGATCTCTTGAACGCGCTCTCGAAGATCGAAGCCCTGCGTGTCGCCGCGCGCACGTCGGCGTTTTCATTCAAAGGCAAAGAGACGGACATCCGCGAGATCGGCCAAAAGCTGAAGGTGCGCACCGTTCTGGAAGGCAGCGTGCGCAAGCTGGGCAACCGGCTGCGGATCACCGCCCAATTGATCAATGTGGCAGACGGTTATCACATCTGGTCGGAGCGTTACGATCGGCAAATGGAAGACATCTTCGATATTCAGGATGAGATCTCGCTGGCGATTGTGGATGCGTTGAAGCTGAAGCTTCTGGGCGACGAGAAGGCCGCAGTGTTGAAGCGCTACACTGACAACGCCGAGGCTTATCACCTTTATCTGTTGGGTCGCTTTTCATTACAGCAAATACACGGAGGAGGGATTCAGGAAATCCATCGAATACTATGAGCAGGCGATTGAGAAGGAACCGACCTATGCGCTGGCGTTTGCTGAGATGTCTGTCTCTTATGGCTATCTCGGGTTCTTCGGCTTTCTCTCTCCCAATGAAAGCGTGCCGCAAATGAAATCTGCCGCGGCCAGCGCCATCGCCATCGATAGTGGGCTGGCCGAATCGCACCTCTGCCTTGCGAGTCTGAATCATAGTTACGAGTGGGACTGGCCGGCGGCTGAGCGAGAGTTCAAACGAGCCCTCGAGCTGAACCCGGGCTACGCCGAGGCGCATGAACTGTACGGCTGGTTTCTGGCATTGAAAGGCCGGGTTGATGAAGCATTGGCCGAAGCGAGCCGCGCTTTGGAGCTTGATCCCATTTCGCTCATCGGCAATCTGAATGTCGGGTGGACCTATTTTGCCGCCGGCCAATACGACCTCATGCACGAGCAAGGCAGGAAGTTGATCGAGATCGAACCGAACTTCTTTGGCGGGTACCACCTGACGGCTGTTGAGTTCTGGACTAGAGGCAGGCTCGAGGAGGCGATTGCCGCTTGTCAAAAAGCGGTAGCCCTCGCCGGTGGCCCATTGCCCTTAGCGGCCCTGGGATGTCTGTACGGGTTAGCAGGTGAGCGAGACAAGGCGCAGCAAGTGCTCGACCAGTTGCGGGAGCTGAGCGCCGGGCGATATGTGCCGCGTTACGACATCGCGCTGGTCTATGCGGGGTTGGGCGAGATGGATCGCGCATTTGAATGTCTGGAGCAAGCCTGTGAGCAACGCGAGGGGATCCTGCTCTTTCTCAAGCATAATGCCCTCCTAATTCCGGGACTCAGCACAGACCCTCCCTTTGCCGACCTGCTCCTGCGAGTCGGCTTGTCGGAGTGAGGACGTTCAGAGTGCCGACTTTAGTCGGCTATCTTGCGTCGCCCGTACTTTGCTGCATGCCGCGACAGAAGCCGACTGAAGTCGGTACTCTGAACGCGTGTTTGATCTGAACATCGAACTGGAGGTGCGATGCTGACCGTTGAACTCATTCGCCGCGGGGCGCGTCACTTCCCTGACCGAACCGCAGTGCTGTTCGAAGACAATTCGCTCACCTTCGCCGAGGTCGATCAACTCTCGAATCGTTTCGCGCACGTGCTGGCGCGCAGCGGCATCCAACGCGGTTCTCGACTGGCGATACTCGCCAACAACAGTCTCAACAGCATGCCTGTTGATTTCGCCTGCATTAAAGCCGGCGCCGCGCGCACGCCGTTGAATGCGCGGCTCTCGATGGACGAGCACGAGCATATGTTGCGCGAGATCGGCGCGCGAGTCGTGATTTACGATGCGGAGCTGGCCGACCGAGCCGAGGTTCTGGCCGCTCGGGTCGCGGGCCTGACGATGCTCGGCCTGGGTTCAACCCGCTGCGGTTCCGACTTGCTCGTCGAAGCATCGTCCGCTCCGGCAAGTGATCCGCAAACTCCAGCGGAACCCGACGACGTTATCTTGACGGTCTTCACCTCCGGCACAACCGGGCGATTAAAAGCAGCCGAGCACACCCAGGCCACTTACGCTGCGGTGTGCAACAACACGTCGATTAACCTGCCGGACATTGGACCCGACGACGTGATGCTCCACGCGGCATCGCTGTTTCATGCGAGCGGTTGTTTCGTGCTGCCCCATTGGATGAAGGGCGCAACGACTGCCGTTCTAGCGCGATTTGAACCAGCCGAGTTTCTGAATGCAATCGCTCGGTGGCGCGTGACTTCAATACATCTCGTGCCGACCATGCTCGCGATGCTGTTGGCTCACCCGGATATCGAGAAGGCGGACATGCCGACGGTGAGAACAATCGTTTACGGCGCGTCGCCGATGCCGCTGCCGGTAATCAAACGGGCCCTAGAGCTTTGGGGTCCTCGCTTTGTGCAGTACTACGGCCAGACTGAAGCGCCGCTGTTTATCACCAAACTTGACAAGGAAGATCATGTAGCTTTCGGCGCAGAGCGGCGGCTTCTCGCGTGTGGCCGGCCTTCGGTGGATTGCGAAATCCGATTGATTGACGACAAGGGCGACGACGTGGCGCCCGGCGAGCAAGGCGAGATTGCGCTTCGCGCGCCATTTGCTATGGCGGGCTACTTCAACGCGCCTGATCTGAATGCCGCGATGTTTGTCGAGGGAGGGTGGCTTCGCACTCGCGATGTCGGACGCTTTGATGAAGCCGGGTTTCTTTATTTGGTCGATCGCACGTCGGACATGATCATCACCGGCGGCTACAACGTGTACCCTCGGGAAGTCGAAGATGCGTTGTTGGCTCATCCGTTGGTGCTCGAGTGCGCGGTTGTCGGTGCTCCGCACGATAAATGGGTTGAAGCGGTGACTGCCTTCGTCGTATTGCGATCAGGACAAACGGCTACCGAAGGTGAGCTGATCGAGTTCACTCGCAAGCAGCTGGCAAGCTACAAGGTTCCCAAGTCGGTGCGCTTCATCGAGCAGATACCGAAGAGCGCTGTGGGGAAGATACTTCGCCGAGCGCTGCGCGATCCCCTTTGGAAGGACGCGTTGTGAGATAGATGAGTTAGTAACTACTGCCGCCAGAATCTGGTAAGCTATGCCAGATCACAAGGTCATATAGGGTCGCGAGAGGAGTTACGATGAGCAGTGAATACAAAGCCGTAATAAAGCAGGATGGCGATTGGTGGATTGGTTGGATAGAAGAAGTTCCCGGGGTGAACTGCCAGGAAGCCTCGCGCGATGAGTTGATTGAGACGCTCCATATAACGCTGCGAGAGGCCCTTGACCTTAATCGAGAGGAAGCAATCGCGGCGGCGGGAGGGGACTACCAGGAAGAACCGATCGCGGTATGAAGCGAAGTAAACTGGTTCGCCATCTGAGTGCCCACGGCTGCGAGCTGCTTCGTGAAGGCAAGCGTCACTCGTGGTGGCAAAATCCCACAATGAACCGACGGTCAGCCGTTCCCAGGCACAACGAAATAAGCGATCTCCTCGCGAAGAAGATCTGCAAGGATCTTGGGATACCGTCCGTCAAGTAACAAGAAAGACTGGAACAGATCGCAGTTGATTTGTTCAGCACATCGTGACCGATCCACCAATCTGTCATAGAATCACTACACTGGCGAATCCTGCGGTAGCGCGAAGACGATGATCGTAGCCGAACCCGGCGGCACCGCCCAGAAACTGTTAGCCGCACCCGTAGCTACCGCAACGTACTGCTTGCCGTTTATCGAATACGTCACCACCCCGCCGTTCATTCGCCCCCCAGTGTTAAAGCGGTAAAGCACCTCGCCGGTCTTCGCATCAAGCGCAAGAAAGTCGCCCAGCAACTCGCCGGTGAAGATCAGATTCGCGGAGGTCGTTGTCACTGCCGCGAGGAGCGGCCTCGAAGACTCGTACTTCCATCGAACCGCGCCGGTCGACGCATCTATCGCTGTCAGCCATCCCCGCGACTTGTCGGGAGGATCGGCTCGCACCCCACCGCCCATGTAGAATTGGCCTTCAACGTAACGATCCTCCGCGGCCTTGTTGAATGTTCCGCACCAATCGACGGCGTTGACGTAGAGCATGTTCGTGCCGGGGTTGAACGCCGGGCCGTTCCACTGCACGCCTCCCAGAACGCCCGGGCACGCGCGCACGCCTTCGCGGGTGAGCGGCAGGTCGGTGTTCAACCGCGTAGTCACCGGGACTTCGTAAACCTGTTCGCGCGTTTCGCGATCGAGCACATGTAATAATCCATCCTTGCCCGAAGTCGCGACAAGCCGTCGAGCCTTACCTGCAATCGTCGTAGTGAACAGAGGGCTAACCTGAGTCGTGTCCCAGTCGTGCAGATCGTGAGGAACAAGTTGATAAAACCATTTCAGCTTGCCGGTGCGAACGTCGAGCGCAATCATCGAGCACGTGTACAGGTTCTTACCGGGCCGCGCTTCCCCGTAGAAATCCGGCGCAGGATTGGCGACCGGGACGTAGACGATTCCCTGCTCAGCATCGAGCGACAGCGGCGCCCAAACCGCGCCTCCGCCCTTCAGTTTCGCGTCTGCTTTCTCCCAGGTCTCTGAACCGGGCTCGCCATCGTCGGGCACCGTGTTGAATCGCCAGACCTGTTCGCCGTTGGACAACTTGAAAGCGCCGACCCAGCCCTTCACGCCGAGCTCGCTTCCCGCAGGACCGATGATGATCAGATCTCCGAAGACGACGGGCGCCATCGTGAAGCCGCCCTCGTGTTTATCCATCTGGACTAGCGCCCGGTCCCAGATCAACTTGCCCGTAGCGGCGTCAAGCGCGATGAGGTATCCGTCGTGAGTTCCTCGAATCACCATACCGTCCTTGAGCGCGACGCCGCGATTCAGCGGCCAGCCTTCCTTACCTTTTGGCCTGCGGTCGTAGCGCCATCGAACCTTCAACGTCGTCGCGTCCAGCGCCATCGTCGAATCCTTAACCGTGATGTACATCAGCCCACCGGAAACGACAGGATTGGTGTGGAACGCGTTCATATCTGCTGCTTGATACATTGCGACAGGTCTGAGCGAGGCGACGTTCTGGCGATTGATCTGTTTGAGGTTCACGAATCGCTGACCGCCGTAGTCGTGATTGGACATCAACCAATCAGTCGTGCTGGTGTGAGCCGAGTTCAATTCTGTTTGCGTAGGTTTGCCGCCCGGCGCGCGAGATATTCCGCTGGCCGGTTCCCTGGCCGGCGCGGCGTCGCCCATCTTGCTCGCGAAGTCCGGCCTCTGCGCCCCGCTCTGAGCGGTAATCGTCGTTCGTTTCAGCGACGGCGAGTTTGCCACCAGCTCTTTGCTGCCGGCTCGGTAGCCGTTGCTTTGAAGTATGAACGCAACAACGTCCGCATACTGCTGGTTGGTTAGTGTGTCCGGTGCGCCGTATGGCATCTGCGTGCGGGTGACAAAATGCAGATCGTCAACCGTGTGTTTGCCGTCACCCCATTTGATCATGAAGCGCGGCCCAGCCAGCGGTGTGGATGTCGCCCCTTCCAGACCCTGCCCGTGACAAAAGGCGCATTGTTTAGCGTAAACAGCGCTGCCTCTCGCAGCCTGGGCAGCAGTGAACAGACTTTCGGCTTGGCCTCCACTCGATGATGAGACCGGGCTCACCCAAAACGCCAAAAGCAAAAGGCCCAACGCAACGAGAGAGAGCACCGAGCGATATGAGTTTATGCCGACGCTGGGAACGTTCATCAAACACCTCCAGGTCTGTTCGCGAGATGGCTTTCTTAGCCTTGCTTCAGGGCAGCGCGGCGATGGTATCAGACGCGCGGCCCTCTTACAACGGTGGTGAGAAAGCCATCTTCGCCTTCGATAGTCCCGCGCCGAATCCGATACCGATGCGGGTTTAAGCGTGGTATAAACCTAGCGTCGCAGGTCGACGAAGGCGTTTCTCGCTATGCCATGATGTTTCGACTTGATGCATTGGAATCGAGCAAATGATACGGAACGGTTCGCCGCAGCAAAGGCTATCGAGGATCGTCTGTTGCTTATGGCTGTGCCTTGCCAGCCGGGCGGGCATCGGCATCGAAACTCCAGTCACTGCGCAAAGCGACGACAAATGCATCGCCTGCCATAGCCGACAGAAGGACAAGGCGGGCCAGATCGTTTCGATTTATCGAAGCAGCACGCACAGCAAGATGAACGTCGGCTGCGAGGCCTGCCACGGCGGCGACCCTTCGCAAATGGAAAAGCTTAAAGCTCACGCTGGTCGTTTCATCGCCAGACCGGATACGAGCGCGACTCTGGAGATGTGCGGAAACTGTCACCGGCGGCCGCTGCAATTCTTTAAGACCAGCCGTCACTTCGCGGTTCGGCTGAACGTTCGGCGCCTCGATTGTGTCGAATGTCACGGCGTGCACGGCATCGGCGCGGCGTCGGAATCGTTCCGCTGGCCGCAGTTCTGCGCCGGATGTCACGGCCTGGAGTACCTGCCGCAGTTGCCGCGCCCGTTTCAGGAGATGCTCGCCCTGGCCGATGATCTCGGCGACGGGCTTCATCGACTGGAAGCGAAAGGCCGTCCGCCTGGAGCGGACGCAATTCAGCGCCGCAAAGAAATTCGGCGTATGATCTCTGAACTGGTGCACCAGACGGATGCCAAAGGCGGTATGGATCGCATCCCTCGCATTTTGGAGTTGGGCGCGACGTTGAAGCAACGAATCGCCGCTGAAGAGAAGCAGTAACTCTGCAGGGCGAAGCTCCGGAGGAGTTGAATGTTTGCAGAGACATGGCGCCGGGAGGGACCGAGTGCTATCGGACGACTTCATGCAGCTTGACATTTCACCCTTACGGGGTGAGAACTTCTTGTCTACCACTCAACCACTAGGTGGTTGGAGAACGCAGTATACCTAACCCGGAGGCGCGAGGAAGCTGTAGGATTGACAATCGCCTTTAGAGGATTTTTTCAGCAGGCCGTCGCCTGCATCGCTGATTACCTCAGCGGAAAGGAAAGCCATGTGGACTCGCAAGTGTTTCGCCGATGAAGATAAGCCCATTCAATCTCCCATACCAACGGAGATCTTTTCAAACGAAGAGTTCATTCCGCCCCCGCAGTCGCCACTGCAGCAGCGTTGGGAAGCGCGGATCGCCGAAATGTCAGATCAGTGCGCGAAGAAGCTCGGGCTGTCGCGCCGCCGCTTCCTCCAAACCACCGGCGGGATGGCGGTCGCGATGCTCGCCTACAACGAGGTCTTCGGAAAGACCTATGAGGTAGACTCTGTTGAAGCGCTCGATCCGGCGGCCTATGCGGAGAAGTGGCCGAAGACCGAGTTCATCTTCGACAATCAAACACATCACGTGGATGTCGAGAACCGCTGGTTCGAGGCGACCGCCGCCGGCAAGCAAGCCGCCGACTTCCTGCGCAACTTCCGGCCGAATGCCAACTCAACCGCCGAGCGCCTGGCGCTGCTCAACGAAGCGAACTACATCAAAGAGCTGTTTATGGACAGCGACACCATGATGGCGATCATCAGCGGGGTGCCCACCGCCGAGTGGCGCGAGAACATTCTGCCGCCCGATAAGATGGTCAAGACGCGGAATGACATCAACCAGTTGGCCGGCAACACGCAACGTATGCTGAGCCACGGACTGCTGCGTCCCAACATGGGCAAGTCCGAGTTTGAAGAGATGGAACGGCAGGTCAAAACGCTCAAGATCAATTCGTGGAAGATGTACACAGGCTCATTGATCGGGGACGGACCCTTCTGGCTCGACGACGAGAAAGTCGCTTATCCTTTTTGGGAACGAAGCAGAAAACTCGGCGTCAAGAATATCTGCATACACAAGGGACTGCCGCTCGGTTTGTTCAACGAGGAACACTGTCACCCGAAGGACGTCGAGAAGGTCGCCAAAGATTTTCGCGATCTCAACTTCATCATCTACCACTCGGGCTGGAATCCCACGGCCGGCGGCGGACGGCGGCGCGAAGGGGCGGAGGCCGGGCCTCAGTACATACCGTGGTGCTCCGAGCTGATCGACATAGTCAAGCGCAACAATCTGCAGAACGTCTACTTCGAAGTGGGCAGCACGTGGAATGGGCTTTCGGGCGGATTCGGAGGACCCGACGTGCCAGCCATGCATTTCCTGGGGCAGGTGATGAATCTTCCGGGCGGAGAAGATCGCATCATCTGGGGAACCGACTCGATCTGGGGCGGAAGCCCGCAATCACAGATCGAGCGACTGCGCCGATTCCAGATTCGTGATGACGTCGCAGAGAAGTTCGGCTACAAGAAGCTCACCCCTGAGATCAAGGCGAAGATATTCGGGTTGAACGCAGCGCGGATCTACAAGATTGACGTCAAGGCACAGCGCAAAGCGATTCAGACCGACAAGATCGCCGAGATGAGAGAGGAGTACCAGCAGGCGCCTCGTCCTAGCAACACCCAGTTCGGTTGGGTCTGGCGGACGCGCGGCCAGAGGGCCTAGTACTCAGTCGTCCCTGGGAGCGCAGGCATCCCTGCCTGCTTGGTGGTGCGCAAGAAGAGGCAGGCAGGGATGCCTGCGCTCCCAGGGCACCCCTACAGACCTGATTTGCTCAAAGCGGCGAACGCCTCCTCGGTGACTTCGAGCGTCCGAGCGATATCCGCGTCAGTGTGAGCCGCGCACAGAAACATGTTGTGCCAGGGATGCAGGTACACTCCGCGCTTCACAGCTTCGACGGTCCAAAAGTTCCCACGAGCGCGTTCGGGATCGTCGTCGAATAGGATCATCGGCATCTGCGCAGGACCCGTTTGACGCACGCCGATCCCGTGCGACTCCGCCTGAGCCGCGATTCCGTCGCGAAGCTTCTCGCCGAGTTGCTGAATGCGCTCGACCACTCGGTCGCGCTTCGCGATTTGGAGAGTCGCGAGCGACGCCGCCATCGGCACGGCGGCAAACCAGAACGAACCCGTTCCGTAGACACGCCGCGCTGCTTCGCGCAACGGCTCGCTGCCCGCCACTGCTGATAGCGGATAGCCGTTCGCGATCGCCTTACCCCACGCCGACAAATCCGGACGCACACGGAGCGCTTCCCAACTGCACCCGTGCGCGACCCGCAAACCGGTCCGCACTTCATCGAGAATCAGCACCGCCGGCGCCTGATCGCACAGCTCTCGAGCGCGACGAGCGAAGGCGTGATCGGGTAGCTCCAGATCGCGGAAGGCGTCGTGACGCAGAGGTGAAACAAGAATAGCCGCGAGGTCGCCACCTGCTGACTCGGCCGCGGCATTGAGGCTCGCGACGTCGTTGTATTCGTAAAGGATTTGATGCGCGCGGTCCTCAGGCAGCACTCCGTCAGGCCTGGGCGTGCACCACGGCGCTGACCCGTGATACGCGCCTCGCGCCCGGAGCACTTTGCGTTTTCCCGTGTGCGCTCGCGCGATGGTCACGCACCAGGTGGTCGCATCCGTTCCGTTCTTGCAAAAGAGCACCCAGGACGCGTGCTCGACCAGATCCACGAAACGCTCGGCGAGTTCGACCATGCACGGAGCGGGACCCGTCATGCAGTCTCCTCGTGCTGCCTGCTCACCCGCCGCGCGTTCAACTTCCGGATGACGATAGCCGAGCAGGTTTGGCCCGAAGCCGCAGACGTAGTCGATGTATTCACTGCCGTCGCTGTCCCACAACCGGCACCCTTCGGCTCGCGTGAAGTACTGCGGGAAACCAGCCGGGAGCGAGGCGGCGTTCTGATGGCCGTACATTCCTCCGGGAATCACTTTCGCAGCACGGTCCCTCAACTCCCGATCACGAGCCGGCATTCGATTAGACATTACTACCTTCCATCCCTCCGTAGCTGGCGCATGATGTCAAGCTGATCTTGAAGTCGCAAGCCGGCCACCTACAGAAATCTAGAAGAGTTTCAGAAGCCTGTCGCCTCTGATATTCTTCTCAACCACTCGTCACCGAGGTTCAAGGTATGAGCACGGAGCAAGTCGTTAATAAAAAGGTCCGAGACTTTGGAGAGGTTCAAGGTTTCCCACGATTGACGACGCCCAAGTGGTCAGGGGAAGAAGTTGACGGATGGGAGATGACATCGATCGCCGCCTACATCCTCAATGCACGCGGCGCTTACCGGACGCCTGACGAGACCGGTTTTACGTTCCTTGCAATAACAGACATCCGTCGCGCGTGAGAACCACACGACCGATGAGTCTTCAGGACACTGATGAACGATCGGATTCTTATCGACGATCTGAAAAAGATGCTTGCCGCGAGCAAGCGCGCAATCGTCTTCACCGGCGCGGGCGTCAGCACCGAATCCGGCATACCTGACTTCCGCAGCCCGGGTGGCATTTGGACTAAGTACCAACCAATCGACTTTAGCGAGTTTATCTCATCCGACGGCGCTCGCAGGGAAACGTGGCGGCGAAAGATGGCCGTGGACGAGTCTATCTCTCAAGCGGAGCCAAACCGCGGCCATCGCGCAATCGCCCAGCTCGTCGCACAGGGAAAAGTCTCGAGCGTAATTACTCAAAACATCGACGGGCTGCATCAGCGGTCTGGCATTTCCGAGGAACAGGTTATCGAGCTGCACGGCAACGGCACCTATGCTGCTTGCCTCGAGTGCGCCAGGCGTTTTGAACTCGCCGAGGTCTTCTCCGCGTTCAAGGTGAACGAAGAGCCTCCGGTGTGTGAGTGCGGGGGCTTTATCAAGAGCGCGACGATTTCGTTCGGGCAACCGATGCCCGTTGAAGCAATGCGACGCGCGCAAGCTGAGTCCAAGAGTTGTGATCTATTCCTCGCGATCGGCTCGTCGTTGGTCGTGTATCCTGCGGCTTCGTTTCCGGCAGTGGCGAAGCAAAGCGGCTCGCGGCTGGTGATACTGAATCGCGAGCCCACGGACCTCGACTATTTGGCCGACCTCGTGTTGAATCTCGAGATCGGGCCGGCGCTCGGCGCGGTGACTGAAGTCGAATGAACCGCGACGCTTGTGATCGCCGGGACTTTATCTAGATAGAGGGCTATGAAAATCCAGCGACAAGCGATATTGCTTTGCGCAATTCTGCTCGTGCTCCCTGTTGCTCACGCCTCGTACGCTCAGCAAAAGAAGCGAGACGCTCAACCGAGTCAACCTGAAACTACTGCTGAAGAAGCGGCAAAACTCGAAGCCGTCATCACTACTGATCTCGGCGTTATCCGCTTTGAGTTTTTTCCCAACAAAGCCCTCAAGCACACACAACAGTTCATCAAGCTTGCACGCGCCAGTTCCTACGACGGTTCCGCGTTTCATCGCGTCATACCGCGTGGAATCATTCAAGGCGGAGACCCGCAGCTCAAAGATCCACAAACGCCGCGCGAGCGTTGGGGTACTGGAGGCTTGAATCAGATCGCCGATGAGTTCAGCGACATCAAGCATGTTCGCGGCACCGTCTCCACCGTTCGCATCCCGGGACAAACGAACAGCGGCGGCGCTCAGTTCTTCATCTGCTCTTCGCCGCAGCCTCAGCTCGACGGTCAGTTCTCGGCGTTCGGTCAAGTCACTGAAGGAATCGACGTCGTTGATCGAATTTCGCTCGCGCCAACCGACAGCAACGGGTTGACAGTCGCTCCGGTCAAGTTCATCAGCATCAAGATCGAACCCAAGAAGCTCGAGCCCTTCAAAGACGCGTCCGTCGACCAGATGCGTAAAGAAGTTTTGCTTCGAACGAGTCTCGGCGAATTAACGCTCGAGATGGACCCCGGGCTGGCTCCCGAACACGTGCGCAACTTTTTGAAACTCGTCGAAAGCGGATGGTACGACCATACAGCGTTTCATCGCATCGCGCCGGGTTTCGTCATTCAAGGCGGCGTCGGATCGACGCGCGCCGACATCAAACCGCACCCCGCGGACAAATGGGTACACAAGCTTAAGGGGGAGTTCACCCGGACGGCGCTTCACATTCGCGGCGTTTTGTCGATGGCCCGCACAAGCGACCCCGACTCAGCAGACACATCTTTTTTCATCGTGCTAGGCCCGGCGCCGCACCTGGATGGCAAGTACTCAGTCTTCGGCAAGGTGGTCGTTGGCTTCGAGACGATTGAGCTGATCGAGAAGGCGGCTCGCAACGGTGAAGCGCCCGTCCAACGCATCGAGTTGATCGAAGCAGTAATAAAGCAATAAGACCGTTTCAGGTTCAGAGTTCAAGCTTTAGCTTGCTGACCGCCTCAGCAACCTGAAGGTTGTACTCTGAACTTTCAAGACCGTTGGGAGCATGGATGAGCCTTCTCAGCACGCTTGCACTTGCGATGGGATCCTCGTGGGTGTCGGGGATCAATCTGTACGCCGCAGTGGCGACCCTTGGTCTGCTCGGTAGGTTCGCCAATCTCAAATTGCCCGGCGACCTCGGGGTCGTGACCAACTGGTGGGTGATCGGCGTAGCGCTCGGAATGTACGTGATCGAGTTCGTGGCCGACAAAGTTCCGCTGATCGACAGCGCGTGGGACGCCGTTCACACATTCATCCGCGTTCCCGCAGGCGCGGTGCTTGCTGCCGCAAGCTTCGGCGACTTCGACAAAGGTGTGCAGGTGATTGCGTTTCTGGTTGGAGGCGGGCTCGCGTTCAGCTCTCACGGGACCAAGGCAGCAACGCGGGTTGCGATCAACACCAGCCCGGAGCCCGCTTCGAACATCGCCGCAAGTCTCGCCGAAGACGTCGTCGCAGTGGGTTCGATCGTGCTCGCCGTGCTCTATCCAGTTGTCGTGATCGTAATAGTCGTGATCGCGGTGATCGTGTCGATCGTCCTGGTCCCGCGCATAATCAGATACATCCGCAGCGTGATCGCGCGGCTGCGCAAACTCGCCAGTGGCTTAACTCAGCGATAAGTCGGAGGGCGGCTTCACTTGATCAAATTTGACACCGAGAGCGGGCAACGGAGCAGCAGGAGGCTTCACAACCCAGGACGGCGCCCAACGTCAGGAGTAGCCCGCGCAGCTCGGGGAGTAAGTACGACGTGGTTGAGCAGTCATCCAACCGCAGCGTATACTCTGTGGGCGACTCCGTTGAAGGGCAACTAATCCCTCATCGAAGGCGTATACAGACACAAATTCATTCAATAAGCATTCTTTTCGATATAGGAGAGCTACCCATGATCCGCAAAGCAATAACCCTCATCCTCCCTCTGACCTTTCTGTTCTGCGTACAGGCATCGGCTCAGACCGTCGACGAGCTGATTAAAAAGAACATCGACGCGAAGGGCGGCGTTCAGAAACTCAAGGCCATCAAGAGCATCAAAGCCACCGCCAAGATAACTCAGGGGGGGATCGAAATCCCAATCATCCTCCAGCAGAAGCGGCCCAACATGGCTCGAATGGATATGACTTTCCAGGGCAAGTCTCTGGTCCATGCTTATGACGGCACGACCGGCTGGAAGATTGATCCGTTTCAGGGCTCTTCTGAGCCTGAGAAGATCGCGGGCGACGAACTGAAAGAGCTTCAGGAGCAATCTGACATCGACGGATCGCTGGTCGACTACAAAGATAAGGGACACACCGTCGAGTTGATCGGCAAGGAAGACATGGAAGGTACCCCAGTCTACAAGCTGAAGCTCACACTCAAGAACGGCGACGTGCGCAATATCTATCTCGATGCCGAAAACTACCTCGAGCTCAAAGTGAACGCGAAGCGAAAGACCCCAGGCGGAGAGATCGAGGTAGATCAATACATGGGGAACTTCAAGCCGGTCAATGGAATCTTGTTCGCCTTTTCAATCGAAAGCAAGGTCAAAGGCCAGACCGTGAACCAGGTAACGATAGATAAGATCGAGACAGACGTGGCGATTGATGACTCTATCTTCAAGATGCCGGCCAAGCCGCTGGAGAAGCCGAAGGCCGAAGAGAAGAAGCCGCCCGCGCAACTGTAGCTAATCTTCATTGTCAAAACCCTGAAAGGGTGGGGCATAGAGCCACGGGTGAGTCCGGGCACCCGTGGCGGGGTAAGGGGACAGGCTAACCCTGGAAGGGTGGCGGCCCTCAAGGCTGGGCCAGCTTAAGGTCAACATTGCAGAACGACGCTTGTGAGATCACTATTCCCCCCGGCATTGCTGCACCGCCGCCCTCTTCGAAGGTTCAGGTTGGTTGCTTGCGCTTCTTTCCACGGGTTCGCGGACTCACCCGTGGCTTTATTCCGTCATCCTTCGGGATTGCTTAGCTCGCAAGTCGCGAAAGGTGGAACTCATTTGTGAAAGGAACAACAGACCTATGTGCTCTTGTGCAATTCGTTTCACTTTTCGCTGTGTGCTGATGGCTGTCACGCTCGCTGTGAGCGTTGCGGCGCAGACCACAGTCAAACTCGATTCAAACAGTTTCGGCGCCATCGAGGCCCGGCACATCGGCCCAGCCGTAACAAGCGGCCGCATCGCCGCAGTTGACGGGGTTAACAACGACCCGCGTATTATCTACGTCGGAAGCGCAGGCGGAGGCGTGTGGAAGTCGATCAACGCCGGAACAAGCTTCAAGCCGATCTTCGACAAGCACACTCAATCGATCGGCGCGGTCACCGTGGATCAAGCTCACCCGGAAACGGTGTGGGTCGGCACCGGTGAGTCGTGGACTCGCAACAGCGTGTCGGTTGGCACCGGTTTGTACAAGACGACGGACGCCGGCGAATCGTGGAAGCTGATGGGGCTTGAAGACTCGGAGCGAATCGCCCAAATCGTGATCGACCCGAAGAACTCCGACGTGGTCTACGTCGCGGCGACCGGGCACCTGTGGAATAGCAACGACCAGCGCGGCGTCTACAAGACTACGGATGGCGGCAAGACCTGGAACCGTGTTCTGTTCGTCGACAAAGACACCGGATGCGCGGACCTTGCTATTGATCCTCAAGAGCCTTCGATCGTCTACGCAAGTATGTGGCAGTTTCGGCGCAAGCCTTACTTCTTCACCTCAGGCGGACCGGGAAGCGGCTTGTACAAGAGCACCGACGCGGGGAAGACATGGAAGAAACTCGCCAGTGGATTGCCCGACGGAGAGCTTGGCCGAATAGCGATCGGCGTCGCGCCGTCGCGGCCCAATCGCGTTTACGCGGTCGTTGAAGCGAAGAAAAGCGGCGTGTATCGGTCAGACGACATGGGAGAAACATGGACCAGGGTCAGCACGGCTCAAAGCGCGGTCGGCCGGCCCTTTTACTTCGCGCGCGTAGTCGTCGACCCGAAGGATTACAACCGTCTCTATAAACCCGACTTCAGCTTGTCGGTCAGCACGGATGGCGGAGAGTCGTTCGCGCCTCGCGGCGGACGCGCGCACGGCGACTTTCACGCGGTATGGGTGAACCCGAATAACACTTTCAATCTGTTCGTCGGAACCGATGGCGGCGTGTACGTTTCAAACGACAAGGCGAACAGCTTCAAATTTCTTAGCAACCTGCCGGTCGCTCAGTTCTATCACGCGAGCTTTGATATGGAGCAACCATACAATGTGTACGGGGGCTTGCAGGACAACGGCTCTTGGATGGGGCCTTCGCAGAGCCCGAACGGAGTCGAGAACAAAGATTGGCGCAACGTCGGATTCGGAGACGGCTTTCACGTCTATCCCGATCCGACCGACAGGGACGTCGTCTACAGCGAGTTTCAAGGCGGCAACGTACTGCGCTTTCACAAATCGACCGGCGAGACGAAACTCATAAAGGTGTTTCCGAAGGAAGGCGAGCCCAGGTATCGCTTCAACTGGAACACCGCAATGCACCTCAGCCCTACAAACCCCAGAGTGATGTACATCGGCGCACAGTTTCTTTTTCGCTCGACGAACAAGGGCGAGTCCTTCGAGCGCATATCGGCCGACCTGACGACCAACGATCCCGCGAAACAGAAACAGGAAGAGTCTGGCGGGCTCTCGGTGGATAACTCGAGCGCCGAGAATCACTGCACGATCTTCACGATAGCCGAATCGCCGCTTGACGAAAAAGTCATATGGGCGGGAACCGACGACGGCAACTTGCAGCTAACGCGCGACAGCGGCAAATCCTGGACGAACGTCGCCGGCAACATAGCCGGCTTGCCTGGCAACACCTGGTGCCGGGGAGTTGAAGCGAGCCGCTTCGATCAAGCTACCGCGTATGCGGTGTTCGATGGTCATCAGACCGGGGACATGAAAGTCTACGTCTATAAGACATCGGACTTCGGCAAAACCTGGAAATCGCTCGCGACCGATACGATCAAGGGTTATGCCTACGTGATTCGAGAGGACCGCGTCAATCGAGACCTCTTGTTCGTCGGGACCGAATTCGGCCTGTTCGTCTCGATAGACGGGGGAGCGCAATGGGCGCAGTTCACCGGGAATCTTCCACCGGTCGCCGTCCACGACATTGCGATTCATCCTCGAGAGCACGATCTTATACTCGCCACGCACGGCCGGGGAATCCTGATCATCGATGATATCACTCCGCTTCGTCAGATCAATCCGAAGATCCTCGAATCGACCGCCTACATCATGGACTCGCGCCCTTCGACGATCACGATCCCGGTTGGCTCGCAGGATTTTCCGGGCGACGGTGACTTCGTCGGCCCGAATCCGACCGAGGCCGCGACGATCACTTATTACCTGAAAGACCGGCACGTCTTCGGCGATTTGAAGATCGAACTCTACAACTCGGAAGGCAAGCTCATGACGACCTTGCCCGCGAGTAAGCGCAAAGGCATCAATCGCGTGCAATGGTTCATGCGCCAGAAACCGCCCAAGGTCCCGCCCTCACCGAACCTCGCGGGGCCTTCGTTGTTCGGACCGATGTTGCCCGAGGGCCTCTACACCGTGAAGCTCATCAAGGACAAAGAAACCTTCACGGGTCAAGTCAAAGTCGTAGCCGATCCCAAGTCTCCGCACTCGGCGGCGGACCGGGCGCTTCAAGCGCAGACGATTCGCAAGCTTTACGACATGCAAGAGCGCCTGGCGTTCGTCGACGACGTAGTGACGAACGCGCGCGATCAGGCTAAGGAGCGCGCCAAGAAGATCGAGGGCGACGCTGTGGCTAAAGATCTGGAGGCTTTTGCTGACAAGCTCGACGCGCTTCACAAGACGCTGGTCGCGACGAAGGAGGGACCGATCACCGGCGAAGAGCAGTTACGCGAGCGGATCGTTGAGATGTACGGTTGGGTGACGCAGTACGGCGGGCGGCCTACGGAGTCGCAGCTTGCGAGGATACCGGTGCTCGAGAAAGAAATCGACACAGCGAACGCGTCCTTTGAAACGCTGATCGGGAAAGAGCTTGCTGGTTTGAACGCAAAGCTCATAGGCAAGAAGCTCGATCCAATCAAGGTGATGACTAAGGAAGAGTACGACAAGAAGCAGGAGAAGTAGGTCGGTGACCTGAGATGGAGAAGGGCAGCTTGTCCCCGCCGAACCAGGAAACGAGAGGCAGGTTATCAGGATGTCGCCTGATGTTTCTGTCTCCTGGCCTGGCGGGAACCAGCCGCCCTTCTCTATTTTCAGCGGCCCGACATCGAGTCTTACTCTGGAATTGAAATGAAGCAATCGGAGCCTTTGGTTGACGTACAAAAGTGCGGGTGCGGTAAGCAACTTCCAGACGACGCGACTCGACACGTCTATAACTGCGAGTGCGGGAGGCTGTGGCTGCGGACGGATTGCTCGGAAGAGTGCGCGCCGTGGTCGGAATACTGAGAAGTCGGGTAGACTTCACGTATGAGCGCACAACCTGAAACACAATTAATCCGATGTCCGGCTTGCGGCGCGAACAATCGCGTGCCGCTCGAGAAGCTTCGCGAGGGGCTTGAGCCTGTTTGCGGCCGCTGTAAGAAAGAGCTTTCTGTTTCGACTCATCCTGTGATAGTGACCGACGTTAACTTCGCGGAACAAGTCGAGCGCTCGACGCTTCCGGTGCTGGTGGATATGTGGGCGCCCTGGTGCGGGCCTTGCAGAATGATCGCGCCGATAGTCGAACAACTGGCCACGGAACTCACAGGCCGGGTGCGAGTCGCTAAGCTCAACACCGACGAGAACCCGATGACGGCATCGCGGTTCAATGTTCGCAGCATTCCTACGCTGCTCGTGCTAAAGAATGGGCAGGAGATTGATCGATTGGTCGGCGCGTTTCCCAAGCAGGAGATACTGCGCAGGCTTCAAGCTGTCATCTAAAAAGCTAGGGGAACCAGCACGCGAATCGCGAAAGCTCTACCCGAGGCAATGATTTGAAAAGTGCACACCGCCCACGGTTATCAGTTTTCTTAGTTCTGCTTGCCATCGCGTCCGCTGCCTTCGCGCAGGAGCCGCCGAAGGAAACTGGCGCCTTTCGCAAGCCTGATCTAGTCGAGCTCACAAAACTCGACCGCAGCATCAAGCTCGATATTCGATATGCCACTTCAAACAACTTCCTCGGGAGACCGGTCTACAAAGAAGCTCGCGCGTTTCTTCAGCGTCCCGCTGCCGAAGCTCTCGTGCGAGTGAACAAAGCGCTGCGAAAGAAAGGCTACGGACTAATCATTCACGATGGCTACCGGCCCTGGTCGGTTACCAAAGTCTTCTGGGACGCGACACCCGCGGACAAAAAGGAATTCGTAGCGGATCCGACCCAGGGCTCACGGCACAATCGAGGCTGCGCGGTTGATCTGTCGCTATTCGACTTAAAGACCGGCAAGGTAGTCGTGATGCCCTCGGGATACGACGAGATGACCGAGCGCTCGCACATAAACTATGAGGGCGGCGCTGAAGAGCAACGACGCTTGCGCGACATGCTGCGAGCAGCTATGGAAGCGCAAGGCTTCGCCGTCTACGAACCCGAGTGGTGGCATTATGACTACAAGGATTGGAAGGAGTTCCCGATTCTCAACATAAGCTTTTCAGAAATCGCCAGATCAAACACAAAGACCCGAACTCACTAAACTGAATGGAGAGGCTATGCCACTGTCAAAGAAGCTTCAGGAAATCGTCGATCGGAACTCGCACAGCAGGGAGAAGCTGCTTCAGTCGATATCAGACTTGAGTGAAGCTCAGCTCGATTACAAAACGGCAGGCGGCGCGTGGTCGATCTGCGATATCGTCCATCACCTGGCGTTGACTGACGAAGCCAACGCAAAGCTGATGTCGAACCTGCTCAAGCGGGCTCGTGCCGACAACCTCCAGCCCGACCCGTTGCCTGAGGGCTCCGAGCTTCATTCGGCGGACGACGTGTTCGCGCGAATGGCCGAGCCCAAGTTTCAAGCGCCTGAGCGGGTCGCTCCCCAGTCGCACTTGCCTGTTGAAGAATCGCTCGCGCGGCTTAAAGCGTCTCGCGCGAGGACGCTTGAGGCAGTGGAGGAGCTGGCAAGCTATGACTTGAGCCAACTCACTTTTCCGCATCCGTTCGCCGGAGACTTGAATGCGTATCAGTGGATGCTGATGGGAGGCGGACATGAGTTCAGACACGCCGAACAGATCAAGAGGATGAAAGCCCAGCCTGATTTTCCGCAGTGAAACCGCGAGCGCACCGGAAGGAAAGTTCAGAGTTCAGCCTTTAGGTTGCTTCCAAGAGGTTGCTCTTCGAAAACGGCAAGCTAAAGCTTGAACTCTGAACGCTGAACTCCGAACGCTGAACTCTGAACCCTGAACTCCGAACTCTGAACGCTAGGGGCGCGGCGTCACTTTCAGGTTCTGATCGTCGAGCGTGAACCCGACAAACCCGATCATCATCTCTTCCCAGGTCTGTGGTCCCCATCGAACAGTCTTCGCCGGATCAGGATTCCACTTGTTCTTACTCGAGTTGTCGAAGTGAGCGACGCATTCGAGGCGGCTCCCTTTCGGCGCGGCTACTGTCTCTTTGAACTCGTAGCGGGTTTGCCAGTTGAAGCTATACCGAGGCACGGAAAGGATCACCTTCGAAGTTTCGTCCGGATAAACCAGACGATATTCAAAATCCTTGCCGCGAAGGTGCATGTGCGGCATCAAGCTCGTGATGTGCGAGTTTTCTTTGAACGCGTACACCGAGCGCACCGCGTAGTTGTCATCGCCCGGAGGAATGGCAAACCAGCGGTTCATCGCCGCGCCACCGCTCGCGGACTTCTCGATCGGCTTCTTGCTAAAGATTATTCCCACCGAGGTTCGATCCTTCTGAGCAGTTCCGTTTGGCGTGTAGTGCATCTGAAAGACGAGTATTGAGCCGGCCTTCACCAGGCGGCCCACTCCGTCGGGCAACACCATCGGCTCTTCGCCTGGAGCGGTTCCTACGAGCCCTTCAACGCCGCCATCGCTGAAAAGCCGGACTCTCTGGCGCATAGCATCAGGGCCTACGACGAACACAATCACGTGATGCACAACCGCGCGATTGCCGGGCCGGACCTCGGCAGCTTGAATCCACTTGTCTTCAGTGAAGCGCGTTGGCACGAAGAGATATTGATAGTTGACCACCCCTTCTGCTGGAACGTTGTACTCCTGAGCCATGCTCAACACCACGTCGGGTTTTCCTATCTGCCAACCTTCGGTGAATTGTGGCGCAAGCGGAAGGTCTTTCGGATTGCCTTCCGGTGCTCCGCCATCGACCCACGCGACAATTGTGTCAATGTCTTTCTTTGAGAGCCGGCGATCATTCTTGAAGCTCCCGTAGTGGGGATCGGCATGCCAGGGAGGCATCGTGCCGTCGAGCACTTTTTCGCGAATCGACTTCCCCCACGGCCTCGCGTCCTTGTAAGTCATCAGCGACATCGGTGCGATTTCGCCGGGACGGTGGCAGTACGCGCAGTTCTTGTAGAAGATCGCCGCGACGTCTTTCGAAAAATTCACCGACGCCGCGTTGGAGCTAACTTGGGAGCCACTTCCAAAGGCCGCTAGACCGATGAATAGAAGCATCGCTGGAATGGTGATCGATCGAACAATTCTTCGCATGATCGCTCCTTCGGAAAATCTTTCATCTCATAGCCGTTAGACTGAGGTGCGGCAGCGGCGGTTTGATTTTTGCGCCCGCCGCATCATCCGCACGTGAAGCCGGCTCAACATGCCAGGCGGCAACGTTGTTAAGGAAAAAAGTCCACCTGTCCGCTGCCGAGACGATATTAGGGCCGCGGCGACGAAACAGTATCCAAGTCTCAGAGACGAACGTTGCTCGATTCTTTGCAGAGCGAACCTCCGCTTTTGCCTGCCATCCTATTCGCCGTGGGTGCGGAATGCAACACAAGGTAGCAGAGACTTCAGTCTGTCCTGGGCCCTCCGTTAGGAGGGCCATGTTTATAGAGTCCGAGGTGGCGCCGGGCCGCCCTCCGCTAGGAGGGCCATGTCTATAGAGCCCGATGTGGTTGTATGAACTCGGGCGAGTCTGACTTGGAGCGAAGAGTGAAATGATCGAGGAAACATGGCCCTCCTACCGGAGGGCGGCCGCCTCTCCTCGCGGGGTCTATAGACATGGCCCTCCTAACGGAGGTGCCGCCAACACAGTTGGTGGGTAGCATAGACTTCAGTCTGCGCAAGTGGTCCTTCGATCTGCAGATCGGGCACGGGCTAACGCCCGTGCCGCGCTGTGGTAGAATCCACATCGACAAACTCAGATGCGGAGGCCAATGTTTGAGCGATAGCGTCGTTCACATCACCGACACGATTGCCGCAGCGATAGAAGACCATGCGCGACGCGAGCATCCCGCAGAATGCTGCGGCTTGCTCAGCGGGAAGAATGGTTCGATAACCGATATTCATCCGGTTCGCAACGACGCCGACAAACCAGAGACCCGGTACTTTGCAACGCCTGAGGAGTTGTTCGCAGCGATGCGGCGCATACGCGAAGTCGGCCAGGCTCTGCTTGGCGTCTATCATTCTCACCCGCGCACCCCGGCTTATCCGTCGGCGTCGGATGTTGAGATGGCTTTCTACCCCGAAGCGGTCTACTTTATCATTTCGCTTGAGCCGAGCGTCCAGTTGCGCGCCTTCAAGATTGAAGACTCGAAGATCGAGGACGTTGAAATAGTCAGTAGTCCGTAGTCCGTAGTCCGTAGTCAGTAGTCAGTAGTGGGTGGTTAAAACGGTTTCTCACGAAGACAGGACTACGGACTACGGACCAAGAATCATGCCGAGCACCGTAAGGATCACCGCTCTACTATTCGGTCAGGCTCGTGAATGGGTCGGGCTCTCGACTCTCGACCTTGAGCTCGAAGCGCCGGCAACAGTCGAAAGCGCGTTCAAGATTCTCAAGTCCAAACACCCCCGGCTCGCCGAGATGGAGCGCAGCTTGTTGTTCGCAGTCAACGAAGAATATGCCGCGTCTTCGAGTCCCCTTTCGGACGGTGACCAGCTTGCGGTGCTTCCTCCTGTGAGCGGTGGCGAGGCTGCGAGCCTGGACATATTCGAGATCACACGCGAAGCGATTGACCTGGCGGGTTTGCGAGCGCGTTTGCTCGAAGGAGACTCAGGCGCGGTGGTGATCTTCGATGGAGTCGCCCGCAACAATACTAAAGGCCGGCCGACGCTGTACCTTGAATACGAAGGCTACGAGCAGATGGCGCATCGCACAATGGAACAGATCGGCCGCGAAGTGCATGAGCGCTGGCCCATCAATCGCGTCGGTATTATTCATCGACTCGGCCGCATCGATATTACAGAGTCGAGTGTGGTCATCGTCGTTACGTCCGCTCATCGCAAAGTAGCCTTTGAGGCTTGCCACTACGCAATCGATCGTTTGAAGAAGATCGTTCCCATCTGGAAGAAGGAGTACTTCGAGGACGGAGCGGTGTGGGTTGAGAATGAGGAAGCGGGGGGGCAGGGGAGGGGGGATTGAAAAGAGAGGGAATTGAAAATTGAAAATTGAAAAATGCAAATTGAAAATTTTCGGCGCCAGCCAATTTGCAATTTTCATTTTTCAATTTTCAATTTTGTTTCTTCCAGTTTCTTTATGTCCCGTCCTCTCACAAACTTCACTTCTCCAGGCCGCTTCTCGTCTGAGCGGCTTCGCGCTTCTCCTGTTCCAGCTCCGCCACTCGCCGCGCGACATCAGCTTGTTCGGCGTCGTCCTTGATCCCGCGCAACGTCTTTATCGCCTCGTCGAGCTGATAGAGCCCTGCATAGCATTCAGCCAAACCGTACGTCGCGCGAATCCGCACTTTACCGTCGCCGCTCGTCGAAGCAAGCTTCTTGTAAACCGGAAGCGCTTGCTGATACTGGCCCCGCTCGATGTGATAGATCGATGCTTCGCGCAAATACGCCTGTTCGCTCAACTCATCGTAAGGGACCTGCTCGATGACCTTCTCGTACTCGGTCAGCGCCTGGCTGTAGTTTCTCTGCGCGAAGTAAAGATCCGCAATGCGCAATCGAATACGGCGGCGCTCGTCAGAGTCTTGAGGGTTCAGGTTCTCATACTCGGCGATCGCTTCATAAGACCGGCCCATTTCCCCAAGCACTTCGGCCAGGCGCTCTCGCGCTAATTGCGAGTTTGCATGCGAAGAGTTCTGTTCGAGGAAAGTATTGTACTGAGCCCTCGCCTGATCGTAGCGCCGTAGCTTGAAGTAATATATGTTGGCGAGTTGGAACCGCGCGTCGGCAGCCTTCTCGCCTGACGGACGTTGGTAGAGGTAACGCTCGTACTCCTCGGCCGCTAGCTTGTAGTCTCCGGAATCCCACGCCTCGACCGCCCGCGTGAGCAATCGCTCTACATCGCGATGACACGCCGTTGACGCGACAAGACCGGACAGGGTGAACAACACCCCCAAAAAAAGCGAGGTAGTTAAACACCATTTCTGGGCGCACCTGTACGGGCGCCCCTCCGTCCTTTGCGGAAGACCTTGCGATACCGGCGAGGGGCGCCCCCGAAGGGACGCCCAGTAAGGAGTTGGGATTATCTTCGTTAACTTCACAATCGCTAGATAACGGGCTCTTCGGTCGCGTCTTGCTGGCGTTCGATCAGCGAAGCCGAAGTCACCAAATCGTCGTCAGACGCGTCGATCAGCTTCACGCCCTGTGTCGAGCGTCCTGACACGCGAATACCCTTTGCCTCGACGCGGATCAACTTACCCTGATTCGTGATGATCAAGACCTGACTCTCGTTGCTCACCGGGAGCACTGCCACGACCAGACCGTTTCGATCGCTGGTCCTCATATTGATCACGCCTTTGCCGCCGCGCGACTGGAAGCGATACTCCTCGAGCTTCGTGCGCTTGCCGTAGCCGTGCTCTGAGATCGAAAGCATTTCAGTATCGTCGGTGACCGCCGCGACGCTGATCACGTAATCGCCCTTTCCGAGGGTGATTCCTCGCACGCCGTAAGCAGGCCGGCCCATCGGCCTCACATCCGTCTCGTCGAAGCAGATCGCCATGCCCTGGTGAGTCGCCAGGAAGATCTTCTTCTGGCCGTCTGTGATTTCCGCAGCGATCAGCTCATCATCTCCTTCGATTCCCATCGCGATGATTCCGCCGGTTCGGATGTTGGCGAAGTCCGAAAGCTCGGTCTTCTTGATGACCCCTTTCCGCGTCGCCATGATTACGTACCTGCCCTCTTCGAAGTCACGAACCGTCGCAATCCCGGCGAATTTTTCACCGTGGGGGATGTTGACAAGGTTGACGATGGCCTTGCCCCGTCCGGCCGCCGCTGCGTCCGGTATCTCGTGCACCTTGATCCTGTAGACCTGTCCGTTGCTGGTGAAGATCATCACGTAGCTATGAGCCGAGGCCACAAAAATATGATCGACCACATCGTCGGTCTTTGTTGTCGCGCCCTTGCGGCCTGTTCCTCCGCGCCGTTGCGCGCGATACACCGAAACCGGTGTGCGCTTGATGTAGCCCGAGTGGGTGACGGTTATCGCCATGTCTTCGTCGGCGATTAAGTCCTCGAGCGTGAGCTCGGCGCCGGATTCGATGATCTCCGTTCGCCGCTTGTCGCCGAACTCCTTCTGGACCTCTCGCAGTTCCTTGATGATCAGGTTGCGGAGCACCGACTCGTTCGCCAGGATTTCTTCCAGCTCGGCGATCAGCTGAATGACCTCCTTGTACTCATCGATAAGCTTCTGCCGCTCCAAACCTGTGAGCTTCTGCAACTGCATTTCGAGAATGGCCCGCGCTTGCAGTTCGCTGAACTTGAACCGGTCCATTAAGGCTACGCGGGCTTCGGGTGCGCTCTTCGATTTACGGATCAGCGATATTACTGCGTCCAGATTGTCGAGCGCCTTCTTTAAGCCCTCCAAAATGTGCGCGCGGGCTTCGGCCTTTCTCAGGTCGTAACGCGTTCGGCGGAGCACGACCTCGCGGCGGTGCTCGAAGAAGATGTTCAGGGCGTCGACCAGTTTCAGCTCACGCGGCTGTCCGTTCACGATCGCGAGATTGATCACCCCGAACGACTGCTGCATCGGAGTCAGCTTGTAGAGGTTGTTCAGCACGATATCCGGTATCGCGTCGCGCTTGAGCTCGATGACGATCCGCATGCCTTCGCGGTCCGATTCGTCGCGCAGGTCCGAGATGCCTTCCAGCTTCTTGTCGTTGATCAGCTCGGCTATGCGCTCGAGCAGCTTGGCCTTATTGACCTGATACGGAATCTCGGTGACGACGATGGCGATTCTTTCGCCGGTGCGCCCGACGCGGTCTATCGACGCGCGCGCGCGCATAATGACCATGCCCCGGCCCGTCTCGTAGGCGTTCTTGATGCCTTCGCGGCCGTAGATGAATCCTCCAGTGGGAAAGTCAGGACCGGGCACCATGCCCATCAACGTCTTCAGTTTCGCGTTAGGATTCTGAATCAGATAAATCGTGGCTTCGATGACTTCGCTCAAATTGTGCGGCGGGATGTTAGTGGCCATGCCAACCGCGATGCCACCCGAGCCATTGACCAAAAGATTTGGATAACGTGTCGGTAAGACCGTTGGCTCTTCGCGCGACTCGTCGTAGTTGGGCACGAAGTCGACTGTGCCCTTGTCTATGTCGGCAAGCATCTCCATCGCTATGCGAGTGAGTCTCGCTTCGGTGTATCGATATGCGGCGGGCGAGTCACCGTCCACCGAACCGAAGTTGCCCTGACCATCAACCAGCGGATAGCGCAGCGAGAAGTCCTGCGCCATTCGCACCAGGGAGTCGTAGACGGCAGTGTCTCCATGCGGATGGTACTTGCCGAGCACATCGCCGACGACGGTCGCCGACTTTTTGAACGGTCTGCCCGGAACCAGCCCGATCTCATGCATTGAAAACAGAATGCGACGGTGAACAGGCTTCAACCCATCTCGCGCATCAGGAAGCGCGCGGCCGATGATTACGCTCATCGCGTAATCCAGGTAGCTGCGCTTCATTTCCTCTTCTATGTTGACCGGAATCTTATGTGCTGCTTCTGCCATTCTCTTTCACTCTTTCGTTGATATCGTCAGTTGAACCTGGCTGTTTTCTTTGCCGCGGGCATACGCCGCAATGGTGACAATGATGCCCGAGTGTCCAACCAAGCCTCTTAAGCGGAGCAAGCCGGTCTGCATAAACAGGAAGCACAACTCTTCCAAAACCGGGCGAGTTTGAGCGGCTTTCTGCTGCCTCATATTTCGGCTTGCTAAGAGGCCTGCCAGAAGATTTTCGGGCTTATCGAGCAACCCCAATTCTACTAGATCGGGCGTCGGTTTTCAACGCCGTTGTTCGAGAAATCTCGCGAGGAATCAGTTAGTTAAGGGGTGCGTGGGTAGTCAGTCTGAAGTTGATCAAATCGGGTGTAATCTCTTCGTTTTTCCCTGGAGTAACGCTGCGCGGATGCCGACTTCGAAGCAGGCTGGCGAAACGACTCGATAAACTATTTCTTACGCGAATCCGACTGACGCTTGAGCAAGGTTACAAAAGCATCGCTCAATTCTTTGCGGGGCTCGCCCAATATGATTCTGTGTGCACTCCTGTCGCAGGATTCAACCCATGCTTATAACGTGGCTGCGGGCCTCGTCAAGCGTGCGCCGAAGCTCGCCGTAAAGATATTGGTTCGTTCGCGCGGCAAGCGGCAAGAAATGCTCTTCAGTTGTTCGAATGTAACGTCGCTTCTTCTCCAGCTTCGGTGTGTCGATGACCGATCTCATGTTATCGAGTCGATCGCAAAGTTTTACAATTGGCGCGCCGGTGTGGGCGGCCGCTTCGATGCGAGCGAGGTAGTCGCGCAAGCTCACATCTTCAAACTTCGTAAGCAGCCACACGATCTCGGCAATTTCTTCGTCGAACCCCCTTGCAATGTCGTCGCGCGTTACGTCGCTGTCCTCGATCACGTCGTGAAGCAGCGCGGAACAAACCAGCGTTGGTGAGTAGAGATTCAGTTCATCTACTAAGGAGACAGCGACTCGCACCGGGTGGACGATGTAAGGCGCGCCTTCGTCGCGCGTCTGACCCGAGTGAGCAACTTGGGCTACTTCATACGCGCGTTGTACCCGAGCGACCTGCTGCCCGTCCAGTTGCGGCGTTAGTCGCGCGATCAGATATTCAAAGTTCAGATCGTAATTCATCGCGGGGTTGAGTTCACTGTAGCAGACCGAAGCGATGGCTCTCAACTATAGGCCGCCGATCAGGCGCGGGCGAAGTGCCCTGCGCTTGCACAGGCGGTCTGCGGCATAGTTTAATGACACGTCCCATTTGTCAGATACGCGCTCGGGAACGGTTAGACTATGCGATTTCTGATAGCCGTGCTCAGCCCATTCGTTTGGTGGCTTTGCCGGATGCTGTTTAAGATCGAGTTCCACGGCGTCGAAAACATCCCGAGTGAAGGGGCCTGTATCATCACCCCAAATCACGTTACCTACTTCGATCCTATCTGGATCACCATCCCGGTGCGAAGGCGGATCTACTACATGGCATGGGACAAGCCGTTTCGAATACCGGTGCTCGGACTGATGATGCGAGTTTTCGGGGCGTTCCCCGTGAACCTCGACGTCGCTGCGGACGCATCCGCACAACGTGAAGCAATCGAGCTGCTGCGCAAAGGGCGCGCGCTGGTAATGTTCCCCGAAGGCGGCCGTACAAGGACCCGCAAGCTGATGCCGTTCAAGATGGGGGCATTTCGGTTGGCTTTGGCTCACGGCATGCCGATCCTGCCGGTGTCGATAAAAGGCGCCGAGAAGATTTGGCCAGCCGGGCAGATGCTGCCGCGCCCTGGGAAGCTGACAATCACGTATCACCCGCCGATCAAAGTCGAGCGTATTGAAGAAGAGGCGAGCAGGTCCGAACTGAAAGAACGCGCCCGCCAGCTCGCGAGAAAGACACACGATGTTGTGGCGAGCGCTCTCGATACGGAGAGCTTGCCTGTGGGAGACAGCGATGCAGTGCCAGTTGAGAAGGCATAGGAGGTAGCATAGACTTTAGTCTGTGTCTCCGCTGCATCAGAAACCGCACACTGACTAAAGCTATTTGGAGAGCTTTCCTATGGGAGGTCGCACAGACTTTAGTCTGTGTGTTTGGTTCTGACGCAGACGGGGATACAGACTAAAGTCTGTGCTACCTCTGCTACATCATCGGATCGCCGTATTTCATTTCTCGGAGCTTCTTCGCGCTCTCTCCCTTGCGAAAGTCTTCGAGAATCGCAGCGCGATGCTTCGACTGCGCCGCCGACTTCAAATTCGAATTCAGAAGAGTCTCCAGCTCCTTTAGACCGCGATCCGGGTCACCGGCATGCGCGTAGGTAATGGCGAGCGACAACGCGCTCCCCACGTACACTTCATCAGAATAGTCAGCCGCCGTGATTTCTGCCTTGTTCTCCTCAGCAGAAGCTCGACGCCGCTGGACCTCGCCCTTATAGAACGCCGCGAAATCGCGAGACGCGTAAACGTATTTTCCGTCTCGCCACGCATAGACCATCGCCGCCCCCGGCGAAGCCGCGTGCGAGAGGTCGCCGTAGGATTCCCATCGCGCGTCAGTCACCAGCAATTCCTGAATGCCGTCGGCGTTAAGGTCGGCAATCCTTTGAACCGGCGCGGCGGCAATCAGCTCTGCTTTGTGATCGCGGACCTGATAGATTTCGGTTGGGTTGCAGCTCCAACAGTTTCCACCGCTTGAACTCTGAACGATTATTTCTTTGAGCCCATCGCCGTTGATGTCGGTGGCGTTCAACTTATTTGGCTCCCGGGCCAGAGCAAAAGAGAAAAAGAAGTCGGCGCGACGGAAGATTGTTTTAGACGCCCTGCCGTCGCCTTCGAGGATGCGCAGTTCAAAAGCCTCGTTCGGGGCCTTCGGTTTTTCCCGCTGGAAGATCGCCGCTAGGTGATGAGCCACTCCGTCCAGACTGGCTTCTACAGCCTCTTTCAGGCGTAGGCCGTTTGCGGCCAGTTGTGCGATTTCCTGTTGGAATCCTGAGCTGACCTTCGGCGCGGGCGCGGCTTGCACGCGGTTGGCGGCGAGCGGCTGGTGAAGACTTGCGCCTTTCGAGGCGAATGAAGCGAGCGCGATCACAATGCTAATAAACATCTCAGCCCTCAGGAGTGACGCTTCTAACCACCCGGCCGCGATTATCGACGTCCACTTCAAGCGTGTGCGACTGGACGCCCGCCGTCGCAAACCGGTCACTCATCTCAGTAGCGATCCGCGAAAAGTTCTCTGTTGCGAACGCGATCACGGTCGAGCCCGCCCCGCTCATTGCCACGCCGAGCAAGCCCGGATGATCCTCCGTCTGATCGTTCAATCGCAGCACCTCGCCGAGACCCGGCCCGTGAGGTATGCGATGACGCTGGTGCAAGCGGTCACGGAGAGCCTCGCTGAACAGATCGAGCCGCCGCTCTGCAATCAGTGCTTGAAGCAGCGCCGCGCGCTGGAGGTTGAACACCGCATCTGCAAGCATTACCTCCTTTGGTAACACACCGCGCATCTTTGAAGTGCCCATTTCGAATTCAGGAATGCACAAAACAATCTTCACATCTTCGGGCCAGGCACGCTTTACCGTGACGAGCGACCGCTGTCCGAGCCGTTCTGTGACACAAGCGACCACCAGGCCCCCGAGAAGACTGGGCGCAAGGTTATCGCCGTGGTCTTCGAAGCGCAGAGCGTAGCCGAACAGTTCATCCTCGCTCAGGCGATCGCCGGTCAGCGTCTCGTACACCGAGATGCCCGCGACAATCGCGGCGCTGCTGCTTCCCAGCCCGCGCGCAAGCGGAATCTGGCTGCTAACCAGCAACCGGGCGCCGTGGATTTTCTTGCCGCGAAGTTCAGCAACCGAGCGCGCGACGCGCGGGATCAGGTTCGAATCCTCGCGCGGCACTCGATCCGCCCCTTCGCCCGAAGCCACAACTTCGAACCCGCTGGCTCGGTCTTCGACCGTGACTCGCAGATATAGCGAGAGCGCCAGCCCGCACGCGTCGAAACTCGCGCCGAGATTGGAAGTGGATGCCGGAATTGTAATTTCAGTAAGCACTTATTTCCTCTAACAACCGCTCGCCTAAGCCAGAGCACCTTTCGCCAGCACTTCAATCATTTGGTCGTGTATCAAACCATTACTCGCCAGGATCTCAGGCTTGTAGATCGAAAAGGAACCGCCGCTGAAATTCGAAACGCGGCCGCCTGCTTCGATGACGATTAACGTGCCTGCTGCCGTGTCCCAGGGCGAAAGGTTCAGCTCCCAAAATCCATCGAAGCGCCCGCAAGCAAGGTAGCATAGATCCAACGCCGCGGATCCATCACGCCGTAGCCCCTGCGAGTTCATCGCGAAGTTTGACCAGTGATTCAGGTTCGTCAGCTTCGAGGTGTTTATGTCGTAAGGGAAGCCGGTTGAGAGAAGTCCCTGCATCAAGTCATCGATCTTCGACACTCGAATCGCGCGGTTGTTTAGCGTCGCGCCCGCTCCCCGCTCAGCGGTGAACAACTCGTCGCGCATCGGATCGTAGACAACGCCGAGCACCACCTCGCCCTGGTATTCGAGCCCGATCGAAACAGAGAAGATCGGATAACCGTGCGCATAGTTAGTGGTTCCATCCAACGGATCGACAATCCAGCGATACTCGGAATTGCTTTCGGAGAGGCCGCCCTCTTCGGCAAGTATTTCATGGTGCGGATAGTGGGTTGAGATCGCTTCGCGGATTAATTCCTCGCTTGCCAGATCAACGTCGGTAACCAGGTTGATTGAGCCCTTATGGTCTATGTCAAGTGTTGTGCCCACGCGGTCGCGAAGCAGCCGGCCCGCATCTTTAGCCACACCTATTGCGAGGTTCAACATTAAGCCATTTCAACACAAGCCACGAAGATCACCAAGACTTGTTCCCGATTTTTCACTAGCACAGGCCTTCAGAGACTGTCAAAACCTGAAACGACGCCGATCGCAGTCTTTCCGTTAGCCCAGGCGTTCACGCCTGTGGTCGGTGTTCCATTAGCCCAGGCGTTCACGCCTGGGTCACGCATGCCGACCGATCAGACAGCCCGGTTCACCGGGCTTTGGTTTGGCCTTCAGGCAATTCTTCGTGTCAGGATTGACTATCCATAAGCTAAAGCTGTGCGGGAAGCCCCGTGAACGGGGCTAACCTAATCCTTCCCCACACGCAAACCCAGGCGTGAACGCCTGGGCTAATGGAAAACCGGACGAGAGCGTCAACGCCGGGACTAATGGAACAACTGCGGTCGGTGTCGTTTAGGTCTTGACACAGTCTCTGAACGCCTGGGCTATTGGAAGACGGCTGGCTATTGGAAACAGCAACGATAAGGAAAGGCCGTCACAATCGCGGCGCAAGTTCGACGCGGTGTGACACTTAACCACTCAACAACTTCACAAACTCAACGGCTATCACTTCCGACCAGAAGCGTTCTTCACCTTCACGATCCGCCGCGATGAAGCCAACGTGCCCGCCTTGTTCTGGCGCGAGCAGCGCAACGTTCGGGTTCGATTCGATGTCGCGATGCATGAACGACGCGAACGGAATGAACGGGTCATCCTGCGCATGAATGATCAGCGTTGGAACCGTGATCCGGCTGATAAACTGAAGCGAGCTCGCCCGCTCATAGTAGTTAGCCACGTTGCCGAATCCAGAATGCGGCGCGGTGTAAACATCATCAAACTTGCGAATCGACCACACGCCTCGCAGCCTCGATAGGTCGTAGCGCTCGGGGAACAGACGCGCCTTCCGCCGCATCCTCGCCCTCAAGCTCAAGACGAATCGCATGTTGTAGACGCTGTTCGACCGCAGCTCGATCGCATCCGCCGACGCATTAAGGTCAATTGTCGGCGACACCGCCATTACTCCCTTCAACGCATGAGGCGTGGAGCTGCCGTACTCGCCAGCGAGCTTAAGCACTACGTTGCCGCCCAGCGAGAAGCCGCTTACGTAAATCTCGTCGAGACCATCGCGCTCCCCAAGCTCCGAAATGATATGACGCAGATCCTCAGTCAATCCCGCGTGATAAAGCGTCGAGGTCAGATGCTCCGTCCCGCCGCAGTTTCGCGTGTTCACTCGTACCGCGTTGAAACCGGCTGCCAGAGCCTTGTCCGCGGTGCCGAGCATGTAGCGCGATTCGGTAGAGCCTTCCATTCCATGAAGGATCAGGAGCGTCGGCCGAGTGGTGCGCTCGTTCTGCCACGAGCAGTGCGCGAGCACTCGAACGCCTGGCGCGGTATCAAAATAGCGCGGCTCAGCGCTCTCGGTGACAAATTTGAACCGGCGAGGAATCAGCGTGCCCGCAAGCGTCTGCGCGTGCGCGTTCCTCAGCTTCGGCGGAGGAACGAACGGCGTCCGGGCGAGGTGTTCGAGTATGCGATCTTTCGTCATTGCGTTGTGTGCTGTACACTCAGCCCGCGCGCGCTCGGTAGCCGGCGAAGGCTAAGAAGGATTGTAGTTGCCGGGCGTCGAGGCTATCAAGCTACGAGATGGCTAAGCCGAGAGCAAACTCGAGAGACGAGAGGCATCGTTACGGTCAGCACTACACGCCTCGCGAGGTGGCGCGACTGTTGGCGGCCTTCGCAGTCCGTTCGCCGCGCGACCTGGTGTTCGACCCTGGCTGCGGAGATGGCAGGTTGCTTGAAGAGGCGCTGGGGCTGAAGAACCGACTCGCGGCTCGTGGCGGTTCACCGAGCCTGGCGCGTCAGATCTTCGGAGTGGAACGGTCGCAGTCCGCAGTACGGCTCGCTCGTCGAACGGGCGCTTGCGTCGCGGTCGCTGACTTCTTTGATGTCGAACCCGGCGCGAGCCTGAACCGAACAACGTCGCTGCCACTTGAGTTCGACGCCATCATCGGCAACCCGCCGTACATACGCCATGAAGTCGTAGGCTCGACGGACAAGCGCCGCATCGAAGCTTGCCTCGTTCGTGATCGAGTGGCTTCACCCGGTGTGCACTGGCCGCGCTGGTCGGGCCGATCGGACATCTACGTCTACTTTTTCGCTCATTCGATTCGCTTCATGAAAACCCCCGGGCGGCTGGTGTTCCTTACAGCGAGCAGTTGGCTCGATGTGGGATACGGCGCTGCGCTCCGCGAGTTTTTGCTTACCAACTTCCGCGTGATTGCAGTCGTTGAATCGGGCTGCGAAAGCTTCTTTGAAGACGCGTCGATAAACACAGCAATCACGGTGCTTGAACGCGAACCTGATTTGCGCGCAAGGGAGAAGAATTCGATCAGGTTTGTCCAATTCAATCGCGCGCTGAGGGAGATTCTCGGCGAAGACAGGGCCGGGCAAATGGACACGGCCGTTCGGCTTGCGAGGGACATCGAGCGCGGCCAGGCTTCCGCAACCGCTGAACGGTATCGAATGCGCGTCATCGGTCAGTCGACGCTGTTGGCCGCCACGACGAAAGAGACGCAACCAACCGCTCGCACAACTATCCAGCCAGGGTGGGGCAAGTACCTGCGCGCCGACGAAGTCTTCTTCAAAGTGATTGACCGGGGTAGCTCGCGGTTGCGAAGCTTGTCGAAGATGGCGAGTGTCCGCTTTGGCGTTAAGACCGGCGCGAATGAATTCTTCTACGTGACGGAGGACGTACGAAGGGCAAGCGGCGAAGGGCGAACAACAAAGGGCGAAGCGCCGGGCCTGCTCGCGTTGGTGGATGTGGCTTCGGTGCGGCGCGGTATCACCACCGGCGCTAATGATTTTTTTTATCTCAGCCGGGCTGAGACCCCAACCGAAGGCAAAAAGACGAGAGCGGGTGGCCGGCGTTCAAATGCGAAGGCCTCAACCAACGGGCTCACGGTTGTGCGGGACTCTAAGGGGAAACTGCGAGAGATCGAATCTGAACTACTCTCGCCGGTGGTCTTCTCTTTGAAGGAGGTTCGTGGAGTTCTGCTGGAGCGAGTGGAATCGCAAAGGCTGTTGTTCAATTGCCCTCTCGCGGCGGACGACCTTTCCGGCACTCGCGCGCACGAGTACATCGAGAGCGGCGAGCGCGCGGGTTACGACCAGAGGCCCACTTGCGCATCACGCGATCCGTGGTACTCAGTGGCGCGCGATATGCGGCCCGCCCCACTGATCCTTCCCTCAAAAGTTGGCGAGCGCTGGGTCGTCGCAGTAAATCGCGCGGGTGTCTTTGAAGACAAGAAGCTATACGGCATCTTTCCGAACGGCGGAGTGTCGGAACTCGCGCTCGCGGCGCTACTGAATTCGACCTGGGCGCGCTACTACGCCGAGATAACCTGCCGGCAGATGACCGGCGCGCAAGCGATCGCAGACATCGACGTCGCGGTGGCCGAGCAGATACTGATCCCCGACCCGCGTGAGTTATCGAAGAGGATCAAGAGGAAACTCGAAGCAGCGATTGTGTCGCTGTCAAGCCGCCCGGTTGGTTCGATCTTTGAAGAGGTGAAGCGCGCTGATCGCCGAAGGCTTGATGCGCTTACACTCGAAGCGATCGGCTTCAGCAAGAAATCAGAACGCGAATCCCTGCTGGATGAGTTGTACGAAGCTGTGACAGAACTTGTGCATGCACGCCTCTCGAAATCGCGCGATCGGTGATTGAGCCAACGTAAAGAAAAAGCAGCGGAAGGCGGAGACACACAGAGTTTGTGGAGCTAGTGATCTCGCTCCACAAGCAAGCTCGATTGCATTAAGAAGGGCCGCCACGATGGCTTCGTGGCGGCTCTTTACTTAGCCCAAGGACCATGGGCTTAGAAGTTATACTTGAGCGCCATTTGGATCTTTCGCGAGCCGCTGACCGTGTTGCCACGCGCGCGCCCGAACAGCGTGCTTGTGATCACGGCGCTTTCCGGGAGTCCGAACGAAGGCGTGTTGGTTGCATTTTGCATTTCGAGCCGGTACTCAAGGTTTTGGTTCTCCGTGATCCGCGTCCTCTTGCCAATTGACAGGTTGAGATTGAAGAATCCAGGCATCGTGAAGAAGTTTCTACCGGTGTTGCCCAGCTCACCTGGTGCGGGAACCGAGAATATCCCGCGCGTGTTGGTCGCCGCATCAAACGCGGCCCCTCGCGTTGCGATGTTGAAGTAGAACTCTGTCCCGGCAGCAGTTTCGAATATCCGCCGTATCATATCCGGCGTGCAGCCGTTGCAGTTTGCTGGAGATTGAACGACGCTGCTGAAAGTGTTCGAGCCTGCGTAGATCGTGAATGGACGCCCCGATGTCTGTACTGCAGAGCCAGTCAGCGCCCAGCCGCCGATTACTTTCTCAATCACCGGATGCACATCGCTCGCCCATCGCCGTCCGGCCCCGAACGGCAGATCATAAACCGCGCCGCCCTGGAATGAATGCCTACGATCAAAGTCCGAGCGAGCATAGTTAAGATCGCGATTGCGTGCGTCGAACGGCGAGCTCGATGCCTGCTGATTTGCTCCGGTAGAAACGGTCGTGAACGCGGGATCGAACGATCGCGTGTCGAGCGATTTCGCAAGCGTGTAGCTGACCTGGAAGCTCAGTCCGCCTGAGAATCGTTTCTGAAGCTGAGCTTCGAACGCGTGGTAGGTAGATTTGTCGTGGCTGTCGAGGATGTTCAGTCCTCCCGCGAACTGGGGATAAGGAAAGAAGAAGAACTTGCCGAGACCGCTCAACTCTGGGATCGGCCGTCCTCCCGCGCCGGTTCGCCTCCCAAGCGCTGCCGCTAGCTCGGCTACAGAGTTCTGGCTCAACTGCGTGGGGAACAATCGCCGCACTTCTTGCGAGCCCGTCTCTCCCGTGCGGCGGCTTGTATCGGGCTGCATCAGTTGATTGATCAAGGCGCTCTCTCCGCCCGCTTTCACGATCTTGAACCCCTCAAGGAATCCATTGCTGAAGATCTCCGCCTGATTGACATTGTATGCGCCAAACAGGTTCTCTCCGCGCCGTCCGATGTAATTCAACTCCACTAGAGTGTTCCACCCAATCTCACGCTGAACGCTCAGACTCCACTGATAGGTCTTTGGCGCCTGCCAGTCCGGGTCTATCACATGGAAGGTGTTAGTCGAGAACGACGCCGGCTGCCGCAATTGCGTGGGGGTCAAACCTGCCGGCGGCGCAATAGCCGGAAGACCATCCCGTAATCGCCCGCCGTTCTGGCCGAACTGTGTGTTGATGACTCCAAGCGTCAATCCCGGCTCGCTCTGATAAATGGTCGAAGAAACCACGAAAGTATTCATTCGATCATAAGCGATACGATAGTTGGCGCGGACGGAGGTCTTGCCGGTGCTGAACGGGTCCCAGGCAATCCCGATGGATGGACCGAAGTTGTTCAAGTCGCTATGAAACAACTCTCCTTCGTTCCATTTCAACGCGTCGCTGGGCGCTGAGCCCACCACGAACGGCTCTTCCGGTCGCAGGATGGGGTTGCCACTTGAGCGCGGCGACTTCTTCACTTCCCATCTGAGCCCGAGATCTACCGTTAGATTTGGACGAATCTTCCAGTTGTCCTGTCCGTAAAAGTCGTACTCGCCGTAGCGCGCGTCAAAATTAAACGGGGTTCCAGGCGATGCATACTGATCCCCGGCAGCGACGAACCCCTGACTGATGCTGCCGATTCGTGCAAGCAGATTATTGATGGTGCGCTGCAGTCTCGGTCGGTCATTTGCGGTATTGATGTCTGTCGGAACCTTGAATGCCGTCAGGTCAACGGTGTTGATTGTTGTGCTGAAGTTGAGCAACTGCTGCACATTCAGGCCTGCTACTGATCCGCGCGTATCGACGTGCTGTTGGTAGCGGAAGTTAATCCCCGCTTTGAATGTGTGCGCGCCTCGAACGTAAGTTGCGTTGTCCACAAACTGATAAGTGGCAAACCGACGAAGGTTGCCCAATTCGGCGTTGAACGGATCGGTGACGTCGTTGAGGATAAACGGCGGCACATCCGGAAAACTAGGATCGGGATTGGCGAAGTTAAACGCGAAGCGGCTTATTCCAAAAACAAACTCGTTGGTGACGTGCGAGCTGGGATTCCACCGCCAGTTGGTAGCAAGATTCTTAGGGGTGCGGAAGGTGTCGACTATTCGGGGCGTATCGGGAAACCTTGCTAGGCCTCCGTTGACGTTGTCACCAATTGTGTTTTGATGCCCTTGAGCATATCGAGCGTAAACGCTGTGATGCGCATTGAAGACGTGATCGATCTTCACTACCGCATCCCGTTGCTGCTCCCGCTGGATCGGCGAAAACGTATAGCCCGCGGTATTCAGCCCGTCGCCGGCAGTGAAGTTGTTGGGCAAAAGAGTGAACCCAATCAATGCCGCGATCGTTGGATCGAGCCCTTTGCCTGCCGGGTCGTTAGCGGCAATGTTGTATGTTCCGATGTTAAGGCCCGGCAGAACATTGCCGTTGGCATCCACTGAGGGAGTGGCGGTGCCTGCCGCGCCGTTCTGCCCTCCTTTTACATAACGGAAGATGCCTTGCCGAGCAAGCTGCGTGTAGACAGTCCGCGTTACCGTCACCGTCTGGCGGGTGCGGAGCCACTGAAAATTGGTGAAGAAAAAAGTCTTGTTGCGTCCGTCATAGACCTTCGGAACCCAGACTGGTCCGCCAACGCTGAAGCCTGCTATGTGCTGAACGAATTGCGGCTTCACTGCCTTGTTTAGATTATTCGCGAACTCATTGGCGTGAAAGCGGGGCGTTTGGTAGAACTCGAATGCATTTCCATGAAAATCATTCGAGCCGGATCGGGTTATCATCGCGACCTGCGCGCCGCTATTGCGTCCATACTCAGCAGTAGGGTTGCTGGTTATGACTCGGAACTCAGCCAATGTATCCGGGTTGGCCCTGGTCGGGGCGAAATTCGAACCTCCCGCGCTCGGGTCGTTATTGTCTATTCCGTCGAGCGTGAAATTCCAGGCGCGATCTCGAGCGCCATGAACGTGAATGCCACCACCCGTGTTGGCCCCGTTTACAACCCCCGGCGCGAGCAACACAAAGTCGAGCGGATTTCGCCCGCGAACGCCAACGATCGGCAATCTCTCGATCATGCGCTGGTCCATAATATAGCCGAAGTTGCCCGAAGAGCTCGTTTGCACCAACTCGGCTCCGCCGCGAACCTCGACTACTTCGGCTACCTGTCCCAGCTCGAGCGTCACGTTTACCGTCATCGGCTGACCAATGGAGAGGACATTGTCGCTCGTGACAAACTTTTTGAATCCTCCTTTCTCCACCGTGATCGTATACGACCCGCCCTGTACTGAATCGAAGACGTAGGTACCGGCGGTAGTTGTGTTGGTTGTGAAAGAAGTCTTGGTTGCTTCATTAGTCAGAGTGACGGTCGCATCAGGCACAGCCGCGCCATTGGGGTCGAGCACGTTACCGACAACCCGCGAGGTCGTTCCCTGCGCAAGTGCAGACCCGCCCACAAGTGCCGCTGTCATGACTAAAGAAAGCAGGGAAGCGATTCCTTTTCTTAAAGTCTTCATCTTCGTCCTCCTCGAGTGATACGGAATTATCAGGATTGCAAGACATCAAAGACTGCACGGCCGCAGCCACCGTGCCTCTGTGGTCCGCGAGACAACTCTTAAAGCCAGCACGATACCGTCAGGTGCGCATGTTCAATACAAAGGCCGAACACGTGTGCATTAACTACGCCTGACACTTATCAGGGCTGCCCATTCGCTTTCAAGTCAGTAGAGCAAGTACTTTTGCCTGATCCGAGCGAACTCTGCAAGTCCAGCTTGCCACGTCGCCGCGATCTGGGAAGGCGCCTTTCCCTCTTTCAAAGCAGCAAGCGCCGCGCGATTCACAAGCAATCGCAGGTAATCATCAACATTCCAAATGCCGGGGTACTCCCGGTTTAGTTGGTAGGCGATTTCCACGCCGGTGGCCACAGGTCGGAACGACGCGCGGTCAGTGACTATGACGTTCACACCGCTACACTCTTCGTTCGCAAACTTCGATGACTTGGGAGTGAATCTTACCGGTACGAACCTCGCACCCGCCAGCTCCGCCCGATTGAGCGCTTCTGCGAGCTTTTGGCCGTCGAGCCATGGCGCGCCGATCACTTCAAACGGCGTGTCCGTACCGCGACCGACCGAAAGGTTCGTCGTCTCGAGCAATCCGATCCCGGGATAGAGCAGCGCTTGAGTCAGGCTGCGCATGTTCGGCGACGGGTTCACCCAACTAAGCGCCGTGCCGTCGAAGTAGTCAGCGCGCCTCCAGCCTTCCATCTTTATCACTGTCAGGTCCGCGCCGATCTTGCGTTCGGAGTTGAATAGCATGGCGAGCTCCCCGATCGTCATACCGTAGCGAACCGGGATCGTGTGATACGACGTGAACGAAGAGGACGGTTGTTCGGTGAGCTCTCGATCTGCGACAGGGCCTTCGATGTCGTAACCGTTGATTGGATTCGGACGGTCGAGCACGACGAGCTTGATCTTATTCTTCGCCGCTTCTTCCATCGCGTAACCGCAAGTCGTCGTGTAGGTGTAGAACCTTGCGCCCACGTCCTGAATATCGAACACCAGCGTGTCGATATCTCTCAGCATCTCCGGTGCCGGCCTTCGTCTGTCTTTCTCATAGAGACTGTGGACCGGCAACCCGGTCTTCTCGTCGCGCGTGTCGCCGACGTTGCTGTCTTCGATTCCCCTCAAGCCGTGCTCGGGTGAGAACAGCGCGACTAGCTTCAAGTTCTTCGCCGATGCAAGCACATCGATCGTAGAGCGGCCGGCCCGGTCGCGGCCGGTGTGATTCGTTATCAACCCAATTCGCCTGCCTTCAAGCTGTTTGAACCCGTCGCGCGCGAGCACATCGATGCCGGTAAGCACCGGATGAAGCGGGCCAGACGGAACGCCGCGAGTGATTACCGCGCGCGGCGCATCGACGTAATGAGGCGGAGACTTCAAATCTTTGAACACTGGCGCGTGTGGCGGTTCGGTGAGCGCGGCCGCTACCAACGACGCGACAAACGAACGCAACCGAGTGACATCACCCTTGCCATTCGGATGGACGCGATTGGTCAGCAGCACAACGGACGTTTCACTCGCCGGGTCGAGCCAGATGCTCGTACCGGTGAAACCCGTGTGGCCGAATGTGCCAACCGGAAACAGATCGCCTCGATTGGACGAGTATGAAGTGTTCACATCCCAACCGATGCCTCGCATCTGCGAAGTAGGAAGAGTGTGCGCGCTGATCATTCGCTCGACGGTGTACGGCGCGAGAATTCGTCTGCCGTTGTATTCGCCTTTGTTGAGGATCATCTGACAGAAGACTGTCAGATCGTCGGCGGTTGAGAATAGGCCCGCGTGCCCGGCAACTCCGCGCATTTCGTAGGCTCTTGGGTCGTGAACTTCGCCTCGCATCCAGCGGCCTTCGCGGTTTTCGGTTGGCGCAATTCGTTCAAGGCTCCTCTTATAGACTCTTTGCGCTTCTGCGAGTTCTTCAGGCCGTTGAGCGCCGCTTGACTTGATCCCCCTGTGAGGCAAGGCTACGAAGGAAGCAAAGAAAGTATCAGTCATCCCGAGCGGCGCGAAAATACTCTCAAGCGCGAACTGATCAATCGACTTGCCCGACACCCGGCGAACGATCTCAGCCGCAACTATGAAGCCGACATCCGAATAAACGAATCGCGACCCGGGTTCGTAGCTCGGCCGTAGTTCGTAGATCTGTTGAAGCGGGTCGATGGTCTTCCCGACATAGTCAGCGATCTCGTTATCGGGAGGCAGCCCCGCGCGATGGGTCATCAACTGTTCAACGGTGATTCGCTCTTTGCCGAACCTGCCGAACTCGGGAATGTAGCGCGCGACTGGATCGGCGAGTGAGACCTTGCCGCGCTCGACAAGGATCATTATCGAGGTTGCCGTCGCAACCACCTTCGTCAGCGACGCCAGGTCGAAGATCGTGTCAACAGTCATCGGTTCGCGCTTGGGCTCGCTCGCGCGATCACCTAAGGCCTTTCGATACACGATGCGGCCCTTGCGAGCTACGAGCACGACCGCGCCCGGCGTCTCCTTGCGAGCGATCGACCCAAGGACGGCTTCGTCGATCTTCGCGAGCCGCGTGCTCGACATGCCGACCGATTCAGGCATCGCAGCAACGAGCGAACGCGACGTTAGATTCTTTGCGGCCCCGGCACTTCGCTGTGCCACGATCGCCGCGGGAAGAAGCGCGATGACTACAAGGAGAGCCGCCAACCGGACACCGCGACCTGATAACCGCAGGGGACGCAGAGGGATGCAGGGGTGGAAGAAGCTTCGTTGCCCTGCACCTGTACGGTGTCTGCGGTTCCACCCCTGCGTTCCTCTGCGTCCTCTGCGGTTCATTTTTGGGCTTCTGCGGTTCATTTTTGGGCTTCCTCTCGACACCTCAAATCTCGGCCGGCTCAGCCTCTACTGCTTCGTGCTCAAACGTCAAACTCGCTACATACCCGACCACAAACGTCACCGTCGAACCAATCAGCACGTACCACTGCCACGACACATTCAGCCGCGCCCACACGAATATCATGACCACAATGCCAGCGATGACTCCAACAAGAGCGCCGCGCTGCTTTACTCGCCGCGTGAGCGTGCCCAGGAAAAATAGCCCCAGTATCGGGCCGTTAGTGAATGACGCTATCGAAAGCACCGTGTCAACTATGCGGCGGTCTTTGCCAATCACGTATAGCGCGGCGGCTATTTGCACCGCTCCCCACACGGCAGTTATCACGTGCGATACGCGCATATAATGCGCTTGTGACCGGTTGGGCGCAAACAAAGGTTGATAGAAATCCGTGATCGAGGTCGACGCCAGCGCGTTGAGCGATGACGACATTGCAGCGGCGAGCATCGCCGCGATGACCAGGCCTATGACTCCAGTCGGAAGCTCGTTCACTATGAAGTGCGAAAAGACGCGGTCCGCGCCAATGTCTGCGGGCAGCGTCTGATAGCGCGTATAAAAAACAAAAAGCATTACGCCGATCAGAAGGAACATCACGAACTGCGTGAATACAACGACGCCGCTTGCGAGCAGCGCCTTCGCCGCCTGTCGAGAATCCTTGCTGCACAGATAGCGCTGCACCAGGTATTGGTCGGTCCCGTGCGTCGAGGTCGTCAGAAACGCGCCTCCAATGACACCGGCCCAGAACGTGTAGCTGCGCGCGATGTCTGTCGCGAAATCAAAGATGCGAAATTTGCCTGCCTCGCTTCCGACTGTCACAACCTCATTCCAGCCTCCCCGTATCAGGTTGAGCAGTATCAAGCCCGCGATTATTGCGCCGGCGTTGTAGATTACCAGTTGAATGACCTCGATCCAGATGACCGCGGTTATGCCGCCGAGATAAGTGAAGACGATCATCACCGCGCCTATCACCAGAATGGATTTCCAATCGGCCCAGCCCGTTAACGCGACGAGCGGGATGGCCGTCGCGTATAGCCGCACGCCGTCCGATAGAGAGCGCGTGATGATAAACAGCGATGCAGCAACACGCTTTACCGATCCGCCGAATCTGCGGTCGAGAATCTGGTAAACCGTAAAAAGCTCGCCCCGAAAATACAGGGGAATGAAGAGAGCTATTATGATAAGCCGCCCAAGCATATAGCCGGCGACCAGTTGCATAAAGGTAAAGTTTCCGCCTTCGCCGCGAGCATTGGCGGCAAAGGCGAAAGCCGGAACGCTTATGAAGGTGACAACTGAAGTCTCAGTAGCGACAATCGAAGCCGAGAGCGCCCACCAGGGAACGTCATGATCTGAGAGGAAATAATCGCGCAGGTCTTTTTGCTTTCGGCTGAAGTACCAGCCGAGCAGCAGTACTCCGGCCAGATAAGCGACGATGATGATCAGATCAAGAGCATGAAGTTGCATGGGCGAGGCATTCTAGCAAGGATGGGTAGGAAGTGATGGGTGAAACGTAATTCGTGATGCGTGATGCGTGAAAACGTGATGCCTGATTGGCCAAGTGCCCCCTGATTCGTCATGCATGAAAGCTCAACGTTCAAGATCTGATGCGCAAGATCACAGGTCGGGAAGGGTGGCTTGCCCCCGCGCTTGTTTTTCACCTTCAGCAGAGGCGACTCCAGAGCGCGGGGGTAAACCACCCTTCCCGACCTGTGATCCTGCGCACGAATCACGTTTCACGCATCACTCTTCACTTCCTCCGTTTGCATCTGAGCGAGCTTCGCTGCGCCGATGGCCGGTGGATACAGGGGCGGGCCGATCTCAGCGCGTGGCGCAACGCTAAGGACAGCTTCGCGCAAAGGTTCCAACACGACCTCGCCTGATCTGAAAACGCTTCCGACGCAGGCGATGCGAAACGCGCTCGATTGCAGACTTAGCTTCTGGATCACCGATGTGGCGAGCCGTCCCAGCTCGCGGCCGGCCGCCGTCAATATCTGGCGCGCGACCTCATCGCCCTCGCGCGCAGCTTCATCCACAAGCTCGGCCAGCGATGCGATCTCCACCGGCTCCGCGTCGCTGTTGTAGATAACACCCGGCAAATCGCTCGGGCTAGCGACGCCGAGCCGCTTACAGATGCGCTCAGCCAGCGTAGTTTTTGGCGAGCGGCCATCGAACGATGACACCACAGCCTGCAACGCCCGCTGCGCAATGTAATAGCCGGAGCCCTCATCACTCAAAGTAGGCCCGAACCCGCCCGCGCGCGCTTGCTGGCCATCCTTGTTGACGCCGAGGACGATCGAACCGGTGCCCGCGATCACAACGATTCCCGCTTTGCCGTCGAGCGCCCCTTCGAGCGCGGCTCGCGCATCGGTGACTAACTCGAGCCCGGCGACTTGGATTGCTTCATCCAACGCGTCCTTCATCGTGTGATAGTGAATCGGGTGATTGATGCCCGCTATGGCAGCGCAAGCCGAGCCGATGTTACTGAGTTCGATTCCTGCCTGGGCACACGCGTCGGCGACCGCCAGGCAGATATGCGAGACCGCTTCTGCCAATCCAACCCGCAACGGGTTGGCCGCGCCGCTGAAGCCTTCGCCGATCACCCGGCACGTGGAGGTTGTTACGACCGCGTGCGTCTTCGTCCCACCGCCGTCGATGCCCAGAAAGTACTTCTCCCGAGACTGCGTGTGCGCGTCGAAAGCGAACCGTCCAGTTGTTGATCGGTGTGGGAATTCTGCTGTATCGGTTGTGAGGATCTTTGACATAAGCCTACTTGCTGCTATCCGTGTTACGGCCCGGGATTGCCTCTCTCGTTCAAACATTCAACAACACCGTACGCGCCAGGTGGCGAGGCGCATCCGGGTTTAAATCGCGAGCCGCCGCCCGCCAGTAAGCTAACAACTGCCCAACGTGCGCGTACAACGCCGGACGGAAAACCTCGAATTCCGGATTGCGAATCTCGGATCGCGAATTGATCAAAGTGGCAACTTGCGGATCAGCAAACTTCAAAGGCTGTGTGTCGACCAACAGCACGCGCGCGCCAGTTGCAATGATTTCAGCAACCAGCGTGTCGAGGTGCGGCCGCTCTGCCTCCATAGGAAAGATGATGACCTGGTCCGTAGCGTTGAGCGTCGCTTTCGGACCGTGGCGAAACTCGAGCGTTCGGTAGCTGAAGGCGGTATCCAGCGCCATCTCAGTGAGCTTCAACGCACACTCATCTGCGAGCCCTTTCATCAGACCCGAGCCCAGGAAGAAGAACCGGCTGATACTCTGATCCTCGGCGAGCGAGCGAATCTCACTTTCCGTCGACTGGACCGCATCGTTGATGAAACGAGGGAGCTGTCCGATTTCCCCTTCGCGGCGCCGGCCGGTTGCACTATCGACAAGCAGATACATACCAACGAGGATGCACGTGAACGCTTGAGTCATCACAACCGACCGCTCGAGGCATTCGTCGAATACGAGCTCCGCGTCGCAGGCGTTTCCGACACTCCCGCGATCGCTGGTTACAGCAAGCGAGCGAGCGCCGTATTGGTGTTTGAGCCTCTCGACCGCAAGCTTGACTTCGGTAGTGCCCCCGCTCCGCGATATCGCAACAAGCAGCGGCTTGGACCCGCGCGAGAGATAGTGCTCAGGGAAATGTGCCAGTTCGGACGACGCTACCGCGATCACTGGCCTTTTCAGCATTTCGCTCCAGGCAAAAGAACAACACATTGCGAGATTATGCGACGAACCGCAACCGGTGATGATGATGTCGGTGTAGTTCTCTAACGGAAGAAACTGTTCGAATACTCGGCTGCGCACCTGGGCGCGTTCGACTGTCCGCTGACAAGAGTCCGCCTGGTGGTATATCTCACTGAGAGTTGCGTTGAGTGTGAGGGAGACGTCGTCTTCTTCAACCATTACTAACCTTAAAAGCCGTTGACCTTCTTATATGCCTTACTGGATGGCTTGTAAAACGAATTGTTTTTATGGTTATGATAACGATTCGTTGTCAGCGACGATTAGCTATGGAACTCAAGCTATTAAGGACGTTTACGGCCGTCGCCGAAACCGGCTCCTTCACCCAGGCAGCCTCGCGCATACATCTGACGCAGGCCGCAGTCAGCGTTCACATACGCCACCTTGAAGAAGAAGTTGGCGCGCCGTTGTTCCTGCGGGTCAACAAAAAGCTCTACCTGACCGAAGCCGGCCGCGCGCTGCTTGGGCATGCCGAGACGATCATTCGCGCTAACGACGAAGCTAAAGCTGATCTCGCTGCGATCGGCGGCCCATCGCGCGGGCGCTTGCGCATGGGCGTCGCGTCGACGGCGATCACCGCTCATCCGCTGCCAGAGATCCTCAGCGAGATTAAACGCAAATACGCGCTGCTTGATCTGTCGGTGGTTGGAGGTACGAGTGAATGGATAATCGAGCAGATCCTTTCAGGCAGCATCGACGTAGGGTTGGTGTCGCTTCCGGTCGAAGCATCAGACGTTCTGACCGAGACTCTGCGAAGCGATAGATTGGTCGCCGCGATGAGTCCGCAACACAAGCTCGCTCGCTCACGTGTGATCACCGCCGAGGAACTTTCGTCCGAGCCGTTGATACTCGGGGAAAAAGGCGGCAACACGCGCCGCTTGATCGACCTGTTCTTCGAAAAGAACAAGCTTGATCCTAAGATCGTAATGGAGCTCCAACGCACGGAGGCGATCATCAAGATGGTCGAACTTGGCTTCGGCGTGACTATACTGCCGCGCAGCTCGGTTCACACCCACGTTGCGCGCGGAACGCTTCGCGCAGCACCCGTTCGCGACCTCGATGTCATGTGGGAATTCGGCGTCGCCTACTTGAAGAGCGACTATCTTCCGCCCGCGCTCGAATCGTTCTTGCAGCTCTGTCGCGCGTACATCGGCGGCCAGACCCAGGGCGTCGCAGGAGAGTGAGCTTTTGAAACTCAGGCCCCGGCTTTTGCCGGTGCCGATCCGCAATCACATCCGGACCTGGCTGTGCTATACTCGCCAGGACTGCCCGGGCGCTCGAAGCATCAACGAAAATAACAGCAAAACCAATTTCAACGGGAGCAGGTTTTCATATGCCACGAACGAAAGCGCCGAGCGCTATGCTCGTAACGGTTTTAGTTCTCGCTTTCGCGATGCAACTGCAGAGTCGCGGGACGCTGGCGGGCCGGGCAGAGTTGGAGGCTCCAGACCAGCTATCGCATTTCGAGCCGCTTCCGAACTTTGATACAAGGGACTTGCGCGCCCACAGCAATCACACAATAAAGGTCGAAAGAAGGAAGCACGCTCTGGCCGTCAGGACGGCGATCGATGATGTAGTTCTGACTTGGGATGACAAGCTGGACGTGCCGCATAGTCTGCTTTCGCTTGAAGCACCGCTCACCGCCAGGTCAAACGATGACGCGACGCTGATAGCAAAGCGATTCGTTCGCGACAACAGGTCATTGTTTGCGATAAGCGACAGCCAGCTCGAGTCCGCTCGCATCTCGGCGCGCGAGACTGATGGACGCGATGGCTTCACAAGGCTGGTGCTCGAGCAGCAGTCGGGCGGCATTCGCGTGTTCGATTCCGAGATGCTATTCATCATCGACCGCGAAGGCCGCGTGCGTTCCGAATCGGGCAGCTTCATTCCTCAGATAGAAAGACTCGCGGCTGATCCTGCGCTCGCGCCTGAGCAAGCGCTCCATCGCGCGGCCAACTTTTGCGGAGCTGACATAACCGCTGACGTCGTTGTGGCGACGGACAATAGTCGGGGATCCAGCAGAGTAGTCTTTTCATCCGCGGACGTGGATCCGCGCTCCGAAGTAAGCCTTGTCTACTATCCCATCACTCGTGAGGAAGTCAGGCTTGCTTATCAGGTCGTGCTCTACGGCGTGCCCACAAAGCTTGATGCTTATCTGCTGCTCGTCGACGCGCGCACCGGCGAGCTGCTGCGACGCGACTCGCTGACTTATGCGTTGGACGCACCGGCGGGCCGCGTGTTCACAAAAGAGAATCCGGTCATTTCATCAAACCGCGAGATGGTTGCGTTCAAAGGGGACGCAGCCGCCTCACCCGCAGGTTGGGTCACTACGAATCGCACTGCGGGCAACAACGCTCAGATCTATTTCAATCCTGTTTTGCAGGGCGGCAACACGGCGAAGGCGAACCCCGACGGCAATTTCGATTTCGAAATTGACCTGACGCCCGGACATTCGCCGCTCAACTCAGCCGACGCTTCGGCAGCGAACCTCTTCTACTGGGTCAACCTCGCTCACGACAGGTTCTACGCCCTGGGCTTCAACGAGGCCTCGCGGAACTTCCAGTTGGACAACCTGAGCAAGGGGGGGCGCGACGGCGATGCAGTCCGAGCCGAAACGCTGCGGGGCGCGGAGATTAATCCCTCTTCCACGAATCAACTGGTGCGCAACAACGCGTACTTCCAGACGGCCCTCGACGGTACGCCGCCGCTGCTGGCGATGTTGATGTGGAATGCGAGTATCAACGGTCAGAGCCTCGACCTGGACAGCTCTTACGATGCGGGCGTGATCATTCACGAATACACCCACGGAGTGTCTACGCGGATTGCGGGGACGGAAACCAGCCTTGGGCTCAGGTCAAATCAAGGCGGCGGAATGGGCGAAGGCTGGTCAGACTTCTTCGCTATGTCATTTTTGAACGGCGATTTGCCGCTCGACGGAGCCTACCCGACCGGCAGCTACATTACCCAGCGAGCGCGCGGCGTCAGAAATTTTCCTTACAGCACCCGGTTCGACCTGGATCCGCTTACCTTTGGAGATATTCGGTCCCACAACGAAGTGCATGCGCAGGGAACGGTTTGGTGTTCGATGCTCTGGGACTTGCGACAAGCATTTGTTGGACGCTACGGGTTTGAAATTGGAAGGGAAGCAGCCGAGCGGCTGGTCATCAACGGGTTGAAAGTGATGCCACTTGCGCCGACTTTTGTCGATGGGCGAGATGCGATACTGCTTGCAGACCGGATAAGTAACAACGGCGTGAATCAAGATTTGATCTGGCGGACGTTCGCTCGGCGAGGGTTGGGCAAGTCCGCCGCGATCTCTTTGGCGACGAACGGCTCCGGATTTCGAATCTCGGCGACCGAAGGGTATGACGTACCAGCCGAGTTCTCGGCGGGCTCACTTATTATCAACGAGAAGCCATCCACTCCTGCCGTGATCGGGGAGCCGCTTCCGCTGGTCGTTGTTGATCGCGACTTAACAGCGACGTCAGTTGATGTGCGGGCAACGAATTTGACTACAGGTGCGACTGCGACGATCGCGCTCGCGCAGAGTTCGGCCAGGCGGTTCGCGGGCTCCCTGAGATGCCTGTTTCCTGGGCAAGACGGCGGGCCGGGTGTGGCGCTCGCGGCTCAGCCGGGCGACGAGATATCGATCACCTATGCCAACGCGCATAACGAAGCCGGACTACCCGAGACTATCGAGTTGCGAACGGTAGCGGGCCGTCGCATCGAAGTTTACGCGGTTGACTTTGAACGCGGCTTCGCTGACTGGACCTTAACGAGCTTGTGGCACCTTAGCGAGCGTCGGTCTGCGAGTACTAGTCATTCGCTGTACTTTGCGAAGCAGAAAGGCGTGAATGGAGCGAAGTCGTTCACCCCGGCCGGGAGCAATGGATCGGCGTATTCACCGGCGACGGACCTGCAGAACCTGACCGGCGCGCGGCTCGAGTTCGACTATGCCTTCGTCGGAGCTTTGCCAGGCAGCCAGGCGGGTGATTTGTTCACCCTCACCGCCCGAAACTCTCCGTTCTTCGGCACAAGCCCGTTGACCGCCGAGCAGCCACGGCTCCAGGTGATCTTTGATCTTCGACCTGAGAGCAGCGCTGTCTTTCATCAAGTCAGCATCGACCTTCGATTCCTGGGAAGCCGCAGCGCTTATCTGGGGCTAACCTTGAGCGCCTCGACGGCGGACATCCCGCGCAAGAAGCTTGAAGGCTTGTACGTGGACAACATTCGCGTGACTGCTGTTTCGACCAGGTGATTTCCAAGTTTAACCTTCCAGCAGTCAGTTACTGGAAAGATGATGAGCCTGTAAGGGCGTCCCTCCTTGGGCGCCCCTTGGTTGTGAGACGCTCTTCGGTGTGGCGAGGAGGAGCGCCCACATACATCGGCGGCAAACGCCAGGGCGCTGGGGAAGAGTGAAGCGCCGAATCTGGATCGCGCGGTTCTCTAGCGCCCATCCGAAATCTACATTCCATACCTGACTGTGGTATATTCGCGGGGTCACACGAGCTCAACCTCCGTCCCGTCGCGGTGCCCGAAATCGTCGTTCGCGACGGATTCAAAGTGGGTTCCATGCACGTCCAGAGAGAGGGGAACAATCTTGATTAGAATCTGGGGCCGATCCGAAATTCAGAATCCATTTCAAAGCAAGCTTCGAGTTGCCCTCGCTTTATCTGTCGCACTGATATTACCAAGCCATTCTGCTGCTGTTAGTGCCTATCAACCTGACTCGATGAAACAGCCTAAGCAATCGACGGTTCAGACAAGTGATCTGACAAAATGCTTCGGAGAAGCCCGTAGACTCGATCCAGGAGAGACAGAATCAACAACTATCGCTACAGGAAAAACCGACTGTTATAAGATCAAGCTGACACGCGGCGAGTTTATGCGTCTGGTTGTGACCCAGCTCGGTGCTGATGTTGCTTTGAGCCTCTACACACCGAAGGACGAGCCGGTTTACACAAATAGCGATAGCCCAAACGGAGCGAGCGGTATTGAACCCATATCGGAAGCAGCTAAGCAGGATGGCGAGTACTGGCTTGAGATAAGGTCGCTCACTGAAAACAAACGACCTGGAAAGTATCGAATCAAGCTTGAAAAGCCACGTTCATCTACACCGGAAGACGATCGCTTCGTAGCAGCCGAGCGCAGCTTCATAGAAGGATGGAGAACCGCTGAAGAACGACTGCTGGCGAAGGATCCACAAGGATTTCATAAAGGCAAGCAGCTCGTTGAAAAGTCGCTCAGCGATGTTAAGCCTCTCAATAGGCCCGAACTAGAAGTGCCGATTCTACTGGTGCTAGCTGACTGGGCCATTGGATTAGGGGACGCCAGTGTTGCCACTGGCTACTCGGACCGTGCGATTGAACTGAGCAGAAAGGCCAACAACGATATAGAACTGGTTGCCGCGCTCTTTAACCGTGGGACTATTCATCACCTGCAAGGGAAGTCGAAGGAAGGAGACGATGCATTCAATGAGGGATTCGATCTTTACAAGCGGGCTAACGAGAATCAACAGTCAGTCCCCGACAGAAATGGTCTTGCATCTAAACTAAATTGGGCAGGTGCCACCTCCTGGTCTATCGGTAACATGAATAAGGCGCTTGACTATTACAGCAAAGCTTTGGCTATCGTAGTTGATGCTGAGCGCGATCGCGAACCAGTCCCAGAAAAGCCGGTGATCCTTCACAACTTCGCCACTGTTTATACGACCACAGGTCAGCTAGAAAAGGCGATCGAAAAGTTCGATGAGGCGTTGACGATCGAGCGGAACCCCATTACCCGGGATTTATGGGGAGAGGCATGGTCTCTAATAGACAAAGGCCTTGCTCATTCTCTGTTGGGTGAAAAGGAGAAGGCCCTTCAACTGTACGGGGAAGGGCTCAAGCGTGCAAAAGAGTTTAAGGACGAGCACGCCGAGTACAAGACTACTGGTATGGTTCGAGATCCAGAAGGATACGCCTTGCATAATATGGGTGTACTTTATTCTGAGCGGGGAGAAAAACAAAATGCACTTCGTCATTTAAAAGACGCGCTGATCTTGCGAAAAGCTAAAGATCCCCGCGCGGAGGAGGAAACTTTGACGAATCTTGGCCGAGTTCATGCCGACCTCGGCCAGACGATCGAAGCTATCAAAGCATATGACGACGCAATGACAATTCAGAGACGTATCCATGATCGCCGCGGCTTGAGCTATGCGCTTAATAACAAAGCCTATGTTCTAAACGAGCAAGGAAAGAGAGACGAAGCAGTAGAATGTCTCAAGGAAGCTCTGCCACTTGCGCGCGCGGTTGGCGATCTGACTGCCGAAGCATCAAATCATTTCATATGGGCGCGCGTTGAACGCGCGAGAAATAGACTTGTCGAATCGCTCGATCACATTCAAGCTGGGCGCGGTATAGTCGAATCGCAACGATCAAGCATATCCGAGCAGCAACTGCGCGTTTATTATTTCACCACTGCGCAGCAATTCTACGATTTTGAAATCAGTCTCTACGTTGAGATGTACATCAAAGACCGAAACGTAGAGGACGCCAGGAAGGCTTTTGATTTACAAGAGAGGTCGCGCTCGCGAGGCTTCATTGAATCGCTTGCTGAGGCGGCTATAAGGAAAACTGCAGACCCTCAGCTTTTGAATGATGAACGAGAGCTTAAAGTTCAGATTAAGGTGTACGAATCACTCCTGGAAAAACCAGAGGGAGCCCTACCACGGCAATTAGTCGAGGAGGCGAGGGCGCGACTCGAACAGGCCCGGTTGCAACTAAAGAATAACAGGTCCGAAATTCTTAAAGATCCCAAGTATCACGAGCTAACCGAACCACTTACCAGTTCCAAGATACAAGCCTCGCTTGACGCGGACACAGTTCTTCTCGAGTATAGGTTCACCGATAAAAGCGGTTATCTCTGGGTGGTCGCGCGTGATGAAGAGATTAAATGCTTTGATCTCGGCTCCCGCGAGCAAATAGAGAAGGCAGCCGCGCGCGTGCTAGAGGACCTGACTGCGCGCGAAAAGAAAGGCTTATCACCTAAAGACCTGAAGTCGCGGGAAGATGATTTCTCAGCAGCGGCAACAGCACTATCCGATATTGTCTTAAAATATGTGGCAAGTCAGTTGAGCAGGAAGAAGCGGCTGCTGATTGTGGCCGACGGCATACTTCAATATGTGCCTTTCGCGGCACTACTTTACCCTTCCGGGAGTCGCTTAGCCGATCCGGATGAACCACTCGTGGTTAAGCACGAGATTATTGTCCTTCCCTCGGCGAGCACTCTTGCGAAGTTGCAGACTGCCGAAAAGGTACGGGAAGTGCCCTCTAAAACCATAGCTCTTTTCGCATATCCTTTGCCCTCTATGAATCGTCGTTTGGGAAAAACTCGAAGCGCAATGGGGAGCAGTACAACACAACCCCGGCAAGCTCGGGGCGCTCAGTCTCCCGGCAAGGAATCGGTGACCAACTTATCAGCCTCCTGCCGCGCGCGAGACGGTTTAGATTGGCGGCCGTTAAAATATGCAAAAGCAGAGATCAATGCGATACGTTCATTAGTTCCAGATCGGAAACAACGGTTGGAAGCCTTCGACGTCAGAGCAAATAAGAGGACGCTGCTGAGTGAAGAGATGTCTAGGTATCGCTTCGTTCACTTGATCGCGCACGGAAACTTTGAAAGCACCAATCCAGTATGCTCAGGAATACTACTGTCGCCGTTTGATGAGAATGGAGCAAGGATTGAAGGTAATGGCTTTTTGACAGCCTCCGAGTCTTATGAACTTAAGCTTTCGGCCGACATCGTCGTATTGAGTGCGTGTGAGTCGTCACTTGGAGTGCAGGTCAAGGGCGAAGGAATAGTAGGATTGACGCGCGGATTTATCTATGCGGGATCTCCAAGGGTACTGGCCAGCCTCTGGTTCGTCAACGACCAAAGCACCTCGCTGCTGATGAAAGAGTTCTACAACGGTATGCTCAGGAAAGGCATGGGACCAGCGGCCGCACTCCGGGCCGCGCAAGTGTCTATGTTCCGAAAGAAGCTACCTGGGTTTTACTGGGCCGGCTTTGTGTTGCAGGGTTTGCCCTAGTGACGTGTCAGCGCTCAGGGCTTTGACATTACCTTTGTCTTTTTGTAGTCACCGTAAGTTTTGACAGTAAGCTCTTAACTAAGTCACGGCTCAAGTCCTCAACAGTGGATAGCGACGGGAGAGCTTCGCTTCTTCGCACATCACTCCATATCTGTGGTCTGGACTTCTTGCCAAGTCGGACGCAACGGCCTGCGACGGTCACTCCAGCGGAGTCCTGCGTGATGGTAATGTAGACGATCGCGTCAATGCCAGCGGGCTCGCGCCCAGGTCGACCAATGCCAGGCCGTTCGTGCGGCATAACGCTGAAGTTAGTGGCAAGCTCTTTCTCGAATATTCTGGCAGCCCCCTCCGCCTCCTCGGTTGTCTGATCAATGCTGACATAAATCCTATTTAGGCCTTTAGAAGAAGATGGTCCTCTTCCACCTACGTCAAAGGGCTGTTCATCCTGCGATGTAGCGGGGCGACCTCTCCTAGCATAGAGGGGCTTGTGAGCCTGCGGCTTAGAGGAGCGGTTAGCTTGCTGGCCATTTGGAGACTTCGGCGCAGGCTCTTGGATAGATAGATTCCCATTCATGGTTTGTGAGCCGCCGTTTCTATTAGCTTGATTTTGAATCTCGGCTACAGGTTGAGTTCGGTTGTTTTCGGTATTGTGTGTGAGCCAGAATGGTAGGACGAAAAATAAAGTCAGCGACGTTGCTAAAATAGGAATGCCTATCTGAATTAGCCGCGGCGGTACGCCATGAACCTTTGAAAGTTTGCTTTCCCTGTTCAGCAATGCGAGCTTGAGCATGCGCAATGGGCTTTCGCTATATGCAATCTCAATGAGCGCGTTGATTATATTGCCCTCTGCATCCTTGTGAAGCGTTATAGCAAAACTAATCCTGTGGCCGCCTTCTTTCTTAACCGTGCCGATTACTCGTCCCTCGGCATACAGGCTGTCATCGAGTGGAATGAACAGGCCCGCAAATATGAACTCGCCTTCTTTATCTTGCCCGACTAACTCTATGACTCTCGCGCCCCACTCGATGGCGACTCGGGCAGGCTTGCTTCCATACAAGTTCATGGTGTCAATATCAACGCCGTCTACCCTAATTTTAAGCTCGTGGTTCGAGAAATCCTTTCGTCGCTTTGCGTGGTTCTCAAGCAAGGCTGTCGCGTACCGGCGGAACTCATCTTCGAGGGGCGGCGGGTTAAGCCGATCCTCCCAGGAGGTATTTCCGTCATCGCGCCCGAAAAGATAGGTGGGAACGAAAATATGTATGTCCGGGTCTTGCTGCCCGGATGCTAAAGCGAGCTTCCGATAGCACTGTTCGTGATATTCAGTATGATGTCTATTCAACTCTGCACTAGGCTTGGGCATTTCGACACAACCCAGTTTAGGAGCATAGGAGTAAGACTTTGCGCGCTTATGATCTGGGTGGGCGAATGCGACAGGAAGTACGCACGCGGTATCCCACGGCTCAAAGATCTCAGCTAGCTTCTTCATCAATTCCTTCAGTTTTTCCAAATTGGTGTACGATTTAGGATCAACGCGTTCTCGTCCTTGAATGGCTTCCAATTGCGTCTCGAATCGCGCATTAAGTTTTCTCCTGCGATCATCAAGTTGTTTTTGATGGTATAGCCTGTCTTTTTCGCCATCGCAGTTCTGCGTTAGGTTCCTGTAAATCTCTGTTGCGGCCCCAGCCCCGAAGTCATGAAGAAAGCATGACACTCCAAGGTTAATATAAAACGAGTTTGAGTAGAATGTTGACGCGGCGATGTAATGCGCGTACTGAATAACCGCTTCGACCGGGCTCAGTAGTGCTCCAATTCCTATTGCCGCTTTTTCCATGACAGACTCCTTTGAATTGATCCCTGCTGCTTGCTTAAAGCGCCGCTCCGACTCTACAAGCATCGCGTATTGGAACTGACAGGGAACCGATAAGAAAAGCTTGGACCCTTTAAGCTTGCTGCCTTTTTGACCGCCAAAAGTTGCCACCGCTGAGATGAGAACGGGTTTCGCAACAATGGAATTGTTGTGAATGAAAAAGAGGTCTTCATACGCGCGCTCAATGTAGGCCTCATAACGGGCTGGCGTATTGCTGGACATAGCTTTCACCTAATTCTATCAATTCAATTACCGCGCGTTTGCGCCGCGAACGCTCGCCTTTCCCCAGATGACACCCTCATACAACTCCTGCCACGTGCTTCAGTCTGACGCTGATTGTCGTCTGTGTGCACGACCTGTCAATACCAAAAGCGATCCCGGCTTTTGGTATCGGGGCTGATCGAAGCTTAGGCTAGGCTGCCCATGTCGGACAAATGCAGAGCGGTGGAGGTTGAATGAGCCTTTACAAAGATCTTCAATGGCGTGGCCTCGTACACAGCGCAACCGACGGGCTCGAAGAGCTTCTCGCTAAGGACCGAGTGGTCGCGTATATCGGGTTCGACCCTTCGGCCAAGAGTCTCCACGTGGGATCTCTTCTACCGCTGACCGTACTTGCTCGCCTGCAGCGGGCTGGACACGCTCCCATCGCTATCCTTGGAGGCGCGACGGGACTGATCGGCGACCCAAGCGGAAAAAGAACAGAGCGTCCGCTTCTGGATAACAAAGTGGTTGAGGACAACGTCGAAGCGATACGCGAGCAGATATCGAGGTTTCTCGATTTTGACCGCTCATCTAATCCCGCGCGGGTGTTGAACAACGCCGAATGGTTTGAGCCGATGGGTGCGCTCGAATTCCTACGCGAGCTTGGAAAGCACTTCACGATCAACCAGATGTTGTCCAAAGAATCGGTCAAGCGACGGTTAGGAACGGATGATGGCCTCTCGTTCACGGAATTCTCCTATATGTTGTTGCAGGCATACGACTACCTTGTGCTTAACAGAGATTACGACTGCTGCCTGCAGCTCGGCGGAAGCGATCAGTGGGGCAACATAATCGCCGGAATCGAGCTGATCCGCAAAGTCCGGGGCGAGCGCGTCCACGGCATGGTCTTCCCACTGGTTACAAGCGCAAGCGGGATTAAATTCGGCAAGACGGAAGGCGGGGCCGTATGGCTAGATGGCGAGCTTACGTCCCCGTTTCGATTCTACCAATTTTGGTTCAACACTGATGATCGCGACGTTACGCGATACCTCAAGTATTTCACCTGGCTCTCAGTTGAAGAAATCGATCAGCTCGAACGGTCGGTTCGCACGACGCCTCAAGAGCGGGCCTCGCAAGTGGCACTGGCGCGCGAGCTGACCAAGGCGGTTCACGGCGAGCACGCCGCGGCCTCGGCCGAACGGGCATCGAGGGTTCTATTCGGTGAAGAGGTCGCTGGTCTTGCAGCCACCGAGGTCGGGGAGATCTTCGGCGACGCCCCTTCAAGCACGATTGAAAGAACCAGATTGACTGGGCGTGGAATGGCCATTACCGATCTCTTGCTCACCTGCGGCTTAGCCTCGTCGAAAAATGAAGCGAGACGGCTGATCACCTCAGGTGGCGTTTACCTCAACAACCGACGATGGAGCGCGGACTCTAACCGCGTCTCCATCGACGACGCAATCGAAGGGCGAATTCTCGTCCTTAGGAAAGGGCAGAAAGACTATCACCTGATAGAACTAAAGGAGTAGCTCTATGGACGACGAAGATGGATATACAAAATACGAAGCTCACGTCATGAAGCGGCCTTACGTCACTGAAAAATGGCAAGACGACGAGACGGAGGCGTCGGCTTACTTGGTAATCGATTCGCTGAAGAATGGCGCGGCCGGTGGTGGCACACGAATGCGCAAAGGGGGTTCGAAGCAAGAAGCTCTCTTTCTGGCGAAAGCGATGGACGTCAAGTTCAGGCTGTCTGGTCCTGAGATAGGCGGAGCGAAATCAGTCATCGATTTTTCTCCCGATGACGATCGCGCCGAAGGAGTACTCAGCAGATATTTTCGGAGCATCGCACGCCACCTCAGAAGCTACTACGGAACTGCAGGAGATCTTGGCGTCCGGGACGAGACTGTTTCGAGGTTGTTGCGTGAGGAGCTCGATATTAGGCACCCGCAGGAGGGCATCCTTCGGGGTCACTTGAACCCTGATGAAACAAGCCTGAGAAAGATTCTCAGCCAACTCGGATATGGAGTTGGGTTGCAGGTCCCCTTTGAAAACAATCCCGCAGGGCCATTCACCGTCGAAACGATGATAACCGGTTACGGGATCGCAAGGTCGCTACACCACTTCTATGCGGCGATTGGCGATAGTCTAGCCGGAAAGCGCGTAATCGTCGAAGGCTTCGGCGTCGTTGGCGGCCCAGCTGCTTACTACCTCGCGAGAGCTGGCGCCCGGATCGTTGGCATATTGACTCTCGGCGAAACAGATGATCTCAAGCGATGGGCACTGGACGAGCGCGGGCTAGATGTCAGCGACTTGCTATTACACAGCAACGCAGGTCGACTGACTGACGATTTTCCACAGGGGATCAATCCCGACCCGTTTCTTAACGCTCGCGGCGACATCTTTATTCCGGCGGCGACGTCGCACACAATCAACAGGGAGAGAATTAACCAGCTATGTGAAAATGAAATCAGTGTAATTGCGTGTGGAGCAAATTCCCCCTTTTACGTCGATTTCGAATCGCACGATTCAGATTTGCGGGCCATTCTCCGCGATGCCGTCGCTCTTCAGCGCGAGGCCGATGAGCGCTTTTCTGTGATAGCGGATTTTATCGCAAACTGCGGGACGGCGCGGCTGTTTGCGTACCTGATGCAGGAAGGTGTGCCGATAGACTGCGAGACTATATTTACGGATGTGGATAAGAAGATCGGCGGGGCCGTTGCAGAAGTGATTGGCGAAGCCGGCGCAAGATTCGGGCTGTTAGGCTGTGCGTACGACCTGTATTTGCCCGATGTTGCAGCTGTTGCCCGCGCGCTCTAAGGCGATTCCCTATTCTCGACGTTCGTTGACTGTGCTGAACCGCCTGAACTGCGTCTCTTACCGGCGGGGGAAGAGACGCAGTTCACTCTACATAGGCCACTCAGATCGCTGTTGGTCGCAACTGCTTGATCGCCCAGTTGAAGGGTGAGTCACTAATTATCGTCAGTACCACCGTGAGCGAAGCGTTGGACCGGGAACGGGAATCACACACAAAGTGGGGAAGCTTCGGTGAGGAACGCGCTTATCTTGGCGGTGCGAGTTCCGCCCGCCCCTCGCTTGCATTGTGCCGAAAGAGTAGCTCCGCAAGTCTGCTTAAAGCTGCTCTCGGCGCAGCAGAGCTACAAGCATCGCGATCTCACCGGGCATGGGTGACATGAACTCGATCCACTCGCCGCTCGCGGGATGATGGAACGCCAGCTTCCACGCGTGCAAGCACAAACGCATTGCGGATTGCGGATCGCGGATTTCGGATTGTTGCTCGCCCGTTGCCTGATCAGAGATTGCGGCTTCAGTCTTCAGTCCGCAATCCGCAATCCGAGATCCGCAATTGTCATGCATTTCATCTCCGACGATGGGATGGCCTATGTGAGCGCAATGTATCCGCAGTTGGTTCGTGCGACCGGTGACGGGCTCTAATTCGAGAAACGTCGCCAGTCGGAGCCTTTCAAGCACTTTGAATCGAGTCTCCGCAGGCTTGCCGCTCTCGACCACTCGCCAACGAGACCGCTGGTCAGGATCGCGGCCGATGGGCGCGTTAATCGAGCCGGCTTCCGCTTCAACCTTGCCGAGCACCAACGCCAGATATCTCTTCTCTACCAGCCGCTTTCGAAAATGACGCGACAGCACGGTGAGCGCGCGAGGGGTCTTAGCTATGACGATCAGCCCTGAGGTCGCGCGGTCAAGCCTGTGCACCATGCCGGGACGAATGACTGGATGAGAATTGAGGATTGAAGATCGAGGATCGATCGACTCGACCGGCCGCAACGCGAGATTCTCGATCTTCCATCCTCCATCTTCAATCCTCGGTCTATTCAAGTGATAAGCAAGCGCATTGGCGAGCGTGCCGGTCTTCGCGCTCATAGTTGGATGGACGAGCATGCCGGCAGGCTTGACGACTACGATCAAGTGCTCATCTTCGTGAATGACCTCGAGCGGAATTGGCTCGGGCGACATCGCGGTGGGAGCGCCGTCATCGAACGATACTTCAACAGAGTCACCTGTAAGGATGCGATAGCCCGCTAGCCCGACGGCGCCATTCACAACACAAGCTCCAGCCTCGATTAGATTGGCGATTCGCATGCGGCTGAGGCTTCCGAATCGTGACGCGAAGAACTCGTCCAGCCTTTGGCCCCCGTCGGGTTGTTCGATAAGAAACTGAAAGGAATGACTCATGGTAGTCTAGTCCGTGGTCCGTAGTCAGTAGTCCGTAGCTACGGAGTCCTGACCACGGACTACGGACTACTGACCAATGACGATCTGCGCTTCTTCACGGACCGAGGCATCGGGGTCTGATCTCAGCGCGCGTTCGGCGATCCGCGAAGCGCGCTTCGAGTCGAGTAGCCCGAGCGCCCACAGAGAGTGGCTCCGAATCAGAGGCTCTCGGTCACTCTCAATCCGCTCGATCAAACAGGGCACGGCTGCAGTCGCGCCAACATTAGCTGCTACCACGGCGGCATTGCGAAGCAGTCCTCGACGCTTGGGCCGTGTGAGAGGCGTGCCGCGGAATCGCGCGCGAAACTCTTCGTCGCTTGTTATCGAGAGCACCTCAACCAGGTCGAGCCGCGGACCGGCGCCCGCCTCAGGATGGAACTCCGGCCACCGGGTGTCCGAGGCGAAGCGATTGAACGGACATACGTCCTGACACACATCGCAGCCGAATATCCAATCGCCCATCGCGGCTCGAAGCTCACGCGCAATCGGGCCTTTGTTTTCAATCGTCAGATAGGAGATGCACTTGCGCGAGTCCAATTGGTACGGCGCCGGAAATGCGTCCGTCGGACAAGCTCCGATGCAGCGGTGGCACGTACCGCAACTAACCTTGATCTGGCGATCATCGGCGGGAAGCTCGAGGTCGAGGAGAATCTCCGAGAGAAAGAACCACGACCCGCTTCGCGGCTGTAGCAGATTCGTGTTCTTGCCGAAGAATCCCAATCCCCCGCGAGCGGCGACGGCTCGCTCCAGAAGCGGCACCGCATCAACGAAGCATCGCGCGTGAATCGGGCGAGCAGCAAGCTGTTCGATCTTACTCACGAGCGCTTGCAAGCGCGGTTTTACGACGTCGTGATAATCGCGTCCCCACGCATAGCGAGCCACGCGCCCGTAGCGATGTTCGTGTTCAAACGGAGGCGCGGTTGCGTAGTAATCGACCGCGAGCGTTATCACCGACCGGGCGTAAGGCACGAGCGCGCCGGGCTGAGCGTGCAGTTCCGGCCTTCGCGTCATGTAGTCCATTCCCGCCGCGAAACCTGCGTCGCGCCACTCTTGAAAGGCGTCGTCGTCGCGCGCGAGCGGCTCAGCCGAAGCGATGCCGGCGACTTCGAATCCAATCTCTCGGGCCGCGAGTTTGATTTGTGTCACTAGCTCGCTCACCAATTGGAGGCTATCCATTGGCAGAGCACGGTGTCAATCAATCGAGAGGATCGGCCCCGAAAATGCTTCAGAGATTTGGTCTGAATATCTGGGAGACTAAGTGTCTCGATTTTTGTCTCCGGTGTCTCCTATGCCTACACATATCTGTTGGAGGCGAAGATAATGCAACAGAAAGGGACTTTGTATCTGGCCCTTTCTTTGCCTAATGGGCAACGATCGGGAGGTGACGTTCTTCCCGATACTTGAGAAACCAAAGAACAACAAAAGGATGAGAGGATAGGAGGATAGAATGAAACGCATCAACCTCAAAGCGATCACGCTTATCTCAATTCTGAGCGTACTAGTGGTCAGCATCAATGTTCTCGCTGGCGCCCAGGACTATGGTAAGTCGATGAAAAGCGGCGCATCGAAGCAGTCAAGCACGACGGCGACGCTCACTGCCAAACTGGTCGATCCAGAGAAGAAAGCTAAGGAGAGGACCGCGACGGTGCAGGTATCTGTGAAAGGAGTCGCGCTGATCGATCCTGCTATAGTTAAGGAGCGGCCTAGAAAGGGTCAGGGTCATCTTCACTATCGGGTTGATGAAGGGCCGGTGATTGCGACGACCACCACCAAGCTCAGCTTTCACGAGCTATCGCCGGGGCAGCATAAGATTTTGGTTATGCTTGCCGCCAATGATCACAGCCCACTCGGGCCGGAACAGATTCTCACCATAACGATTCCGTAACGCTTCTGGCTGGGGATGTGTTCGAATGGGATCGAAAGGAGCTTCGCCGGGCGGCTGGCTGATACGCTTTGTGCTGGGCCGTCCTCAGCCGAACCTCGATCTTAGCTGAAATTTTGACTACTTTAAGGAGTTGGTATGGAGCCCGTAACTGGAATCTTCAAAACACGAGCCGACGCCCAACGAGCGATTACCGAGCTCGAAGCGGCGGGCATTTCGCCCGAAGATATTAGTCTATTATCCCCGCAAGCGTCTGAGGACGAACTCGCCAGTGTACCGGTTGCGGATACAGAGCAGCCTGGAATGGGCAAAGCTTTTGGCGGCGTGGTTGGCGGAGCCGTGGGTGCCGCCAGCGGTTTGAGCTTGGGCGCGGCTGCGGCGAGTATCCTCATCCCCGGGGTTGGACCGGTGCTGGCGATTGGGCTCTTAGGGGCAGCCCTCTTTGGCACAGGTGGCGCTGTTGGTGGGGCGATAGCTGGCGGGGCACTGGAGCAGGAGATGGATGAGGGCTTGCCCGTGGATGAAATGTTCGTTTACGAAGACGCGTTGCGAAAGGGGCGGTCCGTCCTTGTCATCCTCGCGAAAGAGAGCCTCCGAGCAGATATCGCCAGAGAGGTGCTGCGGCAGATGGGAGCGGAAAGCATAGATTCAGCGCGCGATAATTGGTGGGTTGGCCTTCGCGATGCTGAGAAAGAAAGCTACACGGGGCCAGAAAAGGATTTCGAGTCGGTTGAGCGCAATTATCGAAGCGGGTTTGAGGCTGCTTTGCGGCCGCGAATGCGAGGCAAGTCTTATGACGACGGAGTTAAATACCTGTCGGCCAACTACTCCGAGACTTATTCCGACGACTCCTTCCGTCGCGGCTATGAGCGCGGCCAGAGTTATCCTCAAGACTTGATTGAAAAAAACAAAAGCTCCGGCTAGGTTACCGCTAAAACCAACCAGAAACACAGTATCAGATCGCCCGCCCGCCGCTGATCACCGCTCGGAAGTCGCACTTTAGAATTCATTCTGGGCAGGTCGGACCTCAGGCCCGAGCTTGGGTTGCGCGGGCGCTCTCGGGGTGCGGAGACGGTGCGCAGCCGCGACAAACACGGCTACGGGATTTCATCGAGATGCGGCAAGCTTGGCAAAGGAAGTCACCGGAGGATTCTGGGAAAGATATAGCAGTTGCAAAGACTGAGAGCGAACAAAAGACTGTATGCCTTCTGTTCGCTCTCTAATGTGTGAGGCTGGCTCGGGCTCGGCCAATTACCAGCGCCGATTGCCGCCGTACTGGCGATAACCCTCAGCGTATCCTCGTTGGAATCCCTCGCGGTACGCCGCGCTGCCAGATCTATAATGGCTGGAGTTATTCGGAGTGGGGTTTCTGCGGTCGCGAAGATCTTCCTGGCCTCGATCCAGGCCGTCGCGATAGCCCTTCTGTACTTCGCTGTTGTTGTAGTTCCCGCCGTAACCACCGTAGTTTCCGTAGCCGCCGCTATAACCACCGTTTCCGTAGCCGTCGCTATAACCACCGTTTCCGTACCCACCGTACTGCGGGTAGGTTCTGGGATACGTGTACCCGTAGCGATTTCTCGCTTGCTCCCGCTGCCACGCCAACTGACGAGCGCGTTCAATCGCACGAGCGCGTTCAATTGCGCGGGCGCGCTCAATCGCCTGCCGGCGATTCCAATCGCCGCGATCACGGCCCCGATCTCGTTGGTCATTTCGATCCCAGCGACGATTGCGATCTTGAGCCTGCGCCGTGGTCCCTGTAATGATCCCAATGCTGAACAGGAAAACGAACGCAAGGGCCGCTCCCGTCATCGCCCTTTTCACTCGACTTAATTTCATACTCAGGTCCCCCTCATTTCATTCACTAGGAGTTCTCCCCATCTTGCCAGATACTCCGCTTACTAGGATTACAATTCCCAGGCCAAAGGTGGCCCGACCCCTTTAAAGAAGTCGCCCGGCGGGAAATTGGTTCTTTAGCCCAGTCATTTACGGCTCGGTTGATCAAGCCAAATCATGCGGTTTCTTCACTAACGAGGCTGGTCTTTAGTCAGCTGGGTAGCGGTGATCTGAAAAAAATCGGCATACGCTTGCGCCAGCTTTTCCTTTACCGCTGGGTCGGCTTGCGACAGGTTGGTCGTGATTTCATCTCTTCGGGCAAGAAACTTTTCAAGATACTGTCTTAATGTCGCATCGCTGGCATTATTGATTGTCTCTCGCAGACCGTTGAAAAACTCGGTTGAGTGTTGCGCTGCACTGGCGTAGTTGTTCCGATTAGCCTCATAGCTCGCCATGCCGAGTTGACCTCGCAGATCAGCCAATTTCAGATTGTTCTGTAGCCGGATGTTTCGCTCCTCAGCACTGCGAGCGCTCACACAAGATGGGATATATCCCAGCGAGAAGACAGCTATCAACGCTCCCGCCGCCACTGCAAGCTTTGTCAGGTTAAATGGCTTGTGATCCCCCTGAGCTGCGGGGCGAGGTGCTGGTTTGTTTCGATTTTCCATAACTTCTCCCTTGCTTGCGAGCTTTAATGCCCGAGAGGCAGTATAAGAGCTATGCCTTTCGCAAATTGTACCCGATATCTTGTAAGGCTCGCACCTGGGTGCTACTAAGCGAAGATCCGGGTAGTGTGGTTTCCTCTCTTAGATTGCTATGAATGGCCAATACCGGCAAAAGGTTCGAGCAGGAGTCGAGGTGGATATTATTTTGAAGAAGGATCAAGCCTCGGGGAAACTAACCCGAGGTATAGTTAAGGAAATCCTCACGAACTCCTCCTTTCACCCACACGGGATAAAGGTGCGACTCGTCAGCGGCGACGTTGGCAGGGTGCAGGAAGTCTTTGACACTAAATAGAGTCACAACAGCCAGCAACAAATAGATCAATCTCATTCCAATGAGTATCATCTCTCTCGAAGACGTCAGCATGAGTTACGGCCCCAGGTCTCTATTTGAGGGGGTGACGTTCGGCCTCGAGGACGGCGACAAAGTCGGGCTAATCGGGTTGAACGGCTCAGGCAAATCCACTCTCCTGCGAATAATCGCAGGACGGGCACAACCCGACCGAGGTCGCGCCATCAGTGCCACCGAGTGTGTGGTGGCTTACTTGCCGCAGAACCCTTCGTTTGACCCTGACCAGACCGTCCTTGACGCAGTGTTCACCGCCAGCGACGAAGCGATGCGGCTTTTGAGAGACTACGAATTGGCTTGCCGCGATTTATCCCTTCAATCGAGCGATGAACGAATACTTTATCGAGTCGCTATGCTCGGCCATCAGCTTGAAGCGGCGGGAGGGTGGAGCCTCGAAACGAATGCGCGGACCGTTTTGAGTCAGCTTGGCATCAGCGATACAAGGGCTCGGATGGGCGCGCTCTCCGGCGGTGAGCGCAAGCGAGTCGCGCTGGCTCACGCTCTTATCTCGCCGCCCGACCTTTTGATGCTGGACGAACCTACCAATCACCTGGATGCAGATACGATAGCGTGGTTTGAAACTTATCTTGCGCGCTATGGTGGCGCGCTTCTCCTCGTAACTCACGACCGCTACTTTCTTGATCGAGTCACAAATCGGATCCTCGAAATAGATCGCGGATGCGTGCAGAGTTTTGCCGGTAACTACGCGTACTATCTCGAAAAGAAAGAGGAGCAGGAAGCTCAGGAGGCAGTGGTCAACGAGAAGCAAGAGGCGTTGCTTCGACGCGAGCTCGCATGGCTCAGGCGCGGCGCAAAGGCTCGCAGCACAAAGCAAAAGGCCCGCGTCCAACGCGCCGAAGAACTCCAGAAGCAACCGGCAAGATCGGCAACTTCCGGGGTGGACATATCGATAGGTTTCAGCCGGATGGGCAAGAAGATCCTGGAACTCGACGGCATATCAAAGTCTTACGATGATAAGAAGCTGATTGAAGAGTTCAGCTACACACTGAAGCGCAACGACCGCATTGGCATCATTGGCCCGAGCGGTTCGGGAAAGACGACGCTGCTGGACATCATCGTTGGGCAAGCCGAGCCGGATGCCGGCCGCGTTGAGAGAGGGCAGACGATCGTCATCGGCTACTATGATCAAGACAACCGCGAGCTAAATGGCGCGCAACGAGTGATTGATTACGTGCGTGAAGTTGCTGAAAGAATCGAGACAGCCGATGGCCAGGTCATCACTGCCAGCCAGATGCTTGAAAAGTTTCTCTTTCCTCCGGCGATGCAGTACGACCTGATCTCGCGATTGTCGGGCGGCGAGCAACGGCGTCTCTACCTGCTGAGAGTGTTGATGAGCGCTCCAAATTTATTGATGCTTGACGAGCCGACGAATGATTTCGACATTCAGACGCTCGTGCGCCTTGAAGAGTATCTCGACTCCTTTGCGGGATGTTTGATTGTGGTTAGCCACGATCGGTACTTCCTCGATCGCACGGTGGAGAGCATATTTCGATTCGAAGGAGCTGGACGAATCAAGCAGTATCCCGGCAACTACAGCTCCTTTCTCGAAGCTCGCGAGCAAGAACCGGGAGAGACTACCCAAGCAAGTGAAGCGGCCTCGAGATCCGTGCTTTCACCCGGGCCAACGAGCCTGCCGCGCAAACTGTCATATAAAGAGCGGCGCGAGTTTGAAGAGCTGGAAAAGAGAATCGAGCTTAGCGAAGCAAGAAAAGGTGAGCTCGAGCGACTGTTGGCCGCGTCGCCGAGCGACTTCGTCGCGGTTGAAGCAGCTTACACAGAGCTTCAGACGCTCAATCGACAGTTGGAGGGAGACGTTGATCGATGGGCAGCGCTCGCGGAGCTTGCTTGAGTCTTTCTTGTATTTCAGATCTTTAGAGGAGAAAAGCCCTTCCTCAATTGACTCGGACATCGAGTCGCCAAGAGTTTCCGATTTTATCTTTTGGCGCCCCGATGAGCTAAAATGAAAAGCGGCGCTTTGAGGGATCAACCGACTTTCCGAGGGAGCTCAAGCGGGTGTCGTCTGCACGAGAATTGAATCGCATGCCGGATGAGCAACTGCTCGATATGCGTTTTTGCGAGCTGCCCCTGAGCATTGAGGGCACGCCTTTAGAAGCCCGGATAGCGTTGCTGTACGAGGAGCTTGACGAGCGCGGCCTAAGTTTCAAGCCTCACGTCTGGTTGTCCGAAGAATGGTTCACGCCTGATGATGTCCCAGGTTTCGCAATTCCCTTTTACCTGGCCCACCCGCGTTTGTCTAAACTTGAACGCAAGGAAATGCTCGAAGTAGAAGGCGGAACTAAAAGAGAATGCCTCCGCACAATGCGGCACGAAGCGGGCCACGCGATAGATAACGCCTTCCGCCTTAACGGCAGGCGGCGGTACCGCGAGTTATTCGGTTCATTCACCCGTCCATATCCCGATTGGTACAAACCCGAACCTAACAGCCGCGACTTCGTTCTCCACCTGCCGGCCTGGTACGCCCAGGCGCATCCTGCCGAAGATTTTGCGGAAACATTTGCCGTATGGATCCGGCCAGGGTCGGGGTGGAGAAAGCGTTACGCGGGCTGGCCGGTACTTCGAAAGCTCGAGTATGTTGATGAGGTTATGAGAGAGCTCGCAGGACAGGCCCCGGTCAACAAATCGCGCGAGAGGGTTGAGGAATTGCCTGACCTAGAAATGACTCTGCGAGATCATTACCACAAGAAGCGAGAACACTACGCATTCCAATGGCCTCCAGATTATGATCGGGCACTACTCCGCATTTTCTCTTCGGAGCCTGGCCACGTTTCGGCTCCTGGTGCGGCCGGCTTTCTCCTTCGCCACCGCCGAACGATCTGTCACGAAGTTGCGGAGGGGACTGGGGCGCATCACTACGCCATCGACCAGATGCTCTCGCACATGATTAACCGCTGTCGGGAGCTAAACCTGCGCGTCGACCCGTCGCAAGATCGCACCTGGCAAAAGGTACTCGTGTCGTTGACGGTTCAGACCATGAACGGAATTCATTCTGGCTATCACAGGATTGCATTGTGAGATACAAGTCCAAAAGGAAGCTTCGAGTCATCGCCCTTGTACGTGAAGACTTGATCCCGCCCGACACGCTCGACGGCGTCGAAAACAAAGAGAAGGAAGCCTGGCGCACCGAATATGACGTGGTCTCTACGCTGCGCGGGATGGGGCACGAAGTCCGGCCGGTCGGGGTTCGGAGCGATCTCGGCGTGATCCGGGAATCGGTCGAAGACTATAAACCGCACGTGGCATTTAATCTGCTGGAAGAGTTTGACGGCTATCCGCTTTTCGACCAGCACGTGGTCAGCTATCTGGAACTGAAAAAGCAGAAGTATACCGGGTGCAACCCTCGCGGATTGACTCTGACGCACGACAAGGCTTTAGCGAATAAGATTCTCACTTATCACCGCATCCACGTGCCGCGCTTCGCAGTCTTCCCGGTCAACCGCAACGTGCGACGGCCCAATCGATTGAAATTTCCCCTATTCGTGAAATCAGTGAGCGACGAAGGTTCAGTCGGAATAGCCCAGGCATCGATCGTGCGGGATGACGACAAGCTTAAAGAGCGCGTCAATTTCATCCACCGTCAGAACGAGACTCCTGCGATTGCCGAAGAGTACATCGAGGGGCGCGAAATATATGTCGGTGTAATTGGCAACCAGAGGCTACAGGCATACACGCCCTGGGAGTTGTTAATGCCCAATTTGCCCGAAGGAGCGCCGAACATCGCGACAGGCAAAGTCAAATGGGATGTTGAGTACCAAAAGAAGGTTGGTCTTGTAACGCAGCCTGCTGTGATTGAGGAACAAGCGAAGAAAGAATTCGAACGGCTCTCGAAACGGGTTTACCGGATTCTCAGTCTGAGCGGGTATGCGAGGATCGACTACAGGCTGACGCAGGGAGGCCGCATCTATCTGATTGAGGTGAATCCCAATCCCCAGATCGCGCATCAAGAGGACTTCGCTGACTCCGCGGAACATTGCGGCGTGACGTATGAAGCCTTGTTGCAGAAGATACTGACTCTGGGGATGAGCTATGATCCCATGAGGTGATAAATGAAGACAATGCGCGTGACATTGGCAGTTGAGTTGTAGTTGGGGCCATGCAGACTGGTACATAAGGAGGAACACGTGAGGCAGCATCTTTGGGCAGCCCTGTGCGCGCTGCTTATTCTCATTTGTTTGTTGCTTCAGCCGCTTCGGGCTATCAGCGGACAAGCATCCTCACCACTTCATGAAGATACCTCGCTTCCTATCGAAAAGCGCGTCGCCGATTTGGTCTCGCGGATGACTCTGGAAGAAAAGGTATCCCAGATGATGAATGCCGCTCCCGCGATTCCGCGGCTCGACATCCCCGCCTACGACTGGTGGAACGAGAGTCTGCATGGAGTCGCGCGCGCCGGCTATGCTACTGTGTTTCCTCAAGCGATCGGCCTCGCCGCAACCTGGGACACCGATCTAATGCGTCGCGTCGCCGATGTTATCTCAACTGAAGCGCGCGCGAAGTATCACGAGGCCCTTCGCAACGGCGACCACGGCAGATACAAAGGCCTGACCTTCTGGAGTCCTAACATCAATATCTTTCGCGATCCGCGATGGGGCCGGGGGCAGGAGACCTACGGCGAGGACCCTTATCTGACGTCTCGAATGGGCGTCGAGTTCGTAAAGGGGCTTCAAGGTAACGATCCGAAATACTTCAAGGCGATATCGACTCCGAAGCACTATGCCGTTCACAGTGGGCCTGAGCCGGAACGGCATCGCTTCGACGCGACGACCGATCAGCGCGACCTCTACGACACCTACTTGCCCGCATTCGAGGCTTGCGTCAAGGACGGCGGCGCTTACTCGGTGATGTGCGCCTATAACCGCTACATGGGTGAGCCGTGCTGCGCTCAGAAGACGCTGCTGAAGAGGATACTGCGCGACGACTGGAAGTTTCCGGGATACGTCGTCTCTGATTGCGGCGCCGTTCATGATTTCTACAAGTCTCACAACGTCGCTGAAGGTCCGGCCGCCGCTTCGGCGATGGCCGTCAGGTCGGGCACTGACCTGGAATGCGGTAATGACTATCGATCTCTGATCGAATCGATCAAACAGGGGCTGGTGACCGGAGAAGAAATAGACGTATCGCTGAAGCGGCTGTTCACGGCGCGGTTCAAGCTCGGGATGTTCGACCCGCCGGAGATGGTGCCGTACGCTCGCATTCCGATAGAAGAGAATGACTCGGCGGAGCACCGTCATTTGTCGCTGGAAGCGGCTCGCGAATCGATCGTCTTGTTGAAGAATCAGAACGCACTGTTGCCGCTCAACAAAACATTGAAGAGGATCGCGGTGGTTGGCCCAACGGCCGATGATCTGTCTGTGCTGCTTGGAAACTACTACGGCACCCCGTCGAGCTACGTAACCCCGTTGAAAGGGATTGAAAGAAAGCTGTCAACGCAAGCCGCGGTCGTCTACGAACAAGGTTGCAATCTCGCCGAGGAGGGACCGATCATACGGCTGGTTCCCTCAACCGCTTTGAGCGCCGGCGCCGCACGCGGGCTGAAAGCCGAATACTTCGCCAACCGAACCCTCGGAGGCGATCCTTTGTTAACGCGAATAGATCAGACAGTCGACGCGAACTGGACCAGGACCATCGTGCCCGGACTGGGAGATTCGAACTTCTCGGTACGATGGTCCGGCAAGCTCACACCTGCAGTGTCCGGCCGGCACATCCTCGCGATAGCTGGAGACGACGGGTATAGACTGTGGATAAACCGCGCGCTTGTGATAGAAAACTGGTCTACACACGGGACCGAAACGCGGCGGGCATCGATGGACCTCAGGGCTGGGCGCGTCTATGACATCAAGATCGAGTACTTTCAGGCTCAGGGCGAAGCAAACGTCAGCTTCGAGTGGGGCGCGCCGGACAATGCAGCCAAAAGGGCTGTGAGACTGGCGGGCGAATCCGACGTCGTCCTGTTCATAGGAGGTATTTCTCCTAGCCTTGAGGGCGAAGAAATGAAGGTGCCGCTCGAGGGATTTCGCGGTGGCGACCGAACGAGCCTCGATTTACCCAAAGTCCAGGAGGAACTGCTCAAAGCCGTGTGTGCTACCGGCAAGCCCGTGGTCTTGGTGCTGACCAGCGGCAGCGCGCTTGGCGTCAACTGGGCGAACGCAAACGTTGAAGCAATCGTCCAGCTCTGGTATCCGGGAGAAGAAGGCGGCACTGCGTTGGCTGATGTGCTGTTCGGCGACTACAACCCCGGCGGTAGGCTCCCCGTCACCTTCTACAAGTCCGTAGCTCACCTTCCTCCGTTCGAAGACTACACGATGGCCGGCCGCACTTATCGCTACTTCGCCGGCGAGCCGCTGTTTCCGTTTGGCCATGGGTTGAGCTACACGAACTTCGTATATGGCAAGCTCGATGTTCCGAAACAGGTGACGGCTGGAGAAAACGTCGTCGTGAAAGTTGGGGTGACGAATATCGGAAAAGTTGCCGGCGATGAGGTTGTGCAGCTCTATGTCAGGCGCCTGGCGGCTTCGGCGCGGGTTCCGATTCGATCTCTGCAGGGCTTCAAGCGAATTCCTCTGAAACCCGGCCAGACGGAGACCGTGTTGTTCACGCTCACTCCGCGTCAACTTTCCCTGATCGACAATCAGTCGAGACGGATTGTCGAGCCCGGAGAATTCGAGATCCAGATTGGTGGCGGACAGATCGACACGCGTGTATCTCTTTCGACGGCGCTAACCGCAAGACTCAAAGTTACGGGCGACGTGTTCCTGGTGAGGTGAGGGCCGCAGAGCTATTGTCTGGCGAGTATCCCGGCGTTCCGTCGGTAATCTTAAATTCTTGGCAGTCGGGATGATCAATCGAGACGCGTAGTCGAACCTGGAACCTCGGAATTCAGGTCGTCGGCGAGCAGTCAAGCATCCCCATGCGCGAGCACCCGCCGGCGCGCCGAGACTCACAGCGAACGGGGTGAGACTGAGAGCGCGCCGAATGCTGCTTTGAGTATCGTGCCGTTTTCTCGGAGTCCTATGGATGTGCACTTAATTGACGGGACATATGAACTCTTTCGGCACTTTTTCGCCGTGCCCGCTGCGGCGGATTTGAATGGACAGGAAATCGGAGCGGTGCGCGGCGTCCTGCATTCAGTTCTGTCCATGATCGAACGCGGCGCAACCCACATCGGCGTTGCGACCGATCACGTGGTGGAGTCTTTTCGAAATGAGTTGTACCCTGGATACAAGACCAGCGAAGGTGTCCCTCCGGAGTTGCTCTCGCAGTTCCCGATTCTCGAAGAAGCGCTGGAGGCGATGGGAGTCGTGGTGTGGCCGATGGTCTACTATGAAGCGGATGATGCGCTAGCCGCGGCCGCCGCCAGGGCGTCGCTTGATGACCGTGTGAGGCAGGTGATCATTTGCACACCGGACAAGGACCTCTCACAGTGCGTTGTGGGCACACGAGTCGTTCAACTGGACCGCAGGCGGGACTTATTACGCGACGAAGCCGGCGTTGTGACTAAGTTTGGCGTGAAGCCGCAATCGATTCCTGACTACCTGGCCGTGGTCGGCGACAGCGCCGATGGTTTCCCGGGTGTGCCTGGATGGGGCCCAAAAGCAGCGTCACAGAGCCTCTCTCAATATCTCCATCTTGAAGACATTCCAAAGGATTTCCGAGATTGGCATCCTTCGATCCGTAGCGCACTCCGGCTGTCCACGTCACTCTTCAGTTCCTGGGCCGATGCTCTTTTGTTTCGCACACTCGCGACCTTGCGATTGGAGGTGCCCGTCTTTGACACGGTGGACGATCTTCGTTGGAATGGACCGCTCCCGAGCTTTGAGGAAAAATGCCATCGGATGAAGTCGCCCGATCTGCTCAGCCGCGCTGCGTCGACGGGAGCGAGGAAATCTCAGGATGAGTTAGGTCAATTCCGTGTCCCAGGTGGAGTACCACACCGGGATTAAAAACGGAGCGTGCTCAGAAGGAGACTCAATGGGCAGTCACCCATTCTTCTTTCGCTGGTTTATCAGAGTACCTGAATCAATAGTCTTGCCGGTGCGCGAAATAACCTGGAAGTGCATCTTGTCGTCGACAATCTCAATTAGCATGAAATGCATGTCTTGATCGAACGACTTTGCGCTGAGTTGCGATACTCCGACATCGCCGGGTCTCAATTTGCCACCAGCGCCAGAGATGAAATAATGAATCCCCTTTTGTGGCTTTAACCTCTCATAGAAGTGTTCGTGGCCGGTAAACACAACATTTACTCCGTGCTTTACGAATATAGGCTCAATGACCTCTCGTAGCTGCTTGTCGGGACCGTGCGCTTTGCCCGACGAGTAAGGCGGATGATGGAAAAAGCAAATCTTCCATTCGGAGGTGTTCTTCGATAGCTCGTCTTCCAACCAATCGACCTGCCGCTTGTCCATGTAGTTACTGTTCAGCGCCAGGAAAGTGGCATTGCCCTTCTTGAAGCTGTAATACTCTTTGCCATTCATGTTGAAATGGTCGTACATACGCTGGTTGGCGTCGTCGTGGTTTCCGAGCGTGGCGTAGAACTTCAATTTGGCGTCCAATAAAACCTTGTAGACACTTTCGAATTTTTTGTCATAGTCCTTTGCGCTGTCTCCGCCGTAGAGGTTGTCGCCCATCATCAGTACAAACTCGAAGGGGAAAACCTTCTTATATCGCACCATCATATCGGCTATCTGTTGTTGCTTGTCAGTGCCGGAACCTGTATCGCCGATAATCGCAAATCGGACTGAGCCTTCTTTTATGGGTAAACTGACCTGTACGGTCTCATTAGAAGTCGCCGGCTCTTTCTGGCAAAAGACGATCTCTACGAAGCCACTAACAGCAAAGAAAGCGATTGTCATCGCCGAAGCAACAAGGCGTTTCATCCTGACCTCCTCTGGCGCTTACTTAGGGAAGCGCGTTCATCATGTAGTCAACAATCAGGCCATTCTCTCTATCAACCAATAACAGATGCCGGCCAACGAAACGATACTTCACTTGTTTTGGCAGTTGAGGAAGTTTCAGCAAGAGCGTAGGCGGAGTCTGCGCCAACTCTTTAGTCTCCGGATAAGGGTAATTGACTCGCAGGGGGATGCCTTTAGTATCCGCCTCCAGGATCGTTTCGCGCAGTTGCTTTCTGTCCGTTCCTTTGAACTCCGTTCTGATCGTAGTGCGTATGTAACTGGCAATGTCCGAACTGAGAATATCTCCGGGCTTCGCGTTAGCTCTTGCTTTCCTCACCATATCTTCAAAAGCTTTCTTGTGCGCCTCTATTTCCTCAGGCTTGGCCTCGTTAGAAAGGCCTGGGAGTTTCTCTTCCAGCCGTTCCCGGAGCCTGACATATTCCTTGACATGTTTTTCGAACCTTTTAACTGTCTGCTTCTGGCTCGTCGTCTGGGCGGGTTCAGAGTCCTGCTTCTGAACCAGGAAACCAGATTCAGCCAGAGACGAAATGGGCAAGGGCGCCAGGCAGAGCATTATTGCCGTGCAGACGGCAACAGCCGCGGTTTTCTTTGTTCTCTGTCTCACCAGCATATAAAGAGCAAGAAGGATGCCACCCGAAGGTCTCACACACCTTGCTGCACGAGCTCGCTAGACGTTGGAGATGCGGAGAGATACGACAAGAATTGAGCGAGACCCAAACTCACTCAGTCGCACGAATGAACGCTTATAGGACAAGGGAGGGACACTCTTGCTCATCATGGCCGGGAAACGCGGTGGCCTGAAGATTGACGGCGCGACTTGACAGGGCAGTATCATTTTTTTTCGCGCCGCTCGATCTTAGACCAGGTATCCCGAAGGCCGATTGTCCTGTTGAACACGAGCTTCCCGGACGCCGAATCGGGATCTACGCAGAAGTAGCCAAGTCGTTCGAACTGAAACCGCGTGCCGGCCGCGGCGTCCGTCAGGCTCGGCTCGACCTTGCAGCCGGACAACACCTCCAGCGAGTTCGGATTTAGATTGGCCGTGAAGTCCTGGCCCTCCTCAACCTCATTCGGATTCTCTTTTGTAAACAGCGAGTCGTAGAGGCGGACCTCCGAGTCAACGGCGTGCGCCGCTGAGACCCAGTGGATAGTTGATTTGACCTTGCGCCCGTCGGGCGCGTTGCCGCCCCGTGTCGCCGGGTCGTACGTGCAATGCAGCTCCACGACATTCCCGTCGGCGTCTTTCACAACACTGTTGCAGGTGATGAGGTAGCCGTAGCGGAGACGGACCTCGCGGCCCGGCGCGAGCCGGAAGTATCCCTTTGGTGGGTCTTCACGAAAATCGTCCTGTTCGATGTACAGGACCTTCGAGAAGGGAACGCGGCGGCGTCCCATGCTCGCATCTTCGGGATTGTTGACGGCGTCCATCTCCTCGACAAGATCGTCCGGATAGTTGTCGATGACGACGCGCAGTGGCCGCAACACCGCCATAACGCGCGCCACCCGCTTGTTCAGGTCTTCGCGGACGTAATACTCGAGGGCCGAGAGTTCCACCGTATTGTTTGTCTTGGATACGCTCAGATTCGCGCAAAAGCTGCGGATGGCTTCCGGCGTATAGCCGCGCCGCCGCATCCCCGACAGGGTGGGCATGCGCGGATCCTCCCAACCCTTTACGCGGCCTTCCTGCACCAAAGTCAGCAGCTTGCGTTTGCTCAGGAGCGTATAGGTGAGGTTGAGCCGGTCGAACTCAAACTGCTGGGATGGAAAGATGCCGAGCTGTTCGATAAACCACTTGTACAGGGGACGATTGTTTTCGAATTCGAGAGTACAGATCGAGTGGGTCACCTTCTCGATCGAATCCGACTGCCCATGCGCGTAATCGTACATAGGGTAGATGCACCATTGAGTGCCCGTGCGGTGGTGCTCCAAGTGAAGAATCCTATACATCACCGGATCGCGCATGTTCAAGTTCGGTGATGCCATATCGATCTTCGCGCGCAGCGTTCGGGAACCATCAGGGAACTCCCCTTTCTTCATGCGTTCGAACAGGTCCAGGTTCTCTTCGATGGAACGTGCCCGATACGGGCTCTCTCTGCCCGGTTCAGTCAGCGTGCCTCGATACTGGCGAATCTCAGCCGCACTGAGGTCGCACACGTAGGCTTTTCCCGCTTTGATCAACCGGATGGCCCACTCATAAAGCTGTCCGAAGTAGTCGGAAGCGTAAAACAGCCCGTCCCACCTGAATCCCAGCCAGCGGACGTCTTCCATGATGGAATCGACGTACTCGGACTCTTCTTTGGACGGATTCGTGTCGTCGAAACGAAGGTTGCACCTGCCGCCGAACTCCGCCGCCAGCCCGAAATCGAGATAAATTGCCTTAGCGTGCCCGATGTGCAGGTATCCGTTTGGCTCGGGAGGAAAGCGAGTTTGCACCCGCCCGCCATGTTTCCCCGAATTGACGTCCTGGATAATAATGTCGCGAATAAAATTAGACCGGCCCGACGTTTCTAGTGGCATGGCGGCGGAGTCAGATTCCAACGAATTCATTTGTTTGTAGTGTCCCCTATGCGAGCCCTTCGAGGCGCAGGTTTTCGGATACGGATTATATATCGAGTTCGACGAGTGCAGCGAGGAGAGAACCAGCGACAGCGATTCTCTCTCTCGCATTTGGCTGGTTAGAAGGTAATGGTGCAAAGGAGTGTTGAACTGCCAATACGCTCTTCGGCCACAAAGGCGCAAAGTCACGAAGGCGCACAAAGAAGGCTTTGTGTACCTTCGTGTCTTGGTGTCTTGGTGGCGATGCTCGTTCGCAACACACACTTCCCCCACTACCGACAACCAGTCACACAAAATCGCAACGAGAGTGGCTGGACTGAACGCAAGATTAATCGTTCTTATCCGTATTGGAGCAAGAAAGAGTCGAAAATCAACGTCCATACGATGCGCACACTTCCGGAACAACGTGAAGAACGAGGATGGGCCCAGAGCATTCGACGAATGGACTGGGGGCTTCCCACCAATGCAGCGGTCTAGTTCAACGCGCGTTTATCTGCAATGGATCCAGATCGCTCGGTAGCATAAGTTTGGGGTACGAGAAGGGATGACTCGAAGACTCGATTACCGCAACAGCGTAATTAAGGCGTACTCCGATGTGTACACCCCGGCGGCGCTTGAGGCATTGGAGGTCCTGGCGCCGCTCAACTGTGACCGTCGCGAGATGATGGCAAGACGCATCGCGCGGCGACTGGCGCGGGAGCGCGGCCGGCAGCGCATAGCCTTCCTCGACCCCCAGGCGCTGATCCCGCGCACTGACATCCGAGTTCAGGACGCCCGCGACGGCAACTTCGAGGGGAGCGATATCCCGGCCGATCTGAAGCGCCAGTGGATCCAGGGGACCGGGCCCGCAGCCAGGCCGAGGTCCAGCACCGAGAGCGGCCTGCGCAACGTCGCCTACGCGCTCCTCTCGGGCGCCGACGGTTGGATGTTCGATGGCGAGGACGCCCTCGGGCAGGTCGATACCATGTCGCTCGACAACCAGCGCAACATGCGACGTTTCCCTGAGGAACTCGGCAAGCTGGGCTTCGTCTTCAACTTCATCACCTACGGCGGTCACC
>JBBPIH010000036.1:0-77200 GCA_038040455.1 Acidobacteriota bacterium
TACCTAAAAACACAGACTGAAGTCTGCGCTACCTAAAAACACAGACTGAAGTCTGTGCTACCTAAAAACACAGACTTTAAAGTCTGTGCTACCTACGCCTTCTCAAGCGCGGCGTACTTGGCGATGAATTTTTTTTGCCCGTAACCGGGAAAACTCACGGTGAGCTTCGCATCGTCCCCGGCCCCTTCCGAGCGGAGCACGACACCCGTTCCGTACTTTGCATGTCGAACGCGCGCGCCGACTCGCAACTCAACGCCCGATGAAACAACAGGCTCACCGGCGAAGTATTCTCGCCTGCTCGTGTGCTCCCCTGTTCCTCGTTTGGCTCGCTCTCGCGCCCCCTCGCCTTCGCCCCCTGAGCGTGTTCGCCGGTTGAAGAACTCCCGAACACCCTCAACCGAGTTGTAGGTCTTACCCGCGTAGTTCGAAGTCTTCTTCACCGGACGCGCCGGCTCGCCTCGCAGCGCGGCCGCGGCTTCACGATTATTCCGCGTCTCGGGATTCTCCGCAAAACCCAGCCACGACGGGCCGAGTGAGAGGTTCTGCATCAGTTCGAGAGGCAACTCGTTCAAAAACCTCGACGGCTCGGTTATCGACTCTTCTCCGAATATGCGCCGCTGCATGGCGTGGGTTATGTAGAGCTGCTGCTGCGCGCGCGTTATTGCAACGTAGCAGAGCCTTCGCTCTTCCTCGAGGTCTTCCTCGCTGTCCGCGGCGCGCGAGTGAGGGAACAGGCCTTCCTCCGTACCGACAATGAAAACGACCGGGAACTCGAGCCCCTTTGCCGAGTGCATGGTCATTAAGGTGACTCGGGCATCGGCTTTGTACTGATCGGTGTCAGCCACTAGCGCGGCATGGTCGATGAAGTCCTGCAGCGACTCGCCTTGCTCTTCAGCCTCGACCGCCGCCGTCACAAGCTCCTCGATGTTTAGCAGCCGTCCCTCGGCCTCGACGGTCTTCTCCTCTTCGAGCGAGCGCACGTAACCAGTGTCCAGCGTCGCTGCTTTCACGAGCTCTGAAAGCGGCTGGCCTCCACCGACACGATCGCTCAGGCCTTCGATAATTTTCCTGAAACTCTCAAGCGCGGCAGTAGCACGCGGGCCAACAACTCGATTCTCGACGGCGAGCTTAATCGTATCCCACAGCGGGCCGCCAAGCTCGCGCTGCTTGCTTTGAAGCACGTCGAGAGTAGTCTTGCCGATCCCGCGCGGTGGAGAGTTGATGACTCGCGCTATGGCCACGTCGTCTTGCGGGTTCATAGCCAGTTTCAAGTACGCGATGATGTCTTTCACTTCAGCGCGCTCGTAGAATGAGAACCCGCCAACTATGTTGTAAGGGACATCGCGCCGCCTAAGCGCTTCTTCAAACAACCGCGACTGCGCGTTGGTTCGATAAAGTACCACTGAGCGAAGGGCGGACGACTGGCGCTGATGGTCCACGATCCTGTCGGCCACAAAAGCAGCCTCGCCTTCGGCGTCGTAGGACTGGTAATAACGAATCTTTTCGCCCTGACCAAGTTCCGGCGTGGCGTAGAGCGTCTTGGGCATCCGCCGGCGATTGCATTCGATTATCTTGTTCGCGGCTTCGAGGATTGTCTGGGTCGAGCGATAATTCTGTTCGAGCTTTATCATCTTCGTGCTAACGAAGTCGTTCTGAAACCCGAGGATGATGTTGAAGTCGGACCCTCTGAAGGAATAAATGCTCTGGTCGATATCGCCCACCACGCACAGGCTTCGTGCCCGCCAGAGATCTTCCGCTGCGCCATCGATCTTGGTAGAACCAACCGCAATCAGACGCGTTAGCTCGTACTGAATTCCGTTGGTATCTTGAAACTCGTCGATCATCACGTGGCGGAAGCGATCGTGATAATACTTCCGGATATCGGGCACGCGACGAAGCAGCTCGACCCCTCGGATCAGCAGATCGTCAAAGTCGAGCGCGTTCGATTTCTTGAGCCGTTCTTCATAAGGCTTGAAGATTCGCGCGACCTTTTCGGTGCGGTCGGTGGCGTAGTCGCCCTGATTAGCATAAGCGGCCGGTGAAGTCCCGCGGTTCTTAGCTCCGCTTATCGAACTCAGCGCTTGTCGCGCAGTCAAACTCTTGTCGTCGATCTCCAGGTCCTTCATGACCCCGCGAACAACCCTCACCTGATCATCTTGATCGTAGATGGTGAAGTTCCGAGTGTAGCCCTCGTTCAACGACTCGATGTTGCGTCGCAGTATTCGAACGCAAAGCGAATGGAAAGTCGAGATCAGCGGCGAGGAGGTGCGCAGACCGGGATCAAGCGCCGCTTCAACGCGTGACTTCATCTCTCCGGCAGCCTTGTTTGTGAACGTTACGGCGAGTATTTGCCAGGGTGGAACGGCAGCTTGCTCGATCAAGTAGGCGATGCGCCTGGTGATCACGCGAGTCTTGCCTGAACCTGCACCCGCCAGAACCAGCAGCGGACCTTCGACGATCTGTACCGCCTCCTGCTGCTGGAGATTGAGATCCTTCATAGCCAGTCTTCAGTATCAACGGCGCAATCGGAAGTGAAGATCGAACAACTCTCAAATAGCAAATCTCGATCTCAGATCTCAGATCTAAAATCGCAAATCGCAAATCGCAAATCGCAAATAAAACTTTTACGAAACGTTGACGATCATGCACCGCTTTTCATTTTTCACTGTTTTCTTCTTTATTCGCGATCTGAGATCTGCAATCTGAGATTTGCGATATTTGCGATCTGAGATCTGAGATTTGCAATTTGAGATCTGCACTTTGCGGTTTGCGATTTGATTCTTTCTCACCTACTTGATCAGGTTCTGTATAGCCTTGAACTGAGGCGAGTCCGCCGTACGCATCATCTCGAACAGCGCCATCTCCAGTGTGCACTCAATCGCTCCCGCTTGCCTCAACCGCGCCAGCGCCGCCTGTTTGTTTTCGGGTGCACGAGACGTGATGCAATCGACAAGCACAAAGACCTCGAAGCCCTTCGCGAGCAAATCAAGCGAGGTTTGCATGACGCATATGTGCGCTTCGATGCCGCAGACGAGCACCTGCCTGATGCTTCTGCTCATGAGGTGCGCGAGGAAATCTTCTGAGCCGCAGGAGCTAAAGCAAGACTTCTCAATCGGCTTCAACTCTACCGGCAGCCGCGCAAGGATCTCTTCGGCGGTGTGTTTGAGACCCTTCGGATACTGCTCGGTCACGAGCACAGGGACTTCCAGCAACCGCGCACCCTCGACCGCCTTTGAAATACGACCAGCGACCTCGCCGAAGTCTGAGATCACCGGCCGAAAAGCTTCTTGCATGTCGATGACTGCCAGCGCGGCGGACTCACGGGAAAGCTGTCTGACGTTATTCATAGCAAGATCCTTGAGAAGCGCTAACCGCGTTGAGTATCTCTGTTGAAAGTCTCCAGAAGCGGGCTCATTCAATATAGCAGCGCGATCATGAGGGGGACAACCTTGATGTACGAAGAGCGGCCGTTCCGGAAAGAATTGACGAGATCGCTTATCGGACCTTCGCCCTTCCGTCAAATGGTATGCCGAGCTGCCAGTCGATGCTACGTTCGAGTCTACGCAAAAGGGGCTCGTAGCGAGTGAGGCGTTCGCTCACCTCGCGTGTTGTCGCGGTTATCAACTCAAACGTCACGGCGCCCGACTTGATCTGACGCCCAAGCGCTCGCAGTCCAGCTTTCAGATAGATGTCGAGAATCTCGCGGCGGCCAATCGCCATAAACCTGGTCCCGCCCTGCGCCTCAACCCAGCGGGACGCAGCATAGATGAGAGCGGGAAGAACCTTGCTGCCCCTGTGCGGCGGCATAACCGCTAAGAGCCGCAGCTCATAAAGTCGATCATCAACCCGAAAGGGAAGTTCATCGCGCGAAAGATATTTGTCGATCGAGTAGCTTGACCCTGGCGGCGTAATCGATATGAATCCGGCAATCTCTTCGTGTAACGAAGCAGTGATGTAAATATTGAATTCGTCAAGAGCATCGGTAAGCCGGCGCTCGGCGTTCTCGGCATGTTGTGCCAGCTCACGGGCGAAAACATCGTGGCGCAGTTTGTAAATAATTTCGCGGTCGAGCTCAGTCGCCAGCGCAATTCTGAGCCTCGTGCGAGAGGGCGTTGAATCGCTCACATTCTTTTCCTCACCAAAAGGACTCTCTCGAACAAGACCTATGTTCGCTGAACAAGATATATCTACCTTCCCGGGATTTCCATCTTATGATAGGGCCGGGTTGCCTCGCTCAGAAGCAACGCGCTACACTCGGCGCGCCGCACAATCCTAGCCGCAACAATCGGGAGGGTCCCCTGTGAAGCGACGCTCGCTGCTCCTATTAGTCGCCACCTTGTTTGTACCGATCCCTTCGGCATTGCCGCAGCAGTCGTCCAAGCCTGATCTGTTGTTGCTCAATGCAGCCGACTCATTGCACTTCGGACATGTTGTGGGCTGAGAAGCGACTTGGCGCCGCGCGCATCAAAGGCGCATACGCGTGGCGGTTAGTGTTAAAGACCGGCGCTCATTTGCCTATCAGCTCCGACTTCCCGGGTGAGACGTTGAATCCGTTTTATGGAATCTACGCAGCGGTGACTCGCCAGGACCCCGACGGCAAACCTGAAGGTGGTTGGTATCCCGAACAGCGAATGACTCCCGAAGAAGCGCTGCGAGGCTACACGATCGAAGCCGCCTACGCGGAGTTTGAGGAGAAGGATAAGGGTTCGATCGAGATGGGCAAGCTCGCGGATCTGATTGTCATTTCGAAAGACCTTACCACCATTGCTCCCAAAGAGATGCTGACGACTCGAGTGTTGAAGGTCTTCATCGATGGCAAACTAGTAATCAGTCAAAGATGATTTTTGACTCGCACGATGCGCATTCAACCTCTTTCCAGTGCCGCCAAAGCTAGCCACGCAGCGGTGGCTGCTGCCTTCTCGTCGGCTCGCCACGGGCTGCCCGCTGAGCGACCCATCTCTGCAAGATGCGACTTGATCTTCGCAATTGGAAGCTTAAGTTCCAACTCAGCCGTCTCATCCAGGCTGCGCTCATCAAACCTTTGATTCGGCAGATTGTATGACGCCGCTGCAACTTCGAGCACCTCGCGGAACAGTACTCCCTCGGCTGCGTGAGCTCTTATGTGAGTGCTGCCGATCTTTTCAAGATTTCGATTCCCTGCTCCCACGATTCCGACGCAGCGCACCGCAAAGCCCTCTGCTTGCGCTTCTCTAACAAGGCACGCCAGGGCCTTAGAAGCAACGGCCTCAATTCTCTTCGCCGTCTTTCGCACCGCAACGGTCGCGCGCTCCCAGGGGAGCTCCATAACTTCATGGTAAGGCTGGCTGGTCGCGGGCATGCCAGGATCTGAAAGAACTAGTTCTACGCGCTTAACCACCTGCGGTGAATCCACTGATCCGGCTAAGACAACCGCGATAGCCCGCCCGGTCTTCGCACGTAACCCTATGCTGACGGTCTGGCCACTGACTCTAGCCATCTTATTTCGACTAATCTTTATTCGACGTGTGTTCCTGCCTCGGCGGTTGATACTGTTGAAGCCTCTCGGTTGTATGCTCGCTAACGCTGGGCACCGAACCGGGGAACCATTGGTTCGGCAAAGAATCGGGTAAGCTGCGCGGAGTCGCCTTGTCAATTCCCGCTTTCAAACTCTTCAAACGGCGGCTCCGCTCTGAAAGCAACCTAAACGGAGTTGAAAACAAAAGCATATAGAACCTGACGGTAAAAACATTCCATATCATAAGGGACAGAAAGAGGTCGACGAAGGACGTCAGGGCGCCTCTGCCGAGAAGCTTCCAGGAATTGCTCACACTTCGATCGGTAGCATTGGCTGGCGCATCCTTGAAAACGTGCTCAGCATACCGCGCGATGAATTGGTCGAGACTGGTGTCTATTCTTGTAAAGAAGTCACTCGCGCTTCCAGACAGCGCCTGGGAGACAGCCTCCAGATTGGTGCCGCAGGAGGCGCAGAACTTTTGCTCGGTCAAGTTATCTCTTCCGCACGTTGGGCAGAACATTTCTGAACCTCAGCCTTCGGTCGACACCCCGATAGTACGCTCGTCACTGTACCTGATCAAATCAGACGCGCATCTGGCAAAAGTCAGCTTGCTAGAACGGTGACCACGACTTTCCTCTCGCGAGGGCCGTTGCACTCAACCAGCAACACTCGCTGCCAGGTGCCGAGCTGGAGCTTTCCCCCGTCAATCGGAACAGTGATGCTAGCTCCAACGATCGAGCTGATCATATGGTCGGGTGCGTGCGAAGGATCGTGCTGGTGACGGAACTTGATGTTCGGGATGATCCGCTCGAGCACTTCCATAAGGTCTTCGTCGGTGCCTTCGATTGATTCGCCTGTTGTAATAGCTGCCGTCGTATGCATGACGAAGATATTGCATAGACCTACCTGCACCTCGGACTGCGAAATATGCTGCTGCACCCGATCCGTGATATCGAGAACCTGCTTGTCTCGCCGCGTCGTGATGGTCAGTATCATTGCCGGCATAGCATCTTCATCAATCAAGGTAGGTCTTGATAGAAATCTGAGAAGTCAACGTCTTGTGTACAGGACACCGCTCGGCTATCTCGATCAATCGCGCCTTCTGCTCTTCGTTGAGCTGACCCGTGAGCGAAATGTATCGCTCGATTCGCTCGATCTTTCCCTGGTTGGTCGCGCAGTCGTCGCAGTCCTCGGCGTGACTACGAGAGTGCTTCAAGCTGACCTCAATCTTTTCAATGGGCCATTCTTTTCGCTTCGCGTAGATCTGCAGAGTCATAGCCGTGCACGCCCCGAGCGCTGCGAGCAACAGCGAATAGGGATCAGGCCCGGCGTCGCCGCCGCCCGCTTCTCGCGGTTCATCGGCAATGAACGTGTGAGGGCCCGCGGCGATCTGTTGCTTCAGATAACCAATCGAAGAAACGATGACTTCAGCCATGAGTGGTTTCCTCGCTGCATAAGCTTGACCCGAAGGGCTTGGAATTCAGGCGCACTTTCATTTTCCATTTGATATTTGCCATTGACTGATTCTCTTCAATAACAAATGAAAAATCAAAAATGGAAAATGGAAAATGGGCCTGACTCCATGCACTATTCATTCGGGGTCTTATGGTCCTTCGTTGATGCCTTTCGATCTCGCTTTGAAGGTTCGTAATACCTACGCCCTTTCAATCCTTCCGGTAAGCAGTCCATGTCCTCAGCCTTGCCCGACTCAAACTCGTGCGCGTACTGGTAGCCCTCGCCGTAGCCGAACCGCTTCATCAAGCCGGTCGTGGCGTTGCGCAAGTGCAGAGGCACCGGCTCGCGTTCGGTTTCAACCGCGTCCTTCGACGCCGCCATATAAGTCTCGAGTACCGAGTTCGACTTGGGAGCGGTTGCCAGGTAGAGAGTAGCTTGCGTCAAGGCGAGCTTCGCTTCGGGAAACCCGACGAAGTGAGTCGCCTGCATGGCCGCGACCGCTTCGACCAGGGCCAACGGATCGGCTAACCCTATGTCCTCGGATGCGTGCACAACCAGTCGCCGAGCTATGTATAGCGGGTCCTCCCCGCCTTCGATCATTCGAGCCAGCCAGTAGACCGCGGCATCCGCGTCGGAGTTGCGAATAGATTTGATGAACGCCGAGATCAGATTGAAATGCTCTTCGCCGGCTTTGTCGTATCTGATCGCAGCGCGTTGCATCGCTTCTCGCAGTACTTCTTCGGTGATGACCCTCGCGCCAATCGAATCCACTTCCGCAATTGAGAACGCGAGCTCAAGCGAATTGAGCGCGACCCGCGCATCGCCGGATGCGTAGACCGCGATCGCGCGAAGAATATCCTCGGTAACGTCCATCCGATGCTCACCAAATCCGTGCTTTGCATCGGCAAGCGCTCCTTTCAGTATCTCAACAACCTCATCGGTCGTTAGCGGCTCGAGCACGAATACCTTCGACCTCGAGAGCAACGCCGAGTTGACCTCGAAGGACGGATTCTCGGTCGTAGCTCCGATTAAGATTATCGTGCCGCTTTCAACGTAGTGCAGAAACGCGTCTTGCTGAGCCTTATTGAACCGATGTATCTCGTCGATGAATACTACGGTGCGTTTGCCAAGCCGCTGGCGGTACTCGTCGGCTTCAGACATGACCTCGCGCACCTCGCGTATTCCAGCCGACACAGCGCTAAAGGCGACGAAGCGCGCTGCGGTTTGATCGGCAATGATGCGGGCAAGCGTTGTCTTGCCCGTCCCTGGCGGACCCCAGAAGATGAGCGACTGCAATCGGTCGTCTTCAATCATCTTGCGGAGCGCGCGGCCCGGTCCCACGATTTTTTGCTGGCCGACGAACTCGTTAAGGGTTGCGGGCCGCATACGGTCAGCGAGTGGTCGATCACCCTTTTGATTCTCAGCCGACCCGATCCCCGGATTGTCGGAGTCTTCAAACAACCTGCCCGGCTGCTCGGCTTTGATGAACGCCTTCCTCGATCTCGGCATAAGCGACTCCTGCTCTAGAATATTAAGGGCCAGCCGGCGGCGCCGCAACGGAATTGAGGCTCCGAACCCGCCGCATAACGGCTCTGCGGCGAGCTCCGGAACGCCCCCAAAGCATTTGCGCACCCTTCGGCACTACGCAATTAGCGTATCCGCGCCGAGCTCACCCACGGATCCGGGCGCGTAGCGGCCTCGTCTCGATAGAAAAGACGGTCGGCAAAAAAGCCGGGCCGCATAGCGGCTACCTATCGATAGACCAAGTCGTCACAGATCAGATCGCAATAATGTGCGGTTCTGGTGCTACGCGACCCATTGAACCTGATTGCGGTGGCTATCGATGAGAGGCCGCTGGGCAGCCCGGCTCCGCGCGTCTCACCGTCACTGCGAGATTGAAGAGATTTATTACAGTGGTGTGACGCTCTAAAAAGCGTCACAATGCCTCTTGTGGCCGTTGGCAAATGATTCCACACTCACACTGAATTCGACAGGTGGACCGTAAAAGGCGCCAATTCGATATCGCTTTGAGGTGTTGCCAAATGACCGGACGGTGGAGGGCAACTGGGAGACACGTTCCGCACGAGAGCCCGTACTAACCAGACGCGCACCCGCCCGGAACGCTTCGTTGACAAGCGTTTCACCACTTTGTTAACTTTTATGCTTGCGCGGTTAGCAATGTCGGCCTCTGTATACAGCACTATTATGTTTGGGTAAACCTGATCAGCATGAGAAGCACTCGGTACTATTTGTTTGTATTGCTTACGTTCGGCGCTTTGCTCGCGTCAGCGTGCGTTCGCAGGGTCAGCGTTAACGAACTCCTCCCGGTAAAGGACCAGCTATCGACGGATCAGCTTATAGATCGGATCAACGCCTACAGCCAGATTCAGACGTTCTCAGCGCAAGCCGACGTTACCGTCCGGAATTATTTCACCGGCGAGGGAGCGAAGGCCGACGACTTCCCGTCCGCGACCGGGCTCATTCGATTCAAGCGGCCCGAAGACACCAGGATGAACGTGACCTTCTACGGAGCGAAGGTTGCTGAGATGGTAAGCGACGGGCAAAAGTTCAAGCTCGCCATGTATCGTCCGCAGGACAAGCGGCGATTCATATACGGCGGCAACCTTAGCGACATAGACCGAATGAATGCCGGGGAAATCGAAGGGACCAAGGACCCTCAGCTAACAAGAGCGGGTGGGTTGGTAAATATGCGCCCGCAACACATCACCGATTCGTTTTTGATCAAGCCCATCACCGAGAGCGAGCGGCCTAACGCTTTTCGCGAGGAGGTCCGCCAGGTGGAGGCAGACAGCCGGCCGGGAAAGAAGAATCGCCTGGTCGAGCGAAGCTACTATGTAGTCTACGTGCTCGAGCGTGACGAAAAAGGGCTCAAGTTGCGCCGCAAGTTCTGGTTCGATCGAACCCAAACCGGCACGCCGCTCGTTCGCCAACAGACCTTTGAGAATGGCGTTGGCAGGCTTGCCAACGACGTTACTTATTCAGACTGGTTCACTGTGCCGAACAGCAATTCGATGTGGCCTGCCCACGTGATCATTGACCGCCGCAACGACGGCTACCGCCTGGATCTGTTGCTCGTGGCGGAGACAGTTGAGGTGAACGCCGAGTTACCAACCACAACGTTCGATCTCGAGAATACCGAGAAACTGGAAGAGATAAATTTGGATGCGCCGCGCAAGGCTTCGACCGAACCACCGCGCAAGCCCAACGTTCCCATGCCTGCGAACAAGTAATGGACAGCCTCATCGCAGCAAATATCAGTCAACGTCCGCTGCGCACCGCAATCAGCATTATCGGAGTCGCGCTTGGAGTGATACTGGTGACGCTCTTCGCGGGTCTCGCTCGCGGCATGATGCGCGATGCGGCCCGGCGGCAGTCAAGTGTCGATGCTGAGGTGCGCTTTCTGCCTGGCGGTAACGTGTCTCTAGCCGGCAACCCGTTAATGCTGCGAGCGCAGTATGCTGATGCGATCCTTCACGGCGTTCAGCCTACGGCCGAAGACCCCGACATTGAACCAAAGCCGCCGATCCCAGGCGTTACAGCAACCTCGCCTGTAGGTGAATACGTGCAGGGGAGTGTCTCAGGGATCGGATTCGAGATGGTAGACGGCCTGGACTACGCGAGTTTCATCAACACGACTCACCTGACCCTTACCGAAGGCCGAGGGCTCGGCGACGGGCGCTCGGCTGACACCGCATACGAAGCCATCGTGGATCGCTATTACGCGCGCACCGGCAAGGACCTCGAGGGAAACCCGGTTCGAATCGGTAGCAGGATCACGGTACTCGGACACGAATTCACGGTAGTCGGCGTCTACGAACCGTCGATCCTCGCGCGTGTGAAGATACCTCTGCACACGATGCAGCAGCTATTGGGCGGCGCGGAGAACTGCACCTTCGTGATGGTCAAGTGTGAAAGGCCAGAGCTTGCAGACCAGGTCATAGAAGAATTGCGTCGTTATTATCCCGGCAATCATGTTATTTCAACCAGCGACATACCTGCGCTCTACTCGCAAGGGCTCGCGCCGGTGGAGATCTTTCTGAATGTCGTCATCGGGCTGGGCCTGGTCATCAGCGTGCTAGTCATTCTGCTTGCGATGTACACGACGATCATAGAGCGAACTCGTGAGATCGGAATCCTGAAGAGTTTGGGCGCATCGAAGCGATTCATAATCATGACGATCGAGAAAGAGGCCGCCTTGATCAGCGCAATGGGGGTGGCGCTTGGCTTCGTGGCCGCGTTGATCGGCAAGCTTTGGCTTGAAGCGAACACAAGATTGATGGTTGATCTCGAGCCACGGTGGCTGGTGTTCGCCGCGCTGATAGGAGTGCTCGGCGGAATTATCGGCGCAATTTACCCGGCCGTGCGCGCCGCCAACCTCGATCCGGTCGAAGCGATAAGTTATGATTAGTCAGTAGTCCGTGGTCAGTAGTCCGTAGCTCAAGCTTGAGTTGATCTTAACTACGGACTACTGACTACGGACTACGGACCAACAATGAACCCAGTCCTTGAAACAATCGATCTCAAGATGGTCTATCACGTTGGCCGGGTAGACGTTGCGGCGCTCCGAGGGGCGACATTACAGGTGCAGGCAGGTGAGTACGTCGCGATCATGGGCCCGTCAGGTTGCGGCAAATCCACGTTCCTCCACATTGTCGGAGGTATGCTCAAGCCCACGTCCGGCCGGGTGATCATCGAGGGAGAAGATCTCACCGCGATGACCGACGCCCAACGCACCGATCTGCGCCGCCGCAAGATCGGATTCGTATTTCAACGCTTCAACCTGTTCCCTACCCTAACAGCCGAAGGCAACCTGAAACTGGCCGAGCGGATTTATTCGGGCAAAAACAATCAGGACGCGGCTCGACGACACGGAGTTCTCAAACTGCTCGGGCTCGAGGACAAAATGCATCATAAGCCGCTTGAGCTTTCGGGGGGCGAGCAACAACGGGTGGCGATCGCTCGCGCGGTGATCAATCGTCCGGCTATAATCCTTGCGGACGAGCCGACGGGCAACCTGGACACCGAGAACTCTGATATCGTGTTGAATATGATGCGCCAGCTAAACAAGGACTTCGGCCAGACGATCATAATGATCACTCACAACGGCGAAGCGGCCGCGCGCGCCGATCGTGTTATTGAGATGCGAGACGGGCACGTCGTTCGTTCGAGCGTGCGGGCGGAAGCACTCGGGGGACTACCGTGAAGATCATCCTAAGCACGCTGAAAAAGATTCTCTTTTGGTCCTACGAGCGCGGAAGCTGGCAGTACGACGTGATGTGCGTCCTGATTCTGGCTTTTATCTTTCTCTCGCCCAACACTATCTTTCACAGCCGCACGTCGACGCCGGTCATAGCGCGGGGCGCTGAGATCGGGCAGATCGATCCAAACGATGTCGTGGTTCTAGAAGATCGACCGCGGCAGACGGACGCCAACGCATCGAGCATCTGGCGCATCGAAAAAGCTGAAGACAGTTCAGGCAAGATCAGCCATGTCGCCTGGCGAAACACATTTGATGAAGCAGTTCAATTTACAGAGAAGCAACATGAAACGAAGTAAGCTGTTATTCATATTCATCGCGCTCGTTGCCGTGCCGTCCATCCTGGCGTCGGGTACGGGCATAAATGGAAAGCTCGATGAAGTGCTCGCAAACATGGAGCGTGCCGCGCGCTCCATCAAGATGATTGAAGCCGACTTGCGTCAAGAGAAACGCGATATGCAGATCGGCGGCAAAGAGGTCTACGCTGGCAAGATCTACTTCCAACACGCCGGTAAGGATCGCGACAAGCTCCGCATCAACTATTCAGTACCTGAGGGCCAGGTTGTTGCTGTTGTCGGCAACGAGATCACTCTCTATCAGCCACGTATCAACCAGGTCATCTTGACCACACGGCAGGCCCAGGCTTCAAAGAATCAGGAGTTCTACTTCATCGCAACGCCATACAAGTCTGTGCCAGAGCTAAAGAGCCAGTACAACATAGTGTATGCCGGGGACGAACAAGTAGGATCAGCCTCGACGGCGAAGCTCGAGTTGACGCCCAAGGGCGCGTCTTCAGCGAAGAAACTAACCCTTTGGGTCGACCAATCCGCGTGGCTTCCAATCAAATATCAGGTCGTCGAGACGAACAACAACGTCACCACGTTTACCTTGAGCGACATGAAGCAGAGCGCCGGGGCTACGGAAAAGACTTTCAAGTTGAACTGGCCTCCCGGAACTAAAGTCGTCCGCCGGTAGCACAGACTTCAGTCTGTGTCCAAGATACTCCTGGCGCTTCCACACTCTATGGTACATACAGAAACACGACAAGGGTTCCGATAATCCCAATCGCAACAACCCAGAAGACCAATTCCTGTAACAAAAGTAAGCCGCGCGGATAATCAGGGCGCGCTCTCATCAACTTGCGCCGCTTCACCGTAAGGGCTGAATGCGCCAGCAACACACCGAGCACCAGCGCGCCGAGCGACATGATTCTCAGCGGCCAAAGAAAGAACATCCATTGCATCTCCACCAGCAGCAGGAGCGGTATCCCAAGTCCGAAACACGTTGCCGCACCCATCAACAATCCAGCAAACTCCGGATCGGCAACGGGAATCTTCAAGGTCCCCGCCCTCGACGCCGCCTCCGGATCGAATGCCATCGATGACGAATAAGCAGCGCGCGCGGGCCTTCGCTCTGCGTCGTAAGCCTTTCGAGTCTCCAAATCGCTCAGGATATCGTGCGCTTCGTTGAGAGACTTCATCTCTTCTTCGCTACCGCCACCATCGGGATGACGCTTGCGAGCCTCGGTGCGATAAGCGCGATCGAGATCCTCCTTGCTCGCATCTTCGCTCACACCGAGAACGCGATAGTAGTCTCTCTTGGAGTCGAATTTCTGGATCGCCATCAGCGGCCATTATAGTTTTTCGGCGAAGACAGGCAATAGCCGAAAGATGCGCCACCTCGCTCGGCCATCTTGCGCGTCGAAGACCCGTCCCGCTTCGTGCTATATTGACGCGCATGGCAGTGACTCCCAAAGATGCAGCCGCAATCATCTTGCTGAAAGACCCTACAGACCCAAAGGTCTTCTGGGTCAAGCGAAGTCCCAAGCTGAAGTTTATGGGAGGCTTTCACGCCCTCCCGGGCGGCCAACTCGACAAGGAAGACGGCGGAATTGATGTTGTTGGCTGCGACGCTGACGAAGCAGTTATGCGCACTTGCGCGGTGCGTGAGTTCTTCGAAGAGACAGGCGTCCTGCTGGCGCGCGGCCCGGAGCGGTTGTCGCTGGACCAGATCAGCGCAAAGCGGCTCGCGATGAAGGAAGGCGCAAAGAGCTTCAAACAGATTCTCGAAGAAGACGGTCTCGAAATTCTGTGCTCGGATTTCGAACCCGCTGGTAGATGGGTGACACCGCACTTTGCGCCGCGGCGCTTCGATACCTGGTTCTTTCTGGCGTGGATGCCTGAAGGGCAAGAAGCCTTGATCGAAACAGGTGAGCTCGAGACCGGCGAGTGGATAAGGCCCGGCGAAGCGTTCGACAGATGGCGTCATGGTGAGATCATCATGGCTCCGCCGACGCTTCACATCATCCAAACGCTCGCCAAACATGTCGATCAACTTGATGAGTTGCCATCGGCGCTCACCGCGATTCCCGAAGCGAAGCACGGAATGGTTCGTCGCATCGAATTTAGGCCGGGCATTTTCCTTTTTCCGGTCAGGACCCCCACGCTTCCTCCAGCGACGCACACGAACTGCTACATCATCGGCGGTGATGACGTCATCGTTATCGATCCGGGCTCGCCTTATGAAGAAGAACAGCAAGAGCTCGACACGTTTATCGATGCGCTCATAGCAGAGGGCCGGCGGGTGCGAGAAATAATACTGACGCATCTCCACTCGGATCACATCGGCGGGGCAGCCCACCTTCGAGGGCGTCTCGGAGTTCCGGTTGCCGCGCAGCGACTGACGGCCGATCGGATCGGGCACGCGGTGACGGTCGACAGACTAATTGAAGACAATGAACTGATCGAGCTTGAGGGGGATCCGGGCTGGCGGCTGCGAGCGCTTCATACCCCGGGCCACTCTCGCGGACACCTGTGCTTCTACGAGGAGATCACCGGCGCGATCATAACCGGAGATCTGGTTGTTGGCGTTGGCACGGTGGTGATCGATCCGCCTGAAGGCAACATGCTGCATTATTTCGATTCCCTCCGCCGGCTGCTCGCGTTGCCGAAGCTGTCCGTGCTGTTTCCGGGTCACGGCCCGGCAATCGGCGCGGCTCGCGAGAAGATAGAAGAGTACGTAGAGCATCGAACTGTGCGCGAGAACAAGATCCTCGCCGCAGTGCAAGCCGGGGCCGGGCTTCCGCACGAAATCGTCGAAGCGGCTTACACGGACGTTCACCCTTCACTGTATGGATTGGCCGAGCGATCAACGGTCGCGCACCTCGAGAAGTTGGCGGAAGAAGGCAAGATAAAACGACGAGATGGCGGCTATTATGTAGTACAATAGCTTCCGCAGTTTCCAATAGAAGGATCAGAGCTATGAGTCAAAGAGTACGAGCGGTTTTTCACGACGGGGTTTTTGTTCCACAACAGCCTTGTGACTTACCTGAGGGCTGCGAGGTAGAACTGACCGTTGACGACCCCTATACAATTCCGCCGGAAATAACAGACCCCGTTGAACGTGCAGCTTTGCTAAAAGAGGTCGTACGCAGTATGAGAGAGAACCCCATCCCGGCAAACGCGCCTCGCTTCACGCGCGACAAAATGCATGAACGCCGTTGATACTAATGTCTTAATCTATGTCCATGATTCCCGTGACTCCGTGAAGCAGGAAGCGGCCGACGCGCTCGTTCAGTCTCTTGTCGATGGCGTCCTGCTCTGGCAAGTGGCATGCGAATTCCTCGCGGCGAGCAGGAAGTTGGAGCCCCTCGGGTTTAACCGCGATAGGGCATATCAAGAGATTCGGAGATTGCAACGATTGTGGACGACGAAGCTTCCAACTTGGCCGATTATCAATAAAGCAGAGAAGTTACTAAGCGACTACAGTCTTTCTGTTTGGGACGCGATGATCATTGCTGCTTCCCTAGAGGGCGGCGTGACCTGCTTGTACTCAGAGGATTTGACAGCTACTCAAAGATAGAAGGACTAGCGCTCGTCAATCCATTCAAAGGGCCGTGACCCAAGACCGGTTTGAACGAAATCGTTATCCCTCGCAACACACTTATCATCCTCTGCGGTCCTGCCGGGAGCGGCAAATCGACGTGGGCCGCTAAGCACTTCCTGCCGACGCAAGTAGTCTCGTCCGATGAATGCCGTGCCCTGGTGGTTGATGATCCCGCGAATCAAAGCGTGTCACAAGACGCGTTCGACTTGATGTACTTCATCATCGAGAAGCGCTTGCTGCTCGGCCGGTTGACCGTTGCGGATGCAACGAACTTGAAGCGAGAACACCGCCGGGCTTTGATTCGAATCGCGAAAAGGTTTCACTACAACACCGCGGCGATAGTCTTCAATGTCCCAATTGAGGTTTGTCTGGAGCGGAACGCCGCGAGAGAACGCCAAGTCCCGCAAGAAGCACTAATGAACCAGTATGCGTTGCTGGAAATGACACTGCGAACAATTGAGAACGAGGGATTCAACTTCGTCCACGTGCTTGACGGCGAGTCGCAATCGAGCGTGCCTGTAAGAATTGGGCGATACGTCAGTCGCCGACCGCCTCGACAGGTTTCTTGATCGCAGTCCCACGCATGACTCGCCGCCAATGCACGATTGAATCCAGCAGCACGATGACCATGCAAGTCATCATTACCGCAGTCAGTGTCGCGTTAAGATAACCTCGAAATGCTGTCTCTGGCTTCGCCGCTTCCACGAGAAAGTTGTCGAAGATCGAGCGCCATCCAGCAATCAGCGTCGTAGTCGCAACGAAAGCGAGCGGCGTGATTGTTACCCAGGCATACTTGGCGCGTCCCGAATTCATGATCACCGTCGTGCCGACGCACAGCGCTATTGCCGCAAGCAGTTGGTTGGCAATTCCGAACATAGGCCAGATCGTCGAGATGGACCCCGTCTGAATGAAGTACGCCCACCCCCCGACAATGAGAGCGGAGGTTATGATCGCGCCCGGCATCCAGTCGGGCCGTTCGAGGGGTTTATAAAACCTCCCCATAAACTCTCCGAGCATGAAGCGCGCAACGCGAGTGCCGGTGTCGATAGTCGTGAGGATGAACAGCGCTTCAAACATGATAGCGAAGTGATACCAGTACTTCATCAGCCCGCGCATTCCTGGCAGGCCGGAAAATATTTGCGCGATGCCGACCGCCAGTGTGACCGCGCCGCCTGTGCGCCCCCGCAAGTTCTTCTCACCCGTCTGCTGCGTCAATTCTTCAAGCTTCTGTTCGTGGAGGTCAAAGCCTTCGACGCTATTGGTCTCAACGAACTGAACGTAGTTCGTTCGCGCGCGATCGATGTTGATTGAAAAATAATCGCCCGGCAATAGCGAAGTGGCCGCGACCAGCGCGACCACTCCAACAAGCCCTTCTATCAGCATGCTCCCGTAGCCGATCATTCGCGCGTCGCCTTCGCGGTTCAACATCTTCGGCGTAGTGCCCGAACTGATCAGCGAATGAAATCCCGATATGGCGCCGCACGCAATCGTTATGAACACGAACGGATAGAGCTTGCCGGGAATGATCGGTCCGCCGCCCGCGACGAAGGGAGTGGTCGCAGGCATATGAAGTTGGGGCGCAACGAACAACACTCCAAAGATCAGGAACGCAACCGTTCCGATTTTCATGTAAGAACTCAGATAGTCGCGCGGGCATAGCAACATCCACACCGGCAAGACTGACGCGATAAAACCGTAACCCGCCATCAAATACGTGATAGTGCTCTCGGAAAAGGTGAAGCTCGAAGCAAAGGAGGACTCGGCGATCCGGCCGCCCAGGACTACGGCGATGAATAGCCCGATCACTCCGATAATTGTCGCTTCAGCAATCTTGCCTTTGCGGAAGCGATACATGTAAAGCCCCATGAACAGCGCGAGTGGGATGGTGAACCCAACGGTGAATGTGCCCCAGGGACTCTCGCCAAGCGCCTTGACGACCACCAGACCCAGCCCCGCAAGCGCGATGACGACGATGAACATGATCGCGATGCCTGTGATCAATCCCGAAAGCGGGCTTATCTCAGTCCGGGCAATCTCGGCGAGCGATTTCCCTCGCCTGCGTACCGACGACGCCAGTATGACGAAGTCGTGCACCGCTCCGCCGATCACCACGCCTATAACGAGCCAAAGAAGTCCCGGCAAGAACCCGAACTGCGCGGCAAGCACCGGCCCCACCAGCGGGCCTGCTCCAGAAATCGCTGCAAAGTGGTGCCCGAATAGAACCCATTTGTTTGTGGGATAGTAGTTCTGACCATCGTACAGCGTGTGCGCCGGTGTCTCGCGCGCATCGTCCAGCATCATGACCTTCGCGGCGAGGAACGCGCTGTAGTAGCGATAGGCGATAACTAAAACGCACAGCACGCCAATCATGATCGGAAGTGCACTCATGCGATCTCCTCTGTCAACCGTAGAGTCTCTGGAACTGATCAGGGTTTTTGTTTCGCCGCTGATGCTACGGGATAGAAACAACGCGTGTCAACGAAAGGCGTGAGCGTTTCCTGAGGTTGCGCGCAGTGTTCGCGCCTGAACCACCTGCCTGCATACCCACCCGGTGTGTGCGCGAAATCTGACCCGAACCCGTTTCTTTTGACGAAGACTTGACTTAGCTCTTCCGGGTAAGTATGTTAGTGCTTACTAACTTTAACCCAGGAGTTGATAGATGGAGTCAGCAGTATTGCCGCAGAAATCGCAGCCGACACGAATGCGCGCCGAAACCAGGCGCAACCAGATCGTCGCGGTCGCGGCCGAGCTGTTTGCCAGCCGCGGATTCAGCGGCACTACCACGAAAGAAATAGCCGAGGGCGCCGGAGTCAGCGAGGCCATCATCTTTCGGCACTTCGCCAGCAAGGACAAACTCTACGCCGCTATCCTCGACTACAAGGTCAAACAGGGCTCCGAGCGAATGAAGGCGCAGCTCGAAGAAGCCGCCAGCCGCAAGGACGACCGCGCGTTTTTTGGCTCGCTGGCGTTCGAGATGCTCGAGTTTCATTCCAAGGACCGGACGTTCATGCGGCTCCTGTTGTTTAGCGCCCTCGAAGGACATGAGCTCTCTGACATTTTCTTCGACTCCACTGCTCGCGACATGAAGAACCACATTCGCAAGTACATCAAGCAGCGCACCTCGGACGGCGCGTTCCGCTCCATCGATCCGGCTGTGGCCGCGCGCGCATTTGTTGGCATGGTTTTGCATCAGGTTCAAGCTCGCACCATTTTCAAGGACGATGACGTGAAGCTGTCTAATCGGCAAATCGCCGATCGCTTCGTGGAAATATTCCTAAACGGAGTTCGCGACTCAGAGGTTGGCTAGCGATGAATGCCCAAATGATCGAGAGAAATTCGCAAGCGATTCAACAAGGCAGAAGTGTGACACTTACCACCTTGCTGATCATCACTGTTGTGGCCGCGGGTCTGCTCGCCTCCGCCTGCAGTCGCAATCAACGGTCGCCCGAAGCAACGGCGGAGGCGAAGGAAAGAGCTTTGCCACCTCCGGCGCCCCCCGTTGATGTCGCCACCACCACCGCGATCACTCGCAGTTTGGAACGTGTCGTCGAAGTCGTCGGCTCGCTGGTCGCTGATGAAGAGGTGGTCGTTTCGGCTCAGGCGGCGGGCGAACTCGCGCAGCTCAACGTCGATTTCGGCGGCTACGTCGCGCGAGGACAGATCATTGCCCTCATCGATCAGCGCGACGCGAAGCTCAAGGTGCAGCAGGCCGAAGCTACGCTGAAACAAACGATGGCGCGGCTCGGAATGAAGGAGGGAGAGAGGTTCGACCCGAATCGAAACCCCGATGTCAGAGTCGCAAAGGCGCAGCTCGATTGGGAGAAGATGACTCTGGATCGTCAGACGCGATTGGTTGAAAACGGCGACATCTCGCGCGCGGTCTACGACCAGGCCGCTACGGCTCACAACCTGGCGCAGGCTCGTTATCAGGCCGCGGTCGATGCGGTCAATCAGCAACTGGCAGTGGTTGAACAACAGCGCGCCTCTTTGAATCTGGCGAAGAAAGCAATCACCGACACTGTGGTGCGCTCCCCGATCAGCGGCGCGGTGAAAGAGAAGCACGCATCGCGGGGTTCGTACCTGGCGATCAGCGGGCGCATCGTCACGCTGGTGAAGGTCGATCCGCTGCGGTTGCGCGCCGACATCCCCGAATACGCCGCGGCTGCGGTGCGAACGGGGCAGACGATGACGCTGACGGTTGAAGCATTTCCGGGGCGCACTTTCACGGGCCGCGTCGTCCGCATCGGCCCTTCGCTCAATGAACAGACTCGCGCGTTGACGGTCGAAGCGCAGGTCGCCAATCCGAGCAATCTGCTGCGCCCGGGAATGTTCGCCAAATCGACATTGATCACGGCGAAAGACGCGCCCGCGGTGATGGTGCCGCGGCGCGCGGTTCAGATCATTGCCGGATTGAACAAGGTCTTCGTGATCGAAAATGGTCGCGTGTCGGAGCGCATCGTCAAAACCGGCGCTAACGATGGCGACCTGATCGAGGTCGTCGAGGGCGTGAAATCGGGCGAGAGCGTCGCGACCAGCAACCTGGACAAACTGCAAGAGGGCAGCGCCGTCAACGGCGGCAAGTGACGAACACAATGCGCAAGAGACCTGTATGGGCGTCCCTCTGTGGGCGCCCCTCCCCGACGATCGAACCGCGAAGGAGGAAGGAGGGGCGCCCACAGACACAGAGGGACGCCCGTACAGGTCCAGCATCTTTGCAGTGACCGAGGGTTCCTAGCAGGAGAGAGAAGCTATGCAGAAACTTGCTGAAATCTGTGTCCGTCGTCCGGTCTTCGCCACGATGTTGATTATGACGCTGATCGTCCTCGGCGTCTTCTCGTACAACCGGCTGGTTGTTGAACGGTTCCCACGAGTGGAATTTCCCACGATCACTGTGACCACGCGATTGCCGGGCGCCGCGCCGCAGGAAGTCGAGACCGAAATAACCGACAAGATTGAAGAAGCCGTGAACACAATCAGCGGCATTGACGAGTTGCGTTCCACTTCAGCCGAAGGCGTGTCGCTCGTTTTCGTCTCATTCGACCTCGAACGCAATCTGGACGCCGCGGCGCAGGACGTGCGAGACAAGATCAATCGCGCGCTGCCCAACCTACCGCGCACCATCGAACAGCCGACGATTGAAAAGCTGGACCCGGACGCCTCGCCGATTATGACGATCTCGCTCGCTTCGAATCGCAACCTTCGCGAGATGACTGAGTTTGCGGACAAGGTGTTGCGCCGACAGATCGAATCGGTCAACGGCGTAGGGCAGGCGCAGATCATCGGAGGACGCAAACGCCAGGTGAACGTCTTTCTTGATGGGGACAAGTTGCGCGGTTACAACCTGACCGTCGCGCAAGTTTCGCAGGCGCTTCAAGCCCAAAACCTGGAAGTGCCCGGCGGGCGCGTCGAACAGGCCGATCGCGCGCTCACCTTGCGCACGCTCGGGCGCTTGCAATCTCCAGCCGATTTCAACGGCATCGTCGTCGCCAGCCGCAACGGCTATCCGATCAAGATCTCCGACATCGGCCATACCGAAGACGGCGAGGAGGACGAATTGACCGCGGGCCGCCTGAGCGACAAGCAGGCGCTGTTGCTGCAGGTGCGCCGCCAGTCGGGCACGAACGTGATCGAGGTAGTTGATGCAATCAAGGCGCGGCTGGCGATTGTCAAGAGATCATTGCCTCCCGGTTACTCGGTCGATGTCGTGCGCGACCAATCGACCTTCATCCTCGCTTCGTTTCACGCGGTTCGCGAACACTTGATGCTGGGTTCGCTGCTCGCCGCATTGGTCGTTCTGGTGTTTATGGGGAACGTGCGCGCGACGATCATCTCGGCGATCTCGATTCCGACCTCTATCATCTCGACGTTCGCGATCATGGATTATTTCGACATCACGCTGAACGGCCCGTCGATGCTGGGGTTGACGCTTTCAGTCGGTATCGTGATCGACGACGCGATCGTCGTGCTAGAAAACATCTTCCGCTACATCGAAGAGAAAGGCTACGAGCCGTTTGCCGCTGCAATCGAAGCGACGAAGGAGATCGGCATGGCGGTTATGGCCACCACTCTGTCGCTGGTGGTGATTTTTCTCCCCGTCGCGTTTATGCAGAGCATTCCGGGCAGATTCTTTAAATCCATGGCGCTGACGATGTCTTTCGCGATCCTGGTATCGCTGCTCGTGAGCTTTACGCTGACGCCGATGTTGAGCGCGCGAATGCTCAAGCGATTGAAGCGGAAGACCGAAGAGGGGGGAGCGGGCAAATCCGTCGCGCCAACGGGAGAAAAGAGTTCGCGGATTATGCGGGTGCTGGATCGCGGCTACACGTCTATGCTGACGTGGTCGCTGCACCACCGCGCGGCCGTGTGCATGATAGCTGTGCTGACGTTCGCCTCGACCTTTCTGCTCGCTCCCCACGTCGGATTCAACTTCTTCCCGGTCGACGATCAGAGCGAATTCGAGGTCACGGTCCGGGCGCCTGAAGGGACTTCCCTGCGGAAGACGCTGGACATCGCCGAAAGAGTCTCCGCCGATATTCGCAAGCTCGATTACGTCGATTACACTCTGATGACCATCGGCGACGATCAGCAGCGGACGCAGAATCAGGCGAAGATTTATGTCAAGCTCACCGATCTGGCAGAGCGGCCGATCTCGCAGTTCGCGGTTATGGGGCGGGTGCGGGAGAAGGTCTTGCCGCAATTTGAGTCCTACAGCCTGCGCACCACGGTCACGCCCGTTGGCGCGATCAGCGGCGGCGGGCGCGCCAATGCCGAAGTTTCGTTTATGTTGCTCGGCCCCAACCTCGACACGCTCAACGAGTATTCGCAGCGCCTGCTCGACAAACTCAGACAGATTCCGGGCGTGGTCGACGCCGACACTTCGTTGATCGTGGGCAAGCCGGAGCTGCGCGCTGCGATTGACCGCCAGAAAGCGGCAGACCTCGGCGTGGGCATCTCCGACATCGCGCAAACATTGCGACTGCTTGTAGGGGGCGATCAGGTTTCCACCTACAACGAGAACGGCGAGCAGTACGAAGTTCACGTCCGTGCCAGCGAGGGTTTTCGCACTGACGCAGGCAGCATCAGCCGGTTGAACGTCCCGTCGACTCGGGTGGGCAGCATCGGCCTCGACAGCGTCGCGACGTTGCAGGAGGCGACCGGCCCGACGCAGATCGAACGCGTCTCTCGTCAGCGTCAGGTGATGCTGACCGCCAATCTGAAACCCGGCTTTTCGCAGAGCGACGCAATCAGAAAATTGGGGGACGAAGCGCGGGGGATGGATATGCTGCCCGGTTACAGCGCCGGCGTTTCGGGCACGAGTAAAGAGATCGGTCGTACGATCCGCGGCTTCCTGATCGCCTTCGCGCTCTCGTTTATCTTTATGTACATCGTGCTGGCGGCGCAATTCGAATCGTTCATCCACCCGGTGACCGTGCTGCTGGCCTTGCCGCTGAGTTTGCCGTTCGCGCTCCTTTCGCTGATCGTCACCGGGCAGGCGATGAATATGTTCACGCTGCTCGGTCTGCTGGTGCTCTTCGGAATGGTGAAGAAGAACGCTATCCTGCAGATCGATCACACCAACGGGTTGCGGAAGAAGGGGATGGAACGGTACGAAGCTTTGGTCCAGGCGAGCCGCGACCGGCTGCGTCCGATCCTGATGACGACAATCGCGTTCGTCGCGGGCATGACGCCGCTAGCGTTGAGCAGCGGCCCCGGTTCGGGCATCAACCGCTCAACTTCGGTCGTGGTTATCGGAGGGCAGTCGCTTTGCCTGCTGCTGACGCTGGTGGTGACGCCGGTCGCGTATTCGCTCTTCGACGACGCGGCGATGTCGACCCTTTGGGGGCGGATCGGCCGCCGAGTGCTAGCACCCTTCGCGTGGGCGCGGCGCAAGGCAGCAGCAGCTACATCGATGTTTTTGGGACTTTTCAAGTAAGCGAGAGGCGAAGTCATGAGAGTTCACTTCAGTTCATTAGTACTGCGGCTGCGCGTCGCTGCGTTGCCGCTTCTGCTGTCGATTGCGTTGCCTGCGTCCGCTGTAGCGCAGATCGTCAAGCTCGCGGAGCCTCCGGCTCAAGAGGCGAAACAACCGGACTCGTCAGGAGTACAAGCGCCGGTGGCGCCGCGTGTCGGAGTCGACGAGAGCCGTCCGCTCGCGCTCAATTTGTTCGACGCGGTTAAGATGGCGCTCGAACAGAATCGCGACATCGAAGTCGAACGCATCAACGTCCGGCAAGCCGAGTATGACCTGTTTGCGGCGCGCGGCACGAGGGACGTTTCCCTGGGAGCGTCGAGCTTCTACGAGCACAGGACCGTGCCCGTCGGGTCGCTGTTGTCAGGAGGGCCGAACGGAAGCCTTACGACAGAGACATTGAACTACGACTTCACCGCGCAGCAGTTGCTGCCCACCGGCGCGCAATGGCTGGCGGGGTTCACCAACTCGCGCGCGGCCGGCAACAGTCAATTCGCCTCGCTTAACCCGCAGTACAACACCGCCTTGAACGTGCAGATTCGCCAGCCAATTCTGCGCAACTTCTCGATAGACGATGCGCGCCGGCGTATTCAAATCGCCCAGCGCAGGCTCGACCTTTCCGACAGCCAGTTCCGGCAGAAGGCTAGTGATATCGTCGCGCGCGTTCAGCGCTCATACTGGGACCTGGTGTTTGCGTTGCGGGACGTGCAGATTCAGCGAGAGTCCGTTGAGCTTGCGCAGAATCAGCTCGAGCGCAACCGCCGAATGGTGAATGAGGGCACGCTCGCGCCAATCGAGTTAGTGTCGGTCGAAGCAGAGATGGAAAGGCGGAATGAGAACGTCTTGACTGCCACCGAAACGGTGACCCGCGCAGAGAACGCGCTAAAGCAACTGGTGCTCGGTGGCCGAGAGTCGAGCGTTTGGAATCAACCTGTAATCCCAACTGAGGCGCCGGACGTGCGCAGCGCGAGCTTTGGGCTGACCGACGCAGTTGCCGCCGCATTGGCAAACAGGCCCGAGCTTGCGCAGAACAACTTGCAACAGGAAATCAACAAGGTGGAGGTCAAATTCTTCGACAATCAGACTAAACCCCAGGTCGATTTGATCGCATCCTACACGTCCACTGGACTCAGCGGCGCGAGGTTACTGACTGGTAACCCGTTTTTTTCGACGACAGGGTTGCTGCTCGATCGAGTGAACGTTTTGTCGGGCCTGGCAGGAATTCCAGCAATCGCAGTCCCTCCAAGCTCGGATCTGCCTGGCTTCCTGGTAGGCGGATACGGCCAGAGCCTTCAAAATCTGTTCAGCAATGACTTTCTCACTTTCCGCTTTGGCGTAGCATTCAACTTTCCCTTGAGAAATCGCACAGCCGAAGGACAGCTCGGCCGCGTGGTCGCTGAGGGACGCAAGATCGGCTCGCAGCGAAAGACGCTCGAGCAGACGATCGAGGTCGAGGTTCGCAACGCCCTTCAAGCGGTCGAGCTCGGGCGGCAGCGGGTCGAGACGGCGCGAGCTTCGCGCGAAGCCGCTGAGAAGCAGAGCGAGAGTGAGCAGCGGCGATTTCAAGCGGGACTCTCTACGACGTACTTTGTGCTCGAGCGACAGAACGCGCTGTCACAAGCGAAGGGCCGCGAGCTTAGGGCGATGACTGATTACAGCAAAGCTGTTGCGGAGCTTCAGCGAGTGATGGGCACGACTCTTTCGTCTGTCAATGTCGTAATGAGACCCACTGTCAGCTCGCAAAGGTGATGGAAGAAAGCGTCGGAGCCGCGGTGAGACTTGGGTGCGCGTCAGATTTTTGCGCATACGCACGCGCGGCGTGTGGGCATCCCAAACGCCGACGCTCTCACGTAGGCTGGGGCATCAGCTACCCACGTCTTGGCGAGGGTGGGTCCGTGATGTCGCAGATTGCCCCCGCCCGGTCAACTGCACATTGGATCAGATCACAGGTCAGGAGGGTGGGCTTGCCCCCGCTCGGTCGGCTCTTACTTCTTATCTTGTTGCCGTGCCAATTCCGCTGTCCATTCAGCCGAGGCTCTCGCTAGTTTCTGAACGTCGTTCGGCCACCACCATTCCTGGGTATTAGCGCCCCGACGCAAAAAGTCTGACGCGCACCCGTAAGACTTCGCTAGCGCGACTCGTAAGTAAGGAGTAGATTATCCTTCGATTAAGAGAATCTGTAGTGCGCTCGCTTTCTCTATGGCTAATTTTGCAGACAAATTTAACGATCCGCGCTGGGCTGAGAAACGCGCTAGCGTACTGGCGCGAGCAGATTATAAGTGTGATGCCTGCGACGAGGAGCGTTATTTAGATGCCCACATATGTTACTGGGAGAAAGATAGGGAACCATGGGATTATCCAGATGAAGCTTATAGGTGCTACTGTGCCGCGCACATGCGAGAGCGTCGGCTTGTTGAGCGCGACATTCGCGTTCTTCTAGCCGCCTTTTCGATCGACGAACTGGACTCGTTGCATTTAGCAGTTAAAGCATTAGCTGGAATTCCTAGCGTGAATCGCGGACCAAGGGTAGAACGGCTCTATGTCGCTGCGAAGAAGGTACGTGATGACTACGATAGTACGCAGAATGAAACTACGAATGAGGATGTCGATTGATTCTATTCATCACCTTCACTTTTCGGTAGTCGGCTCCGTGAATACTTATCAATTTACACATTTCGTATATGCGCGAGCGTAAGCGCTCACCCACGCGGTCTTGAAGGGTCTCATCAAAAGATAAAGTCTTAATGGTTAGCCTGAGCGCATCAATATTCGCTCCTCTCCGTTCGTTTAGAGAAAGTACAACGATATGCTCCGCCATTTGTCTAGAGTACCCATTTGAATTCATCAACCAGGAAATAGCGGATTCTAAGTCGTTCCCTTCTCTGACTGACTGAGCAAGGTATTTCTCATAGTCGTCGTGAGATGGGGCAATCGGATCATCCAAATAGTTTGAGGAAAAAATCGTCGTTTTCTTATCGTTATACCGCTTGGTAATGATGTGAGTTATTGTTTCTTGAACCCACGCAGTGGGTTTGTTTGCACCCAATTCATCGAGAACCAACAGGTCAGATTGAAAGACCGGAGTCAAGATTTTTAGTTCAGACGTGTGAGTATTAGGGTTGTAACTGTCTTGAATCTCCTTAAGAAGGTCACGAAAATCGTAGAAGAGCCCAGAGAATCCCTTCTTAATGATTTCCTTCAAAACGGCTAATGCTAAGTGAGTCTTACCGACACCTGGCTTGCCGACGTACAAGAGTCCAGAATCGACCAAAGGGAACTCATCGATGAATTTCTTCGAGTTCATAACGGCGCGACGAAGAGAAATATTATAAGCCTCAAAGTCATCGAGTGTCTTATCCGCAAAAAACAACGGTATTCTAGATTGTGAAAGGAGCTGTTGGATGCGTGTCGCGCCCTTGCATGGGCACGGCTTTACGCCTTTGCCTTCAACAAACTCCCAGCCCGTGCCCCCGCAATCCGGACATGGAGCAAGCTTTATGTCTGCCGACTCGGAAATCATAAAACTATTTCCTGCTTTTGCTCGGGACCAAACTCTGGTGATGGATCAATGGTCTCAAACGGGGCGCATCTTATTATGGCCGCATGAAAAAAGCAATCACTAACTCGCATGAACGGTATAAGTTTTTTTCCCAAGACTTCTTTGAGCGCCAGTTGCGCGACAACTCGGCAGTGATGTGTTTGGAAAGGACACAAATGTCGTTAGCAAAGGTTTAGCAAGCCTTTCCTGCGATTCTTAGCTAACTGCCATTCTCCCGCCGCCTTCTGTCAACCGCTCAGCCTGCGAGCGCGCCGATCGGTCGGCTTCAAGGACGGCTTCGATGCTGGAGCAAGGCTGTGTCTTGTGTCCGTCCATCGTCTCCTCGATCACGCGCGGAATATCCATAAACTTGATTCGCCGATTGAGAAACGACGCGACCGCGATCTCGTTAGCAGCGCTCAATGCCGCCGGCATCGTTCCGGCTTCCCGCATCGCCTGATAAGCGAGCCTCAAACACGGGAATCGATCAAGGTCCGGCTCCGAAAACTCGAGCCGCGCAAGCTTGTCAAAGCCGAGAGATGGAAGCTCGGTCGGGAGCCTGTCCGGATAAGTCAGCGCATACTGGATCATCAGCCGCATATCGGTCACGCCGAGCTGAGCAATGATCGACCCGTCTATCATCTCGATCATCGAGTGAACGATCGATTGCGGATGCACGGCCACGGAGATTCGATCCGCGGTAAAGCCAAACAGCCAGCCTGCTTCGATAACCTCGAGACCCTTATTCATAAGAGTCGCGGAGTCAATTGTGATCTTGGAGCCCATCTGCCACGTTGGATGCGCCAGCGCTTCTTCGACGGTCGCCTCGCGCATTCGATCGACGGGCGTCTGGCGAAAGGGTCCGCCGGATGCTGTCAGTATTAGTCGTTTGACCTCGCTCACTTGCTCGCCTCGCATGCATTGATGGAGGGCGTTGTGCTCGCTGTCGACCGGCAGTAGCTCAGCGCCGGACTCAGCGGCGGCGCGCGTCATCAGCTCGCCCGCCATCACCAGGGTTTCCTTGTTAGCGAGGCAAACGCGCCGGCCCAGCGTGAGCGCTTTGTAAGTGGGTAAAAAGCCCACCGCGCCGACGGTCGCTGATACAACCGTATCCACTCCGTCAAGACAAGCGACGGCAACCAGGCCGTCTTCGCCGAACGATATCTCTGGTAACTTGTCGACGCCAGAGGCTCGCAGCTTCTCTTTGAGAGCTGGGATGTCGCGCTCATCCGCCACCGACACCAGACGAGGACGGTAGCGAGCAACCTGTTTCGCTAGTCCTTCGAGATCGCGGCCCGCTGCCAGGCCTGCTACAAGGAACTTGTCTGAAAGTGAATCAATGACCGAGAGTGTGCTCAGTCCAATCGAGCCGGTCGATCCCAGTATGGTGACGCTTTTCATAGGGTCCGGGAAGTAGCACAGACTTTAGTCTGTATCTGGCGAAGCGCGGGAGGCCAACTGGCAGAGACTGAAGTCAATGCTACGCCGAGCCGCATTCTAGCACGCGCTCGCATGCTAGATCAAAGAACCGGCATTCCGGGTAGTGTCCTAACTTCACTTCTCTGCGCCATCTCTGCGTGCTCTGCGTCTCTGCGGTGAATGATTCTGGGCATTGGGTTCACCGCAGAGACGCAGAGGACGCAAAGGTCACGCAGAGAAGACAATCGAATCAGGACACTACCGCATTCCGAGCCCGGCGCCTTGAGGGGGTCGGATGCTATAATTCGCGCTTACGAACCACCGGGCTTGATGCGAATCCTCATCGTAAAACTCAGTTCAATTGGTGACGTGGTGCATACGCTGCCTGCAGCAGCGCTGCTCAGGCGAGCGCTGCCCGATGCGCGGATCGCGTGGGTAGTCGAGCCCGGCGCCAGCGCGCTAATAGAAGACTCGCCGGTAATCGACGAGCTGATCAAGCTCGACACGCGAGCCTGGCGCAACGACCTTCTCAGCATCTCGACTTTCCGAGATGCGAGAACCGGACTCAACCGCTTGCGCGAAGCACCTGAGCTGAACGGCGATGGGCACCCTGATTTAGCCATAGACTTTCAGGGCCTCATCAAGTCCGGGCTGGTTGCCTTCGCGTCACGAGCGAAGAGGAGACTGGGATTTGAGACGAGCGATCTGCGGGAGACTGCCAGCAAGCTCTTTCTGACCGAGCAAGTCGAAACGTCAGAGATCAAGCACGTCATCGACAAGAATCTGGCGCTCGCCCGAGCCGCTGTTGCCAGCTCAGTCACTAGACTCACCGGCGAGACCACAGTTTCGAATGACGGTTATGCATTTCCCATCGCTGTCTCGTCCGACGATCAGCGCTACGTTAAAGAGGTTATCGATACGCAAACAGGCCCGTTCGCGATAATCAATCCCGGTGGCGGCTGGCCGACGAAGCTCTGGCCCTCGGAGCACTATGCCGAGCTTGTAGATTGGTTATGGGGCGATTGCGCGCTTGGGTCATTGATAACTTATGGGCCCGGCGAGGAAGCGCTCGCACAAAGCGTGGCTGCGGGCGCGCGATCAGGGGCTGCTCGCGCGGTTGCATCCACGCTCAAACAATTCGTAGCGCTCGCGCGACGCGCCGCGCTGTTTGTCGGGGGTGACACGGGTCCGCTTCATCTCGCCGCTGCGAGTGCCACTCCCATCGTAGGGCTCTACGGGCCGACTTCTCCTGAACGCAACGGGCCGTTCGATCCGCGAGATATCACGGTGGGACGAGAGCTTTGGTGCCGAGCGGATTGTCACCGCCGAAGTTGTTGGCACTGGGAGTGTATGGAGATTCCAGTGAACGACGTCAAGCGCGCAGTGTTGAATCGCCTGGCGAGTGTGAAAGAAAAGAGAGCGGAGTGACCTTCAGACAAGTAGCCCAACGTATCAGAGTGCCTGCGGGCTTTGTCCTTGCGCCGCTGTTATTCATTTCGGCGCAGCCAACTCTCGCGTCTCTTGCCGCCGGGGCGTTTGTTGCAATCATCGGTCTCGGAATCAGGGCATGGGCGTCGGGTCACTTAAGGAAGAACCAGGAGTTGACGACGTCGGGACCTTACGCACACACTCGCAACCCCCTTTACCTGGGCACTTTCTTGCTCGGGACAGGAGTCGCAGTTGGCGCCGGCACGCTCTGGTTCGCCGCATTGTTCGTCGCGCTCTACCTGCTGATCTACGTGCCGGTGATGGTCGCTGAAGCGGACACCATGCGCGATTTATTCTCGGACGAGTACGAGCACTACAGCAAGCAAGTGCCGCTGTTTGTTCCGCGCTTCTCACCGTATGGCGCTCACAGCTCGTCATCATATGCCGCGCAACTCAAGCGGTCATCGTGGCGCGGCGGAAGGCAGTTCGATGGATCGCTATACTTGCGACATCGCGAGTACCGCGCCGCACTGGGTTTTGTATTGGTCTACGCGATGCTCGCGACGAAGATGTTCCTCTGATGCTGGATGGCATCGCTCTCGGTGACAGGGACAGCAACCTCGATTCTATGATCAAGCAGGTGATAAAGGCGCTTTCAACATCGTTGGTAGCATTGCTTCTGGGGCTGAGCTTCACCGCAGCGCAGGTGGCGCCTGAGAAACTCGCGTTTACTCCGCCGAAAATAGCTCATCCGCTTCCTTTCAAGATCGGCGAGACCTTGATTTATGAAGTCACCTTCTCGAAGTTAATCTTCTCAGGCACAATCGGCGAGCTGAAGCTCACGGTCTTAAAACCATCCGATTCATCTAAATCAGAGATGATCGAGTTTAAAGCCGAAGCGGTTTCCAAGGGATTCTTCCCGGCGCTGTTCGGGCTCAAGGTTAGAAACCGTTATAATTCCCTGGTTAACCCGACTGACTTTGGCGTGCAGACATCGACCAAGCTTCTTGAGGAGGGCAAGGTACGCCGCGAGCAGACATCCGTCTTCAACCGCGAGACCGGGCGAGTCGTCTACACCGACCGCGACCTGGGACTCAAAAAGAGCGAGCCGAAGGTTAAAGAAAAGCCGTCACCATCGTGGGTTCAGGATCTGGTGTCGACCATCTATTTCGTGCGAACTCAACCGCTCAACGAAGGAGACGTTATCCCAATACCCATCAGCGAGGGCGGAGAGGTCTACAACATTGAAGTCGTCGCGGGCAAGCATCAGGAAGTTAAGACTAACGCCGGAAAGTTTAAAACAATTCAACTGAACGCGAAGGTATTCGACGGGCGGTACGTTAAGCGCAGCGGCGAGATGCTAGTGTGGATTACCGAGGACGCCTCGCGGACCCCGGTGCGCGCCAGAATCAAGACTTCAGGCGCAACGATCACTGTGGACTTGAAACGGATGTTCTAAAGGTGGCATAGACTTCAGTCTGTGTCCGGGATGTGAATCACTCAATCGGTTCGTACACAGACTGTAAAGTCTGTGCTACCTCGGGACCGTCGATTCAAACGCAAGCTCTGCTCTGCATTTCGCGGCATTGTAGCTGTAAGAAAAGCCGTCGGGGTCAACCGGCATTGAGTCATCATTGATCGTCAGGTTCATCGAGCGAAGCCTCGAAGCAAGCGCCCGCAACTCCGCCGGGCACGCTCCAGTCGTTTCTTTGTAGCGCGAGAGCAGCGCGTTGATTGCGTCCAACTCATCAAGTGAGCGGAGCTGCTTCAATCGTTCAATCGCCTGAGCGCGAACGTTCTGATCGTCGCTCGTCAAATATGCTGAGTACACTGCACGCGCGGCTTCGCGGCTTCCACCCTTGATCCTCATCAAACCGGAGAGGTCGCGCATCCACCACGGCGCGCCGGGCACCTCACCACCTTTTCCAAACCAATCAGCCGACTTTTGGTAGTAGTCTGCCTGTTCTTCCGCTGCGGAAGCTTTGCCAGCTTGCCAATAGATGTACGCGAGGTCCTGATACAGGCGCCACTCGTTCGGGTTTTCGCTGACTCCTCTTTCGACCAATGCTATCGCGGCCGGCAGATCCCGCTCAGGCAAAAAGATTGCTCCGAAGCGATAAGCCGGAATGTGCTGTGGGTCAAGAGTGACGACTATGTTGAGAAGTGGCGCGAGCAGGTCCATCCGAAGGTCCGTTGACACTGCCGCAGAAAGTGGTTTGCCGCTGTCGATCACCTTGCGCCCGAAGTACTGCACAGTGCGAATCCAGTAGATGTCTGCCGCGAGCGCTTCCATACCCAGGCTCATCTTCTTTATCGTATTGCCTGAAGAAAGGTAGAGCGCCTCTTCGCTGATAGGCGGACGCGAAGAGGTCTTATCAACCCATCGTTGCATGGGATACAGCAAGCCTATGCCCACGACGAGGATCAATGTGGGAACGACACGTCCAACCGTTCTCACTTGAAATTCCTCTTTTGGAAAATTAGCACTGCCGCAGAAAGCAGGATGCCGATATACACAATTGCGTAGACAGTCGCCGAAGCTGCCATCCGCAGCGGCACCATTCGCCCGTGCGAGGCTTCGGTCGTGAAACCGAAGTTGGACAGGTTCGGAAGCACATAATACAAAGCGGTGAGTACGACTCGGGTTACCGTCGAGTTCGACAACGCAGCCATATCCAGCAAGTCTCTGCTGAAGTGCCCGATCACGTAAGCTGCGAAGGAAAACAGCGCGGCGAGCATCGGTGTAGTGAAGCTGGAAAACATTAGAGCGACCGCCACTAACAGCGCCAGCTCCAAATACACCAGGAACGAGACGGCCAGCACCGCCGTGTGAAGCGGGACAAACTTCCCGTTGACATACAACAGCGCAAGCTCGGTCCCTAGCACCATAACCGCCGAGTTGACCAGCAGAGTCAAGCACAAACCCGCGTACTTCCCGATGATGAACTCGTGGCGATGCACCGGCTTCGACAGCAGACTGTAGATAGTGCGCTTGTCTATTTCCTTATAGACGAGCCCGACGCCGATGAAGATAGCGATCAAAGCCCCGAACACCAGCATCGCGCTCAAGCCGAGCGCTGCGGTGAACTGGCTTTCCATGTCGAGCGACAGATCGCTCACGAAGACCGACGCAGCTACGAGGATCAGCACAAAGAGGATTAGATTGTAGAGCACGCGGTCACGGACCGACTCGCGGAATGTGTTGAGCGCAATGGCACAAATTCTGCGCGCGCCGCTCGAGTTGACGCTCACTCGCGCAGCCGCCGCTTCAATGACTTTGACTTCGGCTATTGCCATCGCTGGATTCAGATTCCAAAGTTTAACAGTTCGGGCGCTCGGACGAAAATTCGGAGTTAGCGGCGGCTGTCGCCGTTCAATCGGCTCAAGCTCGTGTCTATTTTGGAGGCCAGTTCCTGCGATATTACCAGCGAACCTGCCGTTTGAAAAACACGCACCGCGTCACTGGCGCGGCCAATTCGTTCGTACGCAAGACCGAGTTCGTACAATGCCTCGGCGTCGTTGGGCGTCGCCTGGACTACCCGCTCGAGCTCTCGCGTTGCGTCACTGTAGCGCCCCTGCCGCGCGTAACACAAACCAAGATTGAATCGGGACGTAGAGGTTTCAGGCTTCAGCCGAAGCGCAGCCGCAAAGTTCGCTTCAGCCAAAGCGTAGTCCTTGTTTATGAAATACACCGTTCCAAGATTGTTGAACGACTCGAACATCTCGGGATTGAGGTCGATCGCGCGTTTGAAATTCATTACGGCGCTCGAGACGTCGCCCATCCCAGCGTAGGCTCGACCAAGCGCATCCGCGGCGTTCGGTTCATCAGGCTTGAGCGTGGTTGCGCGTTCGAGCGAGGCGCGAGCTTCGTCAAAACGGTTTGCGTCCAGCAATGCAAGTCCGGTGTTGTAGCGCGCCGCCCAGTAGTCCGGTCTAACTCGCGCGACGTTGGACCAAAGCGAATATGAATCAGCCCACGGCCTGTTCTCTCGCGCGGCCGCGCCCGTTAACGCGAGCGCGACCACCATAAACACCGCGAGTGCCAATCCGGGCCGACTAAACCCGGCGACCTGAGTCCGCTCAACACTCGATTCGAACGCCCCGAGCTTTGAAATGCCTATCGCAATCAGATACCCAAAACCCGCGACCGAGAGATAAAGGTAGTGATCAAAGACCAGATACTCTTCCTGAGAGACCTGCCCAAGGTTTAGCACGGGCAGCAGCGGAACGAAGATCAGCAGCAGCGCTTGCCAAACCTCCCGGCTGACTCTCTTCCGGTAGAAAAAAAGCGCCGTTGCGATCAAGCCGAGCCCGGCGACCGGCAAGAGAAAGCGGGGCGACGACACGCTTACTACGAAGTGAGTGTCGTAGGTAACGCTTAGTCCTATTGGCCACAAGAGATGCGCAACATAGCTGAAGACTACGAACGGCAAAGTCAGCAGCGTGTATGCAAGCGGTCTATCGGGCGCCTGTGGGTTCTTCCACATAGACTCGCCCAGCACAAGATATCGCGGCACGAGATAAATCAAAGCAAACGCGGCATAGGGCAGCGCTCGCTTCGTGGCCGTGATCAGCCTGGCCTTTGAGCCTGAAAATGCAATCAACTCGTATCCGAAGACCAGCAGCACCAGGCTCAACGCCGTCTCCTTGGCGAATGTCGATAGCGCAAACATCGCGAGCGACAGCGCTAACACCCGCGTGGCGCAGACTTCAGTCTGTGCGGGCGTAGACTTCAGTTTGTATGCATAGACTGAGGTCTCTACACCCGCACAGACTGAAGTCTGCGCCACGCGAGCTTTTAGATAGAGACAGAACGACGCTAGAAAGAAGACTCCAAAGAGCGGATCGGTCATCCCGCTTATCCAGCTCACAGATTCGGCGTGGACGGGATGCACAGCAAAAAGAAGCGACGCGAACAGAGCCACAACATTTTGGCCCGACATTCGAAGGATGACGTAGAACACGCCAACCGCGCAAAATACGTGCAGCAGCAGACTGGCCAGATGCCAACCCTGCGGCCAAAGTCCGAATAGGTGATACTCTGCCGTTAGCATTACGGTGAAGAGCGGGCGATAGTAAGGAAGCGGCGGGGGCACATTCAGCGTTCCCGAGCGCTCGCGGAACTGCCACACATGCGTAGTAAAAGCCTTCGAAAGGTTGTCCCATGACCGAATGTTTTGATTCTCGACAATCTGCTCCGTATCATCGAAGACGAATTCGCCGCCAAGCGAATTAGCGTAAGCGAGGAATGAAAACAAACTGATCAGAAGTATCGTTCGCGGGAGACTGAGGCGCTGCAGGGACGCGAGTATGCCAAACTCGTTCGCAGCCAAAGCGGCTGCCTTTTGCGATTCCGCTTTCGCTCTGGCTTTCCGTTTGGTCGTCGCCATCGCGCCTTTGCTGTCCTGAAGAATTTTGGGTCCCAGTTCAGGCCAGGGACAACTAGATCGTGAGGGCTGAGATCGGCACCGGGTAAGCGAGGGGCGATGAGCCTCTCGCTGCGGCGCGAAGGGGGCGGTTACTTCTGGGATGGAAGTTCTACGACTTAACTGGCCGGCCGGCGCACGAGGCGCACGGCCGGCCTACTTATCATTCTCTACTGAATCCTCTACTGAATCGGAGCTCCGTCCTTAGGCACGCGGTCCTGCGGTGTCGCCGTTGGCGGCTGGATACCATCGCTCTCGAATACGACCATAGTCTCATTCGAGTAAAACGAGCGGTTGCCGGTACCGAAAGTGCCGACCGCGCTTGGATGAGAGGTCGTGTCGAACATCGGAGGCATGCCTTCCGCGTTGATCGGGGTAGTGGCAAACACATAGCCACCCTTGGTCCCGGCTGCCATGTTCGAGTCGGTGTATCCCATGGAACCCAGCGTCGCCAGGTCCGCAAACTTACCGTGGCCCTTGGTAATCGAATAGAGGACCTGATTGTTGCCCATAGTTTTCACTTCCGTCAGCGCGGCCGTCTCATGCGCTGCCTGCTGAGATTTCAGCAGGTTCGGGATGGCTATTGCTGCGATTATGCCGATGATTGCTACTACGATCAGCAACTCGATCAGCGAGAAACCTCTCTGCTTCTTAGTGTTCATGGCTTTCCCCACCTCTGGATTATGCCATCCCGTAGGGATGGCTCTGTCTTCTCTTGCGAAATCGAACGCGGCTTCCGCCGCTAGGTTCATTTTATATTTTTGAAAGAGACGGTGGGATTATAACACAAACAGGTGAGCCCTGGAAGGACTCACCCGTTTGATTGTGCGGAGAGTTGCTAACCAGCAGCAGCCCTACTCGATGGGAGTCATACCTGCAGGTATGCGGGTCCCTGGAGGAGCGGGCCCCACTGCGGCTGCCCCGCCGTCTATCTGGTAGAGCACATAAGTTTCGTTAGAGCTGAACGAACGGTTGCCCGTGCCGAATGTGCCCACAGACTGTGGTTGACCCCTCGTGTCGAAGTAGGAGGGTAAAGCGGTAGTCGCCGCGACAGCAACACTCTCAAAATTGAACCCGCTCTTGCCGGGCCCAGCAAGCGTAGAAAGACCAAGCGTAGAATCTACTGCATTGTCGGTGCCAAGGACAGCAAGTGACAGAGCGAAATCCCTGCCCCGACCCCGAGTGGATTGATATGTAGCCTGTGCAGTTCCGATCGTGCGAACCGATCCGATGGCTGACGCCTCGTTGGCCGCCTGACGGGACTTCAGCAGGTTGGGTATTGCGATAGCCGCGATGATACCGATGATCGCCACAACTATCAGCAACTCGATCAGCGAAAATCCTTTCTCATTCTTCATAAGCAAATTGCTCCTTTGAAATTTCTTGCCGTAGGTCAGTTTTCCTAGCGGCCAATCTACGACAGATTGCAGCTTTATCTACACAAAGCTCGTGCCAGCTTGCTAATTGCATCTCTCAAAGCGAAGTGCTGTCAAGAAAGGGTATGATGACAGACATTCAGCTCGCGCAGTCATGGCGGTCAGGTTTTTTAACAAAAACCGATAGTTTTGTTTGCCACTTTTTGTCAGAGAAGAGTGACTTAGCGAGGTATTACCGGGCTGGTTCCATCAGCAGGTGCGCCCTCGTTGTAGCGGATAACAGCGGTCTCGTCGACGTAGAAATAAAGGCCGCTAGCGGGATCAGCTTGAGGATTAGCGTTGGATTTGAAAGTCATCAACTTGCCATTCGCTAAGTCGTTCGCATCGAGGACGAGTGAGATAGTAAAGGTGTAACCGCTCTTGACGCCAAGCCCGAGGTTTGTGTCAATCGAGCCCTCCGGTACAAGATCTACCAATGTTGCGTAGACCTTATGCCTTCGCTCGTACAGATTCTCAGCAGTTGTGATGGTTCGGAGCGACTGAATCGCGGAACCTGCCTGAGCGTATCTACGCGCGCGTTGAAGGCCAGGTATCGCTAGCGACGCGATCACGCCAATGATGACCACTACGACTAACAACTCTATCAGTGAAAAGCCGAGTTCTTTTCTTCTCATGGTTTCCCTCGAGATCAGTTCACCGCTGTACCTATGGACTTTTCGATCCGCGCTGCATCCAGCAGCAATGTTTGTGCCAACGAGCCGCTTCCAAAGTTCCCGAAGTGGCCTTACCCGCGCCAGTCGTTTTCGGCCACGAACCGCTGAGCGCGAGAATGGGGAGTATGTGGCCACGTTTCTAGCGGTGTGGTGTTACGCCACGGTCACCGTCCCTGCTAAGGATACTCATCCGGCTGTACTAGAATGCTTGACCGATACAACAAGGTCATGAATGAGGTCTTCGTTCTCGGTGGGACAGAAACAAAACGGGACCGGGCGCAGGTTCACTCAGCCGAGTCGGCTGACTATCACTTATGGGCAGCGCTATCGCTCAAGGGGCCGGACTCACGAATGAGACTCGCAGTTTGCCGTATCCTATGCTTGTCCAGCAAGTGACGCAGGCTTCTGACCGACATCTTCAGTATCTCGGCTGCTCGAGTCTGATTGCCGTTCGTTCTTTGAAGCGCGCGTATTATGTAGTCCTTTTCAAGCTGCGCCAGGTAACCTTCAAGATCGATCCCGTCCTCAGGTAAATCAAGATCAGCCACCGCGCGCGGCTTGTACTTCAGTATTCGTTCAGGAAGCCATTCCGGTTTGATCCGCCGGTCCACCACCCCCACCGGCGGTCCGTTGTCTTCTCTTCTCCTGTCGAGCCCTGCGATTCTACCGTGTTCGAGCGCGACCGCTCGCTCGATTGTGTTCTCGAGCTCGCGCACGTTTCCCGGCCAATCGTAAGACTCCAGATATGGCATCGCCTCTTCTGAAAGCTCCAGCGTCGGACGGTTTGCTGCGACGCTGTACTTCTCCAGGAAGTGGCGCACGAGTTCGGGGATGTCAGTCCTGCGCGCCCTGAGAGGCGGCATCTCGATTGGGATCACGCTAATGCGATAGTAAAGATCATTCCGAAACGTACCGTCCTCAACCATCTGCGAGAGGTCGCGATTGGTTGCAGCGACAACACGTACGTCAACCGCTATCTCTTCAAGCCCGCCGACACGCCGAATGTTCCGCTCCTGTAGAACGCGCAGAAGCTTCACCTGCATCGCCGGGGTCGTCTCGCCGATCTCATCCAGAAAGATTGTGCCGCCTTCTGCAGCTTCGAACAGCCCCTTGCGATTCGCGTTCGCGCCGGTGAATGATCCCTTCATATATCCGAAGAGTTCCGACTCGAGCAGCGTCTCGGTGAAGGCGCCGCAGTTGATCGACACAAACGGTGCGGCGGCGCGATCGGACGTGCTGTGTATCGCCCGGGCCACCAGTTCTTTCCCGGTCCCCGACTCACCGGTTATCAGCACGGTCGAGGTCGTCACGGCGACCGTTTCTATCATCTGGTAGATGGCCTGCATCTGGGGCGAGCGCCCGATGATGTTGTCGAGCGAATTGCGCTGGCGCAGCTCGCGTTTGAGCAGAACGTTCTCCTGGCGCAGATGTTTCTTTTCGAGCACCTTGCCAACCGAAACCTTCAGCTCCTCGACGTCGAAGCCCGCGTCTTTGATGACCAGGTCCTCGGCCCCGAGCTTGAAAGCCCGCCGCGCCGTGTCAACCGTCGCGAACGCAGTGATCATAATGACCATTGTCTCCGGCGAAATCTCGCGAACGCGAGCGAGCAACTCGATGCCGTTTATGTCGGGCATCTTCACATCTGAGATAATCAGGTCGTATACGTTCTGGCGAACAAGCTCGAGCGCGCGCGTTCCGTTCTCGGCGGTATGAACCGCGTAGCCTTCCCGCTTTAAGACAAGCTCGAGCAACTCGCGCATGCTTCGCTCGTCGTCAACAACTAAAAGCTTTTCCATTACTCGCTCTCCAAATCAAATTCACTCAGAAATTCGTCACCACCGCGGGCGGCGACGAATCCATGCGGGAAGCATCATTAGAACCTGCGGGCGCCTGCGCGACGCGGCTGCTAGCCGGGAGCTTGATCGCTATGCGCGTACCCTTACCAGACTCGCTCTCGACAAGTATCTTGCCGTTGTGGTCTCGAACCAACTGATACACTATCGCCATCCCGAGCCCCGTGCCGCCGGTCGATGAGTTGAACGGCTCGAATAATCTTTCCCTCTGTTCACGGCTCATGCCCTGGCCCGTATCGCTGAACGCGATGGTTACATCCCGATTGTGTCTGGCTTCAAGCGTGACGCTCAGCTCGCCGCCCTGCGGCATCGCCTGGATTGCGTTGCGCGCCAGGTTCCAGAATATCTGGCGCATCTGATTAGGGTCGCCTTGGTAGAGCACAGACTTGTCGGGATACTCTTCGGTGATCAAATGGTCTGGTCGCAGCTCTGGACTGTTTCGCAGTAGCGCAATTGTCTCCGACAACAGGCTCGCAAGCTCGATCACCGAGCGCTCGATCTTGGGCGGGCGCGCATAAGTAAGGAAGTCCGACACGATTCGATTCAGCCGGTCTGACTCGCGCAGAACTATCTGCATCAATTGCGACTGGTCCTGCGAGAAGCTAAGCTCGCTTGCAAGCACTTGCACCGAGCCGCGCATCGAAGCCAGCGGGTTGCGTATCTCGTGTGCGAGCCCCGCCGCCATCTTCCCCAGCGCCGCGAGCCGCTCCTGGCGACGGACCTCGCGCTCCAGTTCCATCACCTCGGTGAGGTCCTGAAAAGTCAGAACGTACCCGCGCGAGTTCTCGGCCTCATCGACCAGGGGCGCAACAGAGAATCCCAGATGAAGTTCCCTGCCGTCGGCGGTCTTGCAACCGATATCGAAGCGCGGCAGCCGCGTTCGGGTGCGAATCGACTCCAGTCCCGCCTCAATCTGCCTTTCGATGTCTCCGAAGATGGTGAAAATCTGCTTTCCGCGAACGTCGCTAGCTCGGTAGCCAGTGATCTCTTCTGCGGCGCGGTTGTAGGTGATGATGTGGCCGAGCAGGTCCGTGGTGACCAGGCCGCTTCGCATGCTCTCAATAATCCGGTCGTTGAACAGCCTGTAATCCGCGAGATCCTTAGTTGCGCTGGCGAGCTGCGTTTCGCTGCGTCGGATGAGCCCGGCGAGATGGCTGGACAAGATGGCTACTGCAAAGATCGCACCCAGGTTGAGCGAAAACATGAACTGCGTCCACGACAGCTCGTGGCCTTCGTAAGGAGCCCAGCCGCTCGCGCGCGGAAGAACTCCGCTCATCGTGAGCACGCCTATGCTCACATACAGCACGCTGGCTAAAGTTCCGACCAGCGAGACGCCGGTCCTGCCTAGCAACGCGCACGCAGCGAAAATGATTACCAGGTAGAGCGCCAGGAATGGAGACTCGACGTCTCCCGTGCGATACACAAGCCACGTCACGATGCAGATGTCGAGCGAAAACTGGATGTATGCTTGGGTCCTGTGCGCTAGGCGGGTACGCAGCAAAGCGAGATTGAACACCGACAGTACGACGGTGGCGCCCGCCACTGCAGCAAGCACCGGGATAAACGAGCGTTGCGTATCTCCCTCAGTCAGCCCGACGATCGCGAGCAGCGCGGCCGCCATCGCGAGCCGCGAAATCAACAGCCAATGAAGCTTTCTGCCCATGTTGTGATCATTGAGCGCCGGGCCAAACCTGCCAGATGAGCTTCCCATTCTCAATTCGCTTATCAATCGTGATCCTTCGCTCGTATTCGGTACTGATCGGGTGATTGACCCGAAGAATTCCAGCGTTCTGGGGATGCGCACTGAGAAGATTCAAATACTCGCTTGCGTTTAAGTCGGTTAGGAGCTATTAGGAGGCGTGACGGACTATACCATGCGTCACGATTGCGCTCAAGGGTATCTTTCCCCAACAAAGATGCTTGAATGCAATGACAAGGAACGTTGCAGAAAGGGCTCGGCGAATGTATGATGTGGCCGTAGGATTTGACCCGCCCCGGTCCGGTAAACAAACGACTGACCTCACCTATTTCTCCGAGAAAGCATAAAGAAGAGGACAGCACTATGAGGACGGTCCTGATTGTAGAAGACGATTTTGACACGCTTCACCCGCTTGCCGAGCTGCTTCGACTGAAACGCTACGAAGTCTGCACCGCAACAGAGGCCGAGCAAGGTTTGACTGTCGCCCGCCGACAGCGGCCCGACCTGATAATCACCGACATCGCCTTGCCCGGTAAGAGCGGCCTTCATTTCATCGGAGCAGTGCGCAGCGACGAGCAAATCAAATCAACGCCCATAATAGTCATAAGCGGATGCGGACCAATGATCCTGGTTGAAGCAGAAGCAGCCGGAGCGAACTGCTGTCTGGCAAAACCGATAGGCATTGACCTGTTCTGGGCTGCTATCGATGAGGTTTTTAGGGCGAGTCCCGAAAGCGAGCCCCCCGGGCCGATTGACTGGCGCGAGGACTCGGGGCGCGCACTCGCCGGAGAAATAGACGGCCTCGTGGAAAGGCTGCGGAATTGCGCGACGAAGACCGAGCGAGAAGAGGTGCTGAAACGCTTGAAGGAGAGGATACTCAAGTTGCAAGCGCGAAACGCAAACTGCGCGTAAAGGCGTTTATGCTAGCGGGTTGATCACCGTTCCATAAAGACTGGCCGTGCTGTGTCGAACTTGACCGCAATCCCAATTTTGCCGCTTCCCTTTTTCACTCGGACGACCTCAGCCGCGTACTTCATCCAGTTGTTCTTTTTGAACGATACCTTTATTCGGAGTTCGAGCCTTGCGCCGAGCGGCACGCGTCTTGGCAAATAGAAGAACGCGCCCACCGAGCTGAGATTCTCGAGCATCCCCGCTTCGTCGAAGCCTCTGCCAGCCTTGTCCATGCCTTTTACGGCCACGTCCCAACCGACCTGAAACCTTCGCGCTTTCCGGCGCTCTTCGTCGCGATTGCTGTTCACCATAGGCGGCCATTTCACGCTTGATACGCCGGACTTAAATTGCGAATCACCGGCGTGTTCCTTGATGCTTGAATAAAACGGCGGCTTGCGGTATCCTTCGCAGCCTGTGACGGCGATCGAGCCAGGGTATTGTGGTAAATCGCCGTCTGGTTTGTGATCCCCGATTCAAGTTTGAAAACATAGGAGCAGCGCAATGGCAACGACCCCAGTTGCCCAGCGCCGAAGTCGCGATAACGTGTCCGCGAGAAAAGCCCTCGGACGCGGGCGGGACTGGCGACAGGTTTTACTGAGCCAGGATGCGGAAGCAATCTGGCACGAACTCTCTACCATGGTGCGAACAGCGATGCCGGACCATGCGGATGGATATGAGCAGCTCACGCAGGAACTCTTCCTGCACTTGCTGGCCACAGATCGTGTCAGCTTCTACCTCGAACTCGAACAGAAGTATTCCGATTCGGAAATAAGAGAAGACCTGATGTCTATTCTGTGCGGATGAATGGCTTGTCTCAGTTGAGCTGGCATCATTTGCCGGGAAACCGCGAGCGAGGCTTCGGCTGTCCGGTCATAAGGACTAAGCCACAAGGTCGCTCGTGTGTGAATCCATACTCAGCATCTCGTCTACCGAACCCCCGCCGAGATCCGAGAGCTGAAGAAGCAGATTCTGCCGATTCGTCGAGTAGGCCAATCCCTCTCTCAGCGTTATCGTCCCAGTTCGGACCATGCGTTCCAGCTCCCCGTCAAACACCTGCATGCCCTCGAGGTTCCCATCCCGCATAGCATCGTAGAGCGATTTGCCGTCTCGCTCTCCCTTCTCTATGTAGTCGCGAGTGCGCGCGGTCGACTTGAGTATTTCAATAGCGGCGACGCGGCCGCGGCCATCGGCTCGCGGAATAAGCCTCTGCGAGGCTATGAACCGGAATGCGCCAGCTAGCCTTATTCGAATTATGTGCTCTTGACTCTTCGGGAACATGCCGATGAGCCGCTCGACTGTCTTAACAGCGTCTGTAGTGTGCAAGGTCGAGAGTACAAGGTGGCCGGTCTCCGATGCTTCCAACGCAACCTCGCAGGTTTCAAGGTCACGTATCTCGCCCACCAGGATGACCTTCGGCGCCTGGCGCAGCGCCGCCCTTAGCGCATAGGCGAAGCTCGACGTATCCGAATGCAACTCGCGCTGGTGAACCGTGCAGTTCTTGTGCCGGTGCATAAACTCAATCGGGTCCTCGATCGTTACGATGTGGTAGTACTTGCTGTCATTGATAAGGTCTATGATTGCGGCCAGTGTCGAGGACTTGCCCGACCCGGTAGGCCCGGTGACCAGCACGATGCCGTTCTTCAGCTCCACAACCTCGCGCAATACCTCCGGGACCCCAAGCTGCTCGAGCGACGGAATGTCGTTGGGCACAACACGCATAACGATCGCGTGGGTGCCGCGTTGTTTGAAGATGTTCACTCGAAACCGTGACAGACCGGTCAAGCTGAAAGAAAGATCGGCCGACCCGTATTTTTCCAGCGACTCTTCGGCGGTCTTGTTGCTACCTATCAGAGCCTTAGCGATGCCCGCAGTGTGAGCAGGCGTCAGCATCTCCATGCCAGGCAGATTAACTGGGGCCAGCTTGCCGATGAGTTCTACCTGAGGAGGGCGGCCGGGCGAAAAAATCAAATCCGATATCTTGTCTGAGACTGCCAGCATGGCCTGCACTACTTGCGAAAAGTTGATCGTCGACATCGCTGGGAATCCTTTGAGTGTTCTGCTCTGCAGAGTGCAATAACAGCTTCGGTGAGGGCACTTAGAATCTGTTCGGGCGGAATGATCAGAAGCTCAAACGAGCTCAGGGGCAGAGTTCCGTCGAAGGCTCACGCACCACGATGATATTGGCCAGTTCTTCCTGAGTCAACAGTTCTGTTTCCTTAGTGCGGGAGCTGTTTAGAGCAAAACTCGCACCGAGAATAGAATTCCTCACCTGATTGTCAGCCGCTCAAAGATGTAAAACGTTTCACCTTTATGAACGCTTCCGAGGTAACGCCACTTGTCTCTGATGACGTCGCCGCGCTTGACGCCTTTTATCGCCCTTGTCCCATCTTCAATCAATTGATCCAGCTCTGAAGTAGCAACCACGTGGAGTTCCGGGACATAGTCTTTGCCGTTCGCCTTCACCAAATCGAGAACCGTTTGGCGATGGATAGCGATCTGAGTTTTTGATCGGAGATACTCCCGCCGCGAAATCTCGTTGTGCTTGATCTGGAATTCAAGCTCGTCTTCTTCGTGACGCATCAAATCGAGAAAGGATCTTACTTCTGGACCGTAGTCGTTCGACTGAGTGCTCTGGCCGCCGGCCGCCAGACAAAAGGTCGGTTGCAGCGAGATCAGCAGACAGATTCGAATCGCAAGTCCTCGTAGCATCGAGTCAAATCTCGCAAGCGGCGTGCGTTATTCTTGGTAAGCCGCGTCAAGCAGCTCAATGTGATGCGCCACATCAACCTTTAACCCACTCAACAACATTCCAGCCCCGATTTGCATTATGCATCCGGGATTCCCGGTTACGACTGTGTCGGCTCCGCTTTCAAGTATGCTCGCGATCTTGTCGTCAAGAATATCGGCGCTCAATTCCGGGTGTTGAAGGTTATAAACACCGGCGCCGCCGCAGCAACTTTCGAAGCCTCGCAGCGGAACAAGCGTGAGCCCTGGAATCGCTCGCAGCACATCAGTTGGCGCCTGAGTGATTCGCTGCGCGTGAATCAAATGGCACGGCGCATCGTACGCCACTCGCCGCTCGATGCGCCCGCCGGGCTGGCGCATGCCTGCCTCAAGCAGAAATTCAGAAACGTCTCTGACCTTGGAGCTGAACTCTCTGGCGCGAGAGGCAAATAGCGGATCATCAACAAGCAGGCCGGCGTATTCCTTCATCGCCGCCCCGCACCCCGCCGCGTTAACGATGATTCGCTCGGCGCCGCTCTTAAGAAAAGCTTCGATGTTTTTTCTCGCAAGCTCTCTTGCCACATCAAGCTGTCCGGCGTGAGCATGCAACGCGCCGCAGCACATCTGTCCATCGGCATTAAGCAATTGGCAGTCATTTCGAGCCAGCACGCGCTCGGTCGCACGGTTGGTCTGGCGAAAGAGCCCATCCATTACGCAACCGCGGAGCAGTGCCACGCGGGTCGCGCCGGTAACATTTACGTCGGCCTGCGCTTTGCGCCGCGGTCTGACCCTACCTAGCGGCGATCGGCTCGCGAGCAAAAGCGCAAGCGCGAAGCGAAGTCTTCCACCGAACAGATTCGCCTTGAATGCTGCTTGCGCCAGTCCGCTATTCCTGAACCACCGAGCCAGCGCCAGTGCGCAATGAAGCAGCCACGGCCGCGTGAACACTTTGTTGAGCACGAACTGCAGTAAAGCTTCCGACGAGGAGCCTCGTGCCGATTTTTCCTTTGCTACTTCGACTCTCGCGGCTTCGAGCAAATGACCGTAAGGCACACCTGAAGGGCAGACCGACTCGCACGCACGACAACCTAAGCAAAGATCGATGTGCGAGATGAATGCGTCTCCAAGACTAAGCTTGCCTTCGACAACTCCTCGCATAAGGTAGATGCGCCCGCGCGGCGAATCATTCTCATCGCCGAGTTGCCGGTACGTGGGGCACGCTGGCAAGCACAAACCACAATGAACACACGTGAGCAGCTTGTCTGTGTTCGCGGTGAGCAGCGAAGCAAGCGCTCCGGTTTCGATTTCCTGCGCGGTTGGCACCATGGGACCTTTTCCACTTCCCTCAAGGCTATTGGAATATGCTCAAAAAACTGACTATGTCTCAGGTCGTGAAGCGGGTACGCCCCCGCTCTGGTTGAGTACCTATGCTTTGCAAACCGGCGGCGGCAAGCCACCCTTCCAGACCGCGAGCTTGACCAACCGGATTCTCACTTTGTAAACGTCTCTTCCGTTTCCTCGCGGGCGTTATCGGCTTGCCATTAGATCCCCGAAACGAACCTTCCCGGATTCAGCAACGACTGCGGATCGAACCTGGCTTTTATCGTCCGCATAAGCGCGGCCGTCGATCCGACATCTCCCCACGCATCTGCGCGGCGTCTTACTTCTGCCGGCGCTCGCTCGATCACCAGCGTCCCGTTGGCCGCCGCCGCACTAGAGCGAAGCCGCTTGATCAAATCGACAGCCGATCGCTCGTCCGCATCGAACGCCATCCGAATTATACCAGCGCCGAGGTCAACGGTAGCAACACACTCCAAATGAGCCAAAAACGCCTTTTCGAACTCGGCGGGCACTGCTGATAACGGTACGCTCAGCCTTACTCGTACCGCCTGTTGATCGAGGTCTGCAACCTCCGCCCAGACTGCGTCAGCTTCGTGGGGGGTCAACACTGTTCCCTGGTAGCTGTCGTCTAAGGCGCGCGTTACGCAGTCCACCTGATGCTCAACCGCCGGCTCGCTGTCGATGAACCGAACGAGCAACGCGTCATCCGGCAAGTTTGATGCGAGCTTCGCAGACAACCGTCTGCTGAGAACAACAGAGGCGGGCTGAAGCTCGGAAGCTAAAACCCGCCGTGCGAGGTCAAAAAGTGGGCCGCGGGACTTCGAGGTGATCATCATCGTCGAAATGCGCTCGGCAAGCGGGCGAAGCTTGAACGTAAGCTCTGTTATGATCGCCAACGTACCGTAGCTGCCGACATAGAGCTTATCCATATCGTAACCGGCCACGTTCTTGACTACCTGGCCGCCCGACTTGCTCTCGGTGCCGTCGGCGTGCGCGAGTTTTAATCCGATCACATAATCGCGAGGCGTTCCAAATCCGAGTCTAAGCGCGCCGCTCGAATTGCAGGCGGCAATCGCTCCGAGCGATGCCGACTTGAAGCCCGGCGGGTCGAGCGGCAACCATTGACGCTCTCGCACTGACACGGCGCTAAACTCATTAAGCGTGAGTCCTGCTTCCACCGTAGCGGTAAGATCGGGCGGGCTGTACTGGACGATGCGGCGCATTCGCTCGAGGCTCAGCACGACGTCGGCACGGTTGAGCGGATTGCCGCACTCGAGCCACGTCATCCGCCCGGCTGGTACGACCGCGGCGGCAGACTCCGAGCAAACCTTCAGACACGCGGCAACCTCCTCTGCAGACCCAGGTCGAGCAATCAGCTTTGGGCTCGAGCCGTCGATCTGAAACGCGGGTTCTCCTTGCAGGTGATCGACGCCGACGATGGACTCGATAGATCTGGCAAGCTCTGTTTGTCTTTCGGTCATCCGAGATTCAGAGGCTCCAGTCGTCCGTATCGCGCGAGAGAAGCCGAATCTGCGGCCGAGGCTTGCCAGTTGGAGGAGCGGCCTCGTCGTTGCGCTCGATCAGTTCGGCGAGTGAAGCTTTGAACCGGCGAGAGAAGTCAACGAGGTCAAGCGACATGAAAACCGAAGGCAGCCGGCTGAGCTTCTCAACAACGTTGTCGTGCATTCCGCGAGCGCCTCGCGCGTTGCCACGCTCATGGTGATGCAAACCGACCGCTGCTTGAATTAGCATCTGATAGAACACTTTGGTATCGTCCGAAGAGTGAAGCCAGATTTCCTCCCATACCTCGTGGGCATCAAAGTAGCGGCCCGCGTTAAAGTGCTCGATTCCGCGCAGGTACTGAGGAGCGTATATTCCTGAGGTGGTAGCGTCGAAAGATGACGGCTCGCTGGATCCGGCTTCTTCTTTCGGTGGTTCGTCCACGATCGGCAATTCCACAGTCTCATTTCGTGCCTCGGCCATTTCAACCACCAGCCGAAACGGCCCGGCTTGAATCCTATCGCCGTCCTCCAACTCAATCCACGACACCCACTGGGCATTAGCGCGCGTGCCGTTCTCACTTTCCTGGTCCACGAGAAAGAGCTTGCTGTTGTTGCGCTCTACGTAGAAGTGTTCGCGCGAAACAGTTGGATGCGCCAGGATACAATCGCACGTTTTGCCTCGGCCAAAGGTGACCTTGTCCTTGTCGAGCGGCACCTTCTCGCCGGTTCGCGGTCCTGAATCAAATCTTAGAGAAGCCATTACGTCAAAGCGTCACGCAGACGTGATCTTCAGAAAGAATGCAAAGCGAAGCTTACTCGAAAGCGCGGATCGCTTGCAATGGCTGGGGATTAATTGGAAAGTCGATTCCTCGCGCAGCGGAAGCTATGGTAGCATTTCGGTATAGCAAAGTGAGAAGGGAGCCTTCTCTATGAGTGTCGCAACTACCGATTACCTCGCAGCCATCGCGCATCTGCCAGCGGGAGCAGTGCTGCGCATCGACGACGTGCCTTGGGAAGAGTACGAGAACCTTCTTGCTGATCTGGGTGAAAGCTATGCAGTGCGCATCTTCTACGACCGTGGAAGGATGGAGATCATGGCCCCAGCCTCAGCTCATGAAAGACCCAAGAGCGTTATCAATCGTCTGATTACTGCTCTGGGCGACGAACTTGATATCGACGTCGAATCCCTGGGCTCTACGACTTTGAAGGCGGAGATCAAAGCCAGAGGGGCCGAGCCAGACGACTGCTTCTACGTTCAGAACGCTGCGCTCATTATCGGTAAAGACGACCTTGACTTGATGCACGATCCGCCTCCAGACATCGTGGTGGAAATCGATCGGACCAGCACGTCGTTGAACAAGTTCGAGATCTATGCGGCGCTGGGAGTGCCAGAAATCTGGCGCGTAACCGGACGCAAAGTGCAGTTTTATTTATTGGCAGACGATACCTACGAGGAGTCGCCTCTCAGCAGCGCTTTTCCTGTTCTGACGGCTCTGACGCTGTCGGACTTTGTGGCGCGCGCGCTAAAGGAGGGAGGTAGAAAATCGGCTCGCGCTTTTCGCAAATGGGTTCGAGCACAGCATCACGATGCTTCTTGATCCCAGGCTTCTGCGACGCCTCCGCCAGAACTCATTCCGTGAGGCGTCAGCAACCTGTGCTTGAAGTCTTCCATACCGAACCCGCAGTACCGGCAAGTCTTCATCGTGGGTATGACCTTTCCTGGATTGCAAAGCCCCTTCGGATTGAACACGTCTTTCACCGCGAGCATACGCTGCATGTCGCTGTCTGAAAAAATCAGCCGCATCGATTCGATCTTGTCCATCCCGACACCGTGCTCGCCGGTGATCGAGCCGCCCACGCCGACACATAGCTGCATGATCTCTTTCGACGCAGCTTCCACGCGTCGAACTTGATCCGGATCGCGTCCATCAAAGCTGATATTCGGATGAAGATTGCCGTCCCCCGCATGAAACACATTCGCAACTGTCAGACCGTAGCGCTCGGCGATTCGATATATTTCATCAAGCACCTCCGGCAAACGAGACCGCGGGATCACCGCGTCTTGCACCATCAAGTCGGTTTTGATTCTGCCCATCGCTCCGAAGGCGCGTTTGCGAGCTGCCCACAGCCGGTCGCGCTCTTGCGCGTCCTTCGCAACTCTGACAGCTCTTGCGTTGTTGCGCAGACAGATATCAACCGCTTGAGCAGCCACCTTTTCGAGCCCAGCAGTGAGCCCGTCAACTTCGATGATTAGCAACGCGGCGACGTCGGTTGGGAACCCGCCTGCGAAGATCGAATTCTCGATCGCCTGGATTGTAGCTTGATCGATCATCTCGAGCGCAGCAGGCAAGATCCCCGCTGCGATGATTGCGGACACGCTGCGGCTCGCATCGGTCACGGTCATGAATTCCGCAAGCATAGTCTTGATACCCTGTGCCAGCCGCGTGAGCTTCAGAGTCGCTTTCGTGGCGATTCCGAACGTGCCTTCGGATCCAACGAACACTCCGAGCAAGTCGTAGCCCGGGGCATCAACGCCGCCTCCGCCGAGCGTCACGATCTCGCCCGAAGGCAACACCACTTCAACTGCCAGCACGTGATTGACCGTCATCCCATACTTCAGACAATGAGGCCCGCCCGAGTTCTCGGCCACGTTGCCCCCGATCGTGCACGCCATCTGACTCGAAGGGTCCGGCGCATAGTGATATCCGTGCGACGCGGTCGCTTGAGAGAGGTGAATATTGATCACCCCGGTTTCGACAACGGCGAGACGATTCTCATAGTCGATCTTTAGAATCTTATTTAGCCGGGCCAGCTCAAAGATCACGGCGCCAAAAAGCGACAGCGCACCTCCAGACAGCCCGGTGCCGGCGCCGCGCGGCGTGAATGGTATTTGCGCATCCTTGAGGATCTTGACTGCGGCGGCTACTTCTTCAGCGTCGCCCGGAATGACTACGGCAGAAGGGAGGTGCTTGTGAATGGTGAGCGCGTCAGCCTCGTATACGAACAACTCATCGCGCTCGGTCAGAACGTGCTTGTCGCCAATAGCGGCCTTGAGCTTTTCAACGACCGCCCTAGGCAGAGTGTGTGGTTGTTCTCTTTCCGCTTGCATCCCGGACCAGCCACCAAGCCACTAAGACAACACGAAGGGACACAAAGGATCTTCGTGCTCCTTTGTGTCTTGGTGTCTTCGTGGCAAACCCCTCAATACTTCGGCACCGTCGGGTCTACGTCATCCGACCATCGCAAGATGCCACCAACCAGGTTCTTCACCTTGCGATAACCCGCTTGTTTCATGAGTTCGACCACTTGTCCGCTACGGACTCCGCTTCGGCAATGCACCACAATTTCATCCGCAGTGGACAACTCGTGCAGCCGTTCGGGCACGGTTGCTTTCGGCATCAGCTTAGCGCCGGGTATCCGGCATATCGCGTACTCTTCGGGTTCGCGAACATCTACGAGAACGAACTCGTCGCCGCCATCCATCTTGGCTTTCAGCTCAACCGGCGTGATTTCGAAGTCGGCTCCGACCTCAACCTGCGGCTGATGAGTCACTCCGCAAAACTCGTTGTAGTCGATCAGCGCGAAGATAGTCGGATTCACCCCACAGATCGGGCACTCAGGATTCTTTCGCAGCTTCAGCTCACGGAACTTCATCTTCAGAGCGTCGAACAGCATCAACCGGCCGATCAGCGAATCGCCTTTGCCTAATATGAGCTTCACCGTCTCGATCGCTTGAATCACGCCGATCACGCCTGGAAGCACCCCAAGCACGCCGCCCTCAGCGCAGCTCGGCACAAGCCCCGGCGGAGGCGGCTCGGGATATAGGCAGCGATAGCACGGCCCTTCCTTGGCGTAGAACACTGTCGCCTGGCCTTCGAACCTGAAGATCGAGCCATACACATTAGGCTTGCCCATCAGCACGCACGCGTCGTTGACCAGGTATCGCGTCGGGAAGTTGTCTGTGCCATCAACGATGATGTCGTAGTCGGCGAACAGCTCCAATGCGTTCTCAGATGTGAGCGCAATCTCGTGCGTATCCACCCTCACGTAAGGATTGATCTCAGCGATCCGCTCTTTCGCAGAGTCGAGTTTCGACCGGCCGACGTTCGCAGTCGAATGAATGATCTGCCTTTGCAAATTCGTGAAATCGACTACATCAAAGTCAACGATGCCCAGCCTGCCCACTCCGGCAGCAGCCAGATACAGCGCCAGCGGCGAGCCGAGCCCGCCCGCGCCGATGCAAAGTACCTTCGCGGCCTTGAGCTTCTTCTGACCTTCCAATGCGACCTCGGGCATGATCAAGTGGCGGCTGTAGCGAAGTATCTCGTCACGGTCCAGCTCTACCGCGCGAGCAGCTTCTTCTTCGATCACCGCAACACCGCCCGCAATCGACGGCACTATGCTCAAGGAGTCGCCGTCCTTGACCGGCGTCGCGCCCTTCTCCGCGTAGCGAATGTCTTCGTCGTTGACGTAGATGTTGACAAAGTGCCGCAGTTGTCCTTCCTCGCCATAGAGGTGCTTCTTCAGGTCGGGATACTCGCTGGTCAACGCGTCGAGCGCTTCGCCGACCGTATTGGCCGCGACCGCCACCGAGTCGCTGCCGCCGGCGAAGTTGCGTAGCGCGGTCGGGATCAGAATGTTCACTGGCATAGGGTCTCCTTCCAAACTCTTGGCTGTGTACGTAAATCTGATTGTAGAGTTGAGGCATAGAAAAGCAAGTCCTGGGAGCGCAGGCATCCCTGCCTGCCTGGCGTTGCGCGAGGGCGCTTTGAAAAGAGAATCGCCGTTTAGCGGAAAAGGCAGGCAGGGATGCCTGCGCTCCCAGGGCTATTCTTCGATCAATATCTCTTCCTGCTCGAACCTGGTGTAGTCGGGCTTGGTGAACGAGTTCAGAGCGGCCGCCTTTCCCCGCTCGACTGCCACTATGATGTAAGACTCGCCGGGCCAGCATGAATGATCGAGGTCGTAGCCTGATGGCGCAGCGAGATGATCCGGATGGGAGTGATAGTAGCCGATGACCCCCAACCCGCGGCTTCTTGCATAATTATCCGCGCGCTTGTACTGCTCGGGCGTGATCAGATAGCGAGTCTCTTGCGACTCTTGTCGTTCGTTCTCGGCGGGGAACGCTTCGCCCAGAACGTTTGTCTCGCCCTCGCGCGCGCCGAGCAGAAAGCCGCAGCATTCGTAAGGGTAAGTTCGCTCCCCGTGCTGTCTAATTTTATCGAGGTGTTTTTGCTTAACCCTGATTGCCACTTCGTGTTTGTCCTCGTTTAAAGAGTCACTTCATCCGTGGACTTCACCGAGATCGCGTGCGAGCCAGCATCGAAGCCGTCTAGCAGCGCGTTGTGATGCGCGATGATCTGCGCCGCGGTCAGAAGCTTGTTATCGACGGTGGTGTGAGCGTCGCTCACTAGAGTCACGTCGTAGCCCAGGCTTATTGCGCGCCGCGAAGTAGTGTCAACGCAGTATTCGGTCATGCAGCCGGCGACAACTATATGCTTGATGCCTCTTGCTTCAAGCTCGGGTTGAAGCGTCGTCTCAAAGAAAGAATCAGATGCACGCTTGCGGATGATGAGATCCTCCCCGTCAGGCTTAATGTCGGGATGAATCTGCCACCCGGCAGTACCTGCTTCGAGAGGATGACCCGCTTCGCCATCATGCTGAACGTAGATGATGGGCATGTTCGAAGCGCGAGCTTTCGAGCGCAGCTCGTTGATTTGCTTAAGGACTTCGCGTCCACGGTAGGCGCGGAAGCCTTCGATGATGCCGACTTGAACGTCGATGATTAACAGCGCTGTGCCTCTGTCGCCTCTCTCTCGAGTGTCTCCGGAGTAATGCATTGTGAGTCCCGACCCCTGGTGTAGTTATTTCACGACGGCCGCTGTTGATCCTCGTTGCCACGCTGCCGTACCACAGACAAGAAGTCTTTTTCGTATTTTGACCATTCGACGAACAGATGATTGCTAAGGTCGGTAATCCCCGCCCGTCTCTCTGCCAATCTCTTTCCAATCGAATAGCATAAGCCTCGAAATGGAGCTTCCAGTCCAACGGCCTCCTTAAGTAACCCAGACGCAAATTGCTCGACCTCTTTCAATGTTTCTAGCGTAGGCGGATTTGTGTATGACACCTCTTGAAATTTCTCCAACCAAAAGCTATGTATGAACTGATTTCTGCTCTTAACGAAGTTCGCCAATCGAGATTCAAAGCTCGGATCAAATATACCCGCTTTCACTAGAGCATCTTTCAGCGGACCTAGACACTTGGTCCGGCGCTTTGAATCGTTCGACAGAAAGTCAGAAGGAACCACCGGTTCACCCTTCTTGGTCTTCAACTGGAGGAGGGCACAACATGTCGCGATGAATCGCTCAAAACTTTGTAGCTCAATCAATGTCGCGCCGGTCAGGCCTAGCAAGTGATCTTTGAACGCCACAAGCATCGCTACTTCCTGTATCCATCGTATGCCAGTATCTTCCCCGAACCACTGATCTGCCTTGACCATCCAGTCTCCCAGCGCAAATTCCATAAGGCTATTCTCATCAGCACGCTTCCTGAGTGACACAAGCAACCACCCCACCGCGCGCATTTCCTGAGCGCTCAATTCTCGTTGGAAGGTCATACCAACTGGCTGAATATCCACGTCGAGCTCCGCTAATATGCTCAGTTCAAAGTCGGATAGTAATCCCTGCATTCCACAGTCTGCCATCTGTCAGTCCTCCGTTTGTCCTAGGAGTCTCCCCGCCCACAAGTCATTGTTAGGTGTCATCCCATAATTGCTCGCTCAAATACTTATCCCCAGCATCCGGAAACACTGTCACGATCACGCCCGACTCGTATGCGCAACCTTGAGCGCGCACGCCCGGTGGTATGATGAAATTCTAGCAAAGAACCCTTATCGCACTGTGGTAGGATATACCAGCGAAAGGAGCATTGACCAATGTCGACGGTGAACCTGGAGATCGAAGTCCCGGAGCGCATACGCGGCACCGATCTTGAAAAAAAGCTGCTGCAGAAGGCGGGCAAGTACGCGCTCGAACAAGCGGTAGTTGAACTCTACAAAGAGGGATCGATATCAACCGGCACGGGCGCGGAACTGCTGCAAATGCCGCTCTACGATTTTATCCAGTTCCTCGGTCGGCATCAGGTTTCTATCTTCAACTATACCCCTGAGGAGCTAGACCAGGACGTGCAAGCTGCAAAAGCCACACACGACGAAGCACCGGAAAACTAATTGATCGTCGTCAGCAACTCCTCGCCTCTCATCGCGCTTTTCATCGCTAATTCGTTGGACTTGCTGCACGCACTCTACGGCGCCATTTATATTCCCGAAGCAGTCTTTCATGAAGTAGTCATTCGCGGTGCGGGCCGACCCGGAGCAACCGCTGTAGCGAATGCTCCCTGGATCGTGCAACAGGCGAACGCAAACCAGCAGGCCGTAGCGCAGCTATTAAGTGCGGGGCTCGGCAAAGGCGAAGGTGAAGCCATCGTTCTGGCGTCCGAGCTTTCGGCGGGCCTTCTGATCCTGGACGAGAGTCATGCCAGAATGGTCGCTCGTCAGCGAGGACTTCCGGTTACTGGGACGCTCGGCGTGCTCATCGCCGCCAAGAATGCTGGAATGGTTGCAGCGATCAAACCGCTGCTCGGTCAGTTGAGTGCTGCAGGGTTCTACATTAGTCCCCAGATCATTGCACACGCCCTACAGCTTGCTGGCGAGTAACCATCGACTTCGAGTAGTTAACCTTCATCCCAGAACCGCTCGCTCAAGTACTTGTCTCCAGCATCCGGGAACACCGTTACGATCACCCCCGACTCGACCTTCTGAGCGACCTCGAGCGCACAAGCGAGCGCTGCCCCCGATGAAACTCCAACCAGCAAGCCCTCTCGCTTGCCGAGCCGCCGCGTGTATTCGTGAGCCTGCTCGGTGCCTATCTCGTACTTCTCATCAGCGATGCTCGCGTCGTAGATGCCCGGCACGATCGCCGACTCCATGTGCTTCAGCCCTTCGAGCCCGTGAAAAGGTGAGTCGGGCTGAAACGATATAGCTTTGATTTCAGGCTTTAGCTCTTTCAGACGGCGTGAGGTGCCTACGAAAGTTCCGCTCGTGCCCAGGCCCGCAATGAAGTGAGTGATGCGCCCCGAGGTCTGCTGCCAGATTTCAAGCGCGGTTGTCTCGTAGTGAGATTGCCAGTTAGCAGGGTTGTTGTATTGATCCGGATAAAAGTAGAGCTCAGGATTCTCTGCGTACAACCGCCGCGCTTCACGAATCGCTCCGTCCGAGCCTTCAAGCGGACTGGTCAAAACCAGCTCTGCGCCGTAGCTCGTCAGGATGCGCTTGCGTTCCAGACTCGCGTTCTGAGGCAATGCGAGCTTCACGTTGTAGCCGCGCGCCGCTCCGATCCACGCGTACGCTATGCCCGTGTTTCCAGACGTCGCATCTAGAATGATCTTCCCCGCGGTGAGCCTTCCAGAGCGCTCGCCATCCAGAATCATGCCGAGCGCAGGGCGGTCTTTGACGGAGCCTCCAGGGTTGAACCACTCAGCTTTGGCGTAGATCTCGACGTTGCTAGACGGAGCCGCGATGTTGCGAAGCCTGAGCAGCGGCGTGTTGCCGACAAGCTCCCACGCCTCCATCGGCGCATGCGCGCGATGCAAAATGGCTTCGGTTATCTTTGTGCTCACCTTCGCGTCCATCGCGTTTGGTCGTGCGTCTTCCGCTGGATTCGAGGATAGCATTATGCCCGAACCCGCGTAGCGGGCGAAAGCATTGTAGCCCAGGGCAAGTCTGCGCAGCCCTGGGGACCTGCGACCCGGCTGTGTCCGAGCCCGCGTAGCGGGCGACAGCGGTAGCTCGGGAGGTCCACCACGGAGATACGCCAATGCCACAAGATAGACGCTCAGCTCCGTGGATGATTCTGATGTCACTCCCCACAGCACGACTAGGCGGTCAAGCCCTGGGATCGCTAGTTGTCGAAGCGCCGTCCCTTGAGAATCAACCGCTGTCGCCCGCGTACGCGGGCTTACGAGATTCGGCCGTCGTGAACCCAGGGCTGCGCGGACTTGCCCTGGGCTACACGCTATCGCCCGCGAACGCGGGCTGCGAGTGACTTGTTGCGACACCCGATGATAAACTCGTGGCTGGCGATTCGGGACAACCGTTGCGAATCAATCGAGGAAACATGGACTACAGGGAAAACATTCTTGGTCTTATTGGAAGCACGCCTCTAGTCAAGCTGAACAAGCTAACGAAAGGCATCAACGCGATCGTGCTCGCGAAGATGGAGTCCCTCAATCCGGGCGGCTCGGTCAAGGATCGCATCGGTGTATCGATGATCGACGCCGCCGAACGCGACGGGCGCCTCAAGCCTGGGGGGACTGTCGTGGAGGCGACCAGTGGAAATACCGGCATCGGCATCGCCCTGGTTTGCGCCGTGCGCGGTTACAAGGCTGTCTTCGTGATGACCGACAAGTGCTCGGTCGAAAAAGTCCGCTACTTGAAAGCGCTCGGCTCTGACGTAGTAGTCGTACCGGTCGCGGCTAAACCCGACTCACCCGATCACTACGTCAACACCGCGCGCCGCATCGCGCAGGAGACGCCTAACTCGCTGTTTGTGTTTCAGTACGGAAACCCCGCGAACCCCGCAGCTCATTACCGGACGACAGGACCGGAACTCTGGGAACAAACCGAGGGCCGAATCACTCACTTTGTTGCGGGGGTCGGCACGGGGGGCACTATTAGCGGAACAGGCCGCTACCTCAAAGAGAAGAACCAAAAGATTCAGGTGATCGGCGCCGATCCTTACGGCTCGGTGTTTAAGACCTACAAGGAAACCGGCAAGCTCATGCAAGCCACGCCCTACCTGGTCGAAGGTATTGGCCAGGAGATCATACCCGAGAATGTCCACTTCAAATACATCGACCAGATCATCAACGTCACCGACAAAGACTCGTTTCAGATGGCGCGGAGGCTGGGCCGCGACGAAGGAATCTTCTGCGGCGGCTCGACCGGAACGAACGCGGTCGCCGCGCTGCAGGTCGCTCGCGGTTTGAGTAAAGATGATGTCGTGGTGTTTCTCGTCGCCGATACAGGTGAAAGGTATCTCTCGAAGTTTCACTCCGACGAGTGGATGAAAGAGAAGCGCATGTTGGGCGTCGAGAAGATGACAGTTGGTCTGATAAACCAGCTCAAGTCGGACGAAGCGACCCCGCATCTCGTCTCGGTTGGCCCGGACCATAAGATTGCGGATGCGCTTCAGATGATGAAGGCGTACGGCCTCTCACAACTGCCGGTGCTCGAGGAGGGCAAATCGGTAGGCAGCATCCGCGAAGGAAGGCTCATGGCAAAGCTGCTCGACAACCGTGACCTTATGCAGTCACCGGTCGGTGAGGTGATGGACAGAGCCTTGCCGGTGGTTAATGAAGACATAAGCGTCCAGGCCGCGGTGAAGTATTTGAAAAGCTCGCCGGCATTATTGGTCGAAGAATACGGCCGCATCGTCGGTATAGTCACTCGCCAGGATGTACTGGACCTTCAGGGTTGAGACTACATCAAAAATGGCTGTCAAGTCGGCGCGGGCCAGCCAACTTCTGGCACCCGGTTAAGCTCGATGCGAAACCTCCCTTTGAAGCCCGTGCCTTCAACCTTAAACTCCCAGCCGCTTTGCACCTTATCCATAGGAGTGCTGAAATCCGGATTGTTGAAGTCTTCACCTGTGTGGAGGAAGAGTTCCAGATCAGGGTTTGTCTCGGTGGGTAAAATGGCGCGAACATAGTACTGCTTGCGAAAAATGACATTATCGGAGAACCCCACGCCAAACAGGTCACGTTCGCCTATGTAGACGTCCAACCGCATAACAATATCTTTTTTGCCTGTGCTTTTGTCCGGCATAACCTTGCTGCTATCGAGATAACCCTCCCAGATCAGCCTATTGGTGTCCGCCCATGGGAACGCCACTTTTGAATCACTGAAATTCGCCTCCGCAAAAGGCCCATAACAATTCTCGGCTTCAGGACTCTGATGAAATAGTTCAAAGTCCACCCTGCGCGGTTTTATGGAGACGCCCAGAAAGATTTCACTCTTGCCGAACATGTCCATTCCGCGGGTAACCTCGCCTTCTATCATTCGCAATCGCGTTTGCAAATTGCCGAAGAAAAATCGCGTTGCTATCTCAAATGCCTCGCGAGAAGTTACCAGAGAGTCAACCCCGCCATGGCACTTATGCACAAAGGTTCGCGGCGCTCCGGGTATCTGGGCAGAAGTCTGCTTTACCAGCCCGTCACTTCGGTTATAGTTCGTCCCGAACTCACCCGATATCGAGAACAAACGGTTTGCCCAGGATGCGGGGCCGACGTTGTAGGTGCGAAAGTTTGTGCCGACAACCGTGAGCAGGCGCTTTAACGGAAAGTGGTCACCAAATCGTAGGTAGGACTCTTTGTTGTTGATATCGGATTGAAATTCAGGATTGAAGTGCTCAAACTCTTCTTCTGCGCCAATGTTAATCCAGTCTTTGAGGACCTGAAATGAGATACCCTGATGCGGTGTGCCAAGAGTCACGATTTTGTTGATGTAATCGTGAGCCCCGCGGTTCAGCTTTGGATAAGTCCGTTGAACTGCTTCGCGGACTATAAGCCCGCCCATCGAATGGGCGATGATGTTTACCTTCGGCTTACCTCCGTCCGTTTGCGCGGCAAGCTCGCGAATGAAGTCTATGAGCCTAACAAGCGCCTTGCCATAGGTTTCAAACTCCCTGTCGTTGAGATCGTAGTAGCGAAATACCCACAAAGTGCTGCGGATGCCCCTGGTCTCTCGCAGAAGATGAAGAGCCATCGCAGGGTCAATGACCACTTTGCTCCCCGAGAAGAAGGTCGGGTCGAACTCTTTGAGTTCATCGGGAATATCCGGCTTTTGCTGTACTTCCTCAGCGTAGTATCCCACGACATTAGTAGCATCCTGATATGCCCAGTGAGATTTCATAAAACGCAGGATCAATCCCTCGTAGATATAATTCTCGCCGCGCTTGCCTGGATAGACGGTGCCGTCGTTGAATCCCTGGTAGGCGATTTTCCTCTCGTCCTCTACTCCGAGGCCGCCAAATCCGCGTATCAGAATTAGAGGAAGCGAAAGACGAGTTGGCGCTGAGAATGAAGTGTTGGACATTCCTTTCTCCTTCTGCGATACTCGCCTCAACTTTTAGCGAGCAGATTCGGCAGAAAGCCTAGTGCTTTTCTCTTTTGTTGACAAGGCAATATATATCACGGGCTGAACGGAGATACTGACCTCACTGTGATGTAAGCTGGCTCGTCCTTGTCTGTTGCAAAGATGCTAGTTGCCGGGTGGGCGAGGTCCCAGGTAAACGTCGAAGCGCGCCTGGCTCAATTCAGCACGAGCGATAAGCCGCCAATGCAATCAGGAGCGTCAGCACCACGAGCGCGCCGATCTGCTGCGAACGTGAGAGGTTCATGGATCTGTGAACAGAAAGTGCCGCCGTACTTCTCAGAATCCGAAGCTCAACCTTGAATGCGTTAACTCTTGCCTCAGCTTCTTTCCTTACTCTCTCGGCGCGTGATTGCAGACGTAGTTGATCAGTGTGCGGATAGCGACGCCCGTCGGGCCTTTCGCCATGTAAGGCTTGCGCTCGTTCTCCCACGCGGTGCCTGCGATGTCCAGGTGGACCCACGGAGTCTCCTCGGCGAACTCGCGTAGAAAATATGCCGCGGTGATCGTCCCTGCATTTCTGCCCGCCGAGTTCTTAATATCAGCAATGTCGCTCTTGATCATCTCCCGGTAGTCGTCGTCCATCGGCAACTGCCAAAATCGCTCACCCACTTCTCGACCGGCTTCTCGAACCTCGTCAACGAACGCCTGGTCGTTGCCAAGTATGGCGACGTTGATCGTGCCTAGCGCGATGGATACCGCGCCCGTCAGCGTCGCCAGATCGATTATCTTTGTAGCCCCGAGCTTGCGTGCGTAGGTGATCGCGTCCGCCAGAATCAAACGACCTTCGGCGTCGGTGTTGATCACCTCAATAGTCTTTCCGCTCATCGCGCGCAGCACGTCGCCCGGTTTGTACGCGCGACCCGAAGGCATGTTCTCGGTCGTAGGCATCAAACCGATCACGTTCGCGCGTGGCTTGAGCTGAGCGATTGCTCGCATCGCTGCAAGCGTCGCCGCCGCGCCCGACATGTCGTACTTCATTTTTTCCATACCTTCTGCGGGCTTGATCGAGATGCCGCCCGAGTCGAAGGTTATCCCTTTTCCCACGATCGCGATCAGGTCAGCTTCATCGCCTGCGGGCCCGGCTTCCTCGGGCGTGTAGCGAAGCACAATTAGTTTTGCCGGCTCATCGGACCCGCGCGCGACTCCCAGCAAGGCTCCCATGCCAAGCTCTTTCATCCGCGCTTCGTCCAGCACATCAATGTCGAGCCCAAACTTGCTTGCCGTTTCTTTGGCGCGCTCGGCGAGTTCCGACGGTGTCAGCGTCGAGCTTGGCTCGTTTGAAAGCTCGCGAGCCAGGTTGACCGCTTCGCCAATGATTCGGCCGCATTCGACGCCCCTGGCCAGCGCGTCTTCCGAACCCGCCGACGCAGCGACAAGAACCAGCTCATCGATCCTGCGCTCTTCCTTGTTCTCGGTCTTGTACATATCGGGCTCGAACAATCCCAGCAAAACGCCTTCGACAGCGGCCTGGGCGCTGCTGCCGATATCGAGCTGAGAGCGGCGGAGAACGGCCATCGATCGCGCGCCCTTACCGCGAAGAAACCGCGCGGCCGAGCCAGTCACTCTGCGAATCGTGTCCAGCGAGAAATCTTCGCGTTTGCCGGCCCCAATCAGCAGCAGCCGCTCGGCCCGGAGATTTCCCGGCCGATGAACATAAACCATATCGCCCTGTTTGCCGCGCATCTCATCGGTGCCAAGCAACTCGCTGACGATTCCGCCGGTGCGCTCGTCCAGCTCTTTTAGCGCGCCTTCATCTGCCTTTTCTCCCTGGTAAATGGTAACAACCAGCGCGTCAGCTTCGACGTCGTAGAACTTCGCGAACTCAGCTCTTACTTCCATCTTTTGATGGCGGATTGCGGATTGCAGATTGCGAAGTGGCGCAGACTTTAGTCTGTGTCTGGTGATTGCCCCGGTAGCGGAGTTACGCGACACAGACTAAAGTCTGCGCCACTTCGCAATCCGCAATCCGCAATTACCTGCTCCTTTCTTTCATCATTGCGCGCGCCTCTCGGTCGGCTTCGCGCCGCTTCTCGGTTTCACGCTTGTCGTAAAGCTTCTTTCCCTTTGCAACGGCAAGCTCGATCTTGAGGTGTCCGTTCTTTAAATACATCTTCGTCGGAACAAGCGTGAGGCCCTTCTCCTGAACCTTGCCTGCGAGCTTGTCTATCTCGGACCTGTGCAGCAGCAGCTTTCGCGCGCGCGTCGGCTCGTGATTGTCGCGATTGCCGTGACTGTATGGGCTGATGTGCACGTTCATCAACCACGCCTCCTGTTGGCGTATCTGTGCGTATCCGTCCTTCAGGTTGCAGCGTCCCTCGCGCGCCGATTTCACTTCTGTGCCCGTAAGCGCGACGCCGCATTCATGAGTCTCGAGTATGTGGAAGTTATGGTAGGCCTCTCGATTGGTCGCCACCACTTTTTCATCAGACATAACAAAGAAGAGTTGAGTTCGAGGACATCGGTAAGCTCCCACTCGATAAGCACAAGAATATATCCGATGGTTCGGTGACGCGCAACGCGTCCAAGTCCTCTGTCCTATAGGGGCGTACCTCCGGGTGCGCCCCTCGCTGCGTCTCCTGACTTTGAACCGCGAAGAAGGGCGCACACGGAGGTACGCCCTTACAGGGTAACGTTGGGAGAGCGTTGACCTCGACTTCCGTTGACAAATCCACCGACACCGATTAAAAACGAGCGCACCCGAGTTGGCCTGCAATAAACGAAAGGGGTTCCCGGTCATACAAGCCAAACCCTCCCTTCTGCACCACCTTCTCGCGGTGTAGAATTGAGAAGACCCCGTCGTAATCTATGGGTGTCAACTAAGAGAACTCGTGGCGAGCGAAGACAGATACTCAAGGCAGATACTCTTCGAAGGCATCGGCGCAGAAGGTCAAGCCCGTCTCGCCCGGTCGAAGGTTGTCATCATCGGCTGCGGCGCGCTCGGCGCGGTTCAAGCCGAAACCCTCGCCCGCGCAGGAGTGGGCCATCTTATTCTGGTCGACCGCGACTTCGTCGAGGAGTCGAACCTTCAACGGCAGATCATGTTCGAAGAAGGCGACGCGTTGAACCGCTTACCTAAGGCAGTCGCGGCGGCATCGCGAATCGCTCGCGTCAACTCGGTCATTCAAGCCGATCCCCTCGTCACCGACGTGAACTTCGAAAACATTGAAGAGATCATAGCGGGCGCCAGTCTGGTGATGGATGGAACCGACAACTTCGAGACTCGCTTCTTAATCAACGACGCGTGCGTCAAGTCCAAAACACCGTGGGTGTATGGCGCGGCAGTCGGCTCTTACGGATTGACGATGACCATCGTGCCGGGCGAGTCGCCGTGCCTTCGCTGCGTGCTCGAAGTGATGCCCGAGCCCGGGTCAGGCCCGACATGCGACACTGCCGGCGTGATAATGCCGATCGTTACAACAATCGCCTCGATTCAAGCTGCCGAAGCGCTGAAGCTGCTCACGGGTCAGATAGATAAGCTTCATCGTTCGTTGGTCTCCATCGATGTGTGGGATTTTCAGTTCAACAAACTCGACCTCTCAAGCTTCGACGCACGAGACGAGTGTCCTGTGTGCGGTCTGGGTAAGTTCGAGTTTTTGCGCGGCTCCGGCCGGCAGGTCACGACGACGCTTTGCGGACGCAACGCCGTGCAGATAGCGCGGTCGGGCCGTACCGCTATCGACTTCGCAGCGCTGGCTGAGCGTTTGAAGTCAGCCGGGGAAGTTGCTTTCAACGATTTTTTATTGCGGTTTCGCGTCGAAGGCTACGACATCACGGTGTTTCGGGATGCTCGCAGTATCATCCGAGGAACCACGGATCCCGCAGTCGCGCGGGGATTGTATGCTCGCTACATAGGAGCATGACGGAACCAGTGGTCAGTGGTCAGTGGCCAGTGGTCAGTGGCCAGTGGGATTGGTCAGTGGCTAGTTTCGAACGCGACCGTCGAGGACAACAGAAAGGATCACTGACCACTGATCACTGACCACTGACCACTGACTACGGACCACGGACTTCTGAAATGCAAGCAGGCTTGGCAAGCTTAATAGCCATGGCGGGCGAAGTCTTTGAGCGCGACTTCATGGGCGCGGGCGAAGTGATAGTCCAACGCTTGGGGCACAGCCGTGTCCAGCATGTGTTCACGGTGAACGGCCGCACGATCGCGCGCCTGCGATGGCGCGGGTTGCGGCGCGCGGTTTACGAAGCGGAAGGCGCGAGGTGGGATATCAACGTCGGCGCGCTCGACAAACGCATATCTATCATTTCGGAAGACGGAGGTGAATCATTCCTTGTCGAGCGCTCGCGTGCGAACCCCAACAAGGAAGAACTGCGAGCGGAGATGGCCGAGGGCGACAATTTTTGCGTGATGCGGTCCTGGGACAGCCGCCTCCGAGCTGAAGCGTCTTTTGTGGTTCACAAGCAGTTCTACTGTTCCAGTTTGCTGGTTTTTCATTTCAATATGCGAAGGCGAACGCAGACGACCGCGCGAATCGTTATCACCCCGGTGATGAAGTGGGAAACGCGATTCATGCATCGGTTGCTTGCGCTGGGCGTCTGCAGGATAATCCTGGAGCGCCGGCGCTCAGGTTCGCGGCCGCTCCGGGTCAAAGAGATGAAGCTCCAGCGCTTCACGAGTAGCGCTCGCGTACGCGAGCGCAAACGCATATGACAGCCTGCGACGGCGCGGCGTTTTCGTGGTAAGCTACCAAGACCAATTCAGCAACAAGCTTGAGCGAGGGGATATGGCACGAACGAGAGCGAATGCTAAGCAAGCGAAGAGAACACCGATGTTGATCGGCTTGGTGCTGATCGTAGGAGTCATAGTTGTCGGCGGCGCCATGATCGCAGGCGGGAGCCGGGATGGCGCAAGAACCATCGCGCTGTCACCAACACCTACGGTGACAGCCGACGTTCAGCAAAGCCTCGAGGCATACCGTGGCAAAGTAGTCATACTTGACTTCTGGGCGACGTGGTGCCCACCCTGCCGAGTGGAGATACCTGGCTTCATCGCGCTCCAGAACAAGTACCGCGATCAAGGTCTCGAGGTCGTGGGCATCTCGATTGACCCAATCGCTCCGCGCGGAAACCCCGGCGGCGCACCTGCAGTGGCTCCGTTCATGAAAGACTACGGCATCAACTACACGATATTGATGGTCAACAATCCATCGGCACTCAGAGGATACGACGTGAGCCAAGGGATTCCGACGACTTATGTGCTGGACCGGACCGGCAAAGTCGTGAGGACCTACATCGGCGTGCGACCGATGTCGGTGTTTGAAAACGACATCAATCAGTTGCTGTGAAGTTGTTCGATCCGCGCTCACGGCGCAATGGGGCGACGCTCATCGCTCAGCTAGAGGGCGGCAAGCGGTAGAGCAGCGCGAACAGTTCTCGTAGACGAACAGCAAACGTCTTGATGGCTTCGCTCAGATTCATCTCGCCTTAATGGTACGTGATTACTTGACCGCGCTCAAAGCCGACAATGAAACCCGTCACCGAAGAGGCCAATCCTAAGACTAAAGACATAGACCGTCGTTCGACGATCGATATCATTAGACTCATCAACCAGGAAGATGAGACCGTCGCCGAGGCTGTATCGCGCGTGCTCGATCGCGTCGCTGAAGCAGTTGACCTGATCGTCGAGCGCCTCCGTTCTGGAGGGCGCTTGATTTACGTGGGCACCGGCACGAGCGGGCGCCTTGGCGTACTGGATGCCTCCGAGATCCCGCCGACGTTCGGAGTATCAGCAGACCTCGTGCTTGGCATAATCGCGGGTGGCTACGATGCGCTGCATCGAGCGGTCGAAGCAGCGGAGGACGATCCCGAGCAGGCTGCGCGCGATCTTCAGTCTCACAAAGCTTCATCGCGCGACGTTGTCGTGGGAATATCGGCAAGCGGAAAAACACCCTACACGCTTGGCGCTCTCGATTACGCGAAGAAGATTGGGGCCGCGACCGTTGCCGTCACTTGCAACCCCGAGTCCGGATTAGCGGCCGTTGCCACAATCAGCATAGCGCCGGTGGTTGGACCAGAGGTTATCGCGGGCTCATCGCGAATGAAAGCGGGGACCGCCCAAAAACTGATTCTCAACATGCTATCGACGGCGACGATGATAAAGCTCGGGTGGGTCTACAGCAATTTGATGTCCAACCTGCGGGCTACGAACGTCAAGCTGCGGCGCCGCGCGTGCGCGATCCTGTCTGAAGAGACTGGCCTCAGCAACGAGGAAGCGGCGCGCATCTTCCAGGCTGCAGGAGAGGATTTGTGCGTTGCCCTGTTGATGGCTCGGTCCAATCTATCTTGCGATGACGCGGAGCGGCTTCTTGAGTCGCACAGCGGCTCGGTTCGCGCCGCGCTTGATAGTTTGGGTTAATCGCTCGTGAAGGTGCATGGAGTTCAGGCGAAGTGGCGCAGACTTTAGTCTGTGTCTGGTGATTGCTCCAGTAGCGGAGTTACGCGACACAGACTAAAGTCTGCGCCACTTCGCCTGAACTCCATGCTCTTCCGAGCTGCGATCCCGCTCTATGAATCAGTTACTTCTGCACAATGCGAGAGTCGTACGTGAACAGGGTATTCAAAAGGGAGGTGTGCTTGTTCGCGACGGGCACATGGCCCTTGTGTTCACCGAAGACAAAACGCCCACCGGTTTGAGCACCCGCGAGTCGATTGACCTCGACGGGGCCTACCTCGCTCCCGGCCTGATCGACATTCACATTCACGGCTCGGCTGGCGTCGATGTGCAAGCAACAGACGCGCACGGTCTGGGTAAGCTTTCAAACTTTCTGCTCAGCGAAGGAGTGACCGGCTATTTCGCGACGCTCGTGCCGACAGACGAACGCGGCTATCACGAGTCGCTGGCGACGATCAGCTCATACATCGAGCAGGACCAGGCGCACTCAAACAACAGCCCGCCGCGCGGCGCTCGCATCCTTGGAATTCATTTCGAAGGACCGTTCGTCAGCGAGAACCGCTGCGGGGCTCTGCACCGCGAGTATTTCAAAACTTACGATGGCGACGCTCGCTCAATAGAGTTGTTTACTGGGGCTCATCGTGGCCTCGGACCGTCCAGCGTGCCGCGCTTGATGACGCTTGCTCCCGAGACACCAGGCGGCCTCGATCTCGCGCGTGAGCTTACACGCAACGGCGTGCGCGCATTTATCGGGCACTCGCAAGCGGAGCCCGTAATCCTCGACCTGGCGGCGGAGGCTGGCGCACGTCACATCACGCATTTTCCTAACGCGCTCGATCCGTTACACCATCGCAAGCCGGGTGCGGTAGCGTGGGGACTGGTGCGCAATGATGTGACACTGGATTGCATAGCTGATTCTCACCACGTGGATCCGTTGATGCTCCGGTTGATTTATGAGTCGAAGAGCGCTGATCGCATGGCGCTGATCAGCGATGCGATAATGCCGGCGGGCCTGGGCGACGGAGAGTTTTCCGTCTGGGGTGAAAAGATCACGGTGCGAAATGGACGGACTGCTCTCGCTCGCCAGCCCGGTGAAGCTACTATCGCAGGCTCGGTTATAACAATGCGGCAAGCACTCAACAACATCGTTGACCTCGGCGTACCAATTCACGAAGCGGTTCTTATGGCGTCGCTCGTTCCCGCCCGAGCAGCAGGCCTCGAGTCGGAGCGCGGATCGATCATAGCAGGCAAGCGCGCGGATTTGATCGCATTTGACGACGATTTCGCGGTGCGCCTTTCGATAATAGAGGGCGTCGCAGGGGGTTAGCGGAACGAATGAGACAAATGTATAATTCGGAACCTGGAAACCCGCTTTCGATTGACTGGGCAGTCAAAAGGTTATAACCTCTTCAACCCACAACCAAGGGGTTTCCCGGTATCGAGGCTATGTCATGGTTACGTCTCCATCAGCATCCGGCAGCTTCATCGACAGGACTCTTCACCGTACATCCTCTGGCTCAGTTCTTCACGTAATCGCTGGTTAGCAGGGAACGTCTGTCTTCGCGGACGGCGAGGCCCTCGCGAGCAGGCAGGACCTTCAAAAGGAGGCGACATGGCAAAGACAGCAAAAGGCAAATCCCAGGAAAGTATCTCGCCTGTAGAAGTTGAGCAGTCGGGCGAGACCGAGACGTTACGCGCACAGCCGGCTCAAGAGGAGATCGCGATACGCGCCTATCATATCTACCTCGAGCGAGGTGGCGATGTAGGCAATCCGGAGGACGATTGGCAGCAAGCCGAACGCGAGCTCATGGAAGCCGATAGCTAGGAGCAAGTCACTATTTAGGTTGATTACGCCGGTAAGGGGTCCCTCCAAGGGCGCCCCTCCTCGCATTCCCAACAGCGCATCACAACCGAGGGGCTCCCGCGGAGGTACGCGCTTACAGGCCGCTGAAAAAGGAGGAGAGAGCAGATGAGCCAAGCATGGATGACCGATGAAGGCGCAAGCTCCGCTGCCAAGCTTGACCAGTTATGCATAAACACGATCCGCACGCTGGCGATGGACGGGGTACAACAGGCTAATTCCGGGCACCCCGGCACGCCGATGGCTCTCGCCCCGGTCGCCTACGTTTTGTGGGACCGCTATCTGCGACACAACCCACGCAACCCGCAATGGCCCAACCGCGATCGCTTCGTGCTGTCGGCAGGCCATGCGTCCATGCTGTTGTACTCGATGTTGCACGTGTCGGGTTACGATCTGCCGCTCGATGAACTTAAGAATTTTCGCCAGTGGGGCTCAAAAACGCCGGGCCACCCCGAGTACGGTCTGACGGCTGGAGTGGAGACGACTACGGGACCACTCGGTCAGGGTGTGGCGAACTCCGTTGGGATGGCGATAGCAGAGCGATGGCTGGCTGCGCGCTTCAATCGGCCGGACCACGAGATTGTCAATCATCGGGTCTATGCGGTAGCAGGGGATGGTTGCATGATGGAAGGGGTGTCACACGAGGCGGCGTCGCTTGCGGGACATCTCCAGCTGAGCAATCTGACCTGGATCTACGATAACAATCACATCACTATCGAGGGCAACACCGCGCTGGCGTTTAGCGATGACGTAGCCGCGCGGTTCACCTCTTATCACTGGAACGTGCTGCGGGTGAGCGATGCAAACGAGACCGATGTGCTCGACCGCGCGTTTCAGACCGCTCTCAAGGAAACCGAGCGGCCCTCGCTTATCATCGTCGACAGCCATATCGCCTGGGGCGCTCCCAACAAGCAAGATACGTCGGCGGCGCACGGCGAGCCCCTCGGCGAAGAAGAGATTCGCTTGACCAAGGAGCGTTACGGCTGGCCGCCCGAAGCGAAGTTTCTCGTGCCTGATGAAGTGAGCAAGTACACGGATCGCTCAGTCGCTCGGGGCCGCACGGCCGAAGAAGAATGGAACGGGCGTTTTGCTGCTTACAAGGCCGCGCATCCCGCGCTCGCCGAAGAGTGGGAGTGCATGCAGCGCGGCGAGCTTCCGAGTGGATGGGATCAAGACATCCCGTCCTTCCCCGCGGACGAAAGAGGAGTGGCCGGCCGCGACGCGAGCCAAAAAGTATTGAACGCTATTGCGCCGTGGGTGCCGTGGCTGATTGGCGGCGCAGCAGACCTGGCGCCCTCGACCAAGACACGCATGGCTGAGGGCGGCGACTTTGAAGCCGGCTCGTATGGAGGCCGTAACTTTCACTTTGGAGTCCGCGAGCACGCGATGGGCGCGATCCTGAACGGAATGGTGCTTTCAAAAGTGCGCGCGTATGGGTCGGGCTTCTTGATCTTCTCGGATTACATGCGCGCCTCGATTCGGCTCTCGTCATTGATGGAGATTCCGGTGATGTACATCTTCACTCACGACTCGATTGGAGTGGGCGAAGATGGACCGACGCATCAGCCGATAGAACAACTCATATCGTTGCGCGCCATTCCTCAACTCTTTGTGATCCGGCCAGCGGACGGTAACGAAGTAGCGGAAGCGTGGCGCGTTATGATGAGTTCGTCCCATCACCCGACTGCGCTGATACTCAGCCGGCAACCGCTGCCGACGGTGGACCGCACGAAGTACGCCGCCGCATCCGGGCTTCGGCAAGGCGCGTACGTGCTTGCCGATTCCGATGGCTCGCCTGAAGTTATATTTATGGGCACAGGTTCCGAGCTGCAGTTGTGCGTGGCGGCTCACGAACAATTGAAAGCCGAAGGAGTAAAGTCGCGCGTAGTCAGCATGCCTTGTTGGGAGCTTTTCGAGCGCCAGCCCGAAGAGTACCGCGATTCGGTGCTGCCGGCGTCGGTGCGAGCGCGTGTTGCGGTCGAAGCCGGAACGAGCCTCGGCTGGCGAAGGTACACAGGAATAGACGGCCGCATCATTGCGCGGCGCCAGTTCGGCGCGTCGGCGCCGTTGAAAGAGTTGCTGAAGCAATTCGGCTTTACCGTGGAGAAGGTCGTCGCCGCGGCGCGCGAGACTATGGCGGCAACAAAGGGGAGTTAACGCAAAGACGCAACAACGCAGAGACGCCACGTCTGAAAGAAACTCTTCCGGTCTAATTGCTTTGCGGCTTTGCGATTTTGCGTCTTTGCGTTAAACTCCGCGATTTCGTATTACGAACTTTTAGAAAGGATGTGCTATGAGCGAGAACATATTGGTTGAACTTCAAAAAACAGGTCAAAGCATCTGGTATGACAATGTCCGCCGCGCGCTGATCGATAACGGCGATCTGGCGGCGAAGATAAGCGGAGATGATTTGCGCGGGGTAACTTCAAACCCGGCGATCTTTGAAAAGGCAATTGTCGGCAGCACGGACTACGACCAGGCCATGCGCCAATTGATTGCCGACGGAAAAAGCGTTGATGAGATATATGAGGCGCTTGTTATCGACGACATCCAGCGGGTTGCCGACCTTCTCAAGCCCGTCTATGACCGCACGAAGCGTATCGATGGCTATGTGAGCCTCGAAGTCTCTCCGCTTCTCGCGCACGACACCGACAACAGCATCGCCCAAGCGCAAAAACTTTGGGCGGCGGTCAACCGGCCGAACGTCATGATCAAGATCCCAGCAACGCCCGCGGGCATCCCAGCGGTTCGCACATTGATCGCGGAGGGTATCAACATAAACGTCACGTTGATCTTCTCCCAGGAGACCTACGATCAGGTGTCAGATGCCTTCATCAGCGGGCTGGAGCAAAGACACGCTGCCGGCCAGCCACTCGATCACCTAGCTTCGGTCGCAAGCGTGTTTGTCAGCCGGGTTGACACATCGATCGACAGTCAACTCGAGTTCAGAATACGCCGCTCGACAGACGACAACGAGAAGGCGGTGCTCTCGGCACTGCTTGGCAAAGCGGCGATTGCCAACATCAAGCTGATGTACCAGCGCTTCAAAGAGACCTTCGATGGCGAGCGGTTCTCAAAACTTCGGGCAGCAGGCGCGCAGGTGCAGCGGCCTTTGTGGGCGAGCACCGGCACCAAGAACCCAGCTTATCGGGACACCTACTACGTCGACGAATTGATCGGACCCAACACCGTCAACACCGTGCCACCCGCGACCTATACGGCCGTGCGTGATCACGGCCGGACAGAGCCGACTCTTGAAACAGATCTCGACGGGGCGCGCGCAACCATCGCGAAGCTCACGGAGCTCGGCATAGACCTCAGGCAGGTCACTCAGCAGTTGCAGGATGAAGGCGTGGCGCAGTTCATGGCTTCATTCGACACGATGACTGGCAGCATTACAGCCAAGCAGGCCGCAATCACAAGCGGAGTGCTCGAGCGAATGAAGGCAGAACTTGGCTCCTACGCGGGCGACGTGAAGGCGGCGCTCAAGAAGATGGAGAGCGAATCGTGGATTCGGCGAATATGGCGCAAGGACGTGACTCTCTGGAAAGACGATGAGGCACACAAAAAGATCATCGCCAACGCTCTTGGATGGGTCACAGTAGTCGATCAGTTGGTCGAGCATGCCGGCGAGCTCGCCGCGTTCAGCCAGCGAGTGCGCAACGACGGCTTCACTCACGCGATGCTGCTGGGAATGGGCGGAAGCAGTTTATGCCCCGAAGTTTTTCGCCGGACCTTCGGCAAGAATGATGGCTTCCCGGAGTTGCACGTGCTCGACAGCACAGACCCGGCGACCGTGAAGAGTTTTGAAGAGCGAGTGGACCTTCCTCATACGCTGTTCATCGTCGCGAGCAAGTCGGGAACTACAACCGAGCCGTTGATGTTCTACAAGTATTTCTTCAACCGCATGCGAGAGATCAAAGGTGGGCGCGCGGGCGAGAACTTCGTGGCCATCACCGACCCCGGCACGTTGATGGAGGAGATGGCTAAAGGTGACAGCTTCCGCCGCATTTTCCTTAACCCGGCTGACATCGGCGGGCGTTATTCGGCGCTGTCCTTCTTCGGAATGGTTCCCGCCGCGCTGCGAGGCTTCGACTTCAAGACAATGCTTGATCGAGCCGAGCGCGCGCTGCACGCCTGCATGCACTACGTTCCCGCCGAAGACAATCCGGCTGCCCAGCTTGGCGCGATACTCGGCACGCTTACGAACGCGGGCCGCGATAAGCTCACCCTCTCGATCGCGCCCGAAATCTCGTCGCTCGGTTTGTGGATCGAACAACTGATCGCCGAGAGCACCGGCAAAGAAGGCAAAGGCATAATCCCGATCGCGGGCGAGAGTCTCGGTGCGCCGTCGGTCTACGGCAATGATCGCCTGTTCGTTCACATCGGCGTCGGGGCGCCTGATGCCGAGACAGAAGCGAAGCTGCGCGCTCTGGAATCCGCGGGTCATCCGGTCGTGCGCAGAAGACTCCACGATCTGCTCGATCTTGGCGAGGAGTTCTACCTGTGGGAGATGGCCACGGCGGTTGCCGGTGCGATCATCGGAATCAACTCCTTCGATCAGCCGAATGTGCAAGAGAGCAAAGACAACACCAAGCACTTTCTCGAAGTGTACAAGAAGAACGGTTCGCTGCCCGACCAGGAGCTTGGTTCGGAAGGGCGCGGCTTGAAGGCGTACTGTGACGCGGAGACGATCACGGAGCTTGGTTCGGGTGTCGCAATTGATGGCTTGGTCACCGCGCACCTCAGCCGGGCGCATGCGGGCGACTACATCGCGATGCTCGACTACATTCAGGAGACGCCCGAGCACGAAGAGCTAATTCAAGCTATTCGCACTCACCTGCGCGATGCGCTGCATGTTGCGACGACTACCGGCTACGGGCCACGCTTCTTGCACTCGACCGGACAGCTTCATAAGGGCGGTCCCGCGAGCGGCGTGTTCATTCAAGTAACCGCGGACAATGCTGTTGACGTGCCGCTGCCGAATGAACCTTTTACGTTTGGCGTGTTGAAGCAGGCTCAGGCGCTCGGCGATTTTCAGTCGCTGGCAAGCCGGCATCGCCGTGCTATTCGACTGCATCTGGGCACGGACATCGGGGCCGGACTCCGCACGTTGCTTGAGATAGTCCAAAATGGGTTCCCGATCGTGCAAGGACACGCAGGATAGCCTGTACGGGCGGCCCTGGGAGCGCAGGCATCCCTGCCTGCTTGGCGTTGCGCGAGAAAGAGAAGAGGCAGGCAGGGATGCCTGCGCTCCCAGGGCCGCCCTTACAGGCTTGTGTCGGGTTAAAGCGGGCCTAGAGAGCTTGAGAGACTATGCCAAATACGAGCCACATCGCCCTCGTGATATCGGACATCGACGGCACGCTCATCACGTCCAATCATGAAGTGACTGACGCAACGAAAGCCGCAGCCGCAAAGCTCTACGAACGCGGCGTTGCGTTGTCGCTCGCGAGCTCGCGTCCACCCAGGAGCATCGTCCCGCTCGCCGATGTCCTCAAGCTGCGCGGGCCGTTCGCCGCCTTCAACGGCGCGCTGATCGTCAAGCGTGACGGTGAAGTGCTTGCTCGCAGCGTAATCTCTCCGGCTATCATCGCGCACATTAAAGCCATAGCGGACGACTTTGGGATTGGCGTGTGGCTTTATGACGAACTTGACTGGTGGGCTCCCTGGCGTGATGCCTTCGTCGATCGCGAAGAGCACACTTCAGGGTTTTCGCCGAGGATCGAGGGTTACGCTGAGCGCATAACCCAGGACGCGAACAAACTGACTGTCGTTGGAAAGCCTGAGCTGGTCGTTCAAGCCGAACAGCGAGTGTTGCGTGAGCTGGCCGATGAAGTGTCGGCTTCAAAATCGAAGCCTCGCTTTCTGGACGTGACTTCTTACGGGATTCATAAAGGCACAGTAGTTGTGCGATTGGCTGCGCTTCTCAACATCCCGACTGAAAGAGTCGCAGTGATCGGCGACGGGCCGAATGATGTCGAGATGTTCAGGCAGGCTGGCGTCAGCATCGCGATGGGCCAGGGAGTCGACGAAGTGCGAGAGAATGCCAACTACCTGACAACTTCAAACGACGACGAAGGCTGGGCGCGCGGGATTGAACAGTACGTCTTGGGCGCTTATCAGTCAGCGGCGAGTTAATCAGATAGCTGTACGGGCGGCCCTCCGTGGCCGCCCCGGGAGCGCAGGCATCCCTGCCTGCCTCTTTCTTGCGCAACGCCAAGCAGGCACGGATGCCTGCGCTCCCAGGGCGGCCACGGAGGACCGCCCGTACAGGTGAACTACTTATGTCAAGCGAAGTAAAAGCTAAGCAAGCACAGTTCGGGATGATCGGTCTTGCGGTTATGGGTCGCAACCTGGCCTTGAACGTCGAGGAGCACGGCTTTCCTGTCGCCGTCTGGAACCTGGAAACCGAATGGGTCGACAGCTTCGTCAACGAGAATCAGGGCAAACAGTTCATCGGAACGAAGTCGGTCGAAGAATTCGTGCGCTCGCTCGAGCGGCCTCGCCGAATGATGATGATGATAAGAGCAGGCGCACCCGTCGATTTGACCATTGAGCGAATCAAGCCTCTCCTGGAAGAAGGCGACATACTGATCGACGGCGGAAACTCGTACTTCAAAGACACCCAGCGCCGCGAAGAAGCGCTTCGCAAGGACGGGCTGCGGTTCGTCGGGTCAGGCGTGTCTGGCGGCGAGGAAGGCGCGCGGCACGGACCCTCGCTGATGCCAGGCGGCGCGCAAGAAGCTTACGAACACATTCGCCCGGTGTTTGAAGCCATCGCAGCGAAGACCGATTCCGGCGCGTGCGTCACCTACGTTGGGCCGGACGGCGCGGGCCACTTCGTCAAGATGGTCCACAACGGAATCGAGTACGGCGATATGCAGCTGATCGCCGAAGCTTACGACATATTGCGCTCAGCAGCGCGCCTCGACGCTGCCGAGCTTGCGGACATCTTCGACGAGTGGAATCGCGGCGCGCTCGAATCGTTTCTCATCGAGATCACCGCTAAAATCTTCCGGCTCAAAGATGAAGAAACAGGTAGGCCGCTTGTCGACCTCGTGCTCGACAAGGCGGAACAGAAGGGCACGGGCAAGTGGACTACGCAAGAGGCTCTGGACGCGGGCGTGCCGATTCCGACTATCGCTGCCGCGATCGATGCGCGAGTACTTTCCAGCATGAAAGACGAACGCCTGGCCGCGAGCAAAAAGATCAAAGGTCCGAGGGCCCAGCGTTCGCGCGGCGACAAACAGAAGCTCATTCGAGCCGTGCACGACGCGTTGTACGCTTCCAAGATCTGTTCCTACGCACAGGGTTTGAGCCTGATCCGCAGAGGCTCGGACGAGCATAAATGGAACGTCAACCTGAGCGAGATGGCGCGGATATGGAAGGGGGGATGTATAATTCGGGCTCGCTTTCTGAATTCGATCATGAACGCGTACAATCGCCGCCCGGATTTGCCGAACTTGCTGATGGACGATGAGTTCAATCGGTGGATCCAGCCGGCCCAGGCGAACTGGCGGCTGGCGGTGAAGACGGCCCAGGGCATTGGGGTGCCGGTGCCCGCAATGAGCGCGAGCCTCTCGTACTTCGACAGCTATCGCGCGGCGCGGTTGCCGCAGAATCTTACTCAGGCGCAACGCGACTACTTCGGCTCGCACACCTACGAGCGGGTAGATCACCCTGAGCGCGGCCATATGCACACGGATTGGGGAAGTTATGAGAAACCAAGTGAGGAGGGCAAATGACAACAGCGAAACAAACTACACAACCGGCGGCGTCCGATCAGACCGAGCTATCGCCTGATGGACCCATCCTGGCGATCGACATCGGAGGGACCGGGCTCAAGGCGGCGATTCTCAACAACAACGGCGAGATGATTACCGAGCGTCTCAGGATCGAGACGCCGCATCCTTGCACCCCCGAGGGCCTGGCGGATGTTCTCATAAAGCTCGTCGAGCCGCTCGCCGGCTTCGAGTACGTCTCGGTCGGTTTCCCGGGAGTCGTCCGCAATGGCAAGATCATCACGGCGCCTAACCTGGGCACCGAAGCGCTGCAGGGGTTTGACCTCGCCGGCGTGCTTCAGGAGCGTTTAGGCAAGCCTGTACGCGTGATCAATGACGCCGACATGCAAGGCTACGGAGCGATTGAAGGCAAAGGCCTTGAGATGGTTATCACCCTTGGCACCGGTTTTGGCTCGGCGCTGTTTATGGATGGCCAGCTTGCCCCTCATCTGGAAATCGCTCATCTACCCTTTCGCAAAGACAAGACGTACGACCAGCAAATCGGGGACAAGGCGCGCAAGAAGGTAGGCAAGAAAACATGGAACCGCCGAGTTAAGCGAGCCATCGACACCCTGCGCGTACTGACTCATTTCGACAAGCTGTACATCGGCGGCGGAAACGCGGACAGGATAAACTTCAAACTCGAACCCGACGTTAAAATCATCTCGAATGAGTTTGGAGTAAGAGGCGGCGCGTGGCTCTGGCGGAAGAGAGATTAGTCAGCGCGGCGCGGGGGCCATTGAAAATTGAGAAATGAAAATTGCAAATTGCAAAATTTGAAGACTGATTGAAAAGCGGACTTTGGCCTGCATAGCCGGCCGTCCGCACAAATTTGCATTTTTCAATTTTCAGAGCCTCTTGCAAAACCCATTCAACCTGATGGTTTTTGT
>JBBPIH010000037.1:0-34476 GCA_038040455.1 Acidobacteriota bacterium
TTTTCCGAGACATCACTGTCCTTGCAGCCGGCCCGGCAAGTGAACGGTGTCGTTATACGGCGCTGGAGACCACGGGACTCGAGATTCCAGCTTTGTGGCCCAGCGTCGAAGTGAAATCGCCATGAGCCAACTTCTGCGGGGCTTCAGTTCGGTCAAGCGAGATCCAGCTATCGAGGCCTGGATGCATGAGCATTCGGGTGAATTGGGGGAGATCGCGCAGCGCTGGTTCGAGGTCATGCGCGGCTGCGGAGACGACGTTCGAGAGTTATTGCATGATGGCCATCCGACCGCGTGTGTAGCTGATGCGGCATTCGCCTATGTCAATGCCTTCAAAGCTCATGTCAATGTCGGGTTCTTTCGTGGCGCCGAGATTGCCGATCCCGAGCACCTGTTGGAAGGCACTGGCAAGTTCATGCGCCATGTGAAACTCAGGCCTGAACGTGACGTCGATGCCACGGCTCTAATGAAGCTCATCGCAACCGCATACACTGATATGAAGGGGCGCCTGAAGATGGAGTAGTTCGTGCAGGCTTTCGATAATTAAGCAGATCTGTTTCAGAGAAAGGAGACCGTTATGGCTGAAGTACCAAGTTTGAAAGCAACGAACGTCGTTCTCGTCCACGGAGGATTCGTGGACGGCTCGGGTTGGGAAGGCGTTTATAAGATTCTGACGAAAGACGGCTACACAGTCAGCGTCGTTCAGAATCCGACGATATCGCTGGCCGACGATGTTGCCGCAACCAAGCGGATCATCGCCGCACAGAATGGCCCCGTAATTCTCGTCGGGCATTCCTACGGCGGGGTGGTGATCACCGAGGCGGGCAACGATCCAAAAGTAGCGGGGCTCGTCTATATTACGGCGTTTGCGCCGGACACGGGTGAGTCAGTGTCCAGTCTCATCAAGGATCCACCGCCCGGTGCACCCGTGCCGCCGATCCTGCCTCCGCAGGACGGCTATCTGTTCCTCGACAAGGCGAAGTTCCCAGCGTCATTTGCGGCAGACGTGGACGCGGAAAGAGCCGCGTTCATGGCCAACTCTCAAGTTCCGTGGGGCGTCGAGGCGCTGAGCGGCACGATCAGTGAGCCGGCTTGGAAAACCAAGCCGAGCTGGTACCTGGTCGTCACGGAGGACAAGATGATTCCTCCGCCGGCCCAGCGCTTCATGTCCCAGCGGGCGGGTTCGACGGTTGTCGAGGTTGCGGGCAGTCACGCGATCTATGTGTCGCAGCCGAATGCGGTGGCCGCGATCATCAAAAAGGCCGCCGGTGCAGCGAAGACGGCGGCGAACTAAGCGTTGGGTTGGATTTGCGGACCTCGGGGCGATGCCCAACACTTGCGTGCAGTGGAGCGCGGCGAGCGGCCTTCGTAAGGTTCTTTCAGGAAACAGAGCAGAGAGGAAGACAGAAATGCAAAGAGCAAAAGACATGAAAGCAAACCAACGTGAAGAACTACTCAGAACATTGAAAGCCCGTTTTGAGAAAAACATGAACCGCCATAAAGGTCTTGAATGGGCTAAAGTACAAGCAAAGCTGGAAGCTAATACTGAAAAACTGTGGTCACTCAATGAAATGGAAAGAACTGGCGGTGAACCGGATGTTGTTGGTCATGATAAAAAGACGGGCGAATACATTTTTTATGATTGTTCAGCGGAAAGTCCTAAAGGCCGCAGAAGTGTTTGTTACGACCGTAAAGCGCTGGAGTCAAGGAAAGAACATAAACCGAAAAATAGCGCTATTGATATGGCCGCTGCCATGGGCATTGAACTCTTAACGGAAGAACAATATCGGGAGCTGCAGAAACTTGAAAATGTCGATACCAAAACATCGAGCTGGATAATAACACCTGCTAATATCAGAAAACTCGGTGGCGCCCTCTTTGCCGATTACCGCTACGGCAATGTCTTCGTGTATCACAACGGTGCAGAATCCTACTATGCCGCCAGGGGGTTCCGTGGCTTGGTAAGGATCTAGATTTTGCACAGACAACTAAATTTGAATTTGAGAACGGATCACGCAACAGAGAGGAATGCAAAGACAAGGTCTTGTCCGTAAACGTCGGCTGGCAACTTGAAGCGCGCACTGGCGCCCAACAAGCGGTTCCAGCGGCGTTAGACGGCCCGATGGCTCCTAACCTCGGCGATCGCGAGCGAATGTGGCGGGATTGACGATCCAATGGAGAACTATATGATACCGGCCGGTGTGAAGCGGATGATCTGGGCGCTCGCGCCTAACGAGGGCGTGCGCGAGGCGATGCCTGGTGATTTCGTAGAGGAGTACGATTCCCGCGTGCGGGATGAGGGCATTGCAGCGGCCCGGCGCTGGTGCTGGCGACAGGGGATACAATCGCTCATGACACGCGCACGTGTCGCCTCGACCGTGATCGCGGTACTCTGTGCGGCCACTCACTCGGTGTCCGCCCAGGCTCCTGGACCGAGGCTCGTCGACGTCGGTGGACACAAGTTGAACGTGTTGATTGCGGGAACGTCGAAACCCGGTGTGCCCACCGTTGTGTTCGAGAGCGGACTCGGCTCGACACTCGCCGTATGGAACGGGATCAATTTGACGATCGCAGAGGCCGCGCGAACCGTGGCGTACGAGCGCGCCGGCATCGGCGCATCTGAGCCCGGTACGGCAGCGCCAACCGTCAAACACATCGTCGCCGAGCTGCATGCCCTGCTGGACAGAGTCGGCGCGTCGCCGCCGTACGTGCTCGTCGGCCATTCGTTGGGAGGCCCAATCATCAACATGTTCGCCGCGACCTTTCCTAAGGAGGTCGCGGGGCTCGTCCACATCGATCCGACAGACTTCACGCAAACGGACGCCGACATGACGGCGATTTGGGAGAAAGCGGGCGTGAACAAGGAAGGACGCAACTCGCTTCGAGCGGTGGTGGCGAAAATGATGAGCGCGGCGCCGCCAGGCGTCGCCGCCGAGAGGCGTGAGTTCGATCGCGCCGAGCTAGGCGGCTTCGCAGAGTTCCGCGCGGCTGGTGCGACCCCAGACGTTCCGCTGGTCGTCCTCCTGGGCGGCAAGCCTGAGCCGCTGCCTCCAGGGATCAAGTTTCCCGGGGATTACGATCGATTCTTGCGTGCAAACCTCGAGCAGCGGATCAATCACTTCGGCCTCCTCGCTGCGCGTGCGTCGAAAGGCGCGCTCGTGCTCACGACGAAGAGCGGTCATTTCATCCACGCGTCGGAGCCGGAGCTAGCTGTGTGGGGAATCCGCCGCGTGATATCGATGGCAACGCCGCATCCTGAACTCGAGCGCTTCGTCGGGCAATATCCGCTCACTCGCGCGTTCACCATCGCGATCACACGGGACGACGACAAGCTCGTGCTTCAAGCCACAGGTCAAGGTGCGTTCACAATGGTCGCGGAGTCGCCGACGAGCTTCTCCATCAAAGTGGTCGGCGCGGTAATCGAGTTTGAGACTGATGCAATGGGCAACGTAACTGGGCTAGTGCTCGTGCAGAATGGCGTGCGGCAGCGCGCGACCAAAGCGAAGTAAGTTCGCAGAAAGCTGATGGCTAACTCCAGCGCGCGAAGCGATGTCCCAGCTGAGCAATTCCGATTTTGGCCGCCACCTAGACGCCTTGCGTGCCTCGGTTACGGCCTTGGCTTCGGCATCGTGTGCAGAGGGGGTGCGATGATCATGCTTAAGGGCGTTGGAGTAGATCCACTGCCGAACTACAAGATTAGGGTCATCTGTTAGTATGCGACCCGTACCTTAACAAATTGACTTAGGAGAACAAGGATGCGAAATGCGATTTTGGCGATCACTTTTGCGCTGACTCTCGTGACTGGCTCCCTCGATGCAGCGAAGAAAAAGACTCGCCCGGCGGATGTCGGACCGGGGCGCATCGCCTGGTTTGACATCACCACGACCAACCTGGCGCAGTCCAGGGAATTCTACGGAAAGCTCTTCGATTGGAAATTCACCGCGCTCCAGGGCACTGATCAGGCGGTGGAGATCGTCTCGCGTGGCACGGCGATCGGCACGTTACGCGGTGCGGAGGGCAAGATCAGTCCGTTCAACGGAGTGGTCTATGTCCAGGTAACCGACATCCAAACGAGCTGCAAGAAGGCGAAGGACCTTAGCGGAACGGTCGTGCCCGGATTTCCCTTCGACTTGTCCGACGGCACCGGAGCCATCGCCGTGGTAGTCGATCCAGCCGGCCATCCGGTGGGCATGTACTCGAGTCTGTAGTCTCTAGGAAATGAGGAAACGTATGGTGAATACCCTCAGACTGTTTGCAAAAGTAGCACTATTGCTTGCCGTAATAAGTCTCGCGGCTGCTGAAACCCGCAGCTTCGCGCAGACCAGAGCCAAGAGAATAGACGGACTGATGACGCTCTCTCACAAATATGAGCAGTTTAACGGCGTCATTCTCGTTGCCGAGCGCGGCCAGGTTTTATACGAACGAGCTTTCGGTCAAGCGAATCTTGAATGGGGCATCCCGAACACCTTAGACACGAAGTTTGAAATTGCCTCAATGACAAAGCCGATGACGGCTCTCATCATCATGCAGCTCGTCGAAGAAGGAAAAATTCAGCTCGACGGAAAAGTGTCCGACTATGTTCCCTATTATCCGCGCGAAACCGGAACTAGAATTACTGTTGACCAGCTTCTCAATCACACGTCCGGGATTCAGCAGGACATTGCCTTTTCGGATAATTCAAACGACATTCCACCAATCGTGACGAAGATTAACGCCGACCTGCTCTCCAACGACGAGCTGGTGAAACTGATTGCCGCGCGCCCGCTTCGCTTCGAGCCGGGTACTGATTATGGTTATAGCAGCGACGGGTACGCTGTCCTCGGCGCGATTATCCAACACGTCACCGGCAAGTCCTATTGGCAAGTGCTAGGGGAGCGTATCCTACAACCCGCCGCTATGACGGAAACCGTTCCCGCATTTCTGGCGCCGCTCGTGCCAAAGCGAGCATCCGGTTATCGGCAGAACTTCGCCGGTATTGATAACGCAATGCACATCGGCGCAACGCCTGCCGGCGGTCTCTACTCAACCGCGCGCGACTTGCACCGGTGGGAGCGTGCGCTCTATGGCAATGCGCTCGCCAGCCAGCGTTCAAAAAACCTTTTGTTCGGCTTGCGAAAAGTGATTACGGCATATGGTTGGAAGACCGCCGAAGAGGAATGGTCGGGTAAGAAGCGCAAAGTTTTACGCACGACGGGCGGTCTTCCCGGCTTCGCCAATCTACTGCTGCGAGTGCCGGAGCAGGAGCGCGTGATTATCTTATTGTCGAATATGCGCGGCAATGTGTACCGTCTCGACGATATCGCGGCGGCAATCAACCGTATCTTGGACGGCGCACCATACGAGATGCCGAAACGCTCAATCGCCGAAACTCTTGCCCCCATCATACGGGAAACAGGCGTAGCGGCGGCGCTCACACAATTCCGGCAGATGCGTGCGCGTTCCGCCGAATACTCGCTGAGCAAATCCGAGATGAACAGTTTAGGATATTTTTTTCTCAACACGCGGAAGGATGTGGGCGCGGCAGTGGCTGTGTTTCGGCTCAACGTAGAGGCATTCCCAGACTATGCGAACGCATACGACAGTTTGGGCGAAGCGTATATGGTGAAGGGTGACAAGGAGCTTGCCATCAGGAACTATCAGCGTTCCCTTGAGTTGAACCCACAGAACACGAATGCCGTCGAGATGCTTAAGAAACTTCGGGCGAATTGAACTTGCCTGAACCGCACCGGTCGGACGTGGTGATGAGTCCCTCTACGTCCGCCTTGGTCGGAAGTCATACAATCAAGCAGTAAATGTTAAGATGGTGCCAGGCCTGCAATTCTGCAATTCTGCAATTCGACGGAACATCATCATTGGCACCCAGACATCACAACTCATCCCGCGCAGCAGCCCGGAAAATTCAGCAGGCGCAATTCCTTCCAGCAGAGGGTCAGGCATGCATTGACTCTTTAAATTGCATATTGGGCGAGTAGGCAGGTTTCTTCCGATGTTTCAGGTTGAGATTTGTCTTCTCCGTTTGCCGCCTGGTTTCCCGGCGGTGCCACATCATTTCAACCTTTCACCAGTTGGCCCCTGCCCCTCTCAGAACCGTGCGTGCGCTATTTACGCACACGGCTCCTCAGACTGTCATTCGCGCTCGATAGAAGAGATCAACTCGCACTCGCGGCCGCGGCAACGGGAAGATCTGGAGCAGCCTTTCGAATTCCTCCCACTTGTAGCTCCTGCGCTGGCTTCGCCGATTTAACCACTTGAATAACATCTTCGTTACCTCGCGGTGATATCGCGCGACTCCTCGGTAGTTGTCCGTCACTCCGTAGTAGGCGTAGTGCCCCCGAAGCTTCAGCCCTACCTTCTGCATGATCCACTGTGTGGGCATTATTCGATTTCGCTTCAGCCACTCCTTGAATGTCGCCAGCTTTGCTCGAAACTTCTTTCGCGCCGTCACTCGCTTCATCCTGTATCGGTTCCCGTCTCTCGTTCGGCTGCAATAATGAGTGAACCCCAGAAAGTCAAACGTCTCTGGTTTCCCTCCTCTTGCCCGCGCGTGTCCCTCCGCGTCGCGTCCAAACTCCAGCACCTTGGTCTTTGTCGGTTCTACCTCCAGTCCGAACTTGTTCAGCCGTTCGACTAGCGCTGCCTGGAATCTCTTCGCATCCTCCCTGTTCTGGAAGCATGCGACGAAATCATCGGCGAAGCGAATCAGCCGCGCCTTTCCCTTGCAGCTCCTTCGGTACCCCTTCTCAAACCACAGGTCCAGGGCGTAGTGCAGGTAGACGTTCGAAAGCAACGGAGAGATGCTACCGCCTTGCGGCACCCCCTCCTCGCTCGCTCTCATCTCTGCCTCCTCCATCACCCCGCTCTTCAGGAATCTCTTCACCATCCGAAGCACTCGCTTGTCTGCTATCCGGTGCTCCAGCATCTTCATCATCCAGTCATGGTCTACATTGTCGAAGAAGCCTTTTATGTCCGCCTCGGCTATGTAGTTTGTTGATTCCCATTCGACTGCCTGACTCAGCGCTCTCAACGCATCGTGACAGCTTCGTCCTGGCCGGAATCCATACGAGTCCTCTGTGAAGTCTTCCTCATAGATCGCTCCCAGTATCCGCGCCAGCGCTGACTGCACAAGCTTGTCCTCCAGGCTCGGGATTCCTAAAGGTCTTCGTTTGTCGCTTCCAGGCTTCGGGATGTACACCCTCCGCACTGGTCGGGGCCGGTACGCCATCCTGTGCAACCGGCCAACCAGTTCTCTTATGTTGGCCTCCAGGTTCTCGCCGTACTCGCCTTTCGTCACCTCGTCTATCCCGGCGGCTTTGTTTGCACTCAGCCGCTTGAAGCACTCCAGTAGCATCTCCTCGTTCATCAGGTGATACAGATTGACGAACTTGAGCTTGCGCTCCTTGCGTGCTTTCGCTGCTATGCGGAGCAGTTTCGTTTCCACCGGTTCTCCGCTTCCGTGTTCGGCCGGTGTTTCTCTACTCTGCTCGACCATCTGTCGTCTCCTTCCCTCCAGCGGCATTACCCGCCTTCGTTGGTACTATTAGACGATCCGACTCCCTGTCGCCGATTTTGCCTCCCTCCCTTTGTGCGGTTGTTTGGCATACTCTCCAGCATGATCTCTGGAAAGCAGCGGCAGGGCCTCCCGGGTTGCCGTGCAGTCTCAATGTCACGCGTGCCATGGTCTCCGACCCCGAGGAAGCGAGCACTTCCTTGCCCTAGCGGCTGTGCTCGTGTTGACTTCCGCTGGCATGAATTCGTCGTCCTTCCTTCTTCGGGTATTACGGGGCTCGTTCCCTTCATCCTTTCGGCTTACGGCCCGCGTGCTTGCTGGCCTACGCTTAGAAGCGAACATTACTGCTCGCCTCCCAAGGTCTCGCTACTCGGTGGCTGGCTAGGCCTTCCGAGGTGGGATTCCCTCCCACTAGACTTCACGATATTGCCCGGTCGCTTCCACGCCTCTCCCCGGTGATGGCCTGACCACGGTGATGGGTTGTCACATTAACCTTCTGGTCGGAGTCAAAGTCCCGCACGACTATTTAATGGCCGGTTTTGAGGTGATCATGAATGGCCGGTTTTGGGCGTCCGCCGAGGCTATCCGCTTCAGAATGAGCTTGGCGCATATGAGTCGGGGTCAACGATATTATCTATGCGATGACCCACTGAACCTGACGAAGAACTGAAAGAAGTGAGGGTCTTTTTGGAGAAGTCTCAAATGTCACAACTATGCCTTCGCGGTGGGAACACGATTGGGAGGCTATAGAGAGAGAGAGAACAGCTAAGTAAGTATCTCTCTAAAAGGCAGTCTCACTATCACGCGGTTAGTCTTGAAGTATGGTCGCCAAGCTTCAATTTCCGTGAAGCTCTTAATATAGTCAACGTCCTGCTGGCTGAGGTTGAACCACTCGCGTTCTTTATTCCCGATGTTAATTCTTAGACGTCTGTATCTATACTGAAAATACTTCTCAGCACCAATCTTATGAGGCGATTTGATTGTATGGAGCAATTTTACTGGCTGCCCAATATCTCTTTCCTTTTGTACTCGCCGGGCCTCCGGATCACGACTCTCGCCAATCTTGTAGCCGCAGGCCGCTTGCATCAAATACACATATCCAGCATCTAAGGCCGGGTATCTACGTGGTAGATTAGTGTCTTGATAGTCAATTGCACAGAGGTCACAACAAACGCCCTTCCATCGAAACGTATTCCCATATTTCCGATCAAGCTCATAGTAAGCATACTGATTAACGGAACGCGGAACAGGTGACATTAAGGAGTTACAAACATCGCACCTACGCTTCGGCCGCGAGTACCGCACAGGCGGGGCGCTTTTAAGGATTTGATCAAACAAGGCCTGTATTGATGGGTCACTAAACATAGCAACTAATAATAGTCCTGGCGTGACGACATCGCCAACCGGCTTATTCAATCACGGTCCAGGTGTCGGCGGCTCTTAAAACAATGGAGAAGCCAATGGAGAAGCGGGGTCAGGCGTGCATCTATAAAGCAGCCAGGCAAGTCAAGAAAAAAATGCACGTCGCAGGCACACGTTTCCCGTCGGGCGAACTCGCATGGGTCGCCGCGCTAAGAGTAACTCACCTTGGTCTGTGGCATCAGATCGCATTCTAGTCTGAGTTTCTTAGGGGTTATCTTACACTGATAGCATTGACCTTCGAGCATTAACCCTTAGCGGCCATCCCTGCGAAGCCAAATGGATGTCAAGGGTCGGCCGTTCTTAGGCAGCGGAAAAGAGAAAGCCGCGGAGCCTCCTTTGCCGCTGCCGTTGGCCGACTTGCGCAGCCCTTGACATTCATTTGGCTGAGCAGACAATCGGCCGCGCGGGTTAATGCGGTTTGAGTCAAGGGTCTGTTGTGCCGTCCATCGTCTCTTGGACCTTGTTGAGTTCCTCATCTTCGATCGCGGTGTTCAGGTGCGATCAATCATCTATCCGGGCATGACCCATGAGGACTAGTTCGCACTCTCCTGAGAGAGGCCGGTCTCCCAATCAAATTGGCAGGTAGCTAACCTATGCACGCCACCGGGAAGACCAGTTCACAACAAGTCTAGTCATTAGCGGCTGCCCGTCCGGGAAAACCGTGCTTCGACACCACGCCGGAGAAACTCGGAGTAATCTATTTGGTCGCGCAGCATGATGAAGCCACGCACTGCTAGCTTCCGCGCTACTGCCACCTTTGCTTTTGCTGTCTTTCGTTTGTCACGTAACCGCTGATAGAAGCTTCTTAGCTGGGGATCGCGCTTGGCCGCTGTTTGCCCGGCTTCTACCAATAGGAACCTCACCAGCGTCGAACCGGCTTTGCTCACACTGCCGTACCGCTTTCTCTCTGCCGAGGAGTCTTCCATCGGATCCAGTCCAAAGTAGGCGGCCACCTTGCGCGTCGAGGCGAACCGTTCAACCGGCTCCAGGGTGTGAACCAGCGCCAGCCCGGTCAGCAATCCTATTCCTGGATGTGTCCGCAGCCGCGCGACTCGTTGATCGGCCTGAGCTCGTTCTTCCAGCCATCGCTCGACGGCTTCGATCTTGGTTGTGAGATCGTCAATCTGCTCCAACCATCTCTTGCTTTGCTCGTTCAACACTTCACCCAGCCCAACAGCATCGAGCTTGCTGCGTCCTTTGCGTGTGGCCAGTCGCGTTTTCTCAGACAGTCCCGCTCCGATGGCGATCGCCTTGAGACAATTAGCAGCCATCGTTCGCATCTTCACCAGCCGATGCCGGTAACGTAGTTGCCCCAGGACCTCCCGGCTCTCACGACACAGTCGGTGTACGCAAGGGAATTCTCCCTTCACCATCAAATCCAGAATATGATCAGCATCACGCTTATCATTCTTCTGCCGCCTACGGGCCAGCCGCCGGATCTCCCCCGCATCTCCTACCCACACTTGATGCCCGATTCCCTCCAGCATATCTTCGAACCACCTCGAGTAACCACTTGCTTCAATTCCAACGATCACCTCGCCGGCAAACTGTAGGTAGAATCCTCGAACATCGTCCGTGCGGTGGTTGAGTTCCTTTTGGTGAATCTCCCCATCCTCAGTGTCCAACCAACTCACGGTCTGTACACGAGCATGAAAATCGACTCCACAGTATACTGTCATCTGGCGCCTCCTTCTGCGATCTAATGCCAGCCGCGAGCTTATCAAACTCGCGGCTGGAGGCGCTGCTTTATGACATCAATTTGCAATTCATTGCTCAACCTTGAAAGTCGGTGATGATTTAAATTGCATATTGCTCGCCTGACCCCAGCTGCTGCCCGACAACGTCGGTGCCTGAACAGAATGGGTTTTTGTTATAATTCGTCCCGACGATCGTAAGTAAAGTTTGAGTGTAATCAGACACGAATGGATAAATAAGACAAAAATGTATTCAAAGGCTGAGTCGCTTGACGACTTTCTCATCGCCGCCGTTTTCGCGCTTCTCTCCAAGCGTGGAGATGATTTTACATGGGTGCAGGATGAGGCTACATTGACCGCTGCTCTGGAAACCGCTTTTGAGTTTCTTGTAGGTCCAGAGCCGTTTTGCCGTTATTCGGAAATCCGTCGACAAGCTGATGGAATACCTGCCACTTTAGAGTACTGGTTAAGGTTCGACCACGAGGCTCGGCAATCTGAGTATGCTAGGGCGTTAGAGTCAGAGTCACGGTATATCTTGGTTGATCTCGAATCTGCCCGCTATAAAGGAAAGAAGTTGCGGATTCAGCGGCTTGGCGACTTTGATGGGGTGAGGGATGGATTTGGGGATGAAGCGAAGGATAGGGTAAGGAATGATGAAGATGCATGGCTTACTGTAAGATGGGAACGACTAGCAGAAATTGACCCTCAAGATGAACACATAGAAGGCAGTTTTGGGCTTCGGGATTATGACACCTACGAGGCTTGGCTACACGCGCAGATTGGCTATCTTATGCTCCATGACTTGTGGCCAACTGATATTACGCACAATAGGCTGGCACTGAGGTTTACATCCTTACTGGAAGACACTGAAATACCACCTTGGAAATCTAGGTTGGTGTCTGATATTGAAACGACCTCAATTGTAGCTCAGTTCTTATTTCATCGCTGTACACTACATTTCCTTAACGATGATCCAAATGGAAGTAAGATCTCGCGCCTATTTGACATCACACTTGATTGGATAATCAAACAGCAATGCAGCGACGGTTCTTGGGCAACATCTCCACATGTGACATCGCATTGCATTCGAGCAATCGCAGAACACGCTCGGCTTAGAAAGGAATGTAAATCATCCGTCGAGCGAGCTATGAATTATCTTCTATCGCCGGAGATCATTCCGATCTGGAATCAACTTGATACTTATAAACGAATCGAAGTACTCCAAACAATTATTCGAATACGCCGTCTGGATTATTTTAATGAATTTACGAGTGATATTAAGATTCAAGGCGGATTTCGCCAGCCGACGGTTTTTGTTTCCTACGCCGGATGTGATGTAGACTTTGCGAAGAAACTTTCTAGGGCGTTGGAAACAAACAATGTTCCTGTCTGGTTTGCCGAGTGGGATATCGATTACGGAGATGACATTGTGGAGCAGATTCAATTCGGGATGGAATCCACACGGTCATTCATCATTGTGTTGTCTCCTGAAAGCGTCTCGCGACCCTGGGTACGTAAAGAGCTTGCCACTGCCTTCTTTCAAGAATTAAGCGGCCCGGGCAAGCTGATTATCCCTCTCCGATACAAGGACTGCGAATTGCCAAGTTTTTTGAGAACACATAAATGGATCGATTTCTCTCGATCAGAAGAATTTGATTCTTTGGCTCAAGATTTGGCGCGAACACTCAAGCAACAGCGTAAGGATCGTCGCTAGTCCGCGATGTCGGTACGACAGTCCGCAGCATGCTGTTTCTCCATCTGCATCAACAGGCGATCGTTGCCGGATCCTTTGGGGTCTATGGCTCTTTCCCTTAGCGGTGCGTTTGGACGGGTCAGCTTCCTGTCCCCGCTTTCTCGGCCTCTGGCTGATCATCAAAGGCTTCGCCATCTAGGCAGGGCGATGCACCCGACGTCGTGAATTAGGGGCGCGCAAATGAAACTTCTTTTATGGCTCTGTAACCGGTTCCATGAACATCCGAATCGGAGTTTCAAAGTCTTCCAACTCGTCGTCATACTTCAGGTCGAATTTTATCTCCCTGTGTCTGTAATAGCCGCCGTCCTCACTATTGATTGATTTTGTGTTCTTCTTAATTCTTCGTCGTCGTCCGTCGAAGACTACGAGGTATCCACGCATGATGTGTGTAGGAGCTTGCTTCCTGTTCTTGACAAGGTAGTCAGCCAGTTGTTTTGCGCCGCTCCGTGCGCGCCCATCATAGTGACTAACCAGCTTCCCATTTAGTTTAACTGAACTTCCCAACCACTTGATTTCGATTAGGGCAAGCCGATTTGAAAAATTGAAAGTTACCTTAATATCTACTGGATATGACACTCCCATGTTTTGCTCGGGCCTGGTCTCAGCGTCTCGTAAGGAGATTTTTAAGAAATCAACAAGAGAATTGCGCATGAAATCTTCGGGACCTTGGACGAACAGTAACTGCTTCTCGTTCGTCCATGCCGCCTGCAGTATTGGACACGAAGTTTCCTTGGCTCTATCGCTTCTATAGCGCTCGAGCGCCAAACGAAGGTCGGAGAATGCGGGTACGGAATATATGCTTGCGTATTGGCCAACCTTTGCAACTTCAGTCTCAGTACTTCCCGCAAGAAAATATTCCCGTCTGCTTTGATAACGATAAACGACCGCCTCCTTGGCTAAGGTTTGAGCTCTAGTTTCTAGCCCAGTCCAAAGTAACAAGCGTCCATCAGACAAAACTTGGATGACTGTGTTGCCCACGACTTCCTGTTTTAGGTTTGCCGGATTGACGACGGTTTTGGCCGTCGTTTCGTCGATTGGTCTGCTCGAATCATCAAGAGTCTTGAAGACTACTATGATAGCGCCAAAGCTCTCTGGCTCTATATAGTTAAAAATTGTCTTAAGGGCTAGCGCGAGAGCGCGGAAACTTGCCGTGCCGAGATCTCCATGCTGCCTATGAATCGCGACAACGGACTCCTTCTCCACGATTTGGCGGAGTTTGTTCGGGTCGACATTATCCATTACTTACTTCGCTTATCTGCGACAAATAACTTAGCCAAACTACGGCCGGGACCATTAAGTCGTTGACTCCGACGCCGATATGTTCACTGAGCAAAGCAAAGGCATCATGCAAGTCTTCAAGACTGCTTTCCGTTAAAAGTGCCCGTGTGTCGCCGAATGAGGCTGCAACTTTCATATCATGGTCTGTCGATATTGCTTGTCTAATAAGACCGATTGGCAGTGCGAAGACGCTCGCGCATGACCCATCAAGAAATGGCTCGCGCTCTTGGTTCCGCAGCAACTCACTAAGTTCTCTATAGTCTTGTAGACCTTCACTCACAATGGTCAGGTAGCCATTTGATTCGTAGAGATACCCTTCGCGCACCAAAAACCTGAGCGCATCGTCTACCTCCGGACTATATGGCGAACCATTGTCTGTTGCGACGAATCCATAACCCCAGTCCGAAGCAGCTTTCCCGCTGTATAGGCTTAGGAGACAGGAAAGATAAGCAAAAAGGTGGATCTCCGAAGGTGCAACGCTCTCAAATGAACCCTTCAGCTTTGCGGAAATGGCGAGTGTGTCGTAGTACGCGTCAGGCTTCATCAAAGCTAATTTCCCTTTTTTTGCTTTTTGATCTTCTTCTCAATCGCGCTGAAAGCCTCATCAAACAATTCTTCCTGGGTTGTCTGCACATCGCTGAGTTCTGCCCATGTCGTCATCCTATATAGTGTCATCGATTCGGCGTCACATCCTTCAGCTAGGGATTGCAATAGCTTTGAAGTGTTTATGTTTGCCGTCATGACGCACCCGAAACCATCTTGAACAAACTGAGCAATCATCTCTCCAGCCTTTGTTTCATAGGCAATATCTAGAGAGCCTTCGGGAGTGTCCAAATAAAGGCAACCAGGGTCGCTTGCGGCACTCATATACTTGATTAGAGCCATTCGCAGAGCTATGTCGACAAAGAAACGTTGGCTTTCTGAAAGCTGATGGTATTCACGTCGGGGATCTCTAGCGACATCTAATACGAGACTAATACCGGTTGATCTCGACAGCTCAAATAGTACGTTTAGCTCGACACCAAGAAAGCTCTCCGCAAGCTTCTTAAACATGGGTACAAAAACGTGTTCAGCATTTCTGTATTGCTTTTCCAGCTTACGTTGAAGCGGTCTCAATTCTTCGCGATACTCATCTCGTTGTTGATATTGCTTCTGTTTTTCCGCCTCCAGCTCATCGATCTGACGTCGATAGTCAGCGAGTAAACTGTTCACACCTGGTGACGAATCAGGCCCACCTGACGGAGGGCGGGACATGTCGATACGGGTTCTATAAACATGGCCCTCCTGACGGAGGGCGGGGACATCTCGATACGGGTTCTATAAACATGGCCCTCCTGTCGGAGGACGGGGACATCTCGATACGGGCTCTATAAACATGGCCCTCCTGACGGAGGGCGGGCCGGCCTTGCTCCAATCAATACGGGATAGTAGGCTCCTCATCCATGAGCAATCGCCCTCAGTCTCTGCTTCGCGCATCACGATCGAACCGAACGTCGGGGGTAACAATGTGACACGCGAGCTCTACGACCTCACTGCACTTGAGTTGTCGCATGCCTACCGCACGAAAGAGCTCTCACCGGTCGAGGTGACGCGCGCCGTGTTGGCCCGTATCGAGACCTGCGAGCCAAAGCTCAATGCGATGTACATCATTGATGGTGAGGGTGCCCTCGTCCAGGCAGCAGCGTCCGAGACGCGCTGGCGCGAGTTCAGGCCCTTGAGTCAGCTCGACGGCGTGCCGATTACTATCAAAGACCTCATCGCCACCAGGGGTGACCCGGTTCCGATCGGCACCGCGGCGGCGGAATTCACCCCCGCCGCCGTAGATCAGCCCCCGGCTGCCCGCGTTCGAGAGGCCGGTTGCGTCTTACTCGGAAAAACTACAATGCCGGATTTTGGGATGTTGGCTTCTGGCGTTTCCAGTCTGCACGGTATCACCCGCAATCCCTGGAACACCCAACGCAACACAAGCGGATCCAGCTCGGGCGCCGGTGCGGCGATCGCGGCCGGTTATGGCCCGCTTGCGCTCGGCACCGATATCGGAGGCTCGGTGCGCCTGCCGGCGGCCTATAACGGCATATTCGCGTTGAAACCCAGCTTGGGCCGGGTCCCGATCTACCCGCCGTATCTGGGTCGGGTCACCGGCCCGATGACCCGCACCGTTACCGACGCAGCGTTACTTATGAATGTCCTGACCAAGCCAGATCCACGCGACTACATGGCTCTGCCCTACGAAGCGCGGGACTGGACGGGGGCGCTTGTTGGCGAGGTGCGGGGCAAGAAGCTCGGTCTCCTCATCGAAATCGGGGCCGGCATTACGCCGCAACCAGCAGTTCGTCGAGCGATCGAGGCGGCGGCCAAAACATTCGAAGAAGCCGGCGCAGTTGTCGAACCGGTTGGGCCCTTTGTCACCGATGAAATGCTCGATGGTCTCGATCTTTTCTTCCAGTCACGTTTGTTGGCTGAGATCGAGCGGCTTCCCTCGGAACGTCAGGGCAAGGTTTTGCCTTTCATACTTGCGTGGTGCCGGCGGGCAGAAGGCCACAGTGCTGTTGATGCGATGCGTGCGCTTGGACAGATCATGCTGATGCGCGAGAAGGCCGTGGCAGCGATCCAGGGCCATGATTTCCTAATCAGCCCGACCTCTCCCATCACTGCTTACGCCGTCGACGAGCCAGCACCGGGCGGTGACCCGGCCCGTCCGTTTGATCACATCGTATTCACCGCACCCTTCAATATGTCGGAGCAACCGGCAGCCTCGATATGTGCGGGCTACGACGACGGCGGTTTGCCGATTGGATTGCAAATCGTCGGGCATCGTTTCGACGACGCAGGCGTAATGATGCTGGCCCACTCGTACGAGGGGCTGCGGTTTCCGATGCGGCCCTGGCCCGATCCGGTATAGCGACGGGACGGTCAGTGGCGAAACAGCGTAGGAAGTTCAGGAGGGAGATGGGCAGGGGACGGTTGGAGGCATTCAGCGACGGCGTGCTCGCAATCATCATTACGATTATGGTGCTGGAGATGAAGGTACCGCACGGCGACAGCCTGCACGACCTGTTGCCGCTACTGCCGGTGTTTTTCAGCTACGTCCTGAGTTTCGTTTATGTGGGCATCTACTGGAACAACCACCATCACATGCTGCATGCCTCCACCACGGTCACGGGCGCGATGCTCTGGGCCAACCTGCACCTGTTGTTCTGGCTGTCGTTGTTTCCGTTTGCCACCGGCTGGATGGGGGAGAACCATTTCACCGTGGCGCCCACCGCGCTCTACGGTGTGGTGCTGCTGATGGCCGCGATCGCGTACTACCTGCTTGAGCGGGCGATCATCCGCGCGCAAGGGCCGGACTCTATCCTGAAAAAAGCGGTCGGGCGCGACTTGAAGGGCAAGCTGTCGCCGGTGCTTTATATCCTGGCGATCGTTGCGACACTGCTTTCGCCGTGGATCGCCGCGGCGATCTACGTGGCAGTGGCGCTGATCTGGCTGATTCCGGACCGGCGGATCGAAAACGTCCTGTCGCGCAACGAAGTCTAGCAATCGTTGGGCTGCCGCTGTGAAAAGCGAGTGAGATGGAAGAACGAATCATTTCGCATTACCGTATCGTTTCCAAACTCGGCGCGGGCGGAATGGGTGAGGTGTATCGTGCACGCGATTCGAGGCTGGATCGCGAAGTTGCGATCAAATTGCTTCCGGCTGACTTTGCCAGTGATGAAGATCGCCTGCGGCGGTTTGAGCGGGAGGCCCGTGCCACCTCCGCGCTCAATCATCCCAACATCCTGACCATCTACGACATCGGTAATCACGCAGGCGCGCCCTACATCGTCGCTGAACTACTTGATGGCGAAGAGTTACGCGCGCAGTTGAATGATGGCGCGCTGCCGGTGCGCAAGGCCATCAAGTATGCCCAGCAGATCGCCGCTGGACTCGCCGCCGCGCACGCCAAAGGCATCACCCACCGCGACCTGAAACCGGAAAACATCTTCGTCACCGCTAATGGTTTCGTGAAGATTCTGGACTTCGGCCTAGCCAAGCTGAGGCCGCCGGAAGCCGCCCCCAATTCCAAAGCGCCTACGCAGCGCGAAGTCACAGCCCCCGGAACCGTGATGGGCACGGCCAGTTATATGTCGCCAGAGCAGGCGCGCGGACAGGAGGTGGACGTGCGCAGTGATATCTTCAGCTTGGGCGTCGTGCTGCACGAGATGGTGTCGGGGCAAGCCCCATTTTCTGGCGTCAATGCGATTGACGTGATGGGCGCGATCCTGAATCAGGACCCTGTGCCGCTTCGCCAATTCGCGCCAGACGCGCCTGACGAGTTGCAGCGCATCGTAAGCAAGGCGCTGCGGAAAGACTGCGAGCAGCGCTATCAGCATATAACGGACATGCTGATTGACCTCAAGGACTTGAAGCAGGAGTTGGAGTTTGAGGCGAAGCTCAAAGGTGCGCAGGCGCTGATCGTGCCGCCTTCAAGCGGCAGCATCGGAGCGCGCGCGACTCCGCCTGAAGGCGGAACTACCGACGCGCAGCGAGCCGAGGTCGCGACGAGCGAGGTTTTGGCGGTACGCACGACTTCGAGCGCCGAATATATCGTAGGCGAAATCAAGCGGCACAGGCGTGGCCTGGCCATTGCTCTCGCTTCGCTCATCCTGATCTCGAGTGCCGGCCTGGCCTACTATCTCTACTCCGCTGGAACAGTCAAGACGATAGCCGTGCTGCCGCTCGTTAATGCCAACAATGATCCCAGCACAGAGTACTTGGCAGATGGCATCTCAGAGTCGCTCATCAATAGCCTGACTGCGCTCCAGCAATTGAGAGTTATCGCCCGCACAACAGCCTTTAGCTACAAGGGCAAGGAAGTTGACCCGCGGGCAGTCGGGCGCGAATTGAACGTGGGCGCGGTGCTGATGGGAAGAGTGCGCCAGTTGGGAGACAGGATAAGTATTCAGGTGGACTTGGTTGATGCCACCACGGGAGCCCAGCTTTGGGGCGAGGAGTACGAGCGCGCGGTCGCGGACGTGCTTTCAATCAAACAAGCTATTGCGCGAGAAGTCACTGAGAAACTGAAGTTGAGACTGTCGGGCGCGCAGCAACAACAACTTGCCAACCGCGAGACAACGAACCCAGAAGCCTATCAGTTCTACTTGAGAGGCCGTTACTTGTGGAACAAGCGAACAGCGGACGGAATCAGTAAAGCAATCGATCAATTCCAGAAGGCGATCGAGCGTGATCCGAATTATGCTCTCGGCTACGCCGGCCTGGCTGATTCCTATTTGGTGCTGGAGCAGTATGGTGGCGTTCCTGCAAGCGAGACGCTGCCGAGGGCTAAAGCCGCTGTTGATCGGGCATTGCAGATAGATGATTCATTAGCCGAGGTGCATACCTCCTTGGCGGAAATATATCAGCGGCAGTGGAGGTGGGCGGAAGCCGAGCAAGAGTTCAGGCGAGCCATCAGTCTCAATCCGAATTACCCGACGGCTCATGCTTGGTTTACTATGCATCTCAGAATAAAGCGGCAATTTGATGAAGCGCTGAGAGAGAGCAAGCGAGCGCAGGAGCTTGATCCTTTATCGCCAATCCTCAGCGTCGCTAGTATTTATCTCCTAAAGAATGACATCAATTCAGCGATTGAACAGAATAAGAGGGCGATCGAATTCGATCCGACCTTTCCACAAGCACACCGTTGGTTAGGTTTGGCGTACCTCAAACAGCGGCATTATGACGAAGCAATTGTAGAGCTACAGAAGGGGGTCGAACTATCCGGTAGGGCAGGTCAATTTTTGGCGGATTTGGGATACTGTTACGCGGTTATGGGTAAGCAGGCTGAGGCGCTCCAGATACTAAGGGAACTTAAAGAGCGACACGCCAGGCACGAAGCCATCGGGATGAATCTAGCTCAAGTGTACGCAGGTTTTGGAGATAGAGATCAAGTATTTGCCTGGCTCGAAAAGGATTTCCAACAGCGTAGCGGCGTGTTGCCATATATTACATGGTGGGTAAACTTTGATGACCTCCGCTCAGACCCGCGCTACGCCGATCTGCTGCGCCGGATGGGACTTCAGCCGTAATATTTGCTCGCCTTCTTTCCGACCGCTCCCCGTAGCCACGTGGGTTGGCCAAGGCGCGGTGCTGGTCGGCGAGGCCCTGCTGGTTCGCAACGGCCAGGAGATGGCCTCGTTCCGGCTGTCCCTCGCGGGCCGCTGTTCCCCTCTTCGCTCGCCTCATCACGTTGACCTTGATGCTGTGACTCTGATATACGAATCGACCAACGGAGTGAAGCGCTTTGCGAGGTTTCTTCTCATTATCCTCTCGTTTGGTCGTCGTTGCGCTTGCGTTGATCGCAACTGGCTCGGTTCTCAGTGCGCAGTCGCAACAGAAAGAACAATCTCCGCCCAAATTGATCACGCCGCTCAACCTCGTTGAGCTGCTTTCCGCGAGTGGGTACAAGCCCATTCAGATAAGAGAAGGTCTCTGGGAAATAGCGGAGTTAAGATATCGGCCCAAAAACCTAAAAGCGCTCGACGCAACTCTGGAGCGGAGCGCCGACAATCAGACCGTCAGGATCAGTGTACCCATAGGAGTTCGCAACCAATCGGCGGATGACGAGGAATTCAAGTCGAAGCTGGTTGATTTGAACAAGAGGTCTAAACCTACCGAGCTTGTCTTGCATAAAAGGGGGGTTTTTGCGGTGACGGATCTCCTCACCGAGAAGATCGATAAGGACACGCTCGTTGGGGCTATCGAAAAGACCGCGCGAGATGCTGACAGCCTTTATCCCGAGATAGCAAAGCATGTGAAGTTACTGGAGGCCAGCGTAGGATCAGGAATGGGTGTCGGCACCGGCCCGGGCGGCGGAATCGGCTACGACCCAAACGTTAAGGTTCCAGATTCTCCGATCAATTCCCAGACCAACGTTTCCCGGAGCGTGGACACCAAACCGCTGAAATGCGCGGCGGCTGAACCGCAGCCCGTTGCGCCGCCTGAAAGTTGAATCGTCTAGCTAATTGCAAATGAACGTCCAGATAAAACTTTTCCTAATTCTATTGACGGCTGGTTTATTGGGCGTTTTCTCCTTCTTGCTGGTTGACTTGTCGGCGCTAATAGCAATTCTGCCGATACCTGCGGGAACAGAAATTCCGCAGATTACTCCGGGACTAAAAATTCTAAGTTTAGTTCAACCATCGGTCATTTTGTTCGTCGCAGTTCTTGTTGGCGTTGCGCTTGCGTCCAAAATCGGGTTGACATCACCTGTCGCGGAAGCGGCGGCAAGCGGCACAGATTTAGTTTCAGCCTTAAGGCCCCAAATCGTTCCGGGCATTATCGGCGGTTTGACGGGCGGCGTTGCTATTGTTTTAGCCGGACTACTCTGGAAGCCGTTTTTGCCGCCTGAAGTTGTTGCCCTGATTGCCGAGTTTGGAAAACTAGTTCCGGTTCCGACCCGCTTGCTCTACGGCGGCATCACCGAAGAACTACTGCTTCGTTGGGGCTTGATGACTTTCCTTGTGTGGGCAACGTGGCGGCTTTTTCAAAAAGGACAGAACAAACCAAAATCGGCATATTTCGTCATAGCAATTCTGATTTCGTCAGTAGTTTTCGGCATCGGTCATTTACCAATCGCCTTTTTGTTATTTCCCCAAGCTACTGCCGCTTTGATTGTTTTTGTCGTCGTTGCCAATTCGCTTTTTGGTTTGATTGCCGGTTATCTTTATTGGAAGAGAGGTCTTGAGTCAGCGATGATTGCCCATATGTTAGCGCACGTTGTAATGCTCACGGCAAGTTTGATTTTGGCGAGTTAAACTAGATGATACGTAATCACGTTATTAGAAGAATCTGTATTAGAACACTGATCGTTCCCTCAATACTGGTCTCGGTTGCAGTACTATTAGTTTTGAGTGTTGTTCACCTTGGACCAAGCGGGCTCTTTGGGAATTCGCGTGGCGACCACCAAGATATTGCGGTTGGTCACCATCATGAACACCAAATTGATGACTCAACTCCGCAAATTCCCAAAGAGTCACAAAGCGCTAAGTCAAAAGAGAATGAACAAGCGAACAGCCCTCTAGAGATCACCTACACTGCGAATGAAGGTGTGCTTATCGCGGCCGCAGGGAAACAAGTGCTCATTGACGGGCTGTATCGTGAGTGCGAGCCTGACTGTGCTTTTCCCCCGGCCGATTTGCTTGAGAAACTGGAAAAAGCGCAACCGCCATTCAACAAAACTGATTTAATTCTGGTTTCTCATCTTCACGACGACCATTTCCATCCGCAATCCGTTGGCTTGCATCTCAAGCATAATCCTAGAGCCACTTTGATTGCCTCTCACCAGATCAACGAGCGGTTGGAAAAAGAGTTTGCTGATTACCCGCAGATCAAGGCTCAGATCAAACAAATAACGCCGCCCTGGAAAGAAAAGACCACAGTAAACGTCAACGGAATTGAAGTCGAGGTCCTTGGCCTGCGGCACGTCAACGAGCGATTTCAGTGGATACAGAACCTCGGCCACGTGATCAAAATGGGAGGTAAGAAACTGCTACATATCGGTGATGCGGATACGGCCGTGGAGAATTTTGCCAGCTTCAGGTTGGGTGAGCAGGACATTGATATAGCGTTTATCCGTGCCTGGTACCTCCTTTACGGTAGCGGCCCAATTCTTGTTAGAGAGCATCTCAAGCCGAAACAGATTATCGCCGTGCATATCTCGCCGCAGGAGGCTGAAAAGACATCCGAGCGTATCAGTAAGGCGTTTCCGACCGCGATCTCGTTCACCAAGATTCTTGAGAAGGTACAGTTTTTCTAAGCCCCTATGAGCAGAAAGTTCAGGTACGGCAAGAGGCATTGGGGGAGCAGAAACGGCGTGCGTTCAAACCATAGAATGCCATTATCTAATTGTTGATTCATTACACGCTGGGCGGCAACCGTGAGTTGCTTTTGCTAACTGTCTGCCAACGGTAAGGAGGGCCTCGGGATTGAAGATCATTCAGAAGCTTTTTGCAATCGGCTACTCAGGTATTATCTTTCTGTTCATCTGCTGCGCCATCTCTCTAATCTTCTTTGCCGTACTGGAATTGTGGCACGGGATCAATCCGAGTGAGGCTTTGCCCCTGAGAGAACGCTTCAACGCTGTCCTTGAGAGCATCGGCCTTCTGACCATCGCGGTGGTCGCCCTCGAACTCAGCCAAACGATCCTGGAAGAGGAGGTGCAGCGGGAGGTGCAGGTGAGCTCGCCAACGCGCGTCCGGCGATTCTTGTCGCGGTTCATGGTCGTCATCATCGTCGCGCTTTCAATCGAAACTTTGGTGGCCGTCTTCGAGTTCGCCCATGAGGATGCATCGCGACTGCCCCATGCCGCCTCCATCGGGGTCGCGGCGGGCGTGCTGCTGGCCGCGTGGGGCATATTCATCAGATTGAACAAGAGTGCGGAAGAGTTAGAGCCGGAGGCGATGGAGCGAGCTAAGAGCGAAGATCGGAAGGTCGAGTAGCTAAGGGGTCGTATAAGTTAACAAGCTCGATTCGCAGGGCGGAGGGGCTGCTAAGAATCCATGCGTGACTGCAGGTCGTCGCCGCCTAACAACTCGCTGAACCGCCCGCGCCATTAGCTAACCCTCATCTGCCAGTTTGAAGGCGCGCCGGTTAGCTTCAGCGTTGGGCCGCTTGACGCGACGAATGACCACAACACGCACCGGAGAAGAAAGGAGACGATAAGATGCCCAAAGTCAGAGTGAACGATATCACCATGAACTATGATCAGCAGGGATCAGGAGAGCCGCTGATCCTGATCCCCTACTTGGCCGCTGATTACGCCTGCTATGCCTTCCAAGTTGCCGAGTACGCCAAGTACTTTACCTGTATCTCCGTCGATCCAAGGGGGGCTGGCGAGACTGACAAGCCTGCAGGGAACTATTCCACAGAACTCTTTGCCGACGATGTGGGTGCCTTCATGCAGGCCTTGGGCGTGGATCGCGCCCACATCTCCGGCCTTTCATTGGGGGCGGCGACGGGTATGTGGCTTGCGGCCAAGTATCCCCAGAAGGTCAAGTCATTATCGCTCCATAGCGGTTGGACCAAAACGGACCCCTTCATAAAAACGGCGGTAGAAGGCTGGCAGGTCATGGCCAAAGGCTTGGGGAGCGTGACCGAGATGGTGATACTGGGTATTTTTCCCTGGTGTTTCACACCCGAACTCTATGCCGCCAAGCCAGACTACATCCAGTCGCTGGCAGCGTTTGTCCGGGGACGCCCCGCACAGCCTTTGGACGCCTTTATGCGACAATCGAATGCGGTGATTGCGCATGATGTCGAGCCTCATCTCGGCAAGATCACAGCCCCGACGCAGATAACATTTGGCCGGTACGACATAGTCACGTCCACCCGCTTTGCCGATCGGATGCAGGCCAATATTCAGGGGGCTGAACTCATCGTCTTTGAAGGCTGCGCTCATGCCCCCATATATGAGAAGGTGGATGAGTTTAACCAAAAGACTTTGGAGTTTCTGCAGCGGCATTCGAGTTAGGAGAACCTCTTGCTCCAGCAATATTGCAAACCAAAGGCGGCCCAACCAAGGCTTGCAGGCGACACAGCCTTGTTTTATGAGGATGAATTCTTGTGAAGGTTGCCGCGTACCAGGCTCCTCTTCTTCCATGCGGTTCCATGGAGTCAGTCGAGCTCATTCGCAAACGAGTTGACTGGTGTGAATCAGAGGGAGTGGAAATCCTCTGTTGCCCGGAGGCCGTACTTGGAGGTCTGGCGGACTACGCTGCACGTCCCACCGATATCGCTGAGAAGGCGGATGTCGCAGTTCACGCCAGGAATGTTGACATCGCTCGGGCGATAGAGAACAGCGTTGCAGTAATCCGTGCTGATGTGGCAGGCCGTACTGCGGACCTGGTGTCTTACGGATCGTCCGGTATCGCCGATCCCGATGGAATAGTGCTTCAGTCGGCGCAGCGACTCAATGAAGATCTCCTGGTTACTGATCTTGACACTGCACCGCGCAAGCGTCGACGGGGATGGGATGGCTCGAGAAACAGCACAGTAATGGATGAATAGGCCCGACTCGTCGCCCGGAATCTTGAATCGAGTTCAAATTGATCGGCGTTGCTCAGGTGCTGTACGTATCTCAATGAGACGAGAATCGGTCTAACATGGCGCTGCACCCGTCGGCGCCGCGGAAGCATCAGTGCGATTGCGATGCGACGGTGAGGCGCCGCGGGTGAGCGCCAAGTCGTTGGGCGGTTCAGAATGTTATTCAGGATCTTAACGAAGGGAACAAGATGAGAACCAATCGACCAGCACCGAAAGACATAGATGAGTACATTGCGGGCTTCCCAAGTGATGTTCAGGAGATTCTAGAAAAGATAAGGATGACGATCCGAAAAGCGGCACCGAACGCAGAAGAAACTATCAAATATCAAATGCCGACCTTCACTCTGAATGGTAATCTGGTTCATTTTGCTGCTTTCAAAAAGCATATCGGGTTTTATCCTGCGCCAAGAGGAATTGAGAAGTTCAAGGATGAGCTATCTGTTTATGAAGGTGCAAAGAGTTCCGTAAGATTTCCATTAGATAAGCCAATCCCTTTCGACTTGATAAGCAAGATTGTGAAGTTCAGAGTAAAGAAGAATTTGGAAAGAGCAAAAGCAAAACGGAAGAAGCGATAAAAACTTTGGCTACCCTTTGCTGTATTAAAGCACCAAGAAAAATCACCGCCCAACCCGCGGTTGCAGGCGACTCGCTACGCTGCGCTTCGCGAGCGCCTGAACCGCAACGTTGGGCATCAATTCTAGACGGAAACGAGCGAGAGAGAGTTGGATGATGAGTCAAGTACTGAAGGGCAAAGTGGCGTTGGTCGCAGGGGCAACGCGCGGCGCGGGCCGCGGCATCGCTGTCGAACTGGGCGCGGCTGGAGCCACGGTGTACCTCACTGGTCGCACCACTCGCACGCAACGTTCCGAGTTAAACCGTCCCGAAACGATCGAAGAGACGGCCGAGCTCGTGCAGCACGCTGGCGGCCAGGGCATCGCCGTGCAAGTCGATCATTTGGACCCGGCGCAAGTGCAAGCGCTGGTGGCGCGTATCGAGAGTGAGCAAGGTCGCCTGGATATCCTGGTCAACGACGTGTGGGGGGCGGACTTTCTGATCGAGTGGAACGTGCCCGTGTGGGAGCACTCCCTTGAAGGGGGGCTGCGCATGCTGCGGCTCGCCATCGACACCCATATCATCACCAGCCACTTCGCACTACCCCTCTTGATCAAGAATCCGGGCGGACTGGTCGTCGAGATGACGGACGGCACTGCCGAATACAACAATGCAAACTACCGGTTGTCGCTGTTCTATGATCTCGCCAAGACCTCGGTCATTCGCATGGCTTGGGCTCAGGCGCAAGAGCTTCGGCCCCATCAGTGCACCGCCGTTGCTCTGACTGCCGGCTGGATGCGTTCGGAGCAGATGCTGGATAACTACGGTGTCAGTGAAGCCAACTGGCGTGATGCTACCGCGAAGCAACCGCACTTCGTCATCACCGAAACGCCACGGTACGTCGGGCGTGCCGTCGCGCACCTTGCTGGAGATCCTGAGGTGGCGCGCTGGAGTAGTCAGTCGCTATCGAGTGGCCAGCTCGCAAAGGTGTATGGCTTCACCGATCTGGACGGGTCTCAGCCCGATGCTTGGCGCTACGTTCGTGAGGTTCAGGATGCCGGCAAACCAGCCGATGCGACCGGATACAGGTAACGTAGCAAGCCCAACAAACGCATGCAGGCGACAACTCACGGGGAGGGAGAATGGCACAAGTAAAGATGGCGGTGTGGGGATTCGCGGTCGTCAGCGTTCTTTGCTTCATTACCGCGGTGATACCGCTGTTCAAAGGCGGCAGCCTAAACGTCGTCTTTCTAGCATGCGGCGTCGTGTTCCTCATCGTCGCCGCCGCTGCGCACGCTAAAAACACTCGGACGGATAACAACGCTCCTCCCGCCGCCTAACAACAAGGAAATGGAGTTGCCGGCCCGGCTGTCCTTGCTGGCGCGAGGCCGCAGCCGGTCCTACCATATCCACATGTTTCTCATGCACGGCCTCGCGCCAGCTTCGGCCAGGACGCCGGGCCGCAGCTCATTTCCGATCCGTTAGGCGGATGAGAGCACCGTCAGAAGGTACACTACAGGAATAGCAATGCAACCTGAATTTCGCCGAGCAGCAAGACTTGTCGCAGTCGATTCCAACAGTCGTGTTCTCCTCTTCCGGTACGCTCCACCCGACGGCGAACAGTTTTGGGCAACACCGGGCGGCGGATTGGAGGATGGTGAGACCTTTGGGGAAGCAGCCGAGCGTGAAGCTGTCGAAGAACTTGGCTTGAAGCACGTTCACCTTGAACCACTTTGGACGAGGGTCGCTGATTTCCTCTGGGGGGAGCGCATCATTCGCCAGCAAGAGCAGTATTTCCTTCTCCGTTCTCAGACTTACGAATTCCCAACCGATGTACAGGAAGTTCACCGGAAAGAGAACATTGTTGAGGCACGTTGGTGGTCTGTTGAAGAGCTTGAGAGCAGCACTGAGTTGATCTTCTCCGAGGACTTGGCGATGAATCTGAGGAAGGTCGTGAAGTTGGACGAGACGAGGTAGCAACGCCGCCCAACAATCAATCTGGTCGTACTCTCATTATGGAAAATGTGAGGGTGGGAAAAGCCCCGCAACAGATTTCGGCCTGGCGCGGCTGGGGACCGGTAATTGTGTTGCCGGTGGCCGTTCTAATATTCACGCCGAGAGAGTGGCCTCGCTGGGTTTTCATGTGGCTGCTCTCCTTCGTAATCTTTGCCGGCTGTAAATGGTTAACCTGGCGGCGCACACCGGCCCCTGATGCGGAAGCTTGGCAACACGCCGGATACTTACTTGCGTGGCCGGGTTTGGACGCCAAGGCTTTCCTGAGTTCTGAGCGGCTGCCTAAGAAGGATCGACCGACTGCAAGAGAATGGGGCTTCGCCACAATAAAGCTCTTTATGGGGTGCGCGCTCTTTTGGGGCGTGGCTGGTTGGATTTCCGAGGACCGAAGACTTCTCGCTGGCTGGGTGGGGATGGTCGGCTTAGTCCTGGTGCTTCACTTCGGTGCATTCCATCTGCTCAGTTGCGTCTGGAGGTCGGTCGGAATCGACGCGCGCCCGCTCATGAACGGTCCGCTAGCCTCGGGCAGCGTTAGTGAGTTTTGGGGGCGCAGGTGGAACGCTGCCTTTCGGGACCTAACGCACCGATTTCTTTTTCGCCCGTTGAGCTCGCGGTTTGGACCGCGGTGGGCGATCGTAGCTGGGTTTCTATTTAGTGGCATCATCCATGACTTAGTTATTTCAGTTCCGGCGGGTGGCGGGTATGGCTGGCCAACGCTCTTTTTTGCAACCCAGGCCATCGCAATTTTCGCCGAGCGATCGAGTGCTGGTCGGGCCATCGGCCTTGGGCGCGGATGGCGCGGATGGCTGTTCACAATGGTCATCCTGGCTCTACCCGCGTACGGACTATTTCACCCACCGTTTGTCAGGAACATCATCGTGCCGTTCATGCGAGCGCTCGGTTCGCGTTGAATGTTTGAGGGCCGACGAGGAGACGCTGATGCAAGAGTTGATGCCAACATTGATCTTTGTAGCTGGCGTGGGACAGTTGGGGGTGTTGATCGCATCGTCGCTTGTGCCATTTCAACTGAAATGGAAAACAGAACTGGCCGGACTTTCTCATCTGCATCGGCAGATGTATTGGGTTTACGGCGGTTATGTCGTGCTGGCGATTGTCGCGTTCGGCGTGATCAGTCTTTTCAATGCTGGGGAGTTGGCTAACGGGACGGGGTTGGCCCGCAGCGTGTGCGGATATATTGCGGTGTTTTGGGGTGTCCGATTGGCGCTTCAGTGGTTTTTTGATGTCAAGGAGTATCTCTCTACCTGGTGGTTAAGGCTGGGCTACTACGCTCTGACGGTCTTATTCGCCGGCTTCACTTTGTTGTATGGCTTTGCAGCATTGCGGCCATTTGAGTGATGAAATGATTAGATCGCCAAGGACGAACGCCTGACAAGTCGCCGAACCGTACGCGTATTCCTTTGCGCCGACCCCTGATTGCTGTCGTTGGGGACAGCTGACCTAAACCTGGAAAGAGAGGAAACCTGTAATGAGAGGAGCGCAGTCTGTGCTGGCGACCGCCCCGGCGATCTCTATCACAAGCGCATCGCTCGTGTTGCCCGTCTGAAAAGCGCAGGTTCAAGAGACCGTGTAACTAGCGGCTTTCTGATCCTTTTGCACGCCGTTCTCATCCAGCATCAGAGCTTCCACTTTATATTTGCCTTTCGGCCAACCGGCCGTCGGCGGCGAGAAAGTGAAAGTCGCCGTGCCACTGCCGGCCAGATCCAGCGTCGTCTCGAGGTCTGGGATAGGTCCGATCTGTTGGCCTGCGACATCCTCCACGACCAGGCGTCCCTTTACTTTGAGCTTACCCGGGGCATTTGAAATGACCGCGACAGCGTAAATCGTATCACCCGTGCTGAAGCTGCTGGTCTCTTGGCTGACGGTCTTATCTTTGCCGAGTTTCAAGCTGCTGATGCTGGCCGTCGTCACGCTGAAATTACAGGCCAGGTTAGCGACGAGCAGGAGGCTTAAACCGAGAGTAAGATTCCATCTTGTTGTTCGCATTATCGCTTTTCTCCTTCATCTTTTGGGGATTGTCTGCTTCATTAGCCCAATGATTAATACTTGCGAGCCGATGTTATACAGAATAGTAGAACTGAGCAAGGAAATCGCTAAGACACGATGGGCATTCAACCTGGGCCCTGGGAGCGCAGGCATCCCTGCCTGCCTCTTTCCGTTAACGGCTATTCTCTATCTCGCGCAAACGCGACGCAGGCAGGGATGCCTGCGCTCCCAGGATATTTGCAGTGACTGTCTACTAGCCCTAATCCAGCGGTTTTTATTACAACTTCCGCGATAGAAATCCTTGTTGAACGTTGATTTCATTACATGTATAATCCGCCCGCCCAATGCGATCGCAACGTTCTGGATTCCGAGTACATCGGGACATCAGGGGTAAGAAAGGGCCTTACCAGCCCCACTTTTTCGCTACAAATCCTAAGAATGTGATCTCAAGCTCGAAGCAGGCACAAATCTATGAAGAACTAATGCAGGATTCTAATGGCGCCTTCACGACGAGCTTCATTCGTCGAGACATAGCGGTTAAGGACAATCGTCTGCTGCCTAGAGGATGGTCAAAAACGGGGCCGGACCCAGCTTCTTTATCTGGCGAGTTCCTCCATTCGACATTTCCCGAAGGCGACGCGCTGAATAATCCGAGCTACACCCAACAACTGCAGCGCTTCCGATGAAGCCCGGAACAAAATGTTGTAGATCGTCTTCTGATGAGCGCGCGCGACTCGCCTCAACTCAATCCCTACGGGATTGGCAGCTGGAAGTTCTCATTCCGCGATCTATCAACCCGAGTGTGACTGAGTACTAGCCTTCTACTTGATAGTTGAGGTGGAGGAGCGGCATTCTCACTGTCGAAACCAATCGCGCAACTTTTCCAGCGCCTGCTCCAACGACGCCCTCACGTGTATTGATTCCTCCGCTTCCATTCTTTTCTTGAGCGCTTCGATTGAAGCCGAACCACCAAAGCTCCCTAATGCCTTCGCCGCAGCGCCGCGCACTGAGGCGTCGCTGTCATCAAGTGTCTTGATTAGCGAGGACAGCATTCGCTGATCGCGCTGGCCCGACGCGCACATCCGTGAGAGGTCTTCGGCCGCACGTTGACGCGCAAAAGGCGAGATGTCACTGAGCGATTCAATCACGCTCAGCAATCGCGCGTCTTTTGAGACACGAGGGCGTTCTTCAAACTCGATTGGTGGTTCGAAGCCGCGGCGCTTGAGGTAAAGCCTTTCGTTGAGGTTCAGCCGTCGATTGCCACTGAGTCCGTAGATAAGGGCCACGACGATGACAATGACCAGGATGGTGAAAAGCATTCTTAATTGCGGATTGCGGATTTCGAAGTTCGGATTTTCAGGCTTTGATTCTAATCGCGAACGCGATCACCTCATTCAATCCGAAATCCGCAATCCGCAATCCGCAATCTCTCTAGCCGTTCTTCCCGCGCTTCTTTTTCTCGTCCTTGTCGGTACTGCGATCGTCGCGTTTGACTCCGGGTGGCGGTCGGAAAGTATCTCGCTCAATCTCTGGCCGCGGTTTCTCAACGCGAGGTACCAGCGGTGGCGCGCCAGGCTCAACCTCATCCATCTTTGGCGAGGTCCGTTCCTTTGCGGCTTTGGGCTCTTTCGCAGGCTCCTCGTCTAGAGCAACGCTCTTTGCCTTATCACTCAGTTCGTCGTTGGCGCGCGCCGCTTCTCCAGCTTGCGCCTCGCGAACCGCGCGTTCAGCTTCAGATCTGCGCGCGAGCACTTCTCTATCAGGCGGAACGTTCTTGGGGAATTGATCGTTGGGCTTGTCCTTGAGGAACTTCTCCATGAAGTGAATCCACATCGGCAGCGCCGCGACCGAACCCGCTTCCCTGTTGCCCAGCGTCTTTTTCAGACCGGGATAACCGATCCAAACGCCAGTGGTGTAAGTAGGCGTGAAACCGATGAACCATGCGTCGGTGAAGTCGTTTACCGTCCCTGTCTTGCCGCAGATCATCCGCTTGGCGAGCTCCTTGTTGCCCATCATGGAACCCGCCGTCCCGCCGGTGACCACTCCGCGCATCATCACTTGCATCTGGGAAGCAACCCACGGTGAGATCGCTTTGGACGATTCAGACTTCCACTCTTGCTTCACATCGCCATCCGAGTCGGTGACGCGCTTGATCAAGTGCGGTTTGACGCGCACTCCTTGATTCGAGAAAGCCGAATAGGCGCTGACCATGTCGAGCAGCGGCTCTTCGGTTGCGCCGAGAGCTGAAGGTAACACTCGCTTCATCGGGTTGGGCAAGCCTAAGCGCTTCACAATATCCGCGCCCTTGTCTACTCCGACTATCGAGAGCAAGCGAACCGCAACCACATTAATCGATTGCTGGAGCGCGCTCCTGAGCGGCATCATACCTCCGCCAGAAGAGCCGTCGTAGTTCGCCGGGGACCAGCCCGTCACCGGATCAACGTACGGCTCAGCGCTTACAATCGTATCGGGGGTAAAGCCATTCTCAACAGCCGCGGCATAGATAAACGGTTTGAACGTCGAGCCCGTCTGTCGTTCGGCTTGAGTCGCGTTGTTGAACTTGCGAGTGGCAAAATCATAACCGCCGACCATCGCCTTGACGTCCCCGGTCTTCGATTCCAGGCATATCAGAGACCCATCGACCGCCGGCAGTTGATCAAGGGTCACATCCAGCACTTTTTTATCGTTGTCGGCCTTGATGACCTTAAATACGGCGAGGTCGCCTTTTCGAACCAGTTTCGAAGAAGGAAACCCGGCCCACTTCGTTCCCGCGTCGGTGAGCGAGGCCCTGTAGTCCCCGAAGCGGACCTCGGCGCTCGAGGGCCCTACGCTCATCACGAGGCCGTAGATGTATTCGCCGGCCACATAGCCACCCATCCAGTCGGGGTGTGAGTAATGCGAAAGGCCAATAGGCGGTTTTTGATCCAGGATGTTGGTCAGCTTGCCTCGCCAGCGCTTGCCGTGACGGTCTTCGTACGCGTGCAGACCCCGGCGCACCGATCGCACCGCCTCGCGCTGGGCCGAGGGGTCGATCGTGGTATAGATATTCATCCCACCGGTCTGAGTCTGCCAGGTCCCGAAGGTCTCTTCGGACTCCTGACGCACGGATTCGACGAAGTAACCGAAGATCGAGTTGTTCGCGTTCTGAGGCGGACTGATATTGAGATTGATTCTAGTCTGGCGGGCGCGATTGTATTCGTCGTCGGCGATGTAGCCTTCTTCGCGCATGCGGTAGAGCACGAGGTTGCGCCGTTCAAGCGCTGCCTTCTCATCGCGCGTCGGCGAGTACAGGCTCGGCGCCTTGGGAAGTCCAGCCAGCAAAGCGCTCTCTTCGAGCGTCAGGTCCTTGAGCGATTTGGAGAAATAATACTGTGCGGCCGCCTCGAAGCCGTAGGCGCCGCCACCCAGGAAGATGTAGTTGCAGTACATCTCCATTATTTGCTCTTTCGTGTAGTAGCGTTCGATTTGCAAAGCAAATAGAATCTCTCTGATCTTTCTTGAATATGTCTTCTCGGGGGTCAGGTACAGCGAGCGGGCAAGCTGTTGAGTCAGCGTCGAAGCGCCTTCTGCCTTTCGACTCTTGATCACGTTTCTGAAGGCAGCGGTAATTATGCGAATGGGGTCCACTCCGATGTGCTGGAAGAAGCGGTCGTCTTCAATCGCAAAGACGGCGTTCTTCATGGTCTCGGGAATCTGATCGTAGGTGACCGGGATTCTGCGCTCAAGCGAGAATTCTCCTACAACCGTCTTGCCATCCCCGGCGATGACGCGAGTGACCAGGTTCGGGCGGTAGTTCGCGAGCCCCGCTACCTCTTGTGCCTGCTCAGTCATGCTGGCCTGATAAGCCACCGTGGCGCCGAACATCATTCCCGCGATGACCGAGAGCGCGACCAGCGAGAGGAAAGTGTATTGGCGGAAGAACTCCTGAAGCCAGTTAGGCGAGAGCGCCAATCCACGGCCTTGAAATCTGAACTTGTTTACAGAAAGCATGGTGTTCCTCACTGATAGCAAGGTTAACGATGGGAGCTCTGACCCTCGGAATCAAGGGTACAGCAGCCCCGCTCGCGTTGTAAAGCAGCGGGTTTTTGATGCGCGACTTGGCAATACGGTTTGTCGCGGGTGTCTTAGCGAGCGAGTTCGCCTGGGGAACCATCGGTAACTGAGAATTCGAGTAGAAATATGACACAGGGTGTCAGAACTACCGCGTACACTCTTGTCTATGCAGTATGGATTCGTTATTGAAGGCGGCGATGTCCACACCATTAGCGAGCTTGCCGAGGAAGCGGACGCCGCTGGGTGGGATGGAGTTTTTATCGCGGATGCCATGGACATCGGAATGAAGAACGTTCCGCCGTGGCCCTGGTTCGATCCTTGGATCGTTCTCGCGGCCATAGCGATGCGTACCAAGCGCATTCGTATCGGGACGATGATCACTCCAGTACCGCGGCGGCGTCCTTGGAAGCTGGCCCGTGAAACGGTCACCCTCGACCACCTGTCAAACGGCCGTCTTACTCTCGGAGTCGGACTGGGAGCTGCCGAACATGACGGAGGGTTTTACAAGGTAGGCGAGGCCATGGATCTTAAGGTCCGGGCGCAGAGGTTAGACGAAGGCCTCGCGATAATGGCCGGCCTCTGGAGCGGCGAACCGTTCAGTTTCAGCGGCGAGCACTACAGCGTCCAGGAAATGACTATGCTGCCGCCGCCGGTGCAGTCTCCCAGGATTCCTATCTGGGTGCCTGGTGTTTGGCTCAAGCCGAAGTCGATGCAGCGCGCGCTCAGATGGGATGGGATTATTCCACAGAAGTACAAATCCATGGAGCGAATGACACCCGGGGAGGTTCAAGAACTGAAGCAATTCGTTGATGAGCATCGTGCGCAGACCACTCCATTCGATATCGTCGTGGGGGGTCAAACGCCCGGCGGCAATCGCAAGCAAGGAATCAAGAAAGTTGGCCCGTTTGAGAAAGCGGGCGCGACGTGGTGGCTGGAAAGCTTGATGACTTCTTCCTGGGAGAAACTGCGGAAGCGCGTAAAGCAGGGGCCGCCTCGTCTGGAGTAATGCCGATGGCGTCAGGCGTAATGTCTAGCGATGCCGCACTGCAAGACGTCGCCTGGCTGGTTCAGCGATAGCATCGGGCTTCAGAGGCTATGTCCGATGGCCGCACCCCAGCGGGGTGCCA
>JBBPIH010000037.1:34576-75700 GCA_038040455.1 Acidobacteriota bacterium
TGTTTATAGCGACGTGGTCCGTACGATGGCCGCACCCCAGCGGGGTGCCATGTTTATAGCAACGTGGTCCGTACGATGGCCGCACCCCAGCGGGGTGCCATGTTTATAACGACAGGTGTCCGTACGATGGCGGCACCCCAGCGGCGCGCCATGTTTATAGCGACGTGATAGGTACGATGGCCGCACCCCAGCGGGGTGCCATGTTTATAGCGACGTGGTCCGTACGATGGCCGCACCCCAGCGGGGTGCCATGTTTCATAAACTTCCGCGAATACCCAAGACAGAGTCGAATGCTTGTTCAATTCCAGCTTACACCAGCGACGTACGAACGGTGCCTGCCCAAACTCCGTTCGAGCGATAACGCGCTGGGAGTTGAATGTTTAGAGGAACGGATAATTCCACCTTGCGAACTGCAATGACGGTCCTCGCTCTCAAACCAGGATGCGGCACATTGCACCCCGCTGGGGTGCGGCCATCGTGCGGACCACGTCTCTATAAACATTTCACCCCGCTGGGGTGCGGCCATTGTACGAGATCACGTCTCTATAAACATTTCACCCCCGCTGGATGCGACAATCGTACGGAGCACGTCGCTATAAACATTTCACCCCGCTGGGGTGCGGGCGCGTTCCTCTTCGATCAGTTGTCTTGCTAGCGCGTCGCATCTTCATCATTGCCCGCAGGCGCGGCGGCTTTCTCCTCGTGCCAATACGCATTCCACGAGCGCCCTTCATCTCTCAGCATGCTGAGCACCGTAAGCGTGACTGCGAGAATCACCGGACCTATGAATAGGCCCAGGAATCCGAACGCCCTTACGCCGCCGAATACGGCAAAGAAAATCAGCAGCGTGTGCATCTGCACTCGACCGCTGATCAGGTAGGGCCTCAGCACGTTGTCGATCGTGCCGACGACAAAAACTCCCCAGGCAGCCAGAATCAGAGCCTTCACCCAGCTTCCGGTCGCGATCAGATAAATCGAAGCCGGCACCCACACTGCGGCGGTGCCGACGAGGGGCAGCAATGCGAAGAAGGAAGCGATCACTCCCCACAACACCGGTGAGGGAACCCCGAAGATCCACAGCGCCAACCCCACCAGCGTCCCCTGAACCGCTGCGACCACCAGTCCGCCATACACGGTGCCGATAATCGTGTTCTCGATCCCGCGGAACAGCTTATCAACCTGCTCGCTGGAGAGCGGTAACACGGCGGCAGCTCGCCTTCGCATAGACCTTCCTTCGCGAAATAGAAAGAACAGCGTGAACAATGCGATGACCGAATTCAATATGAATGTGGTCACTCCGCCAACGATCATCCATCCTCCCGAAACCAGGAACGAACTCAGTTCCCTCAGCCGGCCGAGAAGCGAAGCGCGGAGGTCGAACTGGGATAGATCAACAAACCGCCCGATCCATTGCATCGGCCGTTCGAGCAATTGGCTCACGTAAGGACTCAGTCCTCCGCTCTCGGTACTCTTCTCGTCTATGAGAGTGACCAGGCCTGCGACCTCTTCCTTGATCGCCAGAATGATCGCGAACGCCGGAACGATGATCAGAAGCAGAACAATGATCGTCGACGCAAGCGCCGCGAGGCTCGGGCTGCGAAGCACCCGATGGATTCGAACGTGGACAGGAAAGAAAACAACCGCAATCACAACCGCGGATAGAAGCGGCTTCAAGAATGGTTGAAAGATGAGATAACAAAAGTACAGCGCAACAGCCGTCACCGTCAGCAGGAAGATGACTGTGATTCGCTTTTTCACGAGATCGGGGAACGGAGGTTTGTTGAGATGCACCGGATCTGTCTCGCTCGACAGACCGGGCGGTCATCGGCACGGTTGTGCGACTACTTATTCGGCTTTGCCCGTGCCGCTTTCAGCTCGACAAGGAGACTGTGAGCCTCAGTGTCGCCAACCTGCGCAGCGTGCGCTTCAGATTCATTCCAAGTCACGTTGCCCGCAGTCGCCTCACGCTCTGCAGTCTTTCCATCGGGAAAAGTGAAAGTTGTTTTGCCACCGGTGAAATTGTAGGTGACATAAGACGGATGCGTATGCATCGGCACTTTGTCAGCGGGCTGGGCCCGGAATTCGAGCACCCGCACCCAGGCATTGTTCAGCCGCACTTTGAAATGCTTCGGGTCTGCTTTCACCGGGTCTGCACCTTTTGCTGTCTTTCCGCTCTTGCCACCCTTCAACTCGAAAATCAGAACGTGAGCCTCGGTAGTTCCGGCGTTCTCACTGATGTGCTTTTCTGCGGGACTCCAGTTCGCTGAACCGGCCTTCATCTCACGCGCTACGGCCTTGCCACCACGAGGAGTAAACTTCGCTTTCGCATCGGTCAAAGAGTACGTGACATTAGCTGGATGTAAATGCATCGCAGTCTTGTCACCCGGCTTGAGTCGAGCTTCCAGCACCCTCACACGATCGTTCTCCAGCAGTACTTTGTATTGGTCCGGCGCAACTTTCACCGGGTCCTGCGCCCTTGCAGACTTCGTCGCAAAGACCAACACAAAAGCCGCCAACACAATACCGATGATCGCAGGATTGAGGTTCTTCATAGTTGATCCTCCTTTCAGTACTCTGTCTTAGCCTCGCTTCAAACTATGCTACGTAAGGGCCAAGACCAGTGATCTGGTTCTAATGCCTGGCAACTCATTTGTCAATGCCGCAAGCTGAAAGCCGGGAGAATGTGTGCTGAGATAGGAATGCTCGTTACTACAGACTAGGGTGCGATCAGGTTGGTGGCCGATCTCTTGATTTACGCTGTCAAACGCGACTCTTCATGTTCGGAGTTGCTAACATCGGTGTCGGGCAAAGCCTCTTTGTACTTGCAGCCTTCCGCGCGACATTTGAGCTCACGCCCGCCGTCCTTCTTTGTATGCTCGACGAGGAAGCGCGCGCCGCATTGGGGACACGATTGCGCAATCGGCTTATCCCGCAGCGTGAACTTGCAGGCAGGATAATTCCCGCAGCCGTAAAAGGCGCCGCGCTTGCTGTTCTTGACCACCAGCTCGCCGGTGCCGCACTCGGGGCAGCTCACGCCGGTCGTCTCCTGCTTGACGTACTTGCACTTCGGATAATTCGAGCAAGCCGTGAACGGTCCGTAGCGGCCTTGCTTGAGCACAAGATGCTCGCCGCACTGCGGACACGCCTCTTCAAGCACGAGGTCGGGCGCGGCGAACTTGCCGCCCTTTTGAATTTTTCGGGTAGTCTTGCACTCAGGATAACCCGTGCACGCGAGGAACTGCCCGAAGCGGCCGCGCTTCATCGCCATCGGCCTTCCGCAGTTCTCGCAGATCTCTTCGGCGGCTTCAGCGTGAGCTTCTTCCCCGGCCTCGTCGTGAACCTTGGGAATGTCTCTCGTTGTTTTGCATTCGGGGTAGTTGGTGCAAGCGAGGAACTCGCCGTAGCGGCCGAATTTCTTTGCCATCGGCGAGCCGCAGTTCTCACACTTCTCGTCGGTGATGATCTCCTGGCGCTTTACATCGCGCATAAGGCGCTTCGCGGTCTCCAGGTCCTTGGTGAATTTTTCGTAGAATTCGGCAAGCGTATCAGTCCACAGCATCTTGCCGTCCTCGATCTCGTCCAGTTCCTCTTCCATGTGAGCGGTGTACTGAACGTTGAACAGGTCGTCGAAGCTCTCGACCAGCAGATCGTTGACGATGATCCCAAGCTCGGTCGGATAGAAGCGGCCTTCCTTGCGTTGCGCGTATTCGCGGTCCTGGATCACGGTCATTATCGAAGCGTATGTTGAAGGTCTGCCAATTCCCTTCTCTTCCAGCGCTTTTACCAGGGTTGCTTCGGTATAGCGCGGAGGCGGCTCAGTGAAGTGTTGCTCGTCGGCAAGACCATTAAGCGTCAATCGCTCGCCTTCTTCGACGAGGGGCAGTTTACGAGTCTGCTCGTCGTCCTCGTCGTCCTTTTCGTCTTTGCCTTCTTCGTAGACCGCGAGAAAGCCGTTGAACTTGATGACTGAACCCGTCGCGCGGAACAGGTAACGCGGGCCCGCGCTGATGTCGATCGTAGTTTGGTCGAGCAGAGCCGGCATCATTTGAGACGCAACGAACCGCTGCCAGATCAGCTTGTACAGGGCCAGCTCATCCTTGCCGAGGAAAGGCGCAACGGAATCAGGAGTGCGCATAGCCGATGTCGGGCGAATTGCTTCGTGAGCGTCCTGCGCTCCTTTTTTCGAGCGATAGAAGACAGCCTTCTCCGGCAGGTACTCGGAGCCGAATTGGGTTGTTATCAGGTCTCGCACTTCGGCGAGCGCGGAATCCGCGACGCGAGTCGAGTCAGTTCGCATGTAGGTGATCAGTCCGACCAGTCCTTCCTCCCCGATCTCGACGCCCTCGTAAAGCCTCTGCGCGACCTGCATAGCCTTCTTCACCGGAAAGCGCAGCTTTCGCGAAGCCTCTTGCTGGAGCTTCGATGTGATAAAAGGAGGAACCGGATTGCGCTTCTTCTCTTTTGTCGCGACCGAAGCGACGAGGAACTGCTGCTGCTCGATCTCAGCCAGCGCTGCCTTCGCCTGCTGCTCGTCCTTGATGTGGATCTCGGTAGCCTTGACGTCCTCGCCAAAGTCCGAGGCTTTTACGGTCTTGTCGTCGATCCGAAGCAGGCGCGCATCGAAGGCCGGCGGCAGCTTCGCGGAAAGATTCGCGGTCAGAGTCCAGTACTCAGTCGAAGTAAAAGCTTGAATCTCTCGCTCGCGTTCGACGACTAATCGCAGAGCGACCGATTGAACGCGGCCTGCCGAGAGTCCCCTGCGCACTTTGTCCCACAGCAGCGGGCTGACCTGATAGCCGACGATGCGGTCCAGCAGCCGGCGCGCCTGCTGAGCGTTCACAAGGTTCTCGTCTATGTCGATAGGATGTTTGAAAGATTCTTGAATCGCGCTCTTGGTGATCTCGTTGAACATCACACGGCGGACCGTCTTTCGGCTCTTCCCCCGCCCTTCAAGTTCTTCCTTGATGTGCCAGCCGATGGCTTCGCCTTCGCGGTCGGGGTCAGTCGCGACGTAGATCGTATCAGCGTCTTTCGCGGCCGCCTTCAGCTCCCGGATCACCTTCTCCTTACCGGGAATCACCTCGTAGGTTGGCTCGAAATTGTTGTCGAAGTCGATGCCGATGCCCTTCTTTGGAAGGTCCTTGATGTGCCCGACCGAGGCGACAACCTTGTACCCGGAACCGAGGTACTTGTTGATCGTCTTTGCTTTTGATGGGGACTCAACTACAACGAGCGCTTTTGACATAACTAAAATACCGTCAACCGAGGAAAGCGAACTGCCTCAGATAGCTTTCTTTCCTTATCTCCAAAATTCCGACTTTACAGTTGAGGCTTTTGAACTGTCAAGCAAGGGGTAGTGTCCTAATCTTAGGACACTACCACAAAGCGAGACCTGTGCGTCACGAGCTCACCCGAGGTAGAGCTTGACCTCATCCGACCGGTCGAATCGATTTGGGAATTCAAACGAATGGTGTGAGCCTCGCCGTAAACATCGCATCCCTGCGGGGTTGCAACTTTACATCCTCCTCACAAAGCTCTTCCCTGGAAGCTGCTTTATGCGATCCATCATCTCGAGCTTCAGCAGTGCTCCGATCGGATCAGCGTCTATGCTTCCCGGAACCAGCGATCAGCCAAGGAGATCTTCAACTCTGCAGGAAAGGCCGGGGATTGTCGGTGATGTCAGGGTCTTGCCGCGCTTCAATCGTTCGACCTTTTGGTACTTGCCGTTCTTTGGCTGCGAGTGAAGCTCAATGACCTCTTTAGCTAGAACGATCAACCACGATTCCGGTATCCCGGCCCGAGCATAAAGCGGCAATTTGACGTTGCGATCGTAGGCCAGAGAGGTATCGGACACTTCGATAACCACGAGCACATCCTCAGCTATCGGATGCGACTTCGAGTAGAAGTCCTTGCGCGGCTTAAGCAAAGCGAGGTCTGGCTGCGGCTCTGAGAAATCATTCAGTCGAACAGGGTTCTGTACGCTGACAATGGCGATGTCATCAAGCTTGCGATGCAGAAAAGCACTTGACCGATTGAGGGTTCCGCCGTGCCTGCTGCCAATTGGGCTCATCTCAATGATCTCTCCTTCGATCAGCTCAACACGGTCGTTTTCAGTAAGCAGGCCAACCTCAGCCATCCGGTAATACTCGTCAACGTTGAAGTAGTGCTTCTGATATTGAACGGACATACTTACTTACCTTCTGATCGGAGCTGCCACAATTGACTCTTAACAATTCGGACGATGCGACTGGGATAATACCACGACAAGGGCACTCAAAGAACGCTGCAGAGCGAGAGCGGTTATTCATAAACTAGCCATCCACCTCTTCCGCGCTGTCCTTTGCCTACAACATCCTCCTCACAAAGCTCTTCCCTGGGAGCTGCCGTATGCGATCCATCATCTCGAGCTTTAGCAGCGCCCCCATCAACTCGCCCGAACCCAAACCCGCCTTCGAAATCAGTTGATCGATATGAACGGCGTCGTCGGTGTTCAGCATCTTCAGCACCTTGCGCTCCGAGTCCGACAAAGCGATATCCTCCATCGCGACCTGCTTGATACGGCTCTCTCCGCGCTCAGCAGAAAGAATCGGAGCCTTCATTTCCGCGGGCAGCTCTTCAACCACGTCAAGCCAGGTCTGAACGAGCTTCGCCCCATCCTTGATCAGATAGTTCGGGCCGAAGCTCTTCGCCGAGGTGATGTTTCCCGGGACGGCAAACACATCCCGCCCCTGCTCGTATGCAAGCCGTGCCGTGATCAGCGAACCGCTACGCTCCGCGCCTTCGACGACCAGCACTCCCAGCGCGAGCCCGCTGATCACGCGGTTGCGGAACGGGAAGTTCTGAGAGACCGGAGGAGTCGCCAGCGGGAACTCTGTTACCAGCGCTCCCTGCTCGATGATGCGCGCGGCGAGCTTGCGGTTCTCCTTCGGATATACCGCGTCGAGTCCCGTCCCCATCACTCCAACAGTAAGCCCGCCGCCCTCAAGCGCGCCTCTATGCGCAGCCGAGTCGATGCCGCGAGCCAGCCCGGAAACTACGGTGACGCCGCGCTCAGCTAGCTCACGCGAGAGTTTCTCGGCAACGTTGCGCCCGTAGGTTGAACACCGCCGCGAACCGACTATGGCTACCACTGGCTGAGAAAACGCGGTTGCAAAGGCGCCCCGGCAGTAAATCACGATGGGCGGATCGTATGTTTCGCGCAGAAGCGCGGGATATCGATCGTCGGTCAAAATCAGAACTTCGCCGCTGAGCCGCGAAAGCTCCTCGATCTGGTGACTGGCTTTCTCGCGCGGCTCCGCGCTTTTGATCGCCTCGATCGTTTCGCGCCTTAGCCCTGCTGTTTCGAGAGAGTGAACGCTCGCCTCGAACACAGAAGTAGGCGAGTCGAATCTGTCGATCAGCATCGCCGCGGTCCGCGAGCCTACGCCGATCACGAAACTCAACGCGATCCAATCACGAAGCGAGTTTTCCTGTTCTGAGGACATCGACTCAAGTTGTTTAGTGCAAGCGAAGAACGACGTGTAGCTCGAAGTCGTAAATGCGCGGCAACCACCCAGGTTTTGTTGTGGTGCTTAAGGTCGCCCGATTCTACCGCTTTTGAGTTAATAGTCAAGCAGTGTTTATGATACCGGCCTTGCGCCCCGTGCCTTTTTGCAGCTACCACTGATTCAAGACAACCCTGACGTGCTAGAATGAACATCGATTAGTGATATTCGAAGGAGGCCAGATGACAGATGTTCGTCAGATGAAAGCTAAGGTCGAGGCGGCAATCAAAAGGGCCGATCCCAAAGCGATTACCGGCACGTTCTACGATGGGGCAAGCGAGAGGTTGTTTGTTACGATCGTCAAGGGGTCTCGAAAGGTTTCTATGGCTTTGCGAGGAAAAGATTTTAGTAACGGCGGTTCGGAAAAGCTCGACCACGCGATCGAAGATGGACTCAGACGCCTGCAACAAACACCGATCGGCTAAGGCCTCGACGATCGTTCATCCTTCGAATGGGATTCAAATACAGAGTGACCGTGTTGGAGGAACTTGCTCGCCACGGCATCATTCCCGTCGACGACACTCCGCCCGAGACAGCTCACCAGTTCGTCAGCGATCTGTACCTATTCGAGATTCGCAGTCTGAAAAAACAAATGCTCGCCGGCGAAATACCAAAGCATGATTATGCGAAACGCGTGGAAAAGCTTCGCAAGCGTTATCCGATACTGTCGCTGCCCATTCGCTTCTGGACCGAGCCCGAGTAGTTGCCCCCGCGAGGTCGTCGCGTCGGCTGGGGTGTGATTAAAACTGGGACCTGTCCGAAGAAGCGCTTTTGACATCGAATCGCTCACTCGTCCACGGATGATGTTCTCATTAACACCCCTACGGGTGCCGACACAGACTAAAAAAGTCTGTGCAACACCTCGATGAATCGAGGTGTAAATGAGAGCCGCATCGTCATTACGGGTACCAAGTCCCACTATTAATTACACCCCTCGGCCGGTCCCAATGGCAATGTCGCTTGCGAAGGTCCACCTTCGACTGTGACAATAACTGTTGGACTTCAACGGAGGATTGGAGATTCGTCTTGGATAATTTGGAGGAGTTGAAGAGCATTCAGGAGCTTGAGTACGCACTCGATGAATCGCGCGAGCGTCCCGTGCTCTTCTTTAAGCACAGCCTGACCTGCCCAATCAGCACGCGGGCCTTTAACGAACTGCAGTCCTATCTCGACAACGCCGACCCGCGGGTCAGCTACAAATTGATCACCGTTCAAACGGCGCGAAGGGTCTCAGACGAAGCGGCTTCCAGACTGACGATCGAGCATCAATCACCCCAGGCGATCCTAGTTCGCAACGGCCGCGAACTTTGGAACGCGTCCCACTACAACATTACGGCCTCGGCGCTTGCGGAGGCGATACGGAACACAGACTGAATACTCCGCTGTCCCCGCTTGACCCGTTGAGGGCTTTCACGATAATCATCCCGTGACGTGATAACGACGAAACTGAGACCTCACCTCGACAAGCTTCTGCTCGCTTCAATCTTCATAGTTCTATCAACATCGACAATACTGTGGACCTTGCGCGACCGTACACCGCCCCCCTGGGACCCGGCTGACCACCTCAGGTACGCGTACGATTATTATCGACTGCTGGCGCATGCAGACTTCCCTGGCTTCGCGAGGGAGTTCTTCAGTACCCGACATTATTACGCGCCGTTCGTTCACCTGGTCAGCGCTGGTGTGTTCCTGGTTTTAGGAGCTTCAAGGTTGACGGGCATAGGTGTGAACCTGCTGTCGCTCGCGGCCTTGCTCTGGGCGGTCGCCTCGATCTCACGCAACCTCTACGCTAACCCCCTGGCCCCCAGCGGTGACGTCACATCGAGGCCACCGCTTGCATTGGGCGTGCTCCCAGCGCTCATAGCGGCTTGCTATCACTTCTGCGCATGGTTGATGCACGATGCGTTCTTGGACTTCCCGTTAACCGCTGTCGTCACGGTTAGCTTCGCTCTGCTTATTCGCGCCGATGATTTCCGCGTCAGACGCAACGCGCTCGCGTTTGCAGTAGCGGCAGGAATCGGACTGCTCGTGAAACAGACCTTCGCCTTCTTCTTCCTGCTCCCCGCGGTTTATGCTGTGATTCGCGTTCTTCGCACGCGCGATCGTAGAGCGATCTTGAACCTGGCTATAGCGGTGGCGGTTTTGATTCTGATAGCGGCTACCTGGTACGGACCGCACTTGCCGGACGTGATCGCGATCTATCGTGAGAACCAACGCGCCGCCACCAATGAAAACGAAGCGCCGCTGTTCAGCTTCGACTCAAATTTCTTTTATGTTCATGCTTTGATCAGTATGCAGATGCAGTTGCCGCTGGCGGTGATCTTTGCCGTCGGGTTGGTATATTCGCTCTTCCGGTGCCGCAAACAGAGCCTGATTCTTTACCTGTGGATTCTGAGCGGCATCGCCTGCTTCGCGCTGGTCGCCAACAAAGACGTTCGCTACACCGTGCCAGTACTCCCCGCAACCGCGCTCCTTTCGGTGTGCTGGCTGCGAGAGTTCACGTCACTGGGAGCGGATCCCAAGACTGCGGCGAGAAAGGCTCTCGGCGCCTTGAAAGCGGCTTTGGCAGCCGCTATCGCGTTATGGGCGCTGGTGAGCTTCTTCAACGCACAGTGGCCGAGGCCAGGCGGGGGTACGGTGATTGACACGCCTCGCTATCGCTGGATGGTGTTCGCAAGAAATTACTACGGCTTCGACCACCGCCCGCTTGATGAGGATTGGAGCGTGCCTGAAATTGTTCGCACCGTATCGAACCTGCCGCGCGAGGATTTGATTGCATCAGGGGTTTCGACAGCGCGCGAGTCACCGCCGGTTCTCGGAGTCGTGGTGAACCTGCCTTACTTGAATCCGTCGAGTGTCGCGCTCCACGCGCGCTTGCTCACGACCCAGCGAGCCGGGCCTCCGCTGATAGACGTTCGATGGGTGCTTGAGCCTTCAATGATCGACCGCATCGACGACTGCGATTACATACTGGTGCGCACCGGACTCGACAAAGCGGAATGGGTCGCAAGCATCGAACGCGACGTTGAGCAGTTGATACTCGACAACCCAGACCTGTTCACACGAGTGGCGAGCTTCCCGATTCCGCTCAAGGAGGCGGACGCGGTCGTCTATCGGCGCGAGAATCGATAACAAGGACATCGAAAATGAGCATCAACACACTCGTGGCTGCGCGACCTACCGGCGAGATACCAACAAAGAAGGATTTCACGCGGCGAGAATGGCAGATAATACAGAGCCATAGGACGCCCGAACTCGTTCAACGCTTCTTGAGGACCATTCCGTATAACCACGAGCTCGATGGAGAAACGTGCTACTCATTTCGTCGCGCAATGCGGGAGAATCGGGCGCACTGCCTGGAGGGCGCGTTGGCTGCTGCCGTGATCCTGGAGCAGCACGGATACCCGCCTATTCTCATGAGTATCGAGTCGCAAGACCAGCTCGACCACGTGCTGCTGGTGTTCAAGCGGAACGGTCAATTGGGTTCCGTGGCTCGCTCGCGGGACATCGGACTGCACGGACGGAAGCCTCTGTTTCGGACGCTGCGAGATCTGGTGATGAGCTACTTCGAGCCTTACATCGACAAGACCGGCAGGGTCACCGGATATGCGGTTGCGAGCTTGTATCAATTGGGGAACTACGACTGGAGGTTCTCGATGCGCAACGTGCGGAAGGTCGAGCGATACCTGCAAGAGATCCCGCATCGACCGGTTCATTCATCCGATACGCGATATCAAAGGGTGCGCCGCCGCTACCTCGAGTTTCATCGCCAACATCCCGACCGCTCGCCGGATTATTTTGACAACCGCGCGCTTTGGCTGGCGTGAGCACTTTCAATGTACCGTAGACTGTCCAGTCTGCGGATGGCTCCTCACTGACGGGACATCGAGTGCCTCGGCCGAATGCCGCAGACTGGACAGTCTACGGTACAACTCACGATGCTTTGTTTAGCAATATGATCACGGAGAAAAACGCGTTGTTGAGCGTATGTATCAACACACACGGAAGAATGGACTTTGTCCTGGCGCGGATGACGGTAAGCGCCAGGCTCAGCAGCGTCAGCCCCGCTACCGACACCCAGGCGCCCAAATACTGCAGCACGTGAACTCCTGCGAACATCACGGTCACCAACAGTACGGTCGCAATCAATCCAAGATTTTTTCGTAACCCGGAGAACAGGATGCCGCGATAAACTGTCTCCTCGACCAACGGCGCGGTGAAAGTCGCGAGCACAGCTATCGCGATGCGCACCTGTCTTGATGACTTGAGCAACTCGGTGAAAGAATTCTCTTCCGACTGCGGTAAGAAGCGGGACAGCACCTGAGTCACTCCAAGCAGCGTTACGATGACACACCCCGAGAACACTACCCAGTACCAGAGAGGCGATACTTGTTCCTCACTCGTGATTGAAGCCGGCTGCAACTTCCTCCAAGCCATCGCCAACCCTATCGCTGTGGCGAGGAACGCAATCGGGTAGAGCCGCTCCAAAGGTATTACACCCAAGTGCGGGCTAATCAGGCGCGCCAGTATCGCTATTAACAAAGGCCCGAAGCCAATCGCCATCCCCAACAGCATGAGGTTGAGACCGGCCTTAGAATGCCCTGCCCAGTTCCAGCCGAGGCTCGCCCAGAACTGCCGCCTGCCGAGCTTCGTCACTACTGCCCAACAGATCGCAAGCGTGATCGCGTGAGCTACGATTGTCGACAACACCTGGACGAGTAGAAGATTCGGCGACTTCAGCCACTCGATCAGCTCCTCTTTAGCGGCCAGATTCGGGAGCGGCGCGCCTCGCGCAGACTGGATCAGATACCAGGCTATCACCGCAACGATAGGAATCACGATAATCGTGGTTACGCTTGCTAACCAGACGCTTACGCCAGAGAGAGGACCCCATCGCGGATGGTCAGGGTCTGGCGGTACTTCCGGCTGTGTAATTGGAGTAAGGTCAAATGGTGTAGCCGCCCCGGCACTCGTTGGGACCTCGCCCGCAATCTGAGAAGAACTCGCCGCAGCGCAGTCGTTGCACAGCTCGTCGAGGTGTAACTGATCTTTGTTTAGAGGGGCGCCACACACTCGGCAGGCTTCCGCGGACGTGAGTTGATCAACCATTGTGAGAGTAGAAGTAACATTCTTCAACGGTCGGTGGCAAATCGGTATCGTAGAGGTGGGCTAAACGCTCAGGCTCGCAGCCTCTTTCTCTTGGCGGGGAGCGCTATCCAGGTTGGCTTCGATCGCCGCGCGCGTTCGGGCGATCAACTTGCTCAGATTCCTATCCGAATACTCTCGAGTATCGATCGGCTTTCCGATAATCACATCAACCCTTCCCGGGCGAGGCGCGAGTGTCGTCTTTGGCAGAAGCTTGAACGTTCCTCGAATCGAAACAGGAACGATCGGCACGCCTGCACGCACAGCGATCTTAAACGCACCATGCTTGAACTCCTGAAGCCGGCCATCCGGTGTGCGAGTCCCTTCCGGAAAAACTGCCAGCGACTTGCCCGCGCGCACACCATCGATCACCCGCCGAAGACTCCTCGCCGTCTTGCGCGCATCGCTGCGATCGATCGGAAAATTGCCCGCGCTCCACAAGTGCCATCCCATGAACGGCACGTAGAACAGTTCCTTCTTCGCCATTATTCGGAACTGATGAGGCAGGTAGGCGAACAGTGCCGGGGTATCGATCAGGCTCGAGTGGTTAGCCATGTAAACGTAGTTCTGATCCGCGCTCACGTTCTCAGTTCCGTACACCCGAATGCGAGCGAAGATGCTCCACGCGACAAGCCGGCACCACCACCTGGCACACCAATGCTGCATCGCGCCGGTGCGGTCGAATGGCCATAGCAAAAGCGAGACGCTCGCCATTACCACCGTGTGCGTGTACCACAGCAGATTGGCGAACGGCGCCCAGAGATAAACAAGAATAGTCTTCACCTTCACTTATTTGACTGAATCAACGGCTCAGCAAGCAGTATCGTGATGATCGACTTCCCATCATCGATCTCACCCGAATACACGTGAGCCAGGGCATCAGCGAAAGGCATCCGCACAACCTCAATCTCTTCGTCATCGTCGAGGTTCTGCTTGCAAGGCTCGAGCTTCCTCGCAAGGTAAACGAAGATCCGTTCCTCGCAATACCCCGGCGCTACAAAGAACTCGCCTATTTTGCGAAGCTCGCCAGCCCGATAACCCAGCTCTTCTTCAAGCTCGCGCGCGGCGGTTTCTTCAGGCGTATGACCGGGCTCTATTCGACCAGCCGCGATCTCAAGCGAATAGCGCGCGAGCGGATAGCGCCACTGCCGCACTAACGCGACCGTTCCGTCCTCGAACACCGGTAACGTTCCGGCCCCGCCGTTGTGGTGGACGATTTCGATTTCGACCTCGCCCTTCGTTTCGGACATGAACCGGCTCAGCGACAGGTCGAGAATCTTACCGCGGTGAACGTACTCACGTTTGATCAGTTCGTGTGACATTTGATTTTGGATTTTGGATTCCGGACTCAGGTTGAAACAAGCCGTTGGCTTCATCCAAAATCGAAAATCCCAAATCCTCCGTTCACAAGACCGCGCTCTGCGAGTCCGCTTCTTCCATCAGCCTCTTCACTTCACCAACAAGATGAAGCGAACCCGCCACACACACCAACCCATCCGGCGGCGTCACGCTCCGCGCCCACGAAAGCGCCTGCCTGACGGTCTCAGCGAAGATCACGTTGCGCGATGAAGTGAGCGCGGCCGTGCCCAATCGAGCGTTGTCAGCCGCGCGGCTGTCTCTCACTCGTGTCAGTACGATGGTTCGCGCCACATTGAAAAGCTCCGCCGCCATACGGTCGATCTCTTTGTCGCGCATCGCTCCGAATACAAGGGTGATCGGAGCCTGCCAGAACTCATCAAGGTACGTTCTCAGCGCGCGTGCACCCGCCGGGTTGTGCGCCCCATCAAGTAAGAGTCTTGGCCGATCCTCAATCAACTCCATCCGTCCGGGCCAGCTCACTTCGCGCAGCCCTTTGATAATCGCATCCCTCGGAATCGGAAAGCCCGATTCATTTAAAAGCCCTGCCGCTTCGATCGCAGCCGCGGCGTTATCGACTTGATGCCGCCCTCGCAAGCCCAGCATGATTCGAGTGTAGTGCGTGTGAGAAGACTCATAGTCAAAGGTTACGCGTCCCACGTCACTCGTTGTCATCGCGGTAGCCTGGTTTGCGAATACCGGAAGCACTCCCGTCTCGAGACAGCGGCGCATCAACAGGTCGCTGGCAGTTTGGTGCGGTTGGCGCCCGATGACCGCGCGGGTTCCGGGCACAATGATAGCAGCCTTCTCACCGGCGATTTCTTCGATCGTGTTACCGAGTATGTTCTGATGGTCAAGGTCTATCGACGTGACCACCGAAATGATTCTGCCCACAGCATTCGTCGCATCCAGCCGCCCTCCCAGCCCCACTTCCAGAACTGCAAGTTTCGCTTCGCACTCTTGAAAGTAGCACAGCGCGATTGCTGTGATCTGCTCGAAAAAAGTTGGAGGCGCGTCCAGTTGACCCGCAGCTACCAGGGCTTCGCTCGCTTCGCGAACAGTCGAAGCTAGCTTCGCGAAATCGGTTTCCGTTATTTCGCGTCCTCGGAAGCGAATGCGCTCTTCTATGCGGACCAGGTGAGGCGACGTGAACAACGCGCAGCTATGGCCGGCTGCGCAGGCGATTGCATCGATCATCGCTGCGACCGATCCCTTGCCGTTGGTCCCCGCGACGATGACCGACTTGAATGAGCGCTCGGGGTGCCCGAGCTTCTCAAGCAGCAGACTAATGCTTTCAAGCCCGAACTTCGCCGCGAGCACCTCGTGGCCGAGCGAGTACAAATACTTCAGCGACTCTGTGTAGTTCATAATCTCGGATGATCTCACGCGAAGGATATCCTAATCGCGAACCAGGGGCCGCAGTCGAGATTCCCGCGCACCAAGATGCTCAACTGGATTGGGCTCGCGCCACCGCTTCAGTCAGCGCCGTCAACTGTTCGGGGTAAAGCTTCGCCAGCAAGATGCAGAGACGGTAGGCGCTGCCCGGTTCGTGCGAGCAGGGCTGCAGTAGTCGCTTCAGGCTCTCGCGGTCGCCTATCTCGGAGAACACCTGCGCCAGCTCTTCGAACAGCTTTCCCCGCTGGATGAGCGCGGCCTCGGCGGTGCGAACGGCTTCCAATCCGAATCCAGCCCGTGCCTGGATAGCCGCGATCTCACCCTGCGCCAACCACCTGTGGTTTTCGAGTACGATCTCGTCGAGCGTCTGCCGGGCGCCGGCGAAGTCCCCGACGCGCGACTGCGCTACCGAGATTGCGCGAAGCGCGCGGCTGCGATAGTCGTCACTTGCAACCGCTCGCGCGGTTTCCAGCGCTCGCCCCATCGTGATCGCCGCGGCGTCCGGCGACCCAATCTCTCGCTGCGTGACCGCGATGCCTGCAAGACAACTCGCGGCATAGCTCCTGTTTTCATCTTCAGAGGGAGTGAAATACATGTGCGCGCCTCCTGAGCTACTAACCTTGCTCGAATTCGAGCGCGACCGCTATCGCTTCCAAAAGATGGCGGTTCGCAGCGTCGCGCACTCCCGCGCGAGCCTCGGCCAACGCCAGATGCTTGAGCGCGTCGATGTGCACATCCTGAGGTTCAATCCTGCCGGCAGATTCATAAGCGGCCGCAAAGTTCCTGGCGTCGGCCTGCGCGGCGCTGACGGCCATAAGCACCATCCCTTCTTTCGTCCTCTGGACTTCCCGATGCCAAACCCTCTGGCGCGTTTGCATCAGCTCGACTGTCTCGAGTGCATCGCCGACCAACCCCAATTTCGCTTGCCGCTCGCCGATCCACTTCAGGCTTTCGGCCGCCGAATCTCGCTCCCGATCGGTTCGGCCGGCGGCGATACCAACGGCGCGAAGTCCAGCTTCGCGGGCAAGCAGAAGCGTCGCGCGTGCGTCCTCTCCGAACCCAGCCTTCGCTTGCTGGTCCGCCACTTCGCGCAGCTGCAGAGTTGCGAAGTAAGCCTCGTGGAGAGCATCGGACCACGGTTTGTCCTGGACCGAAGCCTCGTGAAGAGCATCGGACCACGGTTCGGGGTGTGCCGCCTGGACCGCGCGTGCAAAACTCTCGCGTGCCGCGAGGAGGTCACCCGACGCCACCTGCACTTCGGCGCTGGTGATATGAATTCGCATATCCCTTTTATTGTCATTCTCGTTTGCCGTTTGTATCGCACGATCGAATTCACCGAGATGCGCCATCGCGACCGCGATCCCGCGCAGGGCGGCTCGGCGCTGCCAATCGCCAAGTTCGCGCGCGATTGTCAGAGCTTGGTCGAACTGATGCGAACGGGCCAACTCCTCGGCGATGGTCCCTCTTGCCTGGTCGCGGGCTTCCTGCTGGGGAATCTCATTGGCGAGCTCAAACGCTCGGTCTAACTCGCCCCCTCGTGCGAGCACCGCCGAAGCCGCCTGATAAGCGCTGGCGCGGTGGTCGCCCTCTTGGATTCTTCGCGCCGTATTGAGAGCCCCATCCAGGTCTCCCGAATCTATTTGCGCTTTCACCAGCTCACAAAGCGCCTTCGAGCGATTCTCGTCGTGGGTCGTGTCCCCTCTTAGCATCGCCTGAAGCATATCGCCAATAATCGCGCGAGCCCGGTCCGAATCTTTGATGGAACGCTTTTTCGGAGTTTTGAACGACGCCGGATAGCCGAAGACGGCGTAGACTATGGCGTCGGCAGCCGGCCATCCCCGGTCCCTTGCAAGCTCGATGACGCCGCAAGCCGCGGTGAAATCCTCGAGCTTCACGTAAGCCTGGCCAATCGCGCCCCACGCATCGACAAAGGAAGAACTATTCGACGTCACACGGTCCACGAGGTCGCTCAGAAGATTGCGGGCCGCATCCAGGTGTCCGCTCTTCGCTCCTTCCGATGCGACCTCAGCGAGAGCCCTTATCTGGTCTTGCTCACCAAAAAAATCATCGCTCATCAAGTTCGCCGTACTGATCGCGGCGTCAAACTCACCGGCCTGCGCCTGGGCGATCGCGAGATTCATAAGTTGGTTGTCATCGAGGCGGTCAGTCGCCGCCCCGCGAACCGTTTTGAGGGCCTTATCAAATGTCGCGCGCGCGTCCTCAATCAATGCCGCTTTCGCCTCTGCAAGCGCGACCTGGCGAAGCCCATTTGCGCCGTCCTGAATGTCACGGACCCTCATCGCAGCCCGTCGAGCTTCCTCAAAGGTTGCGCGCGCTGCTTCGCGTTGATTCCCATCTGCCTGAGCGATGGCGATGAGGTTGAGCGCGTTCATCTGGTCTTCTGGGTGTGCGATCGCCCGCGCAGTCGTTAGCGCCGACGGAAGGTTTCCCGAGCGAAGGTCCTCGGCCACAACTGCGAATTGCGCCTTTGCTTTCCGGTTAGCCGAGGGGAGTTCGCGCGCGAGTTCGAGGGCCATGCCTGTCTGGCCCGCCTCAGCAAGCGCCGCCGCGATCCCCGCCAGATACTCTTCGGCCTCATACGAATCGCGATGAGTGCGCGCGGAATCGGCCGCACCCATGAATGACGCTCTTGCCTCTTCGATAAAGCCTGCCCGGGCCTGAGCAAGGGCGATGTCCCGAAGCACATCCGCCCTGCCTCGCCATCGCCCTTCGCGCAATTCCCAGGTTGCCGGGACAAGTTCGGCCGCTGCGGCGAAGGAAGCCCGAGATGCCTCCCGGAGCCCCGCTTCGGCCTGGGCGGAAGCGATCTTGCGAATGGCCACGGCTCGGTACCAGTTATCGGCGATCTCCTCCGCGGTTGCTCTCGCTCCGCTAAAATCACTCGCTTGTGCCTGGCGTGCAACGATCTCGACCTGCTCCCTCGCGATGTGGCAGTGCGCGTCATCGCGGCGGTACTCGACTGAAATCGAATCGGCCAGCGCGCGGGCGCTCGCAGTGTGCCCTAAGGAAGCTACCGCCGCACACAAACCGACAAGCTCGTCGTCTTCCAGAAGGCGCTCGGTCATGCTCCGAAAGAGCGGCTCGCTGACTTCCACGGTTTTCGAGAGCAGGTACAGGGCACAACGCGCCGCCCAGGAAGAGTGAGGAAGGCGGGGCAGCTCACGCTGCGCGAGTCGCGCGAGCGTCGCGCGTGCCTGGTCGAGACTTCCCGAATCCTTCAAGCGCCACGCGAGTAGCAGATGCCACACAACGCACCGCTCAGGGGGGTGCATGTCGGCAAGCTCCCAGGCCCGTTCTACCTGGCCGTGCTGAAGCGTTTGCAGAGGAGATTCTCCCGCTACGTCCGCGCGCCGCCGAGTGTGCGCGAGCATGAATTCCGCCATAAGCGCGGCGTCGTCGAGTTGCGCCCCGCCTTCGAGCGCTTTCTGAAGCGGCTCGAGCGAGAGCTGCGGATCTTCGGAAAACACGCCGGCCACCGCGCCGAGAAACGACTTGTCCCGCGCTAGCACGAACAGATCATCGTAAAGGCGTGCGTGCAGCAGATGGTGGGGCAGCTCGCTGAGGCCTCGAGGGCACTCACGTTTCCAGCGGCGAGCATTGAGGGGGTCAACTTTGCTTCTGAAGAATCGCGCGAGTCTCGCGTGTGCAACAGACTCCGCGTCGCCGGCGAGATACCGTTTGCGAACCGCTTTCGCAAGCTGGCGATGGAAGAAGTCCAGCATGCCCTCGCCGGCTTCGCCGGTTGGCCGCAAGTAGAATCGCAGCCCGCGATACAGCCGCGCCCACACCGCGCGCGGCAACTGCTCTTCGCTGTCTCGGCCGAGCAGCTCGAGCATCTCGATCTCGAGCAGCCCGTGTCGCGAGCATTCCAACAACGACAGCGTGTCGCGGACCAAGTCCGCGCCCAGATCGACCTCGAGTCGTTCGAGCACCTGCTCCAGAAGCCGCTCGGTGTTCTCGGGCAGCCCGTCGATTCGCGCGGTTACGCGCTCGAACTCGCCGAACAAGCGCAGCTCTTCGCACGCGACGACCAGATAAAGCGGGTTGTCGGCTTCAGCCTTCGAAAGCAAACGTCCCATCTGATCGTTCCCTGTCCGTTCGTCGAGGCGTTTGCGGTAATCCCAAAGCGTCTGCCGCACGAGCGCCCGTCGTTCATCATCCGAGAGCGCGCCTACTACTATTTCTTCCGGAACGGGACGCCGGCGCCGGAGCGCTCTTAAAGACTCCCCTTCAAGCGTGCTCACGATCACGCGAACGCCCGGTGGAAGGCTAGCCGGGAGCCAGTGAAGCGCGTGCGGATCGTGTCGATCGTCGAGCTGATTGAGCGCATCGATCACCAGCAACACTCTGCCGATCGCTCCGGCCCGCTCCAGACGCTTGAGGAACTCTTGCCAGAGCTCTTGAAAGTCCTCCGGAATCCGCGCCTCTATTCCGTAATGTCGGTCGATCTCGGCGCACAGACGAAGCAAAGTCAGGCGAATGTCGGTAGAGCCCGGACTCGCGCCGATGAAGTGAGAGAGCACGAAGGTGTCCGCATGATCGCGCGCATAGTCGTGAGCGAACTTCGCCAACAATGCCGACTTCCCGCTTCCGGGCGCACCGGCGACAACTAACGGCGCAAGGCGGTCGGAGCCGGCGTAGTCCTTCATTCCTTCCAGCAGATCAGCACGTCCGATGAAGCGCCCGACGCGGCTCTCGACGAACGCCTCGTGAAATCCGCGTTCGATCTCCAGCTCGTCGGGGGGAGCGGCTTCCTCGGGGTACTCGTCGCTGATCGCGGACCACAGGTCATCCAGCACGCGCTGGCCAAACGTATCGAGTCCGGCGAGGGTCACACGGGAATAAGAGGCGCCGGCGTAGGTACAGGGATAGTTGTCGAACACCTGACACTGGCTGCGAATTTCAGCTTTGAGCGCCGCGAGTCTTTGTGCCGCCCCTTCGTTTTCAGGAAGGAACGCGTCCCGCAGTTCGGCTGGAATACTGGAAAGAAATGCGGGGTCTCGAAAGTAGAAGAAAGCGCGAGTTCGCAATCCCTGATTTCTCAGAACGCCGTGATAAATCTCCAACGCGGTGACCGAATGTTCTTCGGCGAGCTCGCGGAGCCAATCGTAGCTCGGCTCGTCGGGAGCGGAGACGCGCGGGATTACCGAGCCGTAACGCTCCCCGAGAATTCCGAGGAAGAACGGGCGGCAGCGCTCGATCTCATCGAGACAAATCTCGAGCACGCGGCCGCGCTCGGCTTCTTCTTCAGTAACACCCCATCGGAGATCCACGTCCACCAGATGCAATCGGCGTTTTGCGCAGCGCTCGCGCAGCTCAGGAAACACGACACGCACTAGATAGTCGCGCTCCGAATGCATGTCGCGGAACGTGGACGAGATGAAAATGCGGAGCGTTCGCCAGGGGGTTGCCATCGTGGTGTTAGGCAGCCGGGATCTTTGAGCCGGCACCGTGACCGCTAGCCCTTGTCGCGCGTCAAAGGCTTCCCGTTTTGACTCATGAAATCCAGAGAGTGCAGGATGAAATCTCTCAAGTCTTTTCTTTCTACAACCGCATCGAGCATCCCGTGCTCGAGCAAGAACTCCGCGCGCTGAAAGCCTTCCGGCAGCTTTTGTTTTATGGTCTGCTCAATCACACGCGGCCCTGCAAATCCGATCTGCGCGCCCGGCTCGGCTATGTTGAGGTCGCCCAGCATAGCGAAGCTTGCGGTGACTCCGCCGGTAGTCGGATCAGTAAGCACGGATATGAATGGAAGGCCTGCTTCATCCAGCCGCGCAAGCGCCGCTGATATCTTTGCCATCTGCATGAGCGAGATCGCACCCTCCTGCATTCGCGCCCCGCCCGACGCCGAGAACACAACCAGTGCTGAGCCGGTCTTGATCGCAAGCTCAATCGCGCGGGTGATTTTTTCGCCGACCACCGTGCCCATCGATCCGCCAATGAACGACAGTTCCATAGCGCACACGACCGCGGGGCGGCCGCCCACTTTGCCCTGACCAGTGATAAGCGCGTCGAGCAGGCTGGTGTTCTCCTGCATTTGGCGAAGCCGCGTGCGATAGGTCTTTGTGTCGACGAAGCTTAGCGGGTCGGTCGACGACAGACCCGCGTCAAGCTCATTCCACTCACCGTCATCGAGAGTAAGGTTCAATCGCTCGACTGCGCTGATTCTGCGGTGATGCCCGCACCTCGGGCAGACGCTGAGGTTCTCCTCGACCTCGCGCTTGAGGAGCATTTCCTCACAGCCCTGGCATTTCACGAACAGTCCTTCTGTGTGGACGGTTCGCTCCTCATTATCGTCGGGCCGTTTGGGCCTCTCTCTTTTCTTGAACCAGGTCATTCGAGTTTCGGGTTCAGGGTTCGGGGTTCAGGGTTCTGGGCCTTCCAACTCGGAACTCTGAACCCGGAACTCGGAACCCTATTTCGTCCTCTTGCTGAAATCGGTCATCTTCTCCGGAACACCCGCGCGGTGGTTGACCACTCTGGCGAGGATGAACAAGAGGTCCGAAAGACGGTTTAGGTAGACAATGGTGTCAGGGTTCAACTGCTCTATTTCAGACAAGGCAACCGCGCGGCGCTCAGCACGCCTGGCGACCGTCCGTGCAAGGTGTATAACGGCGCCGGCCTCGGAGCCTCCCGGGAGAATGAATTCTTTGAGCGGCTCGAGTTCCGCAAGAAACCGGTCAGCCAGCTCCTCGAGTTTCCTGGTGAACGTTTCCTCGATGCGCGGAACATCAATCTCCGAAGGGCTCGCCAGATCCGCGCCAAGTGTGAACAGCTCGTTTTGAATCAGGCCAAGCACCTCTTCTATCTCTTTGTCCGTCGTGCGCGCGCGCGCCACGCCAATTACACAATTCAATTCGTCGACATCTCCGTAAGCATCGACTCGCAAGCTCGCCTTGCTCACGCGTGCGCCGCCCACAAGAGACGTCTGCCCCTGGTCGCCCGTCTTCGTGTAAACCCTGCTAATTCGCATTGGTCGTCCGGTTGAAGTGAGAATTCATTCTAGGCGCGCCCATGAAGGTTGTCAAAGTTGCGGTTTCTTGGTGGTGTCCTGGTTCAGGGTTCCGAGTTCAGGGTTCCGGGTTGTTCGCCGAATTCTGACCGTCGAACTCTGAACGCGGAACTCGAAACCCTAAGAAGTTGCGTGCCCGATGGATGTCGGATACTCTGGCTTATCGTAGCACGGAGCCATGAGATTCAAACCAGAAACCCTGAACTCGAAACCCTGAACCACGAACATTCGATGGCAAGGATTACCATAGGCATACTCGGACTGGGCACTGTGGGAACAGGTGTCGTCAAACTTCTCTCCAGCGACCCGCGCTTCAGGATCAAGTGGGTTGCGCTGCGCGACAAATCAAAGCGCCGCGACGTCGACCTTTCCTCGATACGAGTGACCGACCAGCCGAGCGAGGTGGTCAACGACCCTGAGGTAGAGATAGTCGTCGAGGTAGCAGGCGGCCTCGAGCACATCTACGAATCGATCAAGCGCGCCATCGGCAACGGCAAGCACATAGTCACCGCCAACAAAGAAATGATCGCCAGGCACGGCTCGGAGATCTTCCAACTCGCTCATCGCAACAACGTTACCGTGTTGTTCGAAGCGGCAGTTGGCGGCGGTATCCCGCTGATCTCCACCATACAGCGCGGGCTGCAAGCCAACGAGATATCCAGCGTCGCGGGCATCCTTAACGGCACCACCAACTACATTCTCACGGCGATGGAAGCCCGCAGCCAGAGCTTCGATGAAGCGCTGGCGGGCGCACAAGGGCTTGGATTCGCCGAGGCCGATCCAACCAACGACGTCGAGGGATTCGACGTAGCCTACAAGATCACGATTCTGGCGTCGCTGGCATTTGGCCGATTTGTGGACGCGAGTCTGGTTCACCGCCAGGGGATCACGCGAATCACCGATCTCGATATAGCGATGGCCAACGAGTTCGGATATCGAATCAAGATGATCGGTCTCGCGCGGCGCGGCAACGGCTGTCTCGATGTGCGGGCGCATCCCATGCTGGTGCCGCTTCATCATCTACTCGCTTCGGTGGAAGGGGCCAGCAATGCCATCTTCATCAGCGGTAGCGCCGTCGGCGAAGTGATGCTCGTCGGCCCGGGCGCGGGTCAAATGCCAACGGCGAGCGCAATTGTCGGGGACTTGATCAACCTCGCGAGCGCTTTGAGACTTCCGGATTTCGCTCCGTACTTCCAACCGGCGATCGATTCGGAGGAGGCTCCGCTTTGCTCGATCGAAGACAGCGAGAGCGCGTTCTACATTCGGCTTGAAACAGAGGACACGCCCGGCGTGATTGGCAACATCGGCCACGCGCTTGGAAGGCATCAAGTCAGTCTGCACAGCTTGTTGCAACGCGGAGTCCCTCGGGCGGGCCCGGCCACGATCATCTTGCTTACGCATCGCGCGAGTGAGCGCAACGTCTCTCGCGCAATTAAGGAGATCGAAGCGCAGGCGTCGACTAAGCAAGTGGGAGTTGTGCTGAGAGTGTTCGAAAGATAGTTCCGGGTTCAGGGTTCAGGGTTCCGAGTTCAGGGTTCGGGGTTCAGGGTTCGGGGTTCAGGGTTCCGAGTTCAGAGTTCTGGATCCGAGAGTTCAAGGTTGCGCAACTGTTGGAATGCGACGACTTAAAACTAAACTAAACCCGGAACCCTGAACCACGAACCCGGAACTCGGAACTCGGAACCCTGAACCCGGAACCCCGAACCCTGAACCCTGAACCCTTTTTTATGATCGTTCAAAAGTTCGGTGGAACATCAGTCAAGTCGGTTGCGCGCATTAAGAACGTTGCGAGCATCATCGCCCGCGCGGCTGCTAGCGACTCGGTCGTGGCCGTTGTTTCGGCGATGGGTGATACGACGGACTACCTGGTCAAGCTGGCGAATCAAGCCAGCAACTCGCCCAATCGCCGTGAGCTTGATGCGCTTCTTGCCACGGGAGAACAGATATCTGCGGCGCTCATCGCGATGGCGCTCAATGATTCGAGTGCTCCAGCCGTGTCGCTAACAGGGGCGCAGCTCGGCATAACTACCGAGAGCATCCACACCGCGGCGAGAATCGTGGACATCAACACCGACCGGCTCCGCCGTCATCTGGACAAAGGGCTCATTGTTGTCGCAGCGGGGTTTCAGGGCACGACTGCTGAGGGTGACACGACCACGCTCGGGCGCGGTGGCTCGGACACAACCGCCGTTGCGCTCGCCGCTGCGCTTGGCGCGTCGGTGTGCGATATCTTCACCGACGTTAGCGGAATATACACCGCTGATCCCAACATCGTGCCAACGGCGCGACTGCTGAAAGAGATTTCATACGAAGAGATGCTCGAGATGGCGAGCGTCGGAGCGCAAGTGCTTCATCCTCGCGCAGTCGAGCTTGCTCGCAAGCACAGGATTCCGGTGAGAGTGAGAAACACCTTCGACCCGGACCACGAGGGGACGATTCTCAAAGGAGTTGATGAGATGGAGATTTACCGGCCAGTGAGCGGCGTGACGGTCGATCGAGATCAGGCGCGGCTGGCGATTCTGAAGGTACCAGACCGCCCCGGGATCGCGGGTGAAATCTTCGGCGCGCTCGCCGAGCATCGCGTGAGCGTGGACATGATCATCCAGGCGTTTCACGAGGACCGTTCGGTTAACGATATAACCTTCACCGTCAAACTCAGCGACCTCGGCGCCGCACGCCAGGCGCTCGAAGAGGCCGCGTCGCGAACAGGAGCCGAAGGTGTGCTTGCGGATGAAGACGTCGCGAAGGTGAGCGTAGTCGGGGCTGGGCTTATGGACCAACCGGATATTGCCGCGCGAATGTTTTCAGCGCTCGGCCAAGCCGGCATCAACATCAAGATGATCGCGACCTCCGCGATCAGAATAAGCTGCGTGATCAGCGACAAGGACGCAGAGCGGGCCGTCAAGGTCGTGCACGATCTGTTTCATCTCGACGAGCAAGAATCTCAGTGATCTTGAATCTTCTCGCGTCAGACCAAGAGCGAAGGGTCTCGCGGGCGAATTGAGAATTGCGAAGACATGCTCTTGTCGGGGTTCTTTTGCTTCTCATACTCGTAGCACCGAACGGCTCGTAAGTAAAATGTTACCGAATTTACGCATCAGCCGGTCTTACTAACTGACGACCGAGCGACCACACTCAACGCCTTCCCCTCCCTTGAGCGCATACAGCTCGACAACTATTTCCACGTTGAAATCCGTTCCACCTTCCGTTTTTTTGTTCAGCGAAATTATTTGCAATATTCACCCGGCTTTTACCGTCATACTTATATTGAGGGGTAATCTCAGGTTGAATCCTCCCTCACCTTTCACTCTTTAGAACAAGCACCGCCGCCGAGCTGCCTTCGGCGAAACCGGTCCGTGCGTGGATAAGGGCACAAGATCAAGCCATGTGCCTGGTTGTTGGCGCTCACAAGTGGCGCAATCTTGGCGTACCGAGGCACTGCGACGGCCGTCTCTTTTTCTTGAGCAGTCGCCGAGTTGAAACCGATCGGAACGTCGGTGAAAAAACAGGTGCCCCGTGCACGGCTGTAGAGAGGAGAGTAGATGGAAAGCCCCATGGATGTAAGACTAAAACCTTTAGTCGAGCAAGCATACTGTTCAGCCCTTGCGTGCCACGGGGACCTCGATCTTGAGCCCGAACAATATACGAGCCACGTGCTTTCCGTTGCCAGGAAGCACCTCGGTTCAAGCGTGTCTCACGCCACGGCCTTCGCCTTCATCAACACGCTCCATACAAATGACCTTTATCTGTCAGTTGCCTGCGCAAAACCCAGCGATGTGGCCTGGGAACGATTCATCGTCTTGTACCGGGCATTCATCGAAAAGGCCGCTAGCACCGTCGCTTCAACTGACGACGCTGCGCACGCCATCGCAGATCGTATCACCGGCCACATCTTCCTGCCCAATGGCTCCGGGCGCAGCCGCATCGGTTCCTATGAGGGCCGAAGCTCGCTTGCCACCTGGCTGAGCGCGGTCATCAACAACGCGGCCATCAAAGAGCAAAATCGGTGTAACCGACTGGAACAGCTTGAAGGTTCGCATGACGTCGTTGATTATGCACTACCTCGAACTGTTGACGCAGCGCTCCGCGCACGCACGTACGCATCACTGGTCCTGGACTCGTTAGCCGTGGCAGGCGAAAGCCTGAGCGAGCAGGAACGGTTTATATTGGCGTTGCGTTATGAAGATGACCTTCAAGGCTATGAGATTGCTGCCATTCTCGGAATCCACCCTTCAACGGTCACGCGCCGCCTTCAGCGGGTCTACGATAAGTTAAGGGCCAAGACAATTTCGAACCTTGAGTCAGAACATCAACTGAGTCAATTTGCAATCGAGGAGTGTGTCGATGACATACGCGAGAATCCAGGCTACTCAGTTCTTAGTTTCTTAAGAACAAGCACTTAGCAATCAACTTGGTTGATGCTTTAGGTTGCGATATATTTCAGCGTGCCCAGGATTAATTTATTCAACTGGGAGACACTTACTTAGATGATTCTGCAATTATTCGGCGCGAGTTGGTCTATTATCTGAAAGGCTGGAGCAGTTTCGACTACAAGATCGCAATCGCGTAATACCGGCGAGCCTCAATTGAAGGAAAACTGCCCAGAAATAGAATTGCTGGCCGCTTACTTAGAGCACGCGCTCACACGCGAAGAGACGCTAACGGTTGAATCCCACCTCGCTTTCTGCCGTGAATGTCGCCGGACCGTCATTCTGACTTCCAGAAACAGAGGTCTGATCGACGATTTAACCTCGGCCAACCCCGCCGATTCTTAACCATACTCCGCTGCAGGCTGAAAGAAAACGAACCCTCAAATAAACTTTTTTTTGAAAAAGTTTGGCTCAAACGCGCAATTTTTTTGAGCACGCCTGTCTATTGATTAGGGGGCCAGCTCACGGACGAGGGGCCGGCATAGCGAGCGGCAGTGTGCCTTGGTGGAAAGGAGAGACGATGCGCAGGACGATGTCCAGAAGGAACCTTGATCGTCAGAGACCTCCGGGTTCTCTGACCCGTCGCAGGGTCCAAGTTGTTATTGCATTTGGTATCGTACTGAGTTTGTTCGCCGCCTGGACGATGCTGGCTAACTCTGGCGCCTTCGATTCTGCCCTCAGGCAAAAGGAGAAGAAAGGGCAAACGGTATCGACGGCGAGCCTGAATTCAAACAGCCCGTCCAAGGAGTACACCTATGCGGGCGGCAGGCTTGTGGCGACCGAGGAGGCAGCTTCCTCGGGCTGTGTGAGTCCGCCCTCGCCAGGCAATCTTTTTGCTACCGCCCAGACTGCAACGTCAGTCGTGCTGAACTGGGCCCCCTCCTCTGGTGCTCACCACTACGAGGTCCAAAGAAGACAGAGTATCGCCCCCGGCACAGATTGGGTTACACTGAGTCCGAATCCCAACAACAACACCTTCACTGACGGTGGGGTGGTTGCGAACACGGCCTATCTCTATCGAGTGCGAGCAGTCGATGCCGCGAGTGCCTGCCCTTCGGACTACAGCAACGTTGATCTGGCGACGACGGTTATCTTTGCGGATGATCCGCTCTTGAGCCAGGTGACGACTATTAAGGCCCAGCACGTTACTCAGTTGCGACAGGCGGTAGATGCTGTTCGAGTCACAGCCAACATCGGGCCGGCTGCCTGGGCGAATCCTTTAGATCAAGTTAGGGCAGTCCATTTTAGTGAGCTGAGAGCCAGACTCAACGAAGCACTTCCCCTTTTGGGTTTTTCCCAGATGCCGACAGATCCGGCGATAGCCCAGGGCAACACTGTTGGCGCAGTTCACCTGCAACCCGTGCGCGACAAGGTGAAGTGAAGTAGACGCCAAACTGCGACTTGGCGATTTCAAGCAATATTCAAAAGGAGATCAGACGATGTTTATTAGTACCAGACGACCGGGACGTTTCGGAGCTCCTATCCGGACAAGTGCCCTGCTTGTGATGGGCTTTCTCTTCTGTCAGCCGGATGCGGGACTGGCTCAGACTAACTGGAGCGGCGGAATCCTGAACAGAGCAGCTGAGGCTATTCGGGCTCATTCAAGAGCGCCTCAAAACCAAAGTGGTATACAAAGCAAGACTGGAGCTAAAGGGAGCGTCGCTATCCAGTCAATGACTCAAGGGAGAATTGCGAAGTTTCAGAACGGTAGCGGTACGCTCGAGGATTCAGTAATTACTGAATCTACCGGCAACGTAGGCATTGGCACTGTAAATCCTACAGCAACGCTGGAAGTCGCCGGGCGAATTCTTTCTACCGGCACGGCGGCCGAAAACTCTTTTCAAGACCGAACGTCTACGCGTCAATGGACGTGGTATGGCACGGGTGATATGGCGCGCTTCTGGAACAGCGGCATCGGAGATATGCTGTTCGTCACGCCCTCAGGCAATGTCGGCATCGGCGCCATACCCGCGACTTCCAATAAGCTACACGTGGCCGGTAGCGCGTATGTGACGGGAAACCTAACTGTCGACGGTAACATTGCAGCGAAGTACCAGGACGTTGCCGAATGGGTTCCAGCTCGTCACGCTATATCTCCCGGAACTGTCGTCGTGCTCGACAGCGAGCGTTCCAACCACGTGCTTCCGTGTGCACGCGCCTATGACACACGAGTAGCCGGAGTCGTCTCCGCCAAGCCAGGCGTGTTACTCGGGGAACGCGGCGAGGGCAAAGTCATGGTCGCCACCACCGGACGTGTCAGAATCAAGGTCGATGCCACCAACGCTCCGATTCGAGTAGGAGACCTGCTTGTCACAAGCGACAAACAAGGAATCGCGATGCGCTCACTGCCGCTCGATTTGGGCGGGACACCGATTCACCGGCCCGGCACTCTGATCGGCAAGGCGCTGGAGCCGCTTGAGAAAGGCGTCGGAGAAATCTTGGTCCTCCTCAGTCTGCAATAGTTTTGTGATCGACTGACCCGCCTCGACAGAGAGGCATTATTCGAAGCGGTCTGTGAATTCAATCTTGGGAGGCAGCAATGGAACACGCGCGGTTGAAGAAGTTCACAGTAATAAGCTCGACACTGACGAAGATCGCCGGTTCGCCCTCGCCCGCTCGTTGGGCGGCATTGATTATTGCCGTGTTGATGGGAAGCGTTCTGCTAGCGGCTGTAGTCCGCGCTTACAATCACTCGAGGCCGGAGACTCTCAGTGTTACGAAACACCCATCCGTTTTCCCATCCCTTCAAGCAGCTGGGAAACTGCGCGCGGACCTGCACAGCAGGCTCTCGCTGCAACCTGAGGCGGATAGATTTCGCCGCCGACTCGGACAGCGCTTCCTCACATCGGGGCGCGAGAAGACACTTATCATAGGCACACTGACAATTGGATCAAACCCTCAGCCGGTGACCATTGCCCGCGCGCAAGCCGACGACGGAGAAGGCGTGCAGATCGCGCTAGGCGGCGGATTACCTTCGTTGTCGTGGAACGCAAGTGAGGGCGCGAAGTCCGGGGCAGTTCGCGCAAGTACAGACGAACGCCAGCTCATTGAAAGGGTCGCCCTTGATAGCCCGGACCAGTTCATCCTGGCCCAGTTGAGAGGGACAAGCTATTACACCATCGCACGTAATGTGATGCCCTCCGAGGCGCGCGGCTCTGAAGACTACAATGGGCCTGTCTGGGATGTTGTCCGAGTCAGTGAGCGTCAAGATGAAGCCGTCAGCCTGTTGCTTAGCCCAACCCGTCACTACTTTATTAACTCTTCAACAGGTCTGCTTGAAAAGGTCGTATCCGAGGAACAAGGCGACGCAATCGTGGCCGAGCTGTCGGGATGGCTGAATCAAGGCAATGAGATTGTGCCTACTCGGATTGTCTGGAAGCGAAACGGACAGGTTCTCATGCAACTTACCGTAACCAACTTGTCAACTGGCCCAAGACAGTAGAGGTGAGTGAAATGCTGAGCAGCACGCGCTCGTCCGCAACGAAGATTCGCGGTCTTCTCTCGTTGATAATCGTCATTCTGGCAGGCTTGGCCGGCACCGCGCTCGGACAAAGCGCGGCGGCGAGGCCCGATCGCGGAATAAGACCCGTGGGTTCTTATTCGGCAACTGACATCGAGAGCATCAGCCTTACCAACGGAAACCTGAATCTGTCGATACCGCTGGCATCGCTTCCCCCCATTGCCGGCGGTAAGCTCGGGCTCACCTTGCGGGCTTCCTATAACAGCAAACTCTGGGACGTCGCTCGTTGGGAACGAAAACTAAGTCCTTTTGCCGATCCGTTCGTCCAGGACGTGCCCCAGCTAGGTTCGACAGGAGGATGGCGCATTGGGGCAGGCTATAGCCTTGTATTCCACGACAGCCGGGAGGACTTCAATTGGCTTGCGCCCACGGATCCGAATGATCCTGAGTACTGCCTGCTGACTGGGAATCAATTCGTCAAACTGATCCTCACCACGCCCGACGGAGCCACACACGAGATGAGGCCTTTGGACTATTCGCCTTATCAGTTTAGTAGCCATCCAAACCTCTGGGGCTACTACAAAGAGCGGCCAGATAGTATTTGCACTTCACCTCAACTTTGCCCACCTGGCGGTTGCACCTCTAGCGCGATGCGGTACTACTCATTTGACGGAAGTTTTATCTGGGCAAAGTACTATCCGCCGGGCGGACAAGTAATCTGGGAAGTCTACTTGCCTGACGGCACGCACATAGTTCAGCGCAACAACGGCCAAAACCTTTGGGACAGCAACAGTCTGAACAGAATCAGAATATGGTCAGAGTTCCCGGACCCTTACCACCCAAGCTGGATCACCACGCATTTTGTAGATCAGCAGACAGGCCGCGAGATCAAATACGTCTTCGATGCAACCGGCGCACACGTCCAGTACCAAAGTGCTTACGGGACCTGGATGAGCATCGACATCATCGGCGGCCAGACCTTGGTCGATGGCAAGACTTACGTCGTTGAAGATCAGTTTCCCAACGGTGCGTCCTGCCAGCGCTTGCAACTGCTTCAGGCTAACGTCGACGTGATCCGACAAATAGTTTTGCCTGTGACCGAGCCTGGTCAGCCGGGACGGAGTTTCACATTCAGCTATAACTCTGACGGCTCGCCGGAGTCTTACACCCAGCAGTGGCAAGGCGCATGCGATTCCTCTCCGACCACCATATTCACGGCCTCGAAAGGATGGGGATCGCTAAGCACTATGACTACGCCAACCGGAGCAACTGTAAGCTACTCCTATAAGATGGACGGCGTCCATAGACTCACGCTGGCTGATAGTGGATACGAGAATCTTGATCTCCCTAGAGACTCGATCACTCACAAAGAGGTGGCTCACGACGAGACAGTTGATAGCTGGGATTACACCGCGGGGCCAGTTGGCGGTTCAGTAACCGCGCACGTTACCGGTCAACCGGACGAGACCACTACCGAGACCTGTTACAACCATGACCCTGCTTACAATGCGTTGTACGGACTCGTCGACGATATAGGCGGCCTCGTCTACCGAACGAATCGTTCTGGCAAGGAAATCATTGAGCGTCATTGGACGAAGAAGAAATTCTTCGGAGCCAACGACATTATGCCCGGGACGCTCATCAAGCCCCCTTTCAACCCTGTTGTAGATGCTGAGTACACGACCGTAATCGATCCAGTCAATTCTGCTAACAACAAGATGTCGGCGAAGCTTTACCAGTACGACTACAACGGGAACATAACCACGGAGACTGATTACGACTGGTTTAATGCAAACTCGGTAAGCCGGGATTCCTTTGGCGTGCCTATGGGAGTGCCTGGTGGAGTGCCCATCCTTCGAGTGATGACCACCAACTATTACAATCCGGCGCCGGTTAGCTCCGACACGGACTCTCCAAACGTGTATGCCAAGCGGCTGCTGGCGACGGCAACGCCGTTGATACTCAACGCGCCACAGGAAGTGATCGTAGGGACGAGTCAGACCCGTTTCAGTTATGACAGCCAGAGCTATGGCCTTGCCCCGACCGGCGGGAACCTCACAAAAGAAGAGCGTTGGGACAATCGAGCGAATAAGTGGCTGCCCACGACTCACGTCTATGACACCACCTACGCCAATCTAACTTCAACGACTGACGCGCTGGGCAACATCACAAGCTTTGTCTACGATGGTGCGACTCACGCACAGCCGGTGAGTGTCACCGTCGATCCACTCAACGGCACGGGTCAACAGACCATTCAGACCAGCTATGACTACTCAACGGGACTTGTACTGACTCAGACGGAGGTCAACGGGAAGACAACTTCAATTGACTACACCAACCAGCGCACCTTCACGGTAGATCCGTTCGGCAGACCCGGCGTAGTGACCGGCCCGGCCGTTTCGTCTTCGTTCTTCGATTCGGGAGGCAACTACACCACGCTTGCAAATCAGCAGCGTAAGGTCGTGACTCGCTACTTCGACAGCATTGCACAACAAAACAATGCCAGACAGGTCGAAGTGTGGACCGATCTCAAACAACAGGGCGACAGCTTATTAAGGACGCGAACGACCAGCGATCAACTCGGCCGGCCCGTTAAGGCGGAAACCAGCGAGAACGGCAGCACTTATTCCATCAGCTCCCAGAGTGTCTATAGCCAGATGGGTCGCATCACATTTTCGTCGAATCCGACCCGGAATTCTGGAGAGTCAACAGACGGCTGGACGCGGAGCACCAAGGACAACGCGGGCCGCCTCGTTGAGGTATCGGCTTTCTCCGGCGCATCTCAGCCACCTGCGACCGGAACCAACGCAAACTGGACCGGAAGCGTGACTACAAGCTACAACGCTGAACAGACTACGGTAACAGATCAGGCTGGCAAAACCAGGCGCAGCATCATCGACGGACTCGGCAGACTGAAACAAGTCATCGAAGACCCGAACAGTCTCAACTTCGCGACCACGTATAGCTACGACGTGCTCGGCAGTCTGACGCTCGTGCAGCAGGGGGCGCAGCAGCGCCAGTTCACCTACGACAGCGTGTCAAGACTCCGAGAAGCGTTCAATCCCGAGCAGCAGATGGTTGCAACCGTCTATCAATACGACGATGGATCGAACCTGTTGTCTCGCGCCAACCCGAACGGCACTTCGGTGAGCTTCACGTATGACGGATTGAACCGAGTCAAGACGAAGACACTCAGCACTGGAGGCTTGTGGAATTACAGCTATGACACGGGAACGAATGGCAAGGGGCGGCTCGTTTCGGTCGTGAAGCAGGGAGTTACCGATGGCTGTTATTACGACGGCTACGATGCGGTTGGAAAACTGAGCGGGAGCCATCAGATAACCGATGGCGTGAGCTACACGTTGAGCTACGGCTATGACCTTGCGGGGAGCATGACCAAACAGGTCTATCCGTCTGGCAAGGAGGTGCGAACCAGCTACGACAACGCAGGACGAATCACCGGAGTGAGCCGGTACATTGGCGGCGCGTTTGATAAGACCTACGCATCCCAGTTCAGCTACACGGCGCACGGGGTGGCGAAGGCACTGCAGTTGGGCAATGCAAAATGGGAACACACGAACTTCAACAGCCGGTATCAGCCGACGTTGATAGGGCTTGGTACCTCCAGCAGCGATTCGAGCATCCTGCAACTGACCTACGGCTATGGGACGACGACCAATAACGGGAACGTTGCGACTCAGGCGATCACCATCGGCGGGACTCCGATCAATCAGAGTTATGGATATGACGGGTTGAACCGATTGAGCAGCGCTACGGAGACGGTAGCATGGTCGCAGACATATGACTACGACCGATATGGCAATCGAGCGGTGCGAAGTGGGTCATACATTCCACAGCCTTCGTTGACACCCCCGTCGGCATTCGCGGGCGACATGTCGGCGTTCAACCCGAGTAACAATCGGATCGTGCTCGTAGGGTTTGGTTATGACACATCAGGAAATCTCACCGCAGATCCGACAACCGCGATCAACGCGATGGTCTATGACGCCGAGAACCGGCAGACCAGCTACACCAAGGGCGCTACAAACAGCTACTCGTACGATGGTGACGGGCACCGAGTGAAGAAGATAGATAACGATGGGACGACAGTATTTGTGTATAATGCTGGTGGTCAGTTGATTGCTGAATATCACAGCGACCCGGTGCCTCCGGCAGCAGGAGGCGGCGGCACGAGTTATTTGACAAGCGATCACCTCGGAAGCACGCGAGTGGTGACGAGGAGCGACGGAACGGTGAAGGCGAGGTATGACTACCTGCCGTTCGGTGAGGAGATTCCTTCAACGATCGGCGTGCGGGGGAGCGTGGTGGGATACGCGGGCGCTGATTCAACCCGACAGAAGTTCACCCAAAAAGAAAGAGATACTGAGTCAGGACTGGATTACTTTCTTGCAAGGTACTACTCGTCGGCGCAAGGAAGGTTCACAAGCCCTGATGAGTTTACGGGCGGGCCGGATGATCTCTTCGATTTCGCTGAAGATGCTTCTGCCAATCCGACGTTCTATGCGGACCTCCATGAGCCGCAGTCACTCAACAAGTATCAATATGCTTACAACAATCCGCTTCGCTACGTTGATCCAGATGGGCACGGGATTAAAGACTGGCTTAAGAGCGCGGCCCAGACCGCAGGCGAGTTCGCTGGGGGAGTTGCTCTCGGTGTTGCCGCCAGCATGAGCTATGGGACTGCTCCGCACAGCGGGCCGAGCGCGGATGATTCTATTTCTTCTCGATTGGGACAAGCTGTCGGCTCAGCACTCGTAATAGTCGGCGGCACTCAGACTGCTAGCGGGGGCGTCGCGGTTTCAGGCACTGGGGTTGGTGCTTTAGTGGGCGTGCCTGTCGCTGTGGCTGGCGTGGTTGCAGTGGCTGGCGGAGTGGTTAATGCTGCCAGGGTTGTTACAACCCCAATCCACCAGAAGGGCGGCATAGGTCCGTCCGGAGAGAAGTCACCAGGAGTAAGTTCTTCAGGACATCCAACTGATCAACACGGTAATAAACTGGGGCCGAGTGGCAAACCCATGGTCAATACGGTGCGACACTCATCGGTCAAGGGTGCTAAGGACACAGCGCGTGCGGAAGGAAAGCGAACTCCTGTTAAACATCCTTCGCCAATGAAGGGAAGTGGCCACTTTCATCCGACCGATAAGAAGGGGAAAAAAGTACCAACCAGTACTCATCATGAATACCCTAAATAAGAAGCATAAAGACTTATCCAAAGAAGTGTGGATCGGGCTCGTTGGCGTCGTTCCTCGACCTGGCAATGATCTTCTTGGTAAGGCAAAACAGGGCTTCGTCAATATTTTGGCGTTGGCGGCAAGCACGTCAGAATACGGTGCTCAGGTAGAGCGAGTACTTGATGAACTTGGCTTGGATGTAACCGAAATAGAAGACAGCGAACCTTTGTCAGAACGTCTTTCAAAGTGGACTGTAGACCCAGAGATCTCAAGACTGGCACAGGAAGTAAATAGCACCGGCTTTGCGAGATTTGGAACATTCCACGTATACGAGGACGAAGACGAATCCAATCGAAAGGCCAGGTCGGCGGTAGATTCCAGGCGCTCTAGGGCGGAGACTACCGGCTCAAGAAAACCCGCGAAGCAAGACTCCTCGCGCCAGCCCCCTGGGGGGCGTCGGCGCAAGGGGGGATAAACCGGAGCGCGCGGCGGCGGTGTAGTTTCCGCCGCAAGCGCGAGGAAGAAATCGGGGCGTACGATAACGCGTATTATGTTGTCGTGCAGCGCAAGTGCCACTGGCTTTTTTTAGTGGCACGCGCGCTGCGTCGACGAACATAATGCCGCGTTATCGGATGACCCTTCCGCTTAGACTACTACTCTCGCCACCGACAGACTTCGAGCTACGACAACACTCTCGCCTGTGCTGACTCAACAAGGCTACGTCTGGTTTCTAGTGGTTGCTGCTCGTTGAAGAGCTTCGAATTCAGAGATGCGCCTTTGACGAGTCCAGGCACTTCAGCGTTGTACTGGTCAGCACCCTTTTCGGCAACTGATGGCCCCACGACGGGACCCAATCTTCAGAGCCAGTACAGCTATGATTTCAACACCGGCTTCCTCAAGTCTCAGACTGACCCAAACGGGCTCGTGACAAGTTACGCGCCCGACGCAGCGATGCGCGTGAAGAAGGTGACGTATCCGAAGCTCGCCAGCGATACGAATGCCAACTCGACCCTCGAGACCTTCTTCGCCAACGATCAGAATGTCCTGAGCAACGTGGACACGCTCGTGTATCAAACCAAGTTCACCTACTTCGATGGTACGAACCAGAAGGTGCAAATAAGCAATCAGTGGCTGGACGGAGCTGGTCGGACCATCAGAGCGGGGTCAGCAGCGGGTCCGACCATAACCAGCTTCGATGCGGCCAAGAGCATCTATGATGATCTTGGCAGGTTGAGAAAGAGCACCAATCCCTACAACACCACAAACTCGGATGGAAACACGACGGCACCACTCAATGCGACTGTTTATGACTACGAGAGTCTAGGCAGAGTGCTGACCATTACGCTGCCCGACACGAATACCGTGACTACTAGCTACAACGGCGCGCTGACAACGGTGACTGATCAGGTTGGGCGTCAGAGGCGAAGCGAAGTGGACGGGCTCGGCCGGACGATCAAAGTCACCGAGATGGACAATTCAAAGCAGCTCACATGGGACACGACGTACGGCTATGATCTGAACGACAATCTCATTTCTGTGAATCAAGGCAACCAGACGCGCGCGTTCAAGTACGACTCGCTGTCGCGAATGACCTATGAGCGGACGCCCGAACAGGATGCCACTATTAACGATGGGACCGGTACTTTCTGGAGCGCGAAGCACACCTACACGAATTTCAATGGGGTTTTGACTCGTCAGGACGCGAGGGGAGTGGTGACGACCTACGGGTATGATGGTTTGAACAGACTTTTCAGCGTTTCGTACAACACCACTGGCACGACGGCAGAGGCTACGGCGATCGTAGGTATCACCTACGGGTCGGTAGTTCCAAAACTCGGCCTGGTAGAAGAAATAAAACAGACCGACGGCCAGAGCAATGTTCCTTGGAAGGAGAACTACGGCTACGATACCATGTCCAGAGTGAGCAGCAAGACGGTCTCGTTTGATAATCAGGCCAACGCTTACACAACCGGCTACGCGTATAATCAGGCGGGGCAGTTGACGCAGATGACTTATCCGTCAAGTAAGGTAGTTAAGTATGGCTTTGACGCGAGAGGGAGGCTGCAGACGCTTGGAGACGGTAGCCTTTCGACCAAATACATCTCAAGTATCGGCTACCAACCATCTCAGCAAGTCTCAAGCGTCGGCCTTAACAATGGGGTGACCGAAACCTACGGCTACTCAACAGACCGGCTGCAGCTCACTTCGCAGACAGCGACCAAAGGCGGGAACACACTGATGAGCCTGTCCTATAACTATGTCGCAGATAAAAGCCGCAGCGAAGGAGTGGGAACCGGTCAGGCGAATACCGGGCAACTGATGGACATCACCGCTACGATCAAGGACTTTAACAACAACCCGCTGCCGAGAAATGAATCATACAACTACGACCAGGTTAGCCGGCTATCTCAGGCAAGCGGCTTCTACGCACAACGAAACTACAGCTACGACCGGTGGGGCAACCGCACTGCGATCAGCGGGGGAGGATCACAGACGGTGACGCTACAGCAGCCCGGCGGTGGAGTGACAAATAATCGAATCGCGAATGTGAACAATGGACCGAGCCACCAGTACGACGCTGCGGGTGACGTTACGAACGATGGAGCGCACGTCTACAGCTATGATGCGGAGAGTAGAATCGTGAAGGTGGACAGCGGAAGCACGGGAACCTATTCCTATGATTCGGCGAATCGCAGAGTTAAGAGAGTCGCCGAAGGACACACGACCTACTACGTTTGGGAAGGGAGCAAAGTGATAGCTGAATACGGTGATGCGCCCGCTGGGTCGGGAGGAACGAGGTTCCACCATCCCGATCGTCTGTCCAACAGGATGATCACTGATGGAAGCGGCGCGGTGAAAGGCACGATGGACAACCTGCCCTTTGGTGAGGACGGCGGTGTAATTGGTGAAAGCGAGAAGCATCGTTTCACCTCCTACGAGCGCGACAACGAAAGTGGAAGCGACTATGCTATTAATCGTCAGCATCAATTTGCGACAGGCAGATTTATGCAACCCGATCTTGTAGCAGGCACAATTGGTGATCCGCAGAGTCTAAACAGATATGCGTATGTTGCAGATGATCCGGTGAATCTGATCGATCCCGATGGACAATTTCCTATTAGTGCTCTCATCGGGGCGATCAACCACTATATCAACCTTATCACGGCGCCTACGACACGCCTGTCGGTTACAGATAGCTTCTTTACCGAAATCGGCGGAGGCGGAGGCGGAGGCGGTTCTGCGCCTCAGCCAATGGAAGGCGGAGGTGGCGGGGGACCACAAGAGTCGCTACCGAAAGAGAAAGACCAGCCTTTGCCCAAGCGAACTCCTGTGCCGTGTCCTCCGAGCGGTCGGGAATTGGCTAATAATCAAAAGGTCAAACAGGCTATGAATAACGCTTGGCAGGATTCCAGAGCTGGTACGACAGCGAGTCATGAAGAAGGAGGATTCATATTCTGGAAGCCCGGAACCAATGCGATCGATGTCGTTAGGGCATCGCGCGGGGGTGCGCACGATATTGATCTGATGCATGCGCCCGAATACAGAGACGACAAAGGAAAGCGGTGGGCGCTTGTCGGAACTTTCCACACCCATCCGAATTACCCTAATGCCAGCGGCTGGGATGTATATCATGCAAACCAGGGCGGCGTGCCCGGCATAGTGAAGCACGGAAAGACTGTCAGCGTATATGGACCAAATCGCCGCGGCGGCAACATCGACAGATTGCCGACTGGAAAGTTTACCTTCGGTGGGTCCTATGGATTCCCTGGCACGCACACTCCGTCGTTGCCCGGATGCAGTTGAGTTTGCGCGCGAAACTGAAGTGTTATCGTTGCATAGGCTTCGTACCTATGCTAACAGTGAGGAATTCGCTTATGTTGAAGCCAATAGCCTGCATAACAATGCTTGCCTTATGCGGCGTTTTGTTGCACAGGTGTGAGCCCAAGATCCAGAGTTCCGAACCAGGAGCAAACAATGCGCAAGGAACAGCAGGTGGTCGGAAGGAGTTAACCGAGTTAGAGGCCGTCGAGAGGGCGGAGGAGTTCATTGCAGCGAATGGGTATACTGACTTGCCTCCAATGGAAGACAAGGCAAAGCTCTTTTACGAATCCCTAGAAGGTGGCGCGGGTCCGGATGAGGTGCTCAGTTATAGGCGGAATCAGCTAGAGCGCCTTGCCTACGGCGTCAGACGTGGCTGTAAAGGCCAGCCGGGGTGGACAATAGTTTTTCGGTTTAGCAAGAGCGGATCAGCGTATTCGCGTGCTATTCCGGATTTTGACCGCTACACTCAAGAATATGGTCGTTGGGTAACAATGGACCCCCATGGAGACAACATCCGCGTCGAGCACGAGGACATTCCTTTGAAAGAGGCAGACAAGAGACTTGGCCGTTAGCTGCGGCGTTCCGCGCGAGAAGCTGCGCGCACTTCGTAACTTACCGGCCTGAGCCAAACCAAACAGTTCGTTTTTCTTGTGATGCGCTATCGCCGCTCGTCTCGCACACTGCGCCCGAAAACGGTACATTCAGTTCTTGCTCTGACTTCAGCGCGGTGCTCACGCGCACTGATGCTCGCAACGTTGAGACTACTAGTACGACCCGCTGAATCGGCTGACTCAGGTGCCTGTTTTTGAGAAACGGAGGATCGGAGTGTGAGAATTAGCCAATTATCGAGAGGGCTGCTGGTAAGCCTAATTTGCCTGACCGTCACCAACGGACAATCACGTCTCTCGGGCACGCTAGGTCAAATCAATACTCAGCTGGAACAGCCAGTGCAACTCACGATGAGAACCGTCAGCGGGGAATATTGCGTCGGAGATTCAGAGTTGGATAGTCTGCGACTTAAGGTGCGATTAACCTACGCGAACAAAGGGAGACGGCGGCTTATTCTCTATGAGGGCAGCCGACTGATATCTAGGATAATGATCAGCCGGAACTTCACAGACGCCTTGGCAAAACGATTCGAGGTTAACTCATCGCTAACGCAGCTGACTGCTTCAGGAAGTAAGTGCTACAAGGGAGCGGTCCCGAATGACTGCTTCGTTATTCTCCCGCCAGGTGCCTCTCACGAAGCAGAAACGGTTATCGGCCTGTTTGTGGTTCGAGGCGACGCTCGGGAAATTGCCGGCGCAGTGAAATCAGGCGACCACGTTGTACAGGTGGAAGTCATAACGTGGCACGAATCAGATAAGTTGGCCAAAGACCTCCGTGCGCGTTGGCGTCGATACGGAACGGTGTGGTATGAACCCATCACATCAGCGCCCGTTCCTTTCACAGTGGAGAAACAGCGAAAGGTTGCAGATTGTCCATGATTACAATCCCGCTTAAGCTACGACAACGGTTATGAGCTTTACAAACCGCAGAATCCCACACCAAAGCCAACTCCCCCTCTGTGTCAACCAAGTTCGATAAAGACGCAAACCAGCAAGACGTGGTTTGATGGAGCGGGACAGCCGTTGCGCGCGGGTAGCGGCGCGGGAGCAGCGCCGACGAACTTCGACGGGAGGTACAGCGCCGGGAGGGGTCAGGCTTGACTTTGTTGACATTTGAGCTCTTCGCACTATAGCATCCG
>JBBPIH010000038.1:0-18875 GCA_038040455.1 Acidobacteriota bacterium
GAACTCTGAACTCTGAACTCTGAACTCTGAACTCTGAACTCTGAACCCGGAACCACGAACCTGAAAGAGTGAGGTTCTTAATGGAAACACTATGGCAAGACCTGCGCTACGGCGCGCGAATGCTAATTAAAGCACCCGGCTTCACTGCCATCGCCGTGTTGTCATTAGCACTCGGAATTGGCGCGAACACCGCTTTGTTTAGCGTGGTTGATGCACTGCTGCTGAAAAGGCTGCCAGTCAAGGAACCCGATCGGCTCGTGCTTTTCAAATCGGTGTCAGGACCAAACTTCAGCCCTGGTAGCTATACCGGCAACAACAGTCGCGACGCAGCGACCGGGCAGATGGTTTGGACATCGTTCTTACACCAGTCCTTTGTGCGGATGCGCGAACAGGAGGGCGCGTTGTCAGACGTCTTCGCGTTTGGCAATGTGAGCCTGAACGTCAACTCGGACGGGCGCGCGGAGGTAGCCAGCGGACAAGCGGTGTCGGGAAACTACTACACCGGGCTCGGGGTTCAGGCGTTGGTTGGACGCACAATCACCGATGAGGATGACAAGGCGGGGGCGAGTCCGGTTGTCGTGCTGAGCCATCGCTATTGGCAGCGCCGGTTCGGCAGTGACCCGGCAGTCGTCGGCAAACAGATCAACATCAACACAGTAGCGTTCACGATTGCCGGTGTGACTCCGCCGGGTTTTGAAGGAACGATGCAGGTTGGTTCTTCGCAGGACGTTTCGATTCCAATTGCTTGGGAGCCTCAGGTCACCGTCGAGCGTTCGCGCATGCAAGGCACCGGGGTATGGTGGCTGCGGTTAATGGGACGGTTGAAACCAGGAGCAAGTGCAGAACAGGCACAGGCTGCGCTTGAAGGCGTGTTTCAGCAAACGGTACTCGAACAACGCGCTGCACGGCAAGCGCAGGCTCCCGCGCAAGCGCAGAGTGCGATTCAACCACTGGACCCTAATGATTATCCGCGCCTTGCGATTGATTCCGGGAGCCAGGGAGAGATGAATGCGCGGCAGTTTTATCGACGACCTCTCAATCTGCTATTAGGCGTCGTCGGGCTGGTTCTGCTGATTGCGTGCGCTAACGTAGCAAATCTGCTGCTCACGCGGGCGGCGTCGCGGCAAAAAGAGATCGCTGTGCGGCTGGCGGTGGGCGCCAGCCGATGGCGTTTGATTCGTCAATTGCTGACGGAAAGCTTGCTGCTGGCAGCGCTTGGCGGCGCGCTCGGGGTCTTGTTTGCGCTGTGGATCAAAGATGGATTGTTGGCGTCAGGCGTTTGGGGCGTTTGGGGCGGCAGCGGGATGACCGCGCTCGATCCAAGTCTCGATCCACGTGTGCTCGGCTTTACGGCGGCGCTATCGTTGTTGACGGGGATTCTCTTCGGCATAGCTCCCGCGTGGCGTGCGACAAACGTTGATTTGACTCCTGCACTTAAAGATAGCGGCAGGGGTTCAGGAACAGCTTCGCGTTCGTTACTGAGCAGAGCCCTGGTCGTAGCTCAAGTGGCGCTGTCACTATTGCTACTGATCGGCGCGGGTCTCTTCCTGCGCACGCTGCTCAATCTGCGAAGCGTCGAGCCGGGATTCAATACGCGCAACTTGCTCCTGTTTACTGTTGACCCGAGCCTGATCGGTTACAAAGAACAGCGGCTGGCGAATCTGTATAAAGAGATGCTCGAGCGAATCGAAGCCGTACCTGACGCACGCGCGGTCACGTTCTCGAGAAATGCTTTGCTGGCGCAAGGTGCGAGTGAGCGCACAGTGTATCTTCCGGGAGCAACAGTTGCGGAGGACGGCAGAGTTAGGTCAGCCGGCTCAGGATACATACATCAGGTGCGTGAGAACTTCCTGGAGGCAATGGAGATTCCGCTGCTGCTCGGTCGCAGCCTAACGCCTCACGATGACGCTCGCGCGCCCAGAGTAGCAGTGGTCAATCAAACTTTCGCCGCGCGCTATTTCCACAACGAACACCCGATTGGCAAACGTTTCAGCTTCGATTCGGCCAAGCCCGGAGAAGTTGAAATCGTCGGTCTCGCCAGAGACGCCAAGTACACCCGTCAGCGTGACGAAGTTCCCCCGACGGCATACCTGCCCTGGCTTCAAGAATTGCGCAGCGTAGGCTCGGTGACGTTCGAAGTGCGCACGTCGGGCGATCCGGGTGCTTCCATTGAGGCCATTCGTAGTGCCGTGCGCGAGGTTGACAGCAATCTGCCGCTCAACAATGTCCGAACGCAGATTGAACAGGCGGACGAAACGCTGGTGATGGAACGGTTGTTTGCCAAGCTGATGGGCCTTTTCGGATTGCTTGCCCAACAACTAGCTTGCATAGGTCTGTACGGGGTGCTTGCGTGGTCAGTGTCGCAGCGCACGCACGAGATCGGCATTCGCATGGCGCTCGGCGCAAGCAACAACAATGTGCTTCAGATGGTGCTTCGTCAGGGGATGACCTTGACGCTGCTCGGCGTGGCCCTGGGTCTGGTTGGCGCGTACGTGCTGACGAAATACCTGGAGAGCGTGACCAGTATGCTGTATGGCGTGAACGCAGCCGATCCGCTCACGTTCGGCGCGATAGCAACGTTGCTGACGCTTGTGGCGCTGGTGGCTTGTTACGTGCCGGCTCGAAGGGCGACGAAGGTCGATCCAATGGTGGCGCTGAGATATGAATAGGTTTCTGGTCTGACGAGAGGCACCCTAACGCAAAGACGCAGAGTCGCAAGGTCGCAAAGAAAAGCAGAAGTTCTCATTGCGTCTTTGCGACTTTGCGTCTTTGCGTTAAGAGGCTTGATGATGGTCACCGGTTGTGCTGAAGATCAAGCTTGATGCGCGCAAACGTTGACGGCCGCTGCGTGCATGCGAGAGCATGAAAAGCGCTCTGTGATTATGAAGAAAATGCTCCCCCTGATCCTGCTCCTGCTGGCGCCAGTCTTGCTCGTCGCCGATAGCACGAGCGCGCCCAACTCTTCCAGCACCAGGAACAAAGACCGAGGGAACGACGGTGAGATGCCGGCGCTGCGAGCAGCCTTGCAAGTAAAGCTCACCGCGCTTCACGCAGCTGGCTCCTTTCCCGGCGCTACCCTTGGTTTCGTGCTGCCCGACGGAAGATCAGGCTCGGTGTCCGTAGGCCTTGCTGACGTCGACAACAAGATCGCGCTCAGACCAACAGATCGAATGTTGGCCGGTAGCATCGGCAAGACCTACGTCGCGGCCGTGATGCTCCAGCTCGTTCAGGAAGGCAAGGTGAACCTCGACGCGAAGATCGAGCGCTGGTTCGGAAGCGACGCGTGGTTTCCACGATTGCCAAACGCGAAGGACATCACGCTCCGAATGCTGATGAATCATTCGAGCGGAATTCCCGAGCACGTGCTCAACAAAGACTTCATCGCGGCAATGAGGAAAGATCCGGATCGCGTTTGGAAACCCGATGAACTCATAGCCTACATCATGGACGCGAAGCCGCTCTTCGCTGCGGGACAGGGCTGGTCGTACGCGGACACGAACTACGAGTGGGGCGTCAGCTACGGGCACGGCGGGTGGTTCCCGGGATACCGTTCGGAGATGGAGTACTTCCCGCAACGGAGCATCGCGGTTGCGGTTCAGTTCAACACCGATGCGGGCCGCGCGTTGAAGCAAGGCACGCGAGCTTACATCGCCGACGCGATGCGCATAATCATCGGCGAGCTTGAGAAGAAGAGAGCTGCTTAGCAACGAGACCGACCGTCGTAACGAGACTTGGGATGCTATGTTGGGATGCCATATGAAGCAGACTTGCTGTGAGGCCCGCGAACACGCAACAGCACTGCCCTGGCTCGCGGGATACCATCGCTGATGCTTTCGAAGAGCTAACAGAAGGGAGATAATGGACCGAATTAACAAAGACAAATTCCAATACCATCCTCTCACCCCCGATCGCTGGGGCGATCTGCAAGCGCTCTTCGGCGCGCGCGGGGCCTGCGGAGGCTGCTGGTGTATGTGGTGGCGCTTGAAACGTTCCACGTTCAATGAGCAAAAGGGTGAGAAGAACAAAGCAGCGTTCAAAGCCATTGTTGATTCCGGCGAAGAGCCGGGGATTCTCGCATACGCGAACGGCAGTCCGATCGGTTGGTGCGCGCTTGCGCCGCGCGAGACGTATCCAGCCCTCGATCGCTCACGAGTATTGAAGCGAATCGATGACAAGCCCGTATGGTCCATTGTCTGTCTGTTCATTGCGAAGCCGTACAGACGCAAAGGAGTCTCTGTTGAACTACTGAAAGCTGCGGCCGATCATGTTCGCAACCTTGGCGGCAAGATTGTCGAAGGCTATCCAGTCGAGCCGCGTAAGGATGATATGCCCGATGCTTTCGCGTGGACCGGCCTCGCTTCCGCGTTTCTGAAAGCGGGCTTTGTTGAATGCGAGAGGCGCTCGGAGACTCGGCCGATAATGCGAATCGAGATCAGGCGGTAAGCTTGCCGTTGAGCCTACTCGCGAGCGATGCTTCACGGCTGCCGATAAGCCGGAGAACGAATGAACGATCAGAGTCGCTTTTCAGCGGCGCAAAGAATGACGACCCCCACGGCCGTGCAGTCGCCGTGCATCCTGGTCCCCGACAGCCACAAATCGCGCTCTTCCAGGGGGCAAAGAAGTATAGTCCTGGCTTTGATGTTGTTAGCACCGGTTATTGGAACAAGCCCGCGAGCCAGCGGCGCAAACTCCCAGAGATTCATAATGGGGCCGGAAGTTCTGGTAAGCGCGAACCAGGATGGCGGCGATTTGCGTTGCGAACCTTCGGCGGCAATCTTCAAAGACACAATCCTGGTTGCCTGGAACGATAGCTACGGCGGAAGAAACGGCTCAACAACAGGCACCGCGGTCGGTTGGGCAATCTCGACAGATCGCGGCAAAACGTTTCAGTTTGGCGGCTACTTGCCCATCTCGAAGAACGGGTTCGTTCCAGCTGCCGCCGACTCCAGGCTAGCGGTCGATCAAGAAGGCAATTTTTTTCTTGAGATTTTGAGTTGGCAAAAAGAGTCCCATCACATTCAGTTGTACTTGATGGAAAAAAACAGTCCGGGCAAATGGCAAAACCTGTCCGATCCGATCGTCTATGACTTTTCCCAAGGCGAAGAGTACCTGGACAAACCAGCGATGAGCGTCAACGACAATCGCGTCGGTTTGGTCTATACGGAAAAGCGGCAGACTTCGGGCGCAACCATCTCTTTCGTTCTCTCAAAGGACAGGGGTAGAACGTGGTCAAAGCCCGTCCAGCTATCGGCAGATACAAAGAGGGTTAGAACCGGTTCTGCCCTTATTATCAACGGCAATGAAATTATCGCCGCATGGACGGAAAGCGATTCTGGCAACGGTTCGGAAATTTGGTTTGCCAGATCGACCAATGGCGGCGAATCCTTCACTGTTGCTGCACAGGCTTATCGGCTTCAATTCCCTTTTACACCCCCAAAAGCCTATCGGATGGCACTTGGACAAATGGCACACATCTCCAATGACGTTTCGCTTGTGTGCGTGAACACCCAATCGGATCGCGCGACCGTTTATCTATCTTTTCTTGAAGGCACACAAGCAGGCTCTGATGTTTTGCTGATCACTTATGACGCCAAGGCTCAGATGTGGTCAGCACCAATTCGATTGGCGGAAACCAACACAGGTGCAGTGAAGATTTTCTCTTCGATGGCAGGTGTCGGGAAAAAGCCCGCGCTTTTCTACTACAACCGAAGTGACGCGAACAGCACGGTCACGGATGTCTATATATCCATTCTCTCTGAAGGGAAGCATTTTGAGAGCGTCAAATTGAATACGGTGAGTTCCGACTGGGCGACGACGAAAGGCGATGTGAAACACGCGCCTATTCAACGCATTTTCGGCGACTACATCACGCTTGCTGCTCACGGGAATAGGTTGGTGGCAACCTGGACGGATGGACGAAGTGGACTGCCTAGAATTTACGCGAGAGTAATCGAAGTTCAGTAATCAAGCACTCGATGATATACCAGGAGCATGCCGGACTCCGCAGCGAGTATTCCGGTAAGCATTTGAGGTTTAGTGCACTGTTCGCGAAGCGACGCGTCTGTGCGGGTACTTATCTACACTCAGGAGGAAGTTTCTTTTATGCTCAAGCAAATGTTTCGCGCCGCAATTCTAATGGCGCTCATCTGTGTGCCAATAGTGGCTTCTGCGCAGACCAAGCTGCTGCGTTTTCCCGACATTCACGGCGACAGGGTCGTCTTCACCTACGGCGGCGATCTATGGACCGCTTCTGCTACCGGTGGTACAGCCACTCGATTGACTGCTCATCCGGGCGTCGAGGTCTTCGGTAAGTTCTCACCAGACGGCAAGTGGATTGCCTTCACCGGACAGTACGACGGAGACGAACAGGTCTACGTCATTCCGGCTAGCGGCGGCGAGCCAAAGCAGCTCACGTTTTATCCTGCGCGCGGGCCGCTCACACCGCGATGGGGTTATGACAATCAAGTCTACGGCTGGACCAACGACGGCAGGTCTATCGTGTTCAAATCGCTGCGAGATTCGTGGACCCTTCCCGTAGCCCGGCTGTACACGGTTGCGGCAACCGGAGGTCCGGCCCAACCGCTGCCGATGCCCGAAGCGGGCTCCGGTGCCTTTTCACCCGACGGCGCGAAGATGGTCTACTCGCCCCTGTCGCGCGATTTTAGATCCGAGAAGCGGTACAGCGGCGGACAGGCTAATCAACTTTATGTCTTCGATCTCAAAACATTCGACGCGAAAAAGATAACCGACAACCCGCGACCGAGTCGTGATCCGATGTGGATCGGAAACACGATCTATTTCAACTCCGATCGTGACGGCCACTTTAATCTCTATGCTTACGATGTTGCCGCAGGCAAGACTACGGCGGCTACGACTCACAAGCCCTGGGACGTCAGATGGCCGAGCGCTGACCGTGACGGCCGCATCGTGTACGAGCTTAACGGCGAGCTTCACGTATACGACACGAAAGCGAGGAAGGAGTCCGGGATTTCAATCACGGTTCCAGACGACGCGCTCGCCCGAAGGCCAAGCCGCATACCGGTTGCCAACTTCATTGAAGACGTTTCGCTGAGCCCGAAAGGTGAACGGGTGCTCTTCTGCGCACGCGGTGACATCTTTACCGCGCCTGTGGAGAAGGGACCGACGCGCAACCTCACGCACTCATCAGGCGCGCACGACAAGTGGCCGCGCTGGTCGCCGGACGGCTCGCGCATCGCGTTTATCTCAGACAAGAGCGGCGAGGAAGAGGTCTTCGTCGTCGCCCAAGACGGCTTGACCGCTCCTGAACAACTGACCACAGGCGGCAAGGCGTTTCGCTACGCACCCGATTGGGCGCCCGATGGAAAGCGCATAGCGTTTGGCGACAAGGACGGCAAGATCTTTGTCCTGACGCTTGCCGATCGCAAGCTCACTCAGATTGTCGATGCTCCATTCGGCCAGATACGCGATTATGGGTGGTCGCCCCGCGGCAATCATCTCGCATTCAGCATGTCGAATGACGCCGGCCTCCGTTCGATCTACATCTGGAGCGCGGGCGATGGTCAGCTTCGAAAAGTGACCGACGAGTTGTTCAACGCCAACAGTCCAGCCTGGGATCCGCAGGGCAACTATCTTTTCTATCTGAGCGATCGCGAATTCGCTCCGCAGATTTCTTCGATCGAGTTTAACTACGCTTTGAATCGCTCAACCGGAATCTTCGCGATCGCCCTTCGCAAAGACGTGAAGAGTCCTTTCCCGCCCGAGAGCGATGAAGTGACCGTGACGAAAGAGGAAGCCGACAAGCCTAAGGACCCTGAGAAGAAGGAACCTGAAAAAAAGGAGCCCGAGAAAAAGGAAGCCGCGCCAAAGCCTTCTGCCGACCTGGTCATCGATTTCGACGGCCTCGGTTCTCGAGTCGCGCGAGTCCCGGTCGAAGCCAACAACTACGGCGGTCTGTCGGTTAAGACTGGTCATCTGTTGTACGCAGTCGGCTCCGCGTTCTACTACGGACGGCAGGGTGACCGGCCCACGTCGCTTCGTATCTATTCGATCAAGGATCGAAAAGAGACGACGCTGGTCGAAGATATGCGCGGTTACGAGCTCTCGGACGATGGCTCGAAGGTGCTGGTCGGCGGCCCAGGTCCAACCTTCAGCCTTTTCGAAGCCACACCGCAAGGCGAGCGGACTAAGAAGGCGGTTTCGACTGCCGGGCTGGCCGTTGATCGCGTGCCCGCCGAAGAGTGGAATCAGATCTTCAACGAAGCATGGCGGCGCTATCGCGACTTCTTCTACGTGCCCAACATGCACGGCTACGATTGGGAAGCTTTGCGCGAGCAGTACAGGCCCTTGCTCAAGTACGTCGCCCATCGCTCGGATTTGAATTACGTCATCGCCGAGATGATCTCAGAGTTGACCGTCCAGCACGCTTACGTCGAAGGCGGGGACTTCCAGATCCCGCCGCGTCCGCGCGTCGGTCTGCCAGGCGCCAGGTTGGAGGTCGATCAGAAATCCGGCCGCTTCAAGATCGCGAAGATCTTTCAGGGGCAGAACGAAGAAGACATCTATCGTTCGCCACTCACCGAGATCGGAGTTAACCTATCGGTCGGCGATTACGTGCTTGCGATCAACGGCGAAGAGCTAACCACGGCTGATGATCCGTATCGGCTTCTCAGAAATAAAGCCGACATCCCGATTCAGTTGACCGTCAACAAAGAACCGACGATGACCGGCGCGCGGACGGTAGCTTATCGTCCGATCACTAATGAAAGCGATTTGATCTACCTGGACTGGGTGAACACGAATCGCCGCAAGGTCTCGGATATGACGGGCGGACGCGTCGGGTATATTCACATTCCCGATATGGGAGCGCCGGGTATCCGCGAGTTCATCAAGTGGTACTACCCTCAGATCACCAAGGAAGGTCTGGTGGTCGACGTGCGGGCGAACGGCGGCGGCAACGTCTCGCAGATGCTGATCGAACGATTGCGTCGAAGGGTGCTGGCTCTCAACTACGGGCGCACGGCTGATGAAGCGAGTACCTATCCCGGCGGTGTTTTCGTGGGACCAATGGCGGCAATCCTGAACGAGAACTCCGCATCGGACGGCGACATCTTCCCGGCGATGTTTCGCGAAGCCGGGCTCGGGCCGCTTATCGGCAAGCGCTCGTGGGGAGGCGTGATCGGCATCGGCAATCGAGGCACATTGATCGACGGTGGAGCGATCTTCGTGCCCGAGTCGGCGTTCGCAAGCGCCAAAGGCGAGTGGATCATTGAAGGCTATGGCGTAGACCCCGACATCGTCGTCGATAACGATCCCAAGTCGGTAATCGAAGGGCGCGATCCGCAGCTCGAGCGAGCGGTGGCCGAAGTGATGAAGAAGCTGAAGGACAAAGCAGTGAGGCTTCCGCCTCGCCCGGCCGCGCCGGTAAAGACGCCGAAACCGTAATGACGCGTGATGCTGATTGGTGAAACATGAAGCTCACTGTGGAAGTGGCCGCGCTTAGGATCAAAGGTCGGGAAGGGTGGCTTGCCCCCGCCTTTCTTGATGTACCATAGACAAGAGCGGGGGCAAGCCACCCTTCCCGACCTTTGATCCTGCCATTGGTCCTTCAATGACAGCTTCATCTTTGACGCATCACGTATCACGAGAACTCTGATTAACGATATTCTCTGAACGACGCTGGACACCAAAAGGGGGACGGTCGTGAGCTCGAAGACAATTCAGATTGAGAGAGAAGGGAACGTAGCCGTGCTCCGGGTTGATCGGCCGCCTGCGAACGCGATTGACCTGGAGCTGGCCAACGAATTCGAAAGCTCCCTGGCCGCTATCGAAGCTAGCGACGAGACACACGCGCTGATACTTACCGGCGCGGGCAGTTGCTTTTCGGCGGGCCTGGATTTGAAGGTGGTGCCGACATATGACCCCGCCCAGCAGCAAGAAATGGTGATGCAAGTGAATCGCTTGTTCGGACGGCTGTACGGGTTGCCTCTGCCGACTATTGCCGCGGTGAATGGTCACGCGATTGCGGGAGGTGTGATTTTGACTCTGGCATGCGATTACCGGGTCGGAGCTGAGGGCGGCTACAAGCTAGGGTTAGCAGAGATGCGCGTCGGCGTGCCCTTTCCCGTCGCGGCGATGGCAATTGTCCAGTCAGAACTCACGAAACCCGTCGGCCGCATGATGGTGCTGACCGCGCGCAACTTGAGCCCGCACGAGGCGCTTTCGTTGGGCGTTCTGGATGAGCTTCAATCGCCGGACCGTCTGTTACCGCGGGCGATGGAAGTGGCTCAGGAGATGGCCGCGTTGCCGCGCGCTTCTTACCGCCGGATCAAACAACAACTGCGAGCTGACGCGCTCGCGCGCATCGCCGAGGCGATCAATAATCGAAACGAACCGATGCTCGCTTCGTGGCTCAGCGCCGAGACTCGGGCGGCCTCGGCACAAGCGTTGAAGCGAGAAGACTGAGTCCGGCGGCAGGCTGTGCTCGCCAACAACCACTATGTAGCTCATACCCACCTCGTAAATAGGTCGTGCACAGACTTGAGTCCGTGTTCACCCCGGAGGGGCGCGATGTTTATAGAGATTGGTCGCACTATCGCGCACCCCAGCGGGGTGCAATGTGCCAGCCCCGATCGTCATGCGATAAGGAAGCGACCGACATAGCACCCGCTGGGGTGCGCAACATGGAACCCGTGCCTCTATAGAACATTCAACTCCTAACGGAGTTGGCCCTTTTTGCCGACATCATTCTATAAACATCAAACTCCTACGGAGTTCCGCGATGAAGCGGGTCGCTGAAATGTCCAAACTCCAGTCAACCGCTACGTTGCTGCAGGCTGGCCGTGTCGCCAGATTTATTCATCAGTTATTGAACAATCACACATCGGCTGGACAGGCATCGATCGAAACGGCCTACGGGTTCGCGTTTGAAGGTTTAGCGAACCGAGCGTCGTCAATCGGTGTGTTGTTCTTTGCTTCGGTGATTTTGAAAACTATCTCTGTCATCGGCATCTTCTGCGTCCATTGATGCGCGACCTTCACGCCGTCAAGATCGCGGTAGTCCGAGTAGCGGGTTTCAACAGGGAGCCTTCCCTGCGGCCCTTCGTCAACCGCGTCGGCGCGCAATAACAGAAACGTCGCGGTATCGTAGTACCTGGTCACTGAGAAGCCATCCTTGCCGGTCAGCCGCACAACGTAAGCCTCCTTCTCTCCCACTTTCTCCATTCCCGTCAGCTCCACCCTGGCAAACAACTCGCGCCACGTCAATTCGGCGTTGAAGATTGCCTGGAGTCTGAGTTTTTCCAGTTCAGCGCCTTCGAGAATGCGCAGTCCCTGATACGGATCCTGACTCCATCCGGTCTTGCCGTCATAGCCCTGCTTCATCACGCCTACTCTATCGATTGTGGACAGGACCAGTAGCTTATCGGGCGCCTTCCCGCAGACTTCGAGCGTACCCAGAGCGCCGCGGCCATGCATTTCAAGCGTCGCTTTAAGACAATAGCTAGTGCTCTTCTCGATCGCCGGCCGCCCGCCGATGGCAGCGATGTTTCTCTCCAACACCTCTTCAGCCGTGATCGGCGGCTTCTTCTCTTTCGCTGCTGATTCTGCGGTCTGCGCCTCGACGCTGACGCCCGGAGCCAGGCAGATCAGCACAAACAGAATTTGCGATAAGGTTTTCATAACGGTTCCTCCAGGGTTATTGAGCCCGCGACTTCAGGCTTGATTTCATCTGTCGTTGTTGTTCCAGAATCACTAAGACGGCTTTCTCGATGACCGGATCGCGCCCGGCTAGCAACGCGCGGCGCGTGACTTCGACTCTCTCATCAGGCTGCACACCGCGCCCTTCGAGCACGATGCCTTTGGGTGTTCGGTATTCGCCGATGGCGAACTGAAGCCGCGCGCCGGTCGGGAGCTTTTCGATCGCCGACGGCAGGGCTCCGCCAATGGTCGAACTCCCGACGATCTTCGCCCGACCGTTCTCCTGCATCGCCACAGCGAAAGTTTCAGCGGCGCTGAAGGTGCCTTCGTCGGTGAGGATGACCAGCGGACCGGTGTAGGCTTCGGGCTGAGGAAAGACCGGACGGTAGAGCTCGCCCTGGCGCAGCCTGGTTGTGCCCAGCGAGGCGCGCACGGTGTAGAACATCCCGGCCAGCGACGTGGTCACGGCAACCTCGCCGCCGCAGTTGCCGCGCAGATCGAGCACGATCCCGGGAGCGTCGCGAAAGGATCTCACCGCCTGCCGAAGCTGAGCAAGCAAGGGCAGGAGAAAAAGATTGAAGCGCAAGTAGCCGATCTCACTCGTGAGGCGGCGGGTCTCGACTCTGGCGAGCGGCGTCGGGACATCTCCGAACCTGATGGCCTGACCATCGGGTCTCTGTCGGGTCAACGTCACTGTGTGCGGCGCGTCGTTCTCGTCCAGATAGCGCAGGGTGACAGTCGTCCCGGCCTCGCCTCTCAGTCGGGGCCGCACTGACCGCAGCAGCAATGAAGCCTGAACCACCGAGCGCTCTTTGCGAGCCGCTATCTTCTGCTTTAAAACGTCCAGCGATTCGCCGTCAATGTGGGTGACGATGAAGCCTGGCCTGAAGTTGGCGAAGAAAGCCGGAGAGTCTTGTTCCACACGCGTGATCGTCGGGCGGCCTTCGATCAACTGCACCGTGACGCCCACCTCCGCGCGCGAAGACTGGCCGTCGCCTTTCTCTTCATCCACGTAGAAAGATGGCGGGATGACGGCAAAGTGCGATTGCTTCAACTCACGCAGCATGTCGTTCAACAGTTTGTAGAACTCGTCATCGGTCCCTGCGGCAGCGACACGTGGCGCGTATTGCCGGCGAACGGCTTCCCAATCTAAGCCGTTGAGATTGGGATCGAAGTGCTTCTCCTTAACCGTGGTCCACACGATTTCAAAGGTCTGCCGCCTCAGTTCTGCGATTGGTTGCTGCGCAAGCAGAACTTGGGAAATCAGCGCCAGCGCGGCGACGGCGTGAATAAGTCTGCAACGAAGCCTCATCATTAAATCTCCTTGGCCCGCGTGTTGAAGACAGGCCTGTCCTCTGCAGGAGCGCTATTGTTTCAGCGCCTGCGGGAAATGTTCTTGCTGTCTGTCGGGATTAACCCTGTCGTGCCTACCTTGCCGATGCCGGGTTAGCCGACGGGCGCTTCTTCCTCGTCGAGTGTAAAGACCTCTTCAATCTTCATGTTGACCAGCCGCGCGATCTTGAAGGCTAACGGCAAGCTCGGATCGTACTTTTCAGTCTCGACAGCATTGATGGTCTGCCGCGACACGCCGAGCTTCTCGGCCAGTTCGGCTTGCGACCAGTTGCGTTCGGCGCGAATCACACGAAGCCGGTTCTTCATAGATAGCGCCTCCGCGCGATGACGAAGCCGATCAGCAAAAACGCTATCATCATCATCAGGACGTAATCGGGTTTGAGCAGCGATATGAACCCGGCCTTTCGCAGATACTCACACGCCATAATCGCCACGGCCAGTCCTGAAAAAGCAAATGCGAGCGCTTCCAAATGAATGCGCCGCACCAATTCATCAGCCTCTTGAATCAGTCTGCGGTAGCCAGCGAGACTGAAAATCCAGAGGATCACCGGCACCAACGCCAGACCGAGACGCACGGCGGGGCTGAGGTCCTGCGTCTCTAGCAACCACGAAACGACGATGACACTGAGCATCAAAGCGATCACGGGCACTACCAAAGCGACGACCGGTTTAAGACCTTTCTGAGACATATCCGCTCCTTCCTCCCTCAATCGCGATCTCACTCAATCCTTCGAACAACGAACGCGAGTGTACTGCATCATTGTCAATATGTCAAGTTCTATTTACATAAAGTACCGTATCATTGACTCAATGACGCCCCAATGCTGGCTGAGCCGTGATCGGTCGGGTGGGCCGGGGAGGAATCCCGAAAGTGGGAACGCCTATTTCGGAACGAGACACCCGGCCTGGAAATGCCGGCCCGGTTCGAATCGAACCTGAAGTACTTCAATCGCTTAAGGCGGCGGCACCGATGGCACGACTCTTGGTTAGCGAACGTAAATCTCATGGTTCCATTTCGATACGAATAACAAGGAGGACTTATGCAAACACTGCTGCAGGATCTGCGCTACGGCTCGCGGATGTTGGCCAGGAAGCCGGGCTTCACTTTGATCGCGATCATTACGCTGTCGCTCGGCATCGGCGCGAACACGGCGATCTTCAGCGTCGTGAACTCGGTGTTGCTTCGCCCGCTTCCGTATCCCGAGCCCGAGCGCCTGGTGACCATGCGTTCGAATCAATCAGTACTTGACCTTGAAGACATCAAGGCCCAGAGCCAGTCCTTTGAGTATTTCGGCGGCTCGGTGATGCAGGCTCAGGACTACACCAGCGAGGGTGAGCCGCTTCAGGTACAAGCGGCGCTCGTCACCGCAGACCTGTTCAAAGTTTTGGGTGCGCGAGCCGCGATCGGACGAACGATCTCAGATGAAGAAGATCGCTTCGGCGGCGACCGCGTCGTCGTGTTGAGTCACGGCTTCTGGCAACGCCAACTTGGCGGTGATGCAAAGATCATCGGCCAGACGCTGCAATTGAGCGGGAACAGCTACACGGTGATCGGGGTTATGCGGGCGGATTTCGTGATGCCCACAGAAGTGCCGGACCTCTGGGCTTCAGTGCGCGTCGTGAATCCCATCGCCGCGCAGTTTCGGGGCGTGCATTTTCTGCGGACCTACTTGCGATTGAAGCCTGAAGTGACCCTGAGCCACGCGCTCGCCGAGATGGAAGGTATCGATCAAAGGTTGGCGCAGCAGTACCCTGAGGAGAACAAGGGACGGCGCACAGTGCTCCTGGCGCTGCAGGAACGTGTAGTCGCCAATTCCCGGTCTGCCTTGCTCGTGTTGTTCGGCGCAGTCGGGTTGGTGCTGTTGATCGCGTGTGCGAACTTCGCCAACTTGCTGCTGGCACGCGCGGCCGGCAGACGGCAGGAGATCGTGATTCGCGCGGCGCTGGGCGCGGGACGAGGGCGGTTGGTCCGGCAGATGCTGACCGAGAGCACGCTATTGTCGTTGTTGGGCGGAGCAGGCGGACTGGTGCTGGCCAAGTGGGGTATCGATCTGCTGATTGCGCTCAAGCCCGCCAATTTGCCGCGGCTCTCTTCGATCGGAATCGATGGATGGGTGCTCGCGTTCACGCTGGGAGTTTCAGTTCTGACCGGAGTCGTATTCGGGCTACTGCCCGCATTGAGCGCGTCGAAGCTGGACGTCAACGAAGCGTTGAAGGAAGGCGGCCGCGCTTCGACCGGAGGCATCGGCAGGCATCGCGTTCGCAGCTTGCTGGTCGTTTCTGAGATCGCGCTTGCGCTGGTGCTGTTGATAGGAGCCGGACTGCTGATCAAGAGCCTCTGGCGGCTGCAAACGATCAGTCCGGGGTTGAACCCTGAAAACCTTTTGACGATGCGAGTCGAGCTTCCCGAGGCGCGCTACAAAGAGATCCCCAAGCAGACGCAGTTCCGCGAGCGCGCTCTCGAAGCCATGAACTCGCTTCCGGGTGTTCAGGCCGCAATGATAAGCGAACTGCCGATGAGCGGCGATCGCTTGATGCACAACTTCGTCATCGACGGGCGCCCGCCGCTTTCGCCAGGTGAAGAGCCTGAGCTCGAGACACGCACGATCGCGGGAGACTATTTCCGCACGATGGGGATTCCTTTGCGTCAAGGGCGCGACTTCACGCCACAAGATCGGGCGGACACGCCGATGGTAGGGCTGGTGAACGAGAGCTTCGTGCGCGAGTACTTTCCAAATGACGACGCAATCGGGGCGCGCATCGCTTGGGCGAGAGGGACTACACGCAAATGGATGACGATCATCGGAGTCGTTGGCGATGTGAAGCACTACGGGCCCTTTTTGCCCGAGCTGCCGGCGTTCTACACCTCCTACCTTCAGTTGGAACAACCGTGGAAGCGATGGATGTATTTCGCGGTGCGAGCCGACCGGAACACAACGACGCTCGCGGATCAGGTAAAAAAACAAATCTGGTCCGTCGATAAGCAGCTACCGGTGACTAAACTTCGACCGATGACCGATGTAATGGCGGCGTCACTTTCAGCGCAACGCTTCAACATGACGCTGATGGGGATTTTCGCAGCGGTAGCGCTTGTGCTGGCGGCGGTTGGGACTTATGGCGTAATTTCTTATTCGGTCACCCAGCGCACGCACGAGATTGGTATTCGGATGGCGCTGGGCGCTGAATCTGGCGACGTGGTTCGGATCGTTTTGAGACAGGGCTTGCAATTGGCCGCGCTCGGCGTTGGAATAGGGATCGGAGCAGCTTTTGCGTTGACGCGAGTTATGTCAAGCTTGCTGTTCGGGGTGAGCACGACCGACCCGGTCATCTTCGTGAGCATTTCGCTGATACTGACAATAGTCGCTCTCGGAGCCACTTTCATCCCGGCGCGTCGCGCGACCAAGGTCGATCCGATGATCGCGCTGCGGTATGAGTGAACGTCTTGCGAAAGAGCATGGAGTTCAGGCTTTAGCCTGGCAGTACCTTACTCCTTAGGCGCACAACCAGGCTAAAGCCTGAACTCCATGCTCTTTCGCGCGAGACTCTAGTTTGAAGAAGGAGAAGGCAATGAAAACCAATGCTGCGAAATTAGCTCTTGGTCTGGCTATTATGACTTGCCTGGCGTCCCCGCTCTGGGCTCAGGAAAGCAAGCCGCCTCAAAAGCCTCGGCCCACGATTATCGCGTTCGGCAGCGACTCGCCCGAGCGAGGCACGACCCGTGTAGGCTACTGGAACACCGAGAAGAATATGGGCGCCGGGCAGTTCGCGATCGACTACGGCCGTCCGGTATGGCGAAAGGAGTACGAGGACACCGCCAAGTTCGACAAGATGACCAGGGGCAAGGTCTATCGCCTTGGTAGTAACTTCTGGACGACGCTCGACACCGATATGCCGTTGACCATCGCGGGCAAGACGATTCCGGCGGGAATGTGGTATCTCGGGCTGCACCGATCTGAAGACGGAGCTACCTGGAGTTTGGTGTTCATCGATCCGGCGAAGGCTCGGGCCGCGCACGTCGATGCCTCAGAGATCGAGCGAGCGCCGATCGCTTACAAAGCGCCGCTGAGTGTCGAGCAACCAGCGGAGGCGAAAGAGAAGCTGACCATCGATCTGCTGTTTCAGAAACCGAACCTGAAGGACGTGACGCTTAAAATCGCGTGGGGAAAGATGGTGTTGAGCGCCCCGATCCAGGTTCCGGTACCAGCGAGCTAAATGCGATTGCGGATTTCCGATTGCGGATTCGAACTCCAATCGTTATCGCCCCGTGACCACAGGGTCAACAGGAACCAGATAATGCGACGGGACGAACCCCGGAACGGAGTGGCGGAATATAGCCACGGGTGCGTCTGCGAACCCGTGGATGGGAGATAGCGCGACGAGAGAAACCCCGGAAGGGGGTGGCGGAATTTAGCCACGGGTTAGTCCGCGAACCCGTGGATGGAGACAGCGCGACGAGAGAAACCCCGGAACGGGGTGGCGGTGATGACGACGGTGAGTGCCGTTTGACCGGGGGACCGTCGGCCGCCTCGCGGGCTAGCTTGGGCGACGGCTTGCCCCACGGGTTCGCGGACTCACCCGTGGCTTTATTCCGGCATCCCGTCTGGATTCGAACCCCAATCGTTATCGCGTGACCTCATGGTCAACGAGCCCAGAGCTCGGCTTGGATTTGTGCCCGGAACAAACCTCAGACAGCGAGTGTCTAAGCAGGCTGGAAAAGCTTCATCTCACTTGTCAGCAATAATCGAATCGCATCTGGAGAGTACTCATACTTGAAAGCGCGCCGCCATCTCACTTCCTTCTGTGTCATTTTCGTCGTCCTCGGTCTGTTACCCCTCGCACAGGGGCAGCACGAGTCATCAGATGAAGCTTCGGTCGCCGTTTTAATCAAGAGCTACTACGACGCGTATGCTCAAAGGGACCTCGGCGCTCTGGTTTTGCTGTGGAGTGAGCGCTGGCCCGATCTCGCTGCGAGCATCGAGGAAGCGCAGAAAACTCTGGCCGTTGACGACTACGCCTTTTCGAACGTCGCCGTCTCTCTTGCGCGGGTCGCCGGCAACAAGGCGATCTTGCAAGTCACAGCGAATGCGACGATCACCAATTCTATAACTAGAGCTACACGTGACGAGCGATCAATTCGCAACTTCGCTCTGATCAAAGAAGGCGGCCAGTGGAAGGTGTGGCGTGATGCGCCTGCGTCGCAAGACCTTTCCGCGTTCCTTGATAAAGGCTCGGAGTGGAAAATATCTCGCGACACGATCGAGCAATTCGCCACCGTGCTGGTTGCGGCGCGGAACGAGGAGGAGCGCAACACGCTTCTCGCCGACAACAAGCAGATGTTAACGACCGAACTCCGTGACGTGTTGATGCGCAGGGTCGGCCCGCAGCGGGCAACAGGCGGGTACGAAGCCGCGCTGCGCACTCTTCAGATCGCGCTGGCGGTGGCCGAGCGAACCGCCGACAAGGAAGGTATCCACGTCGAGGAGATCACCCATCACACAAGATCCAAGGCCTGGAATCGCGCCGCCCAGGCTCTGCGACAGGCTATGTTGAAGCTACTCGCGCGCGACCTCTACCGGCATCCATTCTATTGGGCAGGTTTTGAAGTGATAGGAAACGGGAGATAGAAGTAACAGCCAGTCCTGTAAGGGCGGTCCTCCGTGGCCGCCCCTTCTCCCGCGGTGGAATCATTCAGGTCAGAGAGGGGCGGCCACGGAGGACCGCCTTACAGGACTACGACTTTCGCCGTTACCCTCCACTAGTGGCGAGTCAGCTCCAACTGATGGAAGCTCAGATTTCAACCTTTAGGTTGCTATCCGAGATAAGGGCAAGCTGAAGCTTGAACTCTG
>JBBPIH010000038.1:18975-71084 GCA_038040455.1 Acidobacteriota bacterium
AACATCTAACCACTCATCCGAGACGAGGCAAGCTGAAGCTTGAACTCTGAACATCTAACCACTCATCCGAGACGAGGCAAGCTGAAGCTTGAACTCTGAACATCGAGCCGCCAATCATTTTGCCGGTTGCTGCTTGCCGTGCGGGGCTACCGCCTCCCTCCAAAGCTCGGGATAATCCGTGAAGCCGCCGTCTATGCCGTAACTGACGTAGCGCTGAATGTCCGCGATGATGGCCGCGCGAACAGTCGAGCCGTTCGCCTGAGCTTCATTCAAAGGCCGCCGGGCATTTGCAGAGGTCGAGCCGCGAAACGTGTATGGGTGAATCAGCAACCCGGCTTTGTGAAAAGTGGCGACATCATCGGCGCTCTTGAGCAGGCTCTTGGTCGGGCCTGCTCCTTTGGCGTAGCCGGCGATCTCGGCAGCGAGCGCGGGCGAGACTTTTGCGGAGTCGTCCTTACGTCCGGCGTCTTCCATCGGAAGAAGCTGAACGCGAGCGTAGCCGGGGGCAACCTCTAGCATTCGAAGCAAGCCTTCCTTGTAGAATGACTGAATGAATATGCGCTCGCGGTGGCCTGGTTGATCAAAGCCATTCGCTTTGAGGATCGCCGCGAGCTTCTCGGCGAAATCAAAGCCGAGCAACTTGTAATACGTAAAGTGCTTCAGCTCGATATACAGTCCCGCGCGCTTCCCTATCAGCTTGATGGCTTCGGCGATGGTGGGTATTCGCTGGGCGACATAGGCCGAGCTTACCGCAAAGGGGTTCGCGCGGTTGAACCACGAGCCTGCATCGAGCTGCTTAATCTCGGCAAGCGTGAAATCGACCGCGTACCAGCCTCGCTTTAGCGTGCCGGTCTCGAAAGCATCCCGCAAAGTCGCACGGCCGGGGAAAATCTCCGCGACGTTTGTTGTACGCTCGAGGTCCGCGTCGTGAAGACAAATGAGCACGCCGTCTTTTGTGACTTGCAAGTCCTGCTCAACGAAGTCGGCGCCTTGTTTGATAGCCAACTCATAAGCAGCAAGCGTGTGCTCCGGCGCGTAGCCTGATGCCCCGCGATGCGCGACGAGCAGGAGCTTCTTTGCAGAAGGCTTCGGGGCGCTCATTCCTCGCGTCAGCGCAGGTACAGTGACCAAAAACGCGGCGAGCAGGCAAGGGAAAAGGATCCTTCGCAACGCGATCGAGTTTCGAAACAAAGATAAGTGGATCATGATGACTTATTGCCTGTCAGAGTTCGAACCGCCCGAGAATACAACAGTACGCCGGACCTCTTCAACTGATTGCGCGCCTGGGTAGTGGGTCAGTTTGCGGTTCAGAGTACAAGCTTTAGCTTGCCTCTCAGGTTCATGCGGCGGAAAGAGCAAGCTAAAGCTTGTACTCTGAACTCAAACTGACCCACCACCCGCGTCTGTGAAGTATTCGAGTCAGTCGGGCATCGTGAGCTTCGCCTTTGCTCTTTCACCCATTCTTAGCTACTCTGACTCGCGAAAAATAGCTAAGCCTCCGGAGCGCAGGCATCCGTTCCTGCGTCTAACTTTGGCGGACCATCGATAGCGAGCAAGACATATGAGTTCACTACGACACATAAGTAGAAGGTCGATGCTGCGATTGTCTGCGGGCATCTTTGCGGCTCTGCTGATTAGCCTGGGCTCGATCGTTTCAAAAGCAAAGGACCCGGAAGGAAATGCTCAGCGGGATCGCGGTGCGTCCCTGGCGCTTCCGCTTGTGGATCCGAAGATCGTCGTCTCGAAGAGGAAACGCAAATTGAAATTGTATTCGGCAGGCCGAGTAGTCAGAAAATACCGCCTCGGGCTCGGGCTCAGCCCGGTGGAGGACAAGGTTCGAGCGCAGGATAGACGAACGCCCGAAGGAGAATTCTATATCTGCATTAAGAACGCCCGCAGTCAGTTCTATCTTTCTCTCGGTCTCAGCTACCCCAACCAGCAACACGCCGAGCGCGGTCTTCGCGAGGGGCTGATCAATCGCGCCCAGTACGATCAAATAGTCGGCGCGCTCAAGAGAAGACGCGTGCCTCTTCAGAACACCCGGTTGGGAGGTGAGATCTTCATCCACGGAAACGGCTCGCAGAGTGATTGGACCTGGGGCTGTGTCGCGCTGGACGACAAGGATATTCGAGAGTTATTCGATGTAGTGCCCGTCGGTACACCCGTGACTATTGAGCACTAAAGGTGGTGGTGTCCTAGTTTGAATCCTTCTCTGCGTATCCTCCGCGTTCTCTGCGCCTCTGCGGTGAAGACTGGTGGAAAACCCTCACCGCCGAGGCGCAGAGGACGCCGAGATAGCGCAGAGAGTTGAAACTAAGACACCACCCTAAAGGTTTAGATCGACAATCGGAGTTGAATAGTGACGAGCAGTTTGTTGATTCACGACAAGGCCCAACCGCGTCCTTCTCTTTCTGAAGAGGACGCTGCGAAACTCGCACTTGAACTCTACGGCCTCACCGTAGTGTTGAAAGAACTAACCAGTGAGCGCGATCAGAATTTCCACCTGGAAACGGACTCGGGAGAACAGTTCGTGCTCAAGATCGCGGCCGCCGCCGAGCAAAGAGAAACGCTGGAATTCCAGAACGCGGTAATGGCGCATCTCGGTAAGCGGGTCCTCTCGGGCTTCGTTCCCCAACCGCGAAAGACCGAATCCGGCGATGATATCGCGACCATCGACGGCCTGAATCGCTCGCCTCATTTTGTTCGCCTGCTGACTTACCATTCGGGCGTGCTGCTAGCTAAAGTCAATCCGCATACGCCGGAACTGCTTCATAGTCTCGGTCATTTTCTCGGAGAGATAGACAAAGCACTCGAGGGGTTCTCGCACCCAGCCGCTCACAGGGAACTGAAATGGGATCTGCAAGGCGCGCTGTGGATAAGAGATTTCACGCATCACATCGCAAATCCTGAGAAGCGCGCAATCGTGGAGCACTTCATACGTCAGTTTGAGACGCGAGTCGTAGCGCAAGCTGACACACTGCGCAGATCCATCGTTCACAACGATGCAAACGATTACAACGTGCTGGTAAGCGAGGACGGCACAGGTGGAACGACGGTCGCTGGCATCATCGACTTCGGCGACATTCTGCACACGTACACCGCAAGCGAGGTGGCCGTAGCCGCGGCTTACGCGATGCTCGACAAGCCGGACCCGCTCGCTGCGGCATTTGCGATCGTTGGAGGTTACCATGAAGTCTTCCCGCTAACTGATCTGGAGTTGGAAGTCCTGTACACGCTGATGTACATGAGGCTCGCGGTCAGCGTGACCAACTCGGCGCTTCAGCAAAAGCTCCACCCCGATAACAAGTATCTGCTCGTCAGCGAGCGGCCCGCGTGGGACTTGCTCGAAAAACTCTACGGCGTTGATCCGGCGCTGCCTCACTATCTTTTCAGGCACGCGTGCAAGCTTGTGCCAAGTCCGCGGAGCGAGCGCATCGTCGGGTGGCTCAAGCAGAACGCAGATTCATTCGGGCCGGTGGTTGACGCTGACTTGAAGTGTGACAAGCTGGTAGTCTTCGATCTGAGCGTCGGTAGTCCCGAGTTCAGCGATCCGACGGAGTTGGCGGACACTGAGGCGTTCACGGCGAAAGTCTTCGCGCGAATGAAAGACGCCGATGCTCGCGTCGGCGTTGGACGCTACAACGAAGCTCGCTTGCTTTACACCAGCGACGTGTTCAAGTCGAAAGACGGCGAGTGCAGAAGTATTCACATCGGCATCGACTTGTTCATGGCAGCCGGCTCGCCGGTTTTCGCTCCGCTTGACGGAGTGATTCACAGCTTCGCCAACAACGCCGCGCCGCTCGATTATGGTCCGGCGATCATTATTCAACACGAAGCCGACGAAGGCAGAGTGAAGTTCTTCACTCTGTATGGCCATTTGAGCGAAGACTCGTTGGAGGGGCTTCATCCGGGCAAGCTCGTCAAGCGCGGTGATCGCATCGCAAGCATCGGCGCGCCTCCGACGAATGGAGGCTGGCCGCCTCATCTCCATTTTCAGATCATCACTGACATGCTCGGCAAGCAAGGCGACTTCCCGGGAGTCGCTCCCGCCAGCCAACGCGAAGTCTGGTTGAGCATCTGCCCCGACCCGAACTCTATTCTCGGAATCTCTGAGTGCAGCTTGCCTGCCCCGAGCTTGAGTTCCGATCAGATCCTTGAACTCCGTCGCGAGCACATCGGCCCATCGCTCAGCATCGCTTATCGAAAGCCGCTGAACATAGTGAAGGGATGGAAGCAGTACCTCTACGACGATGAGGGCCGCGCTTATCTGGACGCGGTAAACAACGTTGCGCACGTTGGGCATTGCCATCCGCGTGTTGTGAAGGCCGCTCAAGAGCAAATGGCCGTGTTGAACACTAACACTCGATACCTTCATGAGAACATCGCGCGCTTTGCAGAACGCTTGTGCGCGACGATGCCCGAGCCGCTGAAGGTCTGCTACTTCGTCTGCTCAGGAAGCGAAGCGAACGAACTCGCCTTGCGATTGGCGCGTGCTCACACCAAAGGGACTGACGTCATATGCGTCGATGGGGCTTATCACGGGAACACGAGTTCACTGATCGACATCAGCCCTTACAAGTTCGACGGTCCGGGCGGCAAGGGCGCCCCTGCTCACGTTCACAAGGTGATCATGCCGGACGTTTATCGAGGCCCGCACAAGGTCGATGATCCAAGCGCGGGCGAGAAGTACGCGCGACACGTTGGCGAAGCCATCGAACAGATTCAGAAGGACGGGAAGCGCTTGTCGGCTTTCATCTGCGAATCGGCGTTAGGCTGCGGAGGTCAAATCATCTTGCCCGACGGCTATCTGAAAGAAGCCTATCGCCACGTGCGAGAAGCTGGCGCCGTGTGCATCGCCGACGAAGTGCAAACCGGATTAGGCCGAGTTGGTTCGCACTTCTGGGCGTTTGAGACCCAAGGCGTCGTTCCGGATATCGTGACGATCGGCAAACCCCTCGGCAACGGGCATCCGCTCGCGGCTGTAGTGACTACACGGGAGATTGCAGCTTCTTTTGACAACGGGATGGAGTACTTCAACACGTTCGGCGGCAACCCGGTTTCCTGCGCGGTGGGCCTGGCGGTGTTGGATGTGATCGAAGAAGAGAGCTTGCAGGAGAATGCTTTGAAGGTAGGCGCTCATTTGAAAGCTGGACTCGAAGCCTTGAAGAGTAAGCATCCGTTGATCGGAGACGTGCGAGGGCTCGGTTTATTTGTCGGAGTCGAGTTGGTGCTCGATCTGGAGACTCAAGCTCCCGCGGCGAAGCAAGCAGCTTATACCGTCGAACGAATGAAAGAGAACGGTATCCTGATGAGCACCGACGGGCCGTTGCACAACATTCTGAAGATCAAACCACCGTTGGTCTTCTCTGACGGGAACGCAGACGACCTCGTGGCTGCCTTGAACAAAGTTCTTACGGAAGATTTCTTAAAAAACTGTTCGGTGGCAGGGTAGCGATGCGCAACGCAGAGCTGAGACAAATAGATGACGAGACGCAAAATTCAATACCAATGGTCAGATGCTTGGCTATTGCTAGCAACAGTTCATGCAAGCGCGAATGATGAGGCCAACATTGAAGGAATTACTGAAGCCGGGGATGGAATCAATCATGCAATCTTCTCGGAAGAGGAGTTAGCAGGCGGACTTTCGCGACTTACTACTGGCGGACTAGTTAGGGAGAAGGATGGCGTTTTCTTTCCGTCGTCGAGGGTAAAGAGAGCCCTTTCGAAGACCACAATTTCCCGCAGATCGATTGTTAAACAACTGCAAGAGACCGAGCGGCTTCTTGGATTGATAGAATGAAAGTAGTAATCCCAGGCGGCACAGGACAGGTAGGAACAGTACTCGCGCGCGCATTTCACAAGCGCGGCGATGAAGTGAGTGTTCTGAGCCGAAGGCCAGAAAAGGCGCCGTGGCGTGTCGTTGAATGGGACGCCGAAACGCTCGGAGACTGGACGCGTGAACTCGAACGAGCCGATGTTGTCATCAACCTGGCCGGACGCAGTGTCAACTGTCGCTACAACGCCAAGAATCGCAAGCTGATCACAGAGTCTCGTGTGAACTCGACGCGGGTTGTCGGCGAAGCAATTGCCCGAACATCGCGCCCTCCGCGTGTATGGCTTCAAGCAAGCACAGCGACAATCTATGGGCACAGCTATGACGCACCCAATGACGAAGCAACGGGAGTGCTGGGCGGTTCGGAGCCAAACGTGCCGGATACCTGGCACTTCAGCATCGACGTGGCGAATTCCTGGGAACGCGCTCTAGACGAGTCGCTAACGCCTAACACGCGCAAGGTCCTGCTGCGCTCGGCGATCATTATGAGCCCGGATCGTGGTGGCGCGTTCGATATGCTTCTGAGACTCGTGCGATTCGGACTTGGCGGCCGGGCAGGCGATGGCCGGCAGTACGTCTCCTGGATACACGATCAGGACTTCATACGAAGCATCTTCTGGTTGATCGAACACGACGAAGTCGAAGGTCCCGTCAATCTCGCCGCGCCAAACCCGGCGCCCAATTCTGAGTTTATGCAAACTCTGCGAGCGGCGTGGGGCATTTCCCTAGGTCTTCCTGCAACCGCATGGATGTTGGAGATCGGAGCGTTTCTGCTGCGAACCGAGACCGAACTCATCCTGAAAAGCCGGCGCGTTGTCCCCGGCCTACTGCTTCAGTCTGGTTTCGACTTTCAGTTTCCGATGTGGGCAGAAGCTGCGCGGGACCTTTGCGCTCGATGGCGTGAAGGTGGTTGAAATCTCCTGCGTGCGCTGACAGTGCGGCTCCAGAGAACACACTGCTTTCAGAGAACGACTCACGCTGACATTGGAATGGACTCGGGTGTGCGGCAGCTATCGTTAACCCAACTAATAACCATCGCTCCATGTTTTCTTATGGCGTCCCAATCAACGGTCTGCGCTCCGCTAATACATCCGGCACTGAGCAAGTACTCGAACACTCGGTCCATAGCGTAGTCCCGAACCTCTTCTCCTCTTTTCTCCATCTCCGCAAGAACTGCTTTGCTCCTAATCTTCGCTCCGGGCCGCCACATTTTGAGGATGATCTTCCACATCAAACGCATCAGGCGTTCGTCGACCTGTGGTTTACAAGTTATGATATACATCTTCTCTACCCTGAATCCGTTGAACCGATAATTGCTGAGTTCTTTCACCTTGTGCTCGGTAGTCAGTATCTTCTGCATGTCTATTACTCTTTGGTCGTATACGTCCAAAGGAGGGATCTTCGAAATCATCGAGAACTCCGCGGCCGTGAGGTACGAACGCAAGTGCTTAATTAGATACTCCAACGCTTGGAGGCTCTCTACGCCGATCCAAGTGGCTGAAATAACTAAGTCCCACCTATCATCCGCTTCTTCATCAGTCGAGAAAAGCCCAAAAAGATCAAAGGGTCCTTTTTCTAAAGCCACGGCAGTCTCCACGCGAATAAGTTTCTTGATGAACTCTTTCATGTACATTGCGCCTTCGTACCGTTCAGCGCCGAACAACGCCTCAGCATCTTTGATCCGTTCCCGAGCTATTTCGCGGAGTTGTCTTACCGTTAGCACCGAGCCAGTACCATATCAACTCCATCCGCCAACAGCAACAGCCAGACTTGTTTATATTCAGGCTCGGTCTAACGGAGGATGAATCCCTCTTTGAGCGGATCATCCGGAGCAATCAGAAACTCATGCCGCCCGGTGATCCACGCGCTGCCTTCGACTTCAGGAATGACGGCAGCGTATTCACCAAATACCGTCTCGCGAACAACTTGCCCGGTGAAACGCGTGCCGATCAAGCTCTCGATCACGAATGGCTCTCCCACGGCAAGTCTTCCCTTCGCGTGTTCAAGTGCTACGCGACCGCTGACGCCTGTCCCAGTCGGCGAACGATCGACCTCGCCTTCCGCGAATATGCACACGTTGCGGCTGTCAGCGCCTATGCCTGGAGGCGGGCCATCGATAATTGTCCCGTACAAGAAGCTAAGATCATCTTCCAACGGGTGTTTGATCACGAGCGATTCCATCACTGCGCGCTTCACCGCCATTCCGACTTCGATCAGCTTACGAAATTCTTCAGGAACAAGTCGTACTCCGAGATCTTCAGCTTTGCAGTAAGCATAAAACGCACCGCCGAAGCCAGCGTCATAACGAATCGCGCCGATGCCTGGAACGCTTACCGACTGATCGAGCATGTATGCGAACGACGGTACGTTTTCGAAAGCCACGCTGCGGACTCGCTGCCCGTCGAAGTCAGCTTTCGCGGTCACTCGTCCCGCGGGCGTGTCGAGCCTGACTACTTCGCGCGGTTCGAGCATCCCGGTCTCAAGCAACACCGTCACCAGCGCGATGACGCCGTGACCGCACATCGTGCTGTAGCCTTCGTTGTGCATGAAGAGCACACCCAGGTCCGCGTCCGGCGTGACCGGTTCAGTCAGGATGCAGCCGTACATATCGGCGTGGCCGCGAGGCTCGAACATCAAAGCACGGCGAAGGTGATCGAGGGTTTCGCGAGCATAGCGGCGCTTTGCGAGGATCGTGTCGCCGGGGATCGGCGGAATGCCTCCGGTGATCACGCGTAGAGGTTCGCCTGCGGCGTGCGCGTCGATGGTGGTTATGCGAGTCCAGTCGGATGGGGGAGTCCAAGTCATACGGTCATCAGTCCACCAGGCGGCTGCCGGTAATGAGTTTGTCCCACAAGCTCGCGGTCGGGAAGACTTGCCCCTGGGAGCGCAGGCATCCCTGCCTGCTTGCCGTTGCGCTAGAAGAGGCAGGCAGGGATGCCTGCGCTCCCAGGGGGGAAGTCTTCCCGACCGCGAGATCGAGCAGTTTGCTGATCACCGAGTCAAACCTGTATGAGGGTTGCCGCCGCGGCTCAAGTTCATCGCCCTTCGGGATTCGGACCATAAAACTTCCAACTTGAAACGAAGTCGCGCGTCAGCTTCTGCTTCGTCAGACTCGCGCGCACCATTTCGATCGGTATGCGATTCTCCTTCAATACCGCATCGTGAAAAGCCCGGTTAGTCATCTTGCTCGAATCGACAAGCTCCCGGCGAAGCGCCCGAAGCTGCAAACCTCCTAGCAAGTACGCGCACTGATACAGCGGCCCAAAGGCGCCGCCAAACGAGCGGCGCACTTCGGCGGTTGCGTTGTCAACTTCGTGGCCGACTCGCCTGACCAGAAGGTCTATGCACTCCTGCGGCGTCATCTTTTCCAGGTGAAAGCTGAGCGAAAAGATGATTCGCGCCGAGCGATGCATTCGCCAAAAGAGCATGCCTATCCGGTTCTCGGGCGACTTCGCGAAGTTCATGTCCCAGAGCAACATCTCCCAATAGAGCGCGCCGCCTTCACCCCAGAACGGCGTGGTGAAAAGCGCGCGATAAGTCCGGTAGCGGGCGGTCATAAAACCCTGGAGGTGATGTCCGGGGATCAGCTCGTGAAACACAGTCGCGCGAGAGAAGTGAATATTGTTCCCACGCATGCTCATCATCTTCGCCTCGTGACCCATCGTGTTGGTCGGGTAAGAGACTTGAATCGTTTCGCCGCCGAGAAAGAACGGGCTGACGAGTTGGCGTTCGGGCGTCATCATCTCCATCCGCCACGTGTCGCGAGCAAGTTGCGGAATGGTGACCAGATCGTGATCATCCATGAACTTGATCGCCTCGAGCGCCAGCTCGCGTATCAGATCGGGTTGCTTGCCCGGCTCGACGTACAAGGTCTTCACGTGTTCAAGTGCTTTCATCCAGTCATCGCCATAGCCAAGCTCGCGAGAGGCGCGCTTCATCTCCGCTTCGCACCACGCGTACTCTTTGTTGGCGATTGCAACCAGCTCTTCGGGCGTGTACGGGATCATCTCGTAGGCAAGCTCGCTCATCAGCGCTTCGCGGCCAATTGGGTCGCCGATGATTTCCGTTGTGTCGCCGGGTTTGAGCCCAAGAACCTTTTCGCGCAAAAACACCATGTACTTTTCGAGAGACTGATCGACCGCCTTGTAAGGCTCGCCCGCCCACCACGTGAATGTGGGATTGTAGCCGTTGTGAAAGCCAAACCAGTTTCTCAGCGTGTTGCGAAGGCCGATGATGGCGGCCACGGCGCGGTTGGCAACGGTCTTCTTTATCTTGAGCGCATCAGCCTTAGCGTCGGGTTTGAGCCCGGCCTCAACCAATTTGCTCGTCTCGTCGATCTGCCTGGCCATCCTGGTGAGCAAGGCCGCGGTCTTCGGCGAATCGACAGCCTCCATTCGACGCCGGGTGTCTTCCAGATCGGTGATGGTTTGAGCGAAGGGCGCCAGCGCCGCGATCTCGGCGAGTGCTTTCCCTTGTATCCCTAACTGTCGCAGCTCGTGCTCGAGGTGGTTCTTGAAGAGCAGATAGTCGACGCGCCCGTCCTGACTCATCGAATCGAAACCGAGCTTCGGGAGTGCTGCAAGCCAGTCGTCGTAAAACTGTTTCAACCGGGCGTGGCGGATTGGTGAAGCTTCCACGGTGTAGAAGCGAGCCAGGCTCCCCCGATCGGCTACGTACCTTTCGATTGCCGCCCGCATCTCGCTTTGCTGCGAGACAGGGTCGTTCAGCTCCGGAAGTGGGTCATTACCCTTCTTCGGGCTGCCATCTGAGCTGAGGACCCTCTGTTCCGGTTCGGCGTCCGCGCGCGCAGAGGAGTTCCACACAAGACCGGCGTCGAGCGCGAGCACCAGAATCAGAATATCGATTATCAGGAGTCTTCCTTTTCTCACCCTTTTCACCTCATCGTAGTCATCCGCCGCAGTCAGCACTTATCCCACAACTCGCGGTGCAATCGCAATGGCCGATAAGGTTCAGAGTTCAGGGTTCGGAGTTCAGGGTTCCTGTTGGTTTAGTCTTACGTCTGTCCCAACAACTGCAAACCTTAACCTTGAATTATGAACTCTGAACCCTGAACCCTGAACTCTGAACCCTGACTTCTTTGAGATGGTCGCGGTTGTGCTGTATAGTGTGCCCGCTTCGTTTCCGGCGGAGCTTGAAATCCGAAAGGCGGTGATTCATGCCTCAGCCACAGGAACACGAAGAACCTTACCCGCCGCAAGGCTACGCGTGGTACGTGGTCGGGGTGCTGACGTTCGTCTACATCTTCTCATTTATCGACCGGCAGATTCTGAATCTGCTTGTGCGGCCGATTCGGCGAGACCTTGGCATAACGGACTTTCAGATGAGCTTGCTGATGGGATTCAGCTTCGCGCTTTTCTACACGTTCTTCGGAATTCCGCTTGGTAGACTCGCCGATTCGCGGAGCCGCCGCACTATAATCGCCGTAGGCTTCGCGGTCTGGAGCGTGATGACCGCGGGCTGCGGGCTCGCCAGGAACTTCGTGCAGATGCTGCTGCTGCGCGTGGGAGTGGGAGTCGGCGAAGCGGCATTGTCCCCTGCGGCCTACTCGATCATCACCGACTACTTTCCTCCGAAACGGCGGGCGACGGCCATCAGCGTCTACGGGATGGGAATCTACATCGGCTCGGGGGTCGCGTTTATTGTCGGCGGTCTGGTAGCCGGTCTCGCATCGGCTCAGGAGACCTGGGACCTACCATTAGTCGGGGCGACACGGCCCTGGCAAGTCGTGTTCTTCATCGTCGGCCTCCCCGGCATCCTTCTCGCGCTTCTTTTGTACACGGTGCGCGAGCCAGTTCGTCGCGGCATCAAGACAATGAAGGGGGCGGACGGCAAGACGAGAGTCGCTCAGGTGCCGATGAACGAAGTTGTTGCTTACCTCAAACAGAATTGGCGCACTTTCGTATGTCACAACGTCGGCTTTGCGCTGTTGTCATTCTCCTCTTATGGCAGCAGCGCCTGGATTCCAACTTTCTTCGTGCGCAATCACGGCTGGAGCGAAGCGCAGGCCGGTCAGGTTTACGGCTGGATCGTTGCTATAGCCAGCACGGTCGGAATAGTCGTTGGGGGAAGGGTGGCTGACTGGATGGTAGAGCGCGGCCACAGAGATGCGACTATGCGCGTTGGGTTGATTGTCGCGCTCGCGTGGCTCCCCTTTGGGCTGCTCTATCCTCTTGTGTCTGATGCCAGGTGGGCCGCTGCGCTGCTCATTCCTGCAGCCTTTCTTGCAAGCGCGCCGTTTGGTGTTTCCGCGGCTGCGATCCAACAGATGATGCCGAATTCGATGCGCGGGCAGGCCTCGGCGATCTATCTGTTCGTAGTCAACCTCATTGGACTTGGCTTGGGACCTTCTGCCGTCGCCGCTGCGACCGATTTCGTTTTTCAAGACGACCAATCGGTCCGGTATTCGTTGGTAAGCGTCGCCGCCTTCGCGCATCTGGGATCGGCGGCCTTGCTTTGGGCAGGGCTCAAGCCGTTTATCGCCAGCCTGGAGCGCTTGAAGCAGTGGAACGCAGCTAACGCTTGAGACAGCGCCGCGAGGATAGAAGATTGAGGATAGAAGATTGAAGATAGAGGATCGAAGATAGAAAAGCGATCATCCATCCTCGATCATCCATCCTCGATCCTCCTCGCGGTACTGACTCCTCAAGCGCCTCGTTCCTTACTGAACGTCATCGTCTCGGGATTCCAGCCGTAAGTCTGATTGTCGAAGTAGCTCCGATTCAACAACAGTGCCGCACCTGCCGCGCGGAAGCCAAACACCGCGTCTTCGACCACCGGATTGCGAGAGCGCATGCCTTCAAAGAAGTTTCTGAAATGATCTAGCAAGTCGCTGTAACCAGAAGGCGGCGCGTAGGTGTCTTGACTTGACGCGTTGATATCTTGTTTGTTCTCGGGATACTTCGCCCGGTAGTCCTTCAAGAACGCTTCTTGCGTCGCCTTCGGGAAAGTATCGATCGTGTAGCCCGGCTCCTTCGCGCGAGTCTTTTTCGCCAATGTCACCACGCCTGAGAGCGTCATCACGCCTTCGCTTCCGATGAACCGAAAGCCGGAGCTCTCGTTTGCGCCTGCCGCGAAATTGACTCTCAGAGCCAGATTGAAGGCAGGGTAGCTTGCACTCTTCGGGTAGTCGCACAACGCAAGCATCACATCGGGCACATCGCGTCCGTCGTTCCAGTAGCGCGTCCCCCCGGTCGCCATCACTCGCGTCGGGCCGGTTGTTCCAACCACGAAGTGCAGCCCGGAAAACAGGTGAACGAAAAGATCGCCGGCGACCCCGGTACCGTAGTCGCGATAGTTCCGCCATCTGAAAAATCTGGTGGCATCGAAAGGACGCTTCGGCGCTTCGCCGAGGAAGCGGTCCCAATCAACGGTCTCAGGCGAAGCGTCCGGCGGTATCGAATACTGCCACGCGCCGATCGCGCTGCTTCGATCCCACCAGGCTTCCACGGTGTTCAGCTCGCCAATCGCTCCGGCGGCGAGCAGGTCTTTCGCCTTTTTATAGACGATTGAACTGACGCGCTGGCTGCCAACCTGGAAGATGCGATTTGTTTTCTTCGCGGTCTCGATGACGTGCTTGCCCTGTTCGAGCAACTGAACCATCGGCTTCTCGCAGTAGACGTCTTTCCCGGCTTTCATCGCATCGTTCGAGATGCGCATGTGCCAGTGATCGGGCGTAGCAATAACGACCGCATCGACATCGGAGCGCGCAAGGACTTCGCGGTAATCGCGCGTGGTGAAGATCTGGTTGCCCCAAATCTCTTTGGCGCGAGTTAAGCGTCCGTCGTAGAGGTCAGCGACCGCGACGAGTTCGACTCCGGGCAGCTTTAACGCTTCTCGCGTGTCGCCCATACCTTGCCCTCCGGCTCCGATGAGCCCGAGCCTGATTCTGTCGCCTGGTGAAACTTGTTGGGGTTGCCTTGGCTCGTCAGCAGCAAGGATCGTTGTCGAGGTTGCGGCTGCCAGCGTCGTAGCCGTGGTCAGCTTTATGAAGTCTCTTCTAGTTGTTTTTCCTGTTGGGTCCATTGTTCAATCTCCTGTTCCACCTGTACGGGTGGCCTGGGAGCGCAGGCATCCCTGCCTGCCTCTTCTCGCGCAACGCCAAGCAGGCAGGGATGCCTGCGCTCCCAGGCCGCGGTTGCTCGATAGGTGAAAGACTACTATTATCCTCGTGCCCGTTCGGTTTGCAATGAGAAATTGGCATCGGTCGGCCAAACTCGGGGGAACCAGCGCTCCAGGCGTCACAAATCTCTTCAAAGAGGAGCTAGCGAGTGTTCAAACGAAGACTAGCTATTCTGTGCGTGGCAGTGCTGAGCGCGCTTCTGGTAGGCGCTGCCGGATCGTCTCGAAGTCCTGCGGCGGATGACAAGATAATCGGGCGCTGGAACATGACCATCCACAAAGCTGATGGCGGTGAATATCCCTCATGGTTTGAGGCGACAAGCGAAGGTGAGAAGCTCAAGGGCCGTTTCGTAGGACGCGCCGGCAGTCAGCTTCCGATGACAAGCATCGAGTTCGCAAACGGTCACCTCACGTTCACCGTTCAGTTCGATCCGCGCACGAAGTTCGAAGGTCAACTCAACGGCAAGCGACTCGAGGGCACTCTATCCGGTGGCGAAGGCCAGACGCTGAAATGGACTGCGGTTCGCGCGCCGAAGCTCGCTCGCAAATCAGCTCCGCGCTGGGGCAAGCCGATAACGCTCTTCAACGGACGCGATCTGACCGGGTGGAGCGTGCGCGATGCCAAGAAAGCCGCGACCTGGAGTGTAGTTGATGGCGTGCTTGAGAACACGCCTCGCGGCACTGACCTAATCACCGAGCAAATGTTCACTGACTTCAAGCTTCACGTCGAGTTCAAGCTGGTTGAGAAGAGCAACAGCGGCGTCTATCTGCGAGGACGCTATGAGGTCCAGATCCAGGAGGACTTCGGCAAGGAACCCGAGAGCCATCGCGTCGCCGGCGTCTACGGCTTCATCGCTCCTTCCACCAATCCGGCGAAGCAACCGGGGGAGTGGCAGACATTTGACATTACGTTCATCGGCCGTCGGGTCAGCGTGGTTTTCAACGACAAGACCGTCATCGACAACGCCGAGATTCCCGGGCTCACCGGAGGCGCGCTCGATAGCAACGAAGCGGAGCCTGGGCCAATAATGTTGCAAGGTGATCACACGAAGATCTACTACCGCAACATCGTCATCACTCCGGCGAAGTGAACAGCAAGCGTGAAATGATTATGCGCCATCCTATCCGGCTAGTCTCGACGCGGCTTATCGCGGCACTTTTGTTCTCAGCCGCAACGCTTTGTTCGGGTCCGCTCTCTGTCGCACAAGCCACCCAATCGCAAAAGCCCGCGGACCGAATCACGCGGCCGACAAGCAAGCCTTACACCGGCGACCTTTCGATCTTCGAAGACCCTAAGCGCGCCGAGAATCTGCAGATCAACCGCGTGATGGACGTGCTGGGAATCAAACAAGACTCAAACGTCGCGGACATCGGCGCGGGATCAGGTTGGTTCACCGTCAGAGCGGCAACGCGCATTGGAGCAAAGGGAACGGTTTATGCGGTTGAAATCAATCCCGACTACCTCAGCTACATCGAAGAGCGCGCAGCGGATCAGAAGCTATCAAACATTCGCACCGTACTTGGCAAAGAGGATGATCCAACGCTGCCTCGAGACAGCGTTGATGCAGTGCTGATACTCAAAACCTATCACGAGATCGCTCAGCCAGTTCTGCTGTTAGCTCGTCTTCGCGAGGCCATGCGATCCGGCGCACTGTTGGGAATCATCGATCGCAACGGCAACGGCAAAGACCACGGAATCAGCTCTCGCGTCGTGATCAAAGAAGCCGGAGAAGCAGGCTTCTCGCTCGTCGAGCAGTATGACTTTGTCAAACCTGATGGTATGGACTATTTTCTTGTGTTCCGCATAAGCGCCTCTGCCCCGTCTCACTGATGCCATAGTGACCAGCCCCGCTTAGGCGTTTCCGATGTAACTGTCCGAGCCGACTGAGCGTACCTGGATTTGCCCGACTTCTTCTGCCGAGGTGACTGATCACTCTCAATCGGGCCAGGGGTTGGGGAAAACAGCCGACCTGCAACTGATCTCTCCCGTGCGCCCTATACTGAAAAAAGGTATCATCAAAAGATTGCGATGTTATTTAGTTTCAAGAACACCACCAACAAAGCCTCGTCGCGAAGGTGGCACGGCTACGTTTTCGTATCAGGCGTGCTTTTGGCTATCGTCCTTTCATCCACTGCGTGCAAGAGCGGGTACCCGGTGTCCGCGAGAAATACACCCGGCGAAGCGAGAGAACCTCGAGCCGTGAAGGTCGCGAACGTGTCGGAAATCTCGATGGAACAAACGGTCACGGTAACCGGCACCCTTGCGGCTTACGATCAAGCGACGGTCAGCGCGAAAGTGCCCGGGCGGATGAAGTCGATGGCGGTCGATCTTGGAAGCGTAGTGCGGCAAGGACAAATCATCGCTCAGATAGAGCAACAGGATTATCAACTGCGCCTTCAACAGGCTGAGGCTGCGCTCGCGCAGGCACGGGCGCGCGTGGGCCTGCCTCCAGAAGGTAAAGACGACCGGATAGATCCCGAAAAAACGGGAACCGTCAGGCAGGCTCAAGCGCTCCTCGACGACGCCAAGTTAAAACTCGAGCGCGCCGAGAATCTATTTCACCGTGGCGTGCTGGCTAAAGCGCAACTTGATGGCGCGGAGGCCGAGTACAAAGTCGCTCTCAGCCGTTATCAGGATGCCGTCGAGGAGATTCGCAACCGGCAGGCGCTGGTGGTTCAGCGGCGTTCGGAGCTCGAGATCGCGAGGCAGCAACTTGCCGACTCCTCGATCTACGCGCCGTTCAATGGCATCGTGCAAGAGAAACGCGCGAGCATCGGCGAATACCTCGCGGCAGGAGCGCCGCTGGTCAACGTCGTCCGGATGGACCCATTGCGACTGCGTGCTGAAGTGCCCGAGCGCGAATCTCGTAATGTGCACGTCGGGCAACAAGTGCGAGTGTCGCTTGAAGGCGATTCTAACGTTTACACTGGCAAGATTGCGCGCATCAGCCCAACTATCACAGCGCAGAATCGCGTACTAATCGTCGAAGCTGAAGTGCCTAACAACGGCCAGCTTCGCCCCGGCTCGTACGCGCGCGCCGAGATCGTGTCCGCCAACAACAGCGTGGTGCTTGGTGTGCCTGCTAACGCTGTTGTAACGTTTGCGGGGATCGACAAAGTTATCCTGGTTCAAGATGGCAAAGCAGTCGAGAGGCCGATCACTCTCGGCCGCCGCACGGGGGATTGGGCGGAAGTGCTGTCCGGGTTGAAGACCGGCGACGCGGTCGTGATCAACCCTGGTAACCTTCAGTCGGGTCAGCCGGTGGTGATAACGGAATAGTTCAGGGTTCAGGGTTCAGGGTTAGGAAATGGGTTGGGCTTTCGAACCCGGAACTCTGAACCCGGAACCCTGAACTGAAATTTCTATGCAGAAGCTTGCAGAAATCTGTATCAAGCGGCCGGTCTTCGCGGCCATGATAATACTTGCGTTGGTCGTCGTTGGCGCGGCCAGCTACTTTCGCCTCGGCGTAGACCGCTTTCCCTCTTTCGATCTGCCCACCGTGAGCGTGCGCACCAGCCTGCCCGGCGGCTCATCTGAAGAAGTCGAGAGTGAGGTCTCCCAAAGGATTGAAGAGGTCGTCAACACAGTCGAGGGAATCCAGGAACTGCGGTCGGTTTCCAGTCAGGGCCAGTCGTTCGTGATGGCCACGTTCAGTCTCGAGCGAGACATCGACGTAGCCGCTCAAGATGTTCGCGATCGCGTGGCTACAGTCGTTCGCAATCTTCCCCGGGACGTAGACCCGCCGATCGTCACCAAGTTCAACAGCGATTTCTCACCCGTTATGACGGTGGCCCTATCGGCCGATCGGACCGTGCGTGAGCTGACCGAGCTGGCTGACAAGGTCGTAAAACCTCTACTTGAGCGATCTACTGGAGTCGGCGAGATAAACATCCAGGGAGGACTCGGCCGAGCTATAAACGTTTGGGTCGATGCGGACCGACTCGCCGCTTATCAGATTCCGATTACCGACATTCGCAGTGCGATTGTCCGCCAGAATGCCGACGTGCCCGGCGGCAATGTCACCATGGGCTCGCGCGAGCAGACGCTTCGCACGATGGGCCGCGTCGCCGACCCCAAGATATTCAACGATCTGGTTGTCGCCACGATCAACGGAGTGCCGGTCCACATTCGCGACCTCGGTTTTGCAGAAGACGGAACAAGGGAGCAGCGCTCGGTTGCGCGTTTGAACGGCGTTCCCACTGTCACCCTCGAAGTCCGGCGTCAGACCGGGGCAAACTCGGTTGAGGTCATCGAAGCAGCTAAGGCGAATCTCGCGCGCATTGCCGGCCAGCTTCCTACCGATGTGAAGATGGAAGTGATCCGCGACCAGTCGCGGTACATTTACGCCGCGCTCCACGAGATCACGGTTCACCTTGTGCTCGGCAGCATCTTGGCATCGCTGGTTGTGCTGGCTTTCATGCGAAGCTTGCGTTCGACATTCATTGCCGCCATCGCGATACCGGCTTCGGTGATCGCGACGTTCGGCATGATGCGCGCGCTGAACTTCACGCTGAACAGCGTGACGATGCTTGCGTTGGTGCTGATGGTTGGGGTTGTGATCGACGACGCGATCGTCGTGCTCGAAAACATCTTTCGCTTCGTTGAAGAAAAGAAGATGCGGCCGTTTGAGGCCGCGCGAGCTGCAACCGCCGAGATCGGGCTGGCAGTGATGGCGACGACTTTCAGTCTGGTAGTGATCTTCGTGCCCGTGTCGTTCATGTCCAGCGTATCGGGGCGCTTTCTCTACCAATTCGGCATCACCGCTGCGGTCGCAATCCTGGTGAGCCTGTTGGTCTCGTTCACGCTGACCCCGATGATGAGCGCGCGACTGTTGCGTGCTGGAGACGTAGCTTCGCACGGACACGAGACTGCGAAGTCCAGGCGGGGCTTCTATGGCTTCATCGATAGCACATACACATGGATGCTGCGACATGCCATGAGCCGTCGCGCTGTTGTCGCCGCGCTCGCGGTGGTTGTGATTCTTTCCTCCGTGCCTCTTTATCAGGTCGTGAAGCAAGACTACATCCCTACCGACGTCGATGAAGCCGAGTTCGACGTCGGCGTAACGGCTCGCGATGGCACCAGCCTGGCGGCGATGGCCGAAGTGATGCGTGCGGTCGAAGCTGACCTCATGTCGACACCGGGCGTTCGCGTAGTACTTGCGAACGCAGGCGGCGGCGGCGGCGGGGGCGGCGGCGGAGTCAATCAGGGCGGCGCTTATGTCCGCATAGCGCCGATCTCGGAGCGCACATTCTCAATCGCGCGGGTGTGGGATGGACTCATCCACGGCAGGCCGCTCGATGCCTTCAGGAACAACTACTCTCAACGCGACGTGATGCAAGAGATTCGCACGCGCCTTCGAAAGTACAAAGACCTGCGCACCTCGGTTCGCAATGCGCAGTCGGTTAACATCGGCGGCGGACGATTCGAAATAGAGTTCGTGTTGCGCGGGCCGGACCTCGAGACACTGGCCAGGTACGCGGACCAGCTTAGACAGAAGGCGCCCGAGCTTGGAATCCTGGATGCGGACACTTCGTTGAAGCTCGACAAGCCGGAGCTGCGAGTTGAAATAGATCGGGCGCGGGCGGCTGATCTCGGTGTAGCGACTGAAGACATCGCCAGCGCACTGAGGCTTATGGTGGGAGGCGATCAGCGAGTCTCGCGTTTCCGCGACGAATCGGTCAACGACGATTATGACGTGCAGCTCCGCTTGCGCGAGGGTCAACGAAATGATCCGGCCACGATCGCACGGCTATACGTACCGCGTCAGAACGGCACGCTCGCGCGTCTCGACAACCTGGTGAAAATCACCCCTGCCAACACTGCATCGCGAATCGAGCGGCTCGACCGGCTGCGGCAGGTAAGCCTGCAGGGTTCGGTCGCGCCGGGTTATGCGCTTGCAGATCGTCTGGACGCGCTTCGCAAGGAAGTAGCGAGCATGAACCTGCCCGCCGCGTATTCGACGGCGGTCTCGGGACGCGCCCGCGAGCTTGAACGCACGTTCAACGAGTTCATCTGGGCGTTCCTGCTCTCGGTCATATTCATGTACATGATCCTGGCTTCGCAGTTCGAGAGTGTTGTTCATCCGTTCACGATTCTGCTCTCACTTCCTCTTTCGGTTCCGTTCGCGTTGTTCTCGCTCTGGGCGACTGGCAACACGCTGAACCTTTATTCGGCGCTCGGCATACTCGTGCTGTTTGGCGTGGTAAAGAAGAACGCGATCCTGCAGATCGATCACATGAACGGGCTGCGCAGGAGCGGAATGGATAGGCCCTCCGCGATTCTTCAAGCGAACCGCGACCGGCTTCGCCCAATCTTGATGACGACGCTGGCGTTGGTGGCGGGCATGATGCCGTTGGCGCTTGGCACCGGCCCCGGTTCGGACGAACGCCGGGCGATTGCGGTGGTTGTGATCGGAGGTCAGACGCTTTCGCTGCTGTTGACGCTGATCGTCACGCCCGTCGCCTACTCGCTGTTCGATGACATCGGCACAACTCAAGCGTGGCGTTCGCTCGCAAGCCGGCTTTACGCGATCACTCATCCGTTCAGGAAAAGAGTCAGCCCCGCAGTCGCGCAGCGGCGAGTCTCATCAGAGATCGACAGCATCGGCGCAGAGATTCAAGCCGCGGCAAAGAAGGATGATGAGATGAAAGTGGGAGTTGGGGACTAGCGATCAGCGACCAAGCCGAAGAGGATGCTAGCGATGGGAGAAGTTAGAGTACAGGTAAAGCTCATCAATGCAGGGGACGAAGTGCTCGTGAGAAGAGGCCTGCTGTCACTAGATCAGGTACGAACATACACGGCTGATGCTTTGGTTGATACCGGTAGCGTTGCTTCTGTTTTACCCATTCACGTCGTCCAGCAGTTAGGCTTGGTAACCATAGGAAAAGCTAGAGCTGAGTACGCGAATGGCTCTGAAGAGAATGTGGACCTTACCGAAGCGGTGGGCATTGCTATCGATGGCCGCCGTACGACCGAAGAGACGCTAGTGTTAGGCTCTGAGGTGCTTATCGGGCAAACGGTCCTTGAACGACTGGACCTTTTGGTTGATAGTGTTAACAAGCGGCTCATCGCGAACCCGGCACACCCGGATCAGCCAGTCTTGAAAGTTAAATGATGCCCCGTTACGGGCTAGGCTCGACTCCATGTGAGGAGTGGCGGAGAGATTCAAGCTACACCGAAGGCGGATGATTAGACTAAGGTTGGAGTTGGGGATAATCGGAGTTGCGCCCCGCTGGTAGGCGCATGGACAACGGCACATACTAGATGAAATAAGACGGACTGCAGCGGCGAACGGTGGCGTTGCGCTCGGGGTACAGCGTTTCTACACGGAAACTGGCATTAAGGAAAGCGATTGGCGAGGAAGGTTCTGGGCTCGCTGGGGCGATGCGTTGCTTGAAGCGGGCTTCTCGCCGAATGAGTTCAATCCCCGAATAGAGGATTCGCTGATCATTGAAAAGCTGATTGAACTCACCCGCGAGTTCGGCAGGTTCCCCACTCAAGCGGAAATGACACTTAAGCGGATGGCTGATCCCTCCTTTCCGAGCCGCGGTGCGATTCGACGTCTTGGAACCCAACAAGCTTTAATCGGTCGCTCCCTTGACCGCTGCTGCAATAATCCGGGATATGACGATGTAAAGAGCATCCTTGCTGAGTCAATCGCAACACGAAGCTCAGTCGGCGAAGAGACCATAAATCTCGAAGCCGAGGTTGGCTTCGTATATCTCATCCGGTCTGGTCGCTTCTACAAGATCGGAAGGACCAATGCTCTTGGAAGGCGCGAGCGCGAACTGGCGATTCAGCTACCGGACAAGGCGGTCACCGTCCATTCCATCAAGACAGATGATCCAGCGGGAATCGAAGCATATTGGCATAAGCGCTTTGAAGCGAAACGGGGCAATGGGGAATGGTTTGAGCTTTCGAGCGCCGATGTGCACGCCTTTAAACGAAGAAAATTCATGTAGCCTAGCAAAGGAGCTCCGTGAGACATAAGGCGACTCCCATCATACGAAGCATCCCAATCGCCAAGGCTGAGATCCACCTTGGCCAATTGGTAAAACGCGTCCATGTTGACAAGCAATATTTGATACTGAAGGAAGATGGGGTTCCAATCGTCGCCATTATGGACATTGACGAGTTTGAGGATTACTTAGAACTAAATGATCCGAAGGCGCGTCGCGACATCGAGAAGAGCACTCAAGAATTTCGTGACGGCAAAAGTCGCCCCGCACGACAACTACTCGTGGAGCTGTGCGAGGAGAAGAAGAGTAAACCTCGAAACGCTCGGGGTCGGAAGGTCTAACCACCAATCGGGTGCGCCTCAGACTCTCGCGCATACCCACACGCGCAGCGGTGGGTCCGTGATGTTAAAGCCTACAGAATCGCTTGCGCGTGCCGAGATGCCCGTACGCCATTGTGGCGAGACTCGGCCTCGTCGAAACTTTGCTTTGGCAGCAGCCCTTGTTCGTACAGGGTTTTCGCTCGCAGATATTTTTGCTCGGCGTCGGCGAGGTCCGCCGCAGCTTTCTTGACTTCAGCCGCGCCGCGCGCGTCCTTAAAGTCTTCGCCCTTCTCGGAGAGCCCCAATCTCGCCCTCGCTTGTTGCAGGCTCGCGCGCTGCTGATCGAGCGTCAACTGCAACTCAGTCGGGACGACCTTAACGATCGTCTGGCCGGCGGAAACGTGATCCCCGACATCGACCAGGACTTTTTCGACTCTGCCCTCGACCTCTGAACTGACGGTGACCTCGTCGAGTGGGAAGAGAGATCCGACTGACTCTACGTTTCGGCGAGTCTGCTTTTGCTCGACCGGCAGGACGCGAACGGATATGGGCCGAGGCGATGCTGTGTCGACCCCTTTACCTGAAGTCTTCGAGCACGCGGCGAAGTTCAGAATGCAACACGAAAGAACTGCGATGGTTAGGGCCTTGACTAGTACGGACCCTGCCGCCCGGCTCCTGTGATCGATCATGAGTGTCCTTCCGAAGACCTTCGCTGCCCGCCTTAAATCTAGTGATGACGCGAATGATACCCTAACATACCCGCTTGTGCGAAGCAGGGGTGCTGCCAAATACGACTAATTGCCGCTTGGAGTTACGCCTAAGCTGAGGGTGCGGGCGATGCTGAATCGGTAACAACAATCTGGCGGACGAAGACCTGCGCGAATTGCGAAGCGGCGACCTGAGCCACTTCGCGCAACTCAATCTGCCGCCCCAGAAGACGCGAAAGTGAGGTAACACCCTTATCGGTTATGCCGCAAGGGACGATCATCTTGAAGTAGTCGAGATCGGTGTTTATATTCAGCGCGAACCCATGACTTGTGATCCAACGCGCGATCCTCACGCCGATTGCCCCGACCTTCTCGTTGCCAACCCAGACTCCCGTCAAGCCGGCGATTCGAGTTCCGGTGACACCGAACTCCGCGATCGTTCTGATCAACACCTCTTCGATGTCGCGCACGTAGCGGTGAACATCGCAGCGGTCGGGCTTGAGGTTGATGATGGGATAGCCGACCAACTGGCCGGGGCCGTGATAGGTCACGTCACCGCCACGGCCCGTTTCGTGAACTTCAACTGAACTAGTTTGAAGCTGCTCCGGGTCAGCAAGAACATTCGAACTGTCCGCCCCGCGCCCGAGCGTGAACACGTGCGGGTGTTCGAGGAGGAGCAACTGTTCCGGGGCTTCACTTGAGCGAAGCCGCTCGACAGCACGCTCTTGCAAGCTAAGGCCATCGTCGTACTGCACGAGGCCCAACCATCGGGCTTCGCACACTCGCCGGGGCTGAGAAGCTTGTGTAGCCATTGTGAAGTTAACTTGTGAGACTAGATCCTGAGTCAAGGCGCCACTACAGCGCGTCTCTCAACTCGTGTACTCCGCTGCTTCGATCACGTCGCGCACCATAGCCAGGAACTGATCCGCGACTGCTCCGTCAATAACTCGATGATCGAAGCTGAGCGCTAGCACTCCAATCTGCCGAATCGCAATCGCGTCATCGATCACCACCGGCCGCTTCTTAATCACCCCGACACCGAGTATAGCCACTTGAGGCTGATTGATGATCGGCGTGCCGGCCCATCCGCCGAATGAGCCGGGATTGGTGATCGTGAAAGTTCCGCCCTGCACTTCATCGGGTTTGAGCTGCTTCGTTCGCGCGCGCTCACCGAGATCATTCACTGATCGGGCCAGCCCAAGCAGCGATTTTTCATCAGCGCCTCGGATCACCGGAACAATCAGTCCCCAATCGAGCGCGACCGCCACGCCGACGTTGATATCCTTCTTGTAGACGATCTGATCGCCCCACACGGACGAGTTGATGATGGGCCACTTCTTAATGCCTTCGATCACGGATTTGATGATGAACGGCATGAAAGTCAGCTTGACTCCATCGCGCGCGAGGAACTCGCCCTTCAGCTCGTCGCGAAGCTTCGCAGTCTTGCTGAAGTCGACCTCCATGAACGAGGTCACGTGAGCGGAGCTGCGGCGGCTCTCAACCATTCGCTCAGCGATCCGGCGGCGCATCATCGACATCGGCTCGATCTCGACGCGGTCACCTTCTGCGAATGGTTGCGGGCCGGCTTCAGCTTCAGGCGCGGCTGGCGCGCGTGGTGGTTGCGGCGCGCGCGGCGAAGCAGGAGCCGCAGGCGTTGGAGTTGGCGCTGCAGGAGCCACCGGAGCTGCGGGTTCAGCTTTCGCGCCAGCCCCGCGATTCTCGATAAAGCTTAAAATATCCTGCTTGGTCACTCGGCCTCCGATGCCGGTGCCTTCGATCTGGGAGATATCAATGCCGTGCTCTTCGGCGATCTTCCGAACGAGCGGAGACGAACGCGTGCGCCGCAATTCGTCCTTTGAAGAGGCCTCAGCATCGGCCTCCGGAGCAGGGGTCGCAGCCGCTGGCGGAGGCGCGGGCTCGGTTGGAGGCGCGGGCTCGGCTGGAGGCGCGGGCTCGGCTGCAGGCGGTGTTGGGGCCTCGGGCTTTGGCGGCGCTGCTGGAGTCGGTTCAGTCTGAGCTTGCTTGGGTTCTTCTTTTGCTGGCGGCGCGGGCTCAGCTTTCTTGGGCTCCTCCTTTTGCGGCGGCGCTGCTTCCTTTGCGCCTTCGGCAGCCCCCGGCTTCGCTGCGCCACCGTTGATCACTGCCACCACGGTGTTGACGGGAACGGTCTCGCCTTCTTGAACTTTTATCTCCGACAGCACGCCTGAAATGGGCGCAGGGATCTCAGCGTCGACCTTATCGGTCGAGATCTCAAACAGCGGCTCGTCGCGCTTGACCGAGTCCCCGACATGCTTGAGCCACTTAACAATTGTACCCTCTGCGATGGACTCTCCCATCTGCGGCATCTTTACTTCTTCGCTCATAGTTCTCCAATCTTTTCAAAGCAACGAGGACTGAGGACTGAGGACTGAGTAAGATGCGGCTTCTCAGTCCTCAGTCCTCATCCCTCAGTCCTAATATGCTGCCAGCGCGCGAGCCGCCTTTAATACATCGTCCACTTGCGGCAAAAAGAACTCTTCCAGCGGAGGCGCGTAAGGTACCGGCGTGTCGATCGAAGTCACTCTCATCACCGGGCCATCCAGGTATTCAAACGCGTCCTCGTTAATGACCGCGGTCAGCTCACCTGCCATACCGCCTGTGCGTGTGGCCTCGTGCAGGATTATGACCTTGCTTGTTTTCTTAACTGATTCTAAGACGGCTTCGCGATCAAAGGGTAGAAGCGTCCTCAGATCAATCACCTCCGCGTCGACTCCTTCTTGTTGCAACCTGTCGGCTGCGTCAAGCGCTGTGTAGACCATCGCGCCGTACGTGATGATCGAAAGATCGCGGCCTTCGCGACGAATCGCCGCCTTGCCTATCGGCACGATGTAATCGTCCGCTGGCACTTCTTGCTTGATCTTGGGATTGCGATAAAGAAACTTGTGCTCGAAGAACAGCACCGGGTCCTCATCGCGAATCGCAGCTTTGATCAAGCCCTTCGCGTCGTAAGGCGTCGAGGGCTCGACCATCTTCAAGCCCGGCGTGTTGAGGAAATACGACTCGACGTTCTGCGAGTGGAACGGCCCGCCGTGCACGCCTCCGCCGCAGGGTCCGCGCACAACCATGGGGATACCTATACCCTGGCGATAGCGGCTGGTCGCGGCATAGTTGGTGAGAATGTCGAAGCAGCAAGAAATGAAATCGATGAACTGCATCTCGGCTACCGGCCGCATGCCCATCATCGCCGCTCCGCAAGCCGCGCCGACTATTGCCGATTCCGATATCGGTGTGTCGATGACTCGCCCTTCACCGAAGCGACCCGCAAAGCCCTCGGTCACCTTGAACGCCCCGCCGTATGCGCCGATATCTTCGCCGAGAAGGAAGACGCGATCGTCGCGTTCCATCTCTTCCCACAGCCCCTGACGTATCGCTTCGAGTAGTGTTATTGCGGCCATAGTTATGCGTTATTCGTGATGGGTGATCCGTGATTCGTGATCCGTAATGCGCGAAACATGAAGCTTACAGTTCAAGGGACCGCGCGCAGGATCACGGTTGGGAAGGGTGGCTCGCCCCCGCGCTCGCTAGTCTCCTTTGGCAAAGTTGAGAAACAAGAGCGGGGGTAAACCACCCTTCCCAACCTGTGATCCTGCCCTATTGATCCTTCACTGACAACTTCATGTTTCACGGATCACGCATCACGCATCACGTTCCGCATCACTTACCCTTTCATTCCTCGCCTCCAACGCTGACAGCCTTTGGTTTAGCGTCTTCCGAGTAAACTCCACCGACGGCATCCGCTGGCTTGGGCGCCGGCTGGCTCTCTGCCCACTCCAGATCCTCGTCGAGTATTGCCGCAACTCGCTTCTTCACTTGCTCGATGTCGCCGGCGCTAGCAACTCTGTTTTCCTTCAGCCCTTTTTCCAAATGCGCGATGGGATCTCGCTTGCTCCATTGATCAAGCAGTCCTTTCGGAACATACGATTGATTGTCGTGGGCCGCGTGGCCTCGCATTCGGAAAGTCTTCGCCTCGATGAACGTCGGGCCGCCCCCGTCGCGCGCTCGATCTACCGCGCGGCGAGCAGACAGATAGACGGCCATTACGTCGTTGCCGTCAATGATCTCGTTTGGCATCCCATAAGCTTTCGCGCGATCGGCCAGGTTCAGAATCCGCATCTGCCTGGTGGTCGGCGTCGTGTACGCATAGGAGTTATTCTCGCCGACGATGACCAGCGGCAGATTCTGGACGGCAGCGAAGTTCGCGGCTTCGTGAAACGCGCCGGTGCTTGTTCCTCCGTCTCCGATGTAGACCATCCCAACCGATTTCTTCTTCTGCATCCGCGCTGCCAGCATGACTCCGTTCATCACCGCCACAAGAGCGCCGAGCGAACTGATCGTTCCGATGAAACCACGCTCCAGATCGGTGATATGAATGTTTTGATCGCGCCCGCGAGAAAGCGAGGTTGCTCGCCACAGATAGTTCGCGAAGACTTCCCGAGGCCGCGCTCCCGCAACAAGCAACGCTCCCAAGTCTCGCGTCAATGGCGAAAGCATATCGCCGTGTTTTCTGTCGAGCGCGTAAGCCGAGCCGACTGCCGTTGCTTCCTGGCCGAGGCTGCGAAAAAGCCCGCCGACTATCTTGCCCTGCTTGTATAGATTGTCCAGACGGTCCTCAAGCGAGCGCGTCAGCCGCATGAAAAAGAGCAGTTCGAGTTGTTGACGCTTATCGAGTTCCATAGTGGCCGGTTTCGGGTTCAGGGTTCAGGGTTTCTGGTTCGGGAACTCGGAACCACGAACCCTGAACCGTGAACTGATTCAAACGTGAATCACCATTCCGTGCACGTCTTCGAATGCTTCATGCATGCTTTCGGAAACAGTCGGGTGCGCGTGCATCGTGTTTATCAACTCTTCGACCGTAGCTTCCATCTGGAGGGCGACGCAGCCTTCAACGATCAACTCGGTGGCGTGCGGGCCGATCAAGTGCACGCCCAGCACTTCATCATAGCGGGCATCGCTCACGACCTTCACGATGCCTTCGGCCGCACCCAGTATTTGCGCCTTTGCGACGACCGGGATTGGGAAGTGACCAACCTTAACATCGTACCCTCGTTCGCGTGCTTTCGCCTCGGTCAGGCCCACGCTTGCAACCTCAGGCTGACAATACGTGCAGCCCGGTACGTGGTCGTAGTTGATCGGCCGCGGATTCTTTCCTGCGATCGTTTCCACCGCGAGTATGCCTTCGGCCGACGCCACGTGAGCGAGCCACGGCGTTGGAATCACATCGCCTATCGCGTACACGTTAGGCTCAGCCGTTCGCATGTGATCGTCGATCTTGATGTAGCCTCGTTCCAATTCAACGCGCGTGTTCTCAAGTCCGAGCCCGTCTGTGTAAGCGCGGCGTCCGACCGCGACCAGGAACTTCTCAGCCGTAAACTCCCGGTCTTCGTCGTTAATGCGTGCGGTGACGCGCACCGCGCCCTCTTCTCTGACTGCCGATTCGAAGTTGGCGCTGGTGAACGTCTTGATGCCCTGCTTCTTGAACGACTTTGCAAGCTCGGCGCTTATTTCTTCGTCTTCGATCGGCAGCAGTCTGGGCAAAAGCTCGAGGATGGTCACATCCGTTCCGAAGCGCAAAAACATCGAGGCGAACTCGACGCCGACAGCGCCTGCGCCTAGCACTATTAGCGACTTTGGAATCTGTTTGAGCTCGAGTATCTCGTCGCTGGTGATTATCTGCTCGCCGTCGATGGGGAGGTTCGGCAACGAGCGCGGGACTGACCCTGTCGCCAGGACAATGTTCTTAGTCTGGACCGCCTGCGTCGAGCCGTCTCCTCCGGTCACGGTGATGCGGCCCGGGCCATCGACGTGCGCAGCCCCCTTGAAGACTTGAACCTTGTTTTTGCGCATCAGAAACTCGACACCCTTAGCGAGTTTCAAGACGACCTTGCCTTTGCGCTTCTGCGCCTGGTCGAAGTCGAGCGAGACCGACCCTGCGACGATGCCGTGTTCCCTGGCGTGTTTGAATTCGTCAAGCAGGTCGGCGGTGTGCAGGAGTGACTTGGTTGGGATGCACCCGCGCAACAGGCAGGTGCCGCCGAGGTTCTTGTCCTTTTCTATGATTGCGGTTTTTAAGCCTAACTGCCCTGCTCGAATCGCGGCAACGTAGCCGCCCGGTCCCGCCCCGATTATCGTTACGTCAAACGTCTCATTGCTTGAACTCAATTAAGTCAGCCCCTCCTCCGCCTGTGTTTTGTTTTTAGTCCAGCGAGACTTTAACTTCGCCTTCTTCAACTTTTACTTCAAACTTTTCGACCTTAGCCATCGAGTCAATGGGCGACGCACCAGTCGCGAGGCTGTAGATCCACCCGTGCCACGGGCACTGGACGGTCAGATTGTTCCGATCAACGAAGCCCTCACCTAACGGCCCGCCCCTATGCACGCAAGTGTTGTCCAGCGCATAGAACTGGCTGTCAACGTTGAAGACGGCGATCGTGCGGCCGCTGATTTCGACCACAATCGCCTGCCCAGGCTGGAGATCCGATGTGTTTGCGACTTTCACGAAGTCAGACATTGTAACTTTCTGCTGTGACTGGGCGCGGCACCCTGCGGTCATTAATTGTTCTAGCAAGCGACTGAGCATCTTAGCAACCCGCCAAGCCGGGTTTCAAGTTATTGCCTGCCCTTCATGGGTGAAACTGTTGTTGTCAAATGAACGTTCTATGCATGAAAGCGGCTTGGTATCGCGTCCATACTGATAGGAAGACTCTCCGGCTGCACGCTCACCAAACAGCGATCGAGCCGGGCGACAATTAAGGTTGGTTGTCTTTGAATACGCAGCAGGAGGAATGGAAGTGATGGCAGCGACATTTGGGAATCATATCGCGCCAGAGAATCTAAGGTTGATGCTTCTTTCCTATGGGATGGACCACGCCTACCGCGTGATCAGCCTTGAAGAGATCGCGCACGCGATACCGCACGTCAGAAGAGATGAGGTTCAAAGCGTGCTTGAGCGGCTCGCGCAAGAAGGGCTGGTGACCAGGTTCTCCGGTCGCTATTGTTTTAACAAGACCATCCCGGTCGAACTGCGACACAGCATCGAGCAGCTCATCACGCCTAGCGGAACAATTCGGAAGAGAGCAAACTAAACTACTTACAAGCCTGACTGTTCATTTCAGTTTCCTCAAGACCCAGTGACCTTCGTCGACGCCAATAGTGACCGGCGGCTTCGATGCGGTCAAAGTGAACTTCTGCTTGCGAGCATCATTCCACACCACACGCACCTCGCTCGCGCCGTCCGCATAATGAATCGTTACATCGAGGGGCATGATGTAAACCGGCTCTTCTCGCCCCGGAATCTCGTGCGATTGTTTCTGCTTGATCACAAGCGTCACCGTGTAGTTCCCAGACTGGTCAGCAGAGCTGATGTCGGATGACACTTTGTAGACCGGACGGGCCGGCGCGTAGATCCACTGCTTGAAGAACCAATCCAACGACGCGCCATAGATACCCTCGCACATTTGCTGAAAATCTCTGGTCGAAGCGTTAGAGAAAGCGTAACGCACCCTGTACTGCTTTAACGCGTCGAAGAACTTCTGATCGCCCAGGACGTGCCGCAACATATGGAGCACCCAACCACCCTTCTTGTAGATCGCGCCTTGATCATCAAACGGCTTGTCGAGGTTCTCCGCCGTCACTGTTCCACGCAGCGCCCCATCCACGACACCGTCATCGTAGCTCCTGCTCATCAACTCGCCGGGATCGATATTCAAGAAACGCTCGAAGAACAGCACTTCTGAATAAGTCGCGAAGCCCTCGTTGAGCCATATATCGTCCCACGTCTTCATCGTCACCAGGTCGCCCCACCAGTGATGCGCAAGCTCGTGCACGATAGTCGCCTGGTGGCTGCTAGTGACCGAGCCGACGAGCGAGGAGCTGATGCTTGTGATCGTCTGATGCTCCATCGCGCCGCCAAACGGGTCTTCGGCCATTCCGTACTTCTCGCCAAGAAACGGATATTCCCCGAAAAGCCGGGCGTAGATCTGCATCGCCGGACGGGTGACCGCGAACTTCAGGCGCGCCAGCTCAAGGTGCTCGGGGTAGACGTAATAGACCAGCGGCATCGTCGTAACGCCATCAAGCGCAGTGTAGCTGTCTTTGAATCTCTCGTAGTTGCTAGCCGCAACCGAGACCAAATAAGTCGCAAGCGGCGAGTCCTCGCGCCAGAAGTAAGTGACTGTGCGGTCCGAATTCGGCTGAACTCTATCGAGCACGCCGTTCGAGGCGGCTTGATAACCCTGGGGCACAATGACTTCGATTTCGGCCGTAGCCTTGTCCGCGGGATTGTCGACGCAAGGCCACCAGAGCGGCGCAGCAAACGGCTCGCTGCGGCTCGCAATGACTCCCACGAAATCGGGCCCGTGGCGCGTGAACAGCATCCCTCCGCCGAGACTGCTCGAACCCGACCCCGCTCCGTGATATTGAATGACGATGGTGAACGACCTTCCGGCAGGCAAGGGAGCAGGGAAGCTCACGACTATGCGGCTGCCCTTTCGTCCAAATTCCCCCGGCGCGCCGTCGAGCTTCACTGAATCGATATTCAAGTTGGGTTGCGCATCGACATCGATGGCGCTGACGGTCCCGGTTGTTTCGCCCATGATGGTAACGGTGCCCGTAACGGTGCCCGCGGTATTGAACTCGTTGGGCGCGAGCTGAATCTGCAGCCGGTAGTGCTTTATATCGATCGACTGCGACTCAACTGAAGAAGCGACTACCGATGACGACGCAATGCTTTCATCGTGTAAGCTTTTCTCAATCGAATCGTGTTCGCGTCTGATCCGGTCGAAGATCGATTCCTCATTCTGAGCAGACAAGCGAGCGCCAGGAGCGCATAGAACCGCAAGCGTCAGAATCAAATAAGCGATTCGCGCTTTGATCATTTTTCCTCCTGTGCGTCGCCGAAGACAGGTGAATTATAGCATACGGCATGGATCAGGATTTTCCGCAGAGACGCATGGAGTTCAGTTCAGAGTACCGGCTTTAGCCGGCTTTTTGTCCCCGCCGAACTGCTCGCGGTGTGAAGCCGGCTAAAGCCGGTACTCTGAACTGAACTCCATGCGCCTCTGCGGTGAAGGCAGCTAAGGTCGTTTATCCACAACCAGCCGATGATCAAGATTCGCCACTCGCCAGCCCGTCGCGAAGATCAACCTGTCGATCCGCTCCATCTTCTCGAAGTCGATTTTCTCAACGACGTCGCTCGGCTGGTGGTAGTCGCGATGAAGGCCGGTGAAGAAAAAGACTATCGGAATGCCGTGCTTGGCGTAGTTGTAGTGGTCAGAGCGATAGTAAAATCGCTCGGGGTGTTTTTCGTCATTGTAGGTGTAATCGAACCTCAAGCGCGCCGTGTCCTGATTAGTCTCTTCGTTCAACTTGTTCAGCTCGGTTGAAAGCTTGTCCGCCCCGATTATGTAGATGGAATTCTTGTCGGTCAGTCGAGCGTCACGCGGATCATCGTCCCCTTCGGGGCGGCTGCGACCCACCATATCGATGTTGAGATTCGCCACCAGCTTCTGAAGCGGCACTACTGGTTCGTAGTCCGTGTTGAACTCGGAACCATACAGGCCCAGCTCCTCGCCGGTGTGAAAGACAATTAGGATTGACCGTTTTGGCCGTGGACCCATCGCAAACGCCTGGGCGATTTCGAGCACTGACACCGTCCCCGAACCATCGTCGTCCGCGCCATGGTACACCTCACCTTTGTCGCTGGTCTTCAAATGATCGTAGTGCGCGCTGAAAACAACGTATTCATCTTTGAGTTTCGAATCACCGCCCTCCAGGATGCCGACTACGTTTTGAGCAGAAGGCGCGTCTTTCGCTTCGACCCGCAGCTTGATCTCAGCGCTGGCGGTAAGCTCCGAAGGCTTAAGCTTGCTGCCCGGCGCGATAAGCTCAGAACTCTCTTTGCCCATCGCCTTAGCGATCGCTTTTATAAGCTCCGGCCCGGCGGTGACCTCCGGCAAGACCTTTCCTGATGCCGTGGTCCTGGGCGGCAGGCCAAGCTGTTGCCGCCCCCCGAACCAGACCTTGAGCTGTTCCCAGGTGAGTAGCGTTTGGGCATCTAGAATCTTGATCAGTCCAATCGCTCCGTGCGCGAGCGCCGCCGTTGCCGCCTGTTCGTCGACGTTCAGTCTTACGTTCTTGAGCGGCTCGGGTAAGCCGCTCGACATCACTACGATCCTGCCTTTCACCGTCAGACCGGCGTAATCATCGTAGCTATTCCTCGGCGACGAGACTCCGTATCCAACAAACACCAGTTCGCTGCTCACGTTCATGTTCGCCGGAACCTCCGCGACAAACGAGTCTGCGTAAATGAACTCGCGCTTCGCGGCGCCGTCACTGAGCGTCAGTCGGCTCGCAGCAAGATCGACGTTCCGGTAGCTGAGCGGCACCCGCTGAAAGAAGGAGCGATCGCGAGCTGCGCCGTGATAGCCATAGGATTCGAGCTGCGACGCGAGGTAGCGTGCGGCTATCAGGTTCGACTGACTGAACGTGTAGCGGCCCCCGAGCTCACTGGAAGCGAGAAAGCTCAGATGGCGTTTCAGGTCGCGCGCGGTGATGCTCGAGGTTGCTTCGGCCGTCGGAAGCGGGAGATTTGCGGCGCCCGCTGATGCGAGAGTGAGTGCCGCAAGCATCAGCACCGCTAGCGCTCGCCTGGACGAATGATGGTGATTCATTCAACTCCTTCTTAGCAGCATAGACCTTAGTCTGTGTTCGGCCCTACATCAGAAAGCGATGTCATACAGACTAAAGTCTGTGCTACTTCGTTCCCAGGTCATCGACCGGGCCCACGACGACCGTAGTCAGGTTGTGCGGGTCGATGTACGTGCGCGCAACGCGAGTCACGTCTTCGACGGTGACCGCGCGGATCAAATCGGGGTATTTCTCAAGGTAGTCGAAGCCTAGCCCGTAGACTTCGGCTTCCAGCAAAAACTCAGCGATCTGCGAATTCTTCTGAAAATGAAAAACGAAGCTGCCAGTCAGGTATGACTTCGCAGTCTCGAGTTCTTCGTCGGTGACCGGCGCTTCTACTATGCGGGCGATCTCCCTTCGCAGCCCCACAATCGCGCGACCGAGATTCTCAGGAGCGGTGCCGATGTACGCAATGAACCGGCCCGGATCGAGCCCCGCACTCGAGGTGATGTTGCTGAATGTCGTGTAAGCGAGCCCCTGCTCGTCGCGAAGTATTCGCGGTATGCGAGACGTGAAGCCCGGACTTGATCCGAGTATCGTGTCCATCACCAACAGCGCGTAATAGTCCGGGTTGTTGCGCGCGACTCCGGCGTGACCGATTATGATGTTAACCTGTTCCTTGGAGGCGGCGACGAACTTCTCGATCGGAGATGTTTGCCGATGAGGCCGCGGCAGTTGCTGTGTTTCGAACCTTGCAGGGCGCTCCCACTTCCCAAACGCTGCTTCGACCTTGCTCTTCACTTCGCTCTTGTCGATGTCACCGACTATTGCGAGGATCGTGTTGTCGGGCACGTAGTAGCGTCGATAGAAAGCGTCTACGTCCGCCCGCGTGAGCGCCTTCACCGTCTCTTCATAACCGATCGGAGGACGATGCTGCGGTGAACCCTCGAATACTATCTCATTGAAGGCGTCTGAAGCTTGAGTGCGCGGCGCGTCGAGCCGCGCTTTGATCTGGGCGACGCGACGATCGATGTGTTGTTGAACTTTGTCATCGGAAAACGTCGAGTTCATCAACAGATCGGATGCCACGTCCAGGCCAAGGTCAATGTCCTTCGAAAGCAACGTGACCACAACGCCGCTCGATTGATAATCCCCGAAGGTTCCGAGTTTCCCTCCGGCAGCTTCGATAGTTTCGGCGATCAACTTCGACGTGCGAGTAGTTGTACCAGCATCCAGAAGCGCGCCGACTAGCGAAGCAAGCCCCGCTTTCTCATCAGCCTCGAAGCGCGACCCGGCGCGCACGATCGCGTTAATGGAAACAGAGGGAATCGAGTAATTCTCTGAGAGCAGCAGGACCAGCCCGTTCGGTAACTCGACGCGCTCAACGTCAAGCTTCGGGCGAGCGACGCGTTTTTGACTATGCTGCACAGCCACGCTCCCCCTCGTCGAGATCGCCTTCGCTAATCAAGTAGCCAACTGTCCGATTGTCTTCAGTGAAATACTTTTGAGCGGCCGTTGCCACTTCATCGATCGTGACGGCGGCGATACGGTCCAGCAGCGTGTCCAGATAGTGATAGCCCCGCGAGTCCGCGGGCACACGCTCATCGAAGGCGATCGTCTCGTACTGTCCGAGCAACATTGCCTGTTGCAACGGCTCCTCACAGCTCAGCACAAGAGAAGCTTCGATCTGACGCTTGGCTTTCTCAATCTCAGCAAACGAAATGTCGCCACATTTCAGGCGATCGACCTCCTCGTAGGTTGCACTCTCGACGTCCTCCAGCCTGAAGCCGGGCTTCAGCTCATGTTGAAAATAGAACAGCGCCGGATCGAAATGGTCGTGATAACTGGCATCTGCCTTGGTGACCGATTGGTCTCGTTCGACCAGTCGTTGATAAAGCCGTGAAGACTTGCCGGTCGAAAGGAGCGTCTCCGCGATCTTGAGCGCGTAAGAGTCCGGGTGGGCGACTTCGGGTGCATGATAGCCGATCAGCAAGCGTTCGACGGGCGTCTCCTTTTTTACTACGAGACGCTTCTCGCCGCGCTGCGTGGGCTCTACTATGTTGAGCGGGGCGACGACGGGCCCCGGCGGGATCCGGCCAAACAGCTCTTCGACCTTTAGCAGCGCTTCGGCGCTATCGAAGTCGCCTACAATGACAAGCGTCGCGTTGCGCGGGTGATACCACTTGTCATAGTAAGCCTTCATATCGGCTGCGGAAGCCGCTTCCAGGTCTTCAAGCCATCCCACGGTGGGCCAGTGATAAGGGTGCTGGCGAAAGGCAGTCGCCCACACCTCGTTTTCCAGCGCCTCCCAGGGACCGTCCAGGCCGATGCGCAACTCTTCCTGGACGACCTGCTTTTCTGAAGCGAATTCTTCTTCAGCGAATGTGGTGTCGCGCATGCGGCTCGCTTCGATCTCCAAAGCCGCTTGCCACCGGTCCGAGGCGAACGCGAAGTAGTATGCTGTGAAGTCGAGCCACGTGAACGCGTTGTTAGCGCCGCCGTTGAGATGGGTGACGAGGTCGATCTCGCCCTTTTTGTACCGGTCGGTGCCTTTGAAAAGCATGTGTTCGAGGAAGTGAGACTTGCCGGTCTGCCCCAGTTCCTCATTGCGCGAGCCGACGCGATACCAGACCATCGTCGCCACAACGGCCTTGTCGTGCAGCTCCTTTGTCAGCACGGTCAGTCCGTTTGCAAGCACTGTTTTTTGAACGTCGCGAGTGATGAATGACTTCGTTTGGGGATCCGTCACGGCTCCTGCGTCTGCGGTAGCGATCAGCGTCGTCATAATAATTTATGAAATCATTCCTCAGAGTGCTATACACAGATGCGCCCTGCGTGGAATGGTAAAAGAAAATTTTAGAGGTCGGAAAGAAGTGATGTCAAATCGAGTGCCCCTGGGAGCGCAGGCATCCCTGCCTGCTCTGGCGTTGCGCTGGAAAGAGAATAGCCGTTAGCCTAAGGAGGCAGGCAGGGATGCCCGCGCTCCCAGGGCTGCAAGAAGTTCTCACGCGGACTTGATTTCTGCCTTTTCGCTGTAGATACTAAAGCGTGCTGTACGGCATAGTAACCTCATAGTCTTAGCATCATCCGGATTGAAGTACATTGAACTCTCGGCCATTGATGGGGTCCGTTTGTTACGATCTTTTTTCTTCGCAACTGCGCGGGGTATGAAATAAAACCAAAGAAACAGGCCGCTGAACCGTTGCGGCTCACAGGAGAAAGATGACTAAGGCAGAACTTGTGGAGGAAGTGGCTCGGGCGGCTGAGCTGAACAAGCGCGATGCTGAAGTGATCGTCGAAACCGTCTTCGGCTCGATAATCGGCGCGCTTCACAAAGGTGAAAAGGTCGAGCTGCGGGGCTTTGGCAGCTTCCGCACTCGCGAGCGAGGCCCGCGCCGCGGCCGAAATCCTAAGACTGGCGAGCCGGTCGATGTACCAGCCAAGCGCGTACCTTACTTCAAGCCCGGCAAGGAACTGAAAGAGTATTTCACTGAGAGCCCGGCCGCGGCAGGCGCCGCCCAAGGTGCCACAACTGCGCCACTCGAGGCCCCGCCCGCCGCAGCGGAAGATGGTGCTGGCTCGGCGTCCAGCGAAGAGGCTGTCTCCGGCGGATCGCCCTCAACTTCGCCACATGAACGCTACGGGGGCGAAGGCTCATCGGGCGGCTCAGCAGTGTGAACAGACGGTGATTAGGTGTAAGTGGTCAGTTGATAACAGAACATTACTGGCGAGACGTTTCATATCAACTGACCTTTGATTCTATCTGCGGTTAACCCGACCGTCCCACTATGGAAAAGAGAAAGATCGATTCTCCTAACGGGAAGGAGCGGCGGTCTGAGGCCGACCGGCGTTCAAGCGAACGGCGTGACAAGGAACGCAAGTCTGAACGCGGCGCACTCACGACGCGCGCCGTAGAGCGCCGCAAAAAGCCGAGGCGGAGTCGTAAGACCCGGTAGAACTAATCGCGACCCGCTTAGTCCCTCCTCATACACTCATTATTAGAAGTCGCGCGGCGGCAAAAGTGAAGCGCCGCGCTTAAGTGAAGGTATTTGGTTGAATGTATTCAGCGCAATGTGATCGCAGAATACCAGCGTCTCATCTCTTCAGAAGCCGTTGCTTGTCCAGGAAAGCGATCACCGCATCGTTAAACTCTTTGGGTTTTTCCATCATCAAGAAGTGACTAACGCCATCCCACATCTGGTACTCCAACTTCGGCGCGATGCTTCGAAAGAACTGTTCGTTGTCGGGCGGCCAGAAAGGAGACTTGGCCAGAATCACCAGCACCGGCACATTGATCTTGTCCTGCTTCCAGATCGACTCATCGGCCATCCCTTCCATCGCGCTAATGGCCACGCTCTGCGGCGTGCTGAGCATCGAAGTTTTGATCTGTTCGCGTAGCGCCGGCGTAACCTGAGGCCCGAGCATGCCGTCTATAAACCTGCTCGCCCGCTCCTTGTAGTCGGGGCCGCGGAGGGGCGCAATGAACGTCGTCTCCATCATTTTCTTGTCACCGAAGGCCCGCAGCATGCCATCGACGATCACCAGCCCAAGCGTCTTTTGAGGGTACTTTCTGTAAAACTCGCGGATGACAGGCGTGCCCATGCTATGACCCACCAGGACGGCGCGATCTATGCCCGCATCCCGCAAGACAGCGTCAACCGCGCGAGCGAACAGATCCATCGTATACGCAACCTGAGGCTTGTCGCTTTGGCCGTGGCCTGGGAGATCGATGAGGATGACGCGCTGCTTGCCCTCAAACGCAGTTACCTGGTCGCGCCAGAAACTCATGTTACAGGTCCATCCGTGCACAAAAACCAGCGCCTCGCGCCCACGGCCTGAGCTCTTGTAATGCACGCGAAAGCCATCGAGTTTTGCGTATTTCGAAGCTGTTTCGGCAGCCGTGATTCTTGGAGTAGGCGTCGCGGCAGCGGCAGCCACCGAAAGGAGCACCCCTATTGTCACCGGAAGACTCATTGATCGTAGTTTGGTCATCGCTTTTGGTTCCTGTTGAAATTTCGGCCTTGAGCAGTCGGTTACGTCCCCGCCTCCCATGTGTTCATGTACTCAATCATCTCGGGGGTAAGCCGATCGATCTTGATCCCCATCGCCGCAAGCTTGAGCGAAGCGATCTCATTGTCAACCTCTTCGGGCAGAAGCTGAACGCCCGGCGCGAGCTTGCCCTCGTTCTTCACCAGGTATTCGCACGAAAGCGCTTGATTGGCGAAGCTCATATCCATCACCGAAGCGGGATGGCCCTCGGCGGCTGCTAAATTGATCAACCGCCCTTCGCCGAGCACGATGACCCGATTGCCTGATGCTTTGAGCTTGTACTCTTCGACGAACGGGCGCAGTTGCTCCTTCGCCTCGCTCATCTCGCCAAGCGCGACAAGATTAAGCTCGACGTCGAAATGTCCTGAGTTCGCGACAATCGCGCCGTCATGCATCTTCTCGAAGTGATGGCCGTCGATTACGTGGCGGTTGCCGGTGACGGTGATGAAAATGTCGCCAACCGGCGCAGCATCTTCCATCGTCATGACTCGGAAGCCATCCATAACCGCTTCGATGGCCCGAATCGGATTTATCTCGCAGACGATGATGTTTGCGCCCATTCCCCGGCCGCGCATCCCGACACCTTTGCCGCACCAGCCATACCCGACCACGACAAGCGTCCGGCCGGCCAGGAGAATGTTGGTCGCGCGAATGACACCGTCAAGTGTGGACTGGCCCGTGCCGTAGCGATTGTCGAAGAAGTGTTTGGTCTGCGCGTCGTTCACAGCGATTGTCGGCCAGGTCATACGCCCGCTCTTTTCGAGGGCGCGCAGGCGAACGAGCCCGGTCGTTGTTTCTTCGGTTGTTCCGATAATCTTGTTGATAAGCTCGGGGCGCTCCTTGACCATCGTGGCGACAACATCCGAGCCGTCGTCGATGATCAGATCGGGCTCGTGGTCTAGCGCCATTCGCACGTGACGGTTGTAGGTCTCTGGACTCTCTCCCTTTATCGCAAAGACCGGAATGCCGTACTCGGAGACAAGCGCTGCTGCGACGTCGTCTTGAGTCGACAACGGATTCGAAGCGATTAATACCGCGTCGACTCCGGCAGCTTTCAAGGCGCGGGCGAGATTCGCGGTCTCGGTCGTAATGTGACAACAGGCAACCATCTTCTTTCCTGCGAGCGGGCGTTCGCGCTCGAAACGTTCACGGATTAAGCGGAGCACGGGCATCTCACGTTCCGCCCACTCGATACGCTTGCGGCCCGCCTTTGCGAGATTCATGTCCTTAACATCGTAATTTGGTACTTGAGTGCTGGTGGTCATCAACAATCTCCATAATCTTGTAGGGGCGGCCTCCGCGGCCGCCCCTCATTGCTTGTAGCCTTTGCTGAACCAGGAGAGAGGCAGCGAAGGGCCGCCCTTAAATGTCTACAACCCGGCGGAGCGGCGAAGCGCCTCTGCCTTGTCAGTACGCTCCCAAGTAAACTCTGGCTCATTGCGGCCGAAGTGACCATATGCCGCCGTCTTCTTAAATATCGGCCGACGCAGATTCAAGCTGTCGATGATTCCCGCGGGCGTGAGCTTGAAGTGTTCGCGCACCAGGCCCGATAGCTTCTCTTCATCAACGTGGCCAGTGCCCCTTGTGTCGACCAGCACGGAGACTGGGTCGGCGATTCCGATAGCGTATGCCAACTGGACTTCGCAGCGATCGGCGAGCCCGGCGGCCACGATGTTCTTCGCAATGTAGCGCGCCATGTAAGAAGCTGAGCGGTCAACCTTTGTCGGGTCCTTGCCCGAGAAAGCGCCCCCACCATGCGCCCCGGCTCCGCCGTAGGTGTCGACGATTATCTTGCGTCCCGTAAGTCCGGTGTCCCCTTGCGGTCCGCCTATAACGAAGCGCCCTGTTGGATTGATGTGGAAATCAGTGCCGGCGTCCATCATTTCGCCGGGTACGACTGAACGGATCACGTGATTGATGACGTCGTCGTGTAACTGATCGTTCGCTACTGATTCAGAATGCTGGGTTGAAATAACGACGGTGCTAACGCGAACAGGTTTGTGATTTGCGTATTCGACGGTGACCTGAGACTTGCCGTCCGGCCTCAGGTAATCGAGCAAGCCTTCTTTGCGAACATCCGAAAGTCGGCGCGTCAGCTTGTGCGCGAGCATAATTGGCATAGGCATCAGCTCTGGTGTTTCGTTGCAAGCGTAGCCGAACATCATACCCTGATCGCCGGCGCCCCCGTGGTCGACTCCCATCGCTATGTCTTGCGACTGCGTGTCTATCGCAGTGATGACGCCACAGGTATCGCAATCGAATCCGTACTTCGCTCGCGTGTAGCCGATCTCGCGGATGGTCTCGCGGACGACTTTCGGAATGTCGACCCATACCGAAGTTGTGATCTCGCCTGCGACGACGACCAATCCTGTAGTCAAGAGCGTCTCGCAAGCCACTCGGCCTTGCGGGTCGTCGCGCATCACTGCGTCAAGCACGCCGTCGGAAATTTGATCCGCGATCTTGTCTGGATGCCCCTCGGTTACAGACTCCGACGTAAATAAACGTTTGTTACTGGTACCCACTAATATTAGCCTCCTATCGGTAGTTTCCCTGTGGCGGGTTGTACAGTGGCGAGCGCGGCGCCCGCTTTAAACGCCAAAATCTAGCAGACGACATGATGGGTGTCAAGGAACGTCCTGATAACCTCCAACCGCTTCGATTAATCCGCCTAAATAACTCGATTCCCGGTTGGGCAAAACCGAGATTAAGCTAATTCTAAAGAGCGAGGCTGTTGAGGGCGACCTACACCAACTCTACTTTCTAGCAAAAATGAAATTCGGTTCAATGTCCACCGGCACATTGCGAAGGTTGTCGAGCGCCTTCTGCATCGCCGGTCGGATGAGGCCGTACTTGTCGAGCATCGCCTTCGCCTTTTCGTACGAGCCTTCGGCCTCGATCGTCAGTATCTCGCTTGCCAGCTTGCGGACGGCGTTCTTGATCTTCGCAGTGTCTATGCTGAAAGTCCCGGCGGCTTCGTCTATCTTAATCCCGCCCTCATCGAGCAGGTAGTTGAACTGAAGCGCCTGCCCCTTGCCGTGTGCTTCGTTTATTCCGAAACGCACCGATCGAAACGAACTGGCTAGATAAGTCGTGTACAGATCACGCTCCAACGCGCGATCCACGTCGCCTTTGTCGATCAGGTTTTGCAGAGCCCATAGCCCGGTAATGTCGGCCTTCGCCTCCTCGATCGCCGAGTACTGTTCCTTCAACTCTTTCCTGACGTTCGTGTCGCGGCCTCCAACCTTAATGTTGTGAGGGCCGAGCCCGTGCATAAGCTCGTGCGCGAGTATGTGCGTGAAAAACGCGTCAAACGAAATCTGAGATTGCTGAGACGAATTCATGACTACTTTTGAGATGGGAACCAGGACCTGTTTGAACTTTGCTTCCTGGACGTTCTTGAGCATCACCCGCTTCGAGCCTTTTTCCTTCACCACCTTTTCATCGTTAGGAAGGTTGAACGCCGCAGTCTGAACGCCGCGGTTTCCATCGCCTGAGCAGAAGACATTATCGACAACGCGAATCGGAGAAGCGGCTCCGAGTTTTGGATTGCGATAACGCGGATCGATCGGCAAGTTGTTCTCAAGTTCTTGAAGGTAGCCGCTGAACTTAGCCAGCTTTGCAGACTCGGCTTCGTCGCGGAGAGTGATGAACGCTTCGAATGCAGCTTTGTACCCGAACAGCTCGTCTTCATATGTTTCGTAGGGCCCGATGGTCACTTCAATTGGCGCATCGAGATCCATCCAGGCTACGTCGCTTGCGTAATAGTCGTCTGACAGGAAGGCCTCAGCGCGCTTTGTAAGAAAGTTCTTGAGCGTCTGGTTGCTGGTTAGTTCGGCCGCTTCTCTCAAGAGCTTCGCCGCCGGTTCCAGGAACTCGCGATACTCCTCGTGATAAGGGACAATCTTGAGCTTGCCGTCGGCTCCCCGCCTGATAACGGTGAAAAACCCTGTGGCGCGCTGCTGGTCTTGCTCTGAAAGTGTGGCTACCCAGGCATTGAACTCATCCTTCGACATATCGTCCGGATAGAACCCCGCCTGAGGTGGCTTCTCGTGCGGGACGCCGTCGATGAAGGGTTCGTTCTTGTCTGGGCGCGACCACGGCCCTTTGTTTATGAGGAAATAGTGCAATCGCTCTCGACCTTCGGGGCTCGAGTCAGCTTCGAGTTTCTTGAGCAGAGCTTCATTTCCGCTCCAGACCTGGCGCAGGAAGAGCGGATCGAGCAGCTTCGCCGCTTCGATGAGCTTATCGAGAGCTTTGCGATCGTTCTCCGAAAGATGCGAAGTGTCGGCTGTTAGATCAGTCGGAGCGAACCGGCGGATTCTGGCAGCCAAAGAGTCGGCCGGCGATTTTGACTCAGACACCTTCGGCTCCTCCTTCTGCGAGGTGCAAGCAACCAGCACGACGCCAATTGCCATCGCGACCGAACAGACTTTGATAAGTAGTTTCATGGTTCACCATCCGGAGATTGATGTGACTGCATTTGAGCAGCGCGTCCGAAGCGTCAACGTTCTAATGCCCGGCGGCTTCGTTTGTCAATACGAAGAGGTACCTATCAATACGGAACCCCCCGTCCGAGACCTGTTCTTCGCTTAGATTCGCCGGTATTCTCCAGTAGATTTGCACCGACGCTGAATCCTGTCGCCCGAAATTAGTCTGTTACCCGAATTAGCACTCGACTTACGGGGACTGGTCTGTTAGCATACCTATGTTAGTTCAGCAGATCGAATGCTGCTGTTTTTGTTTTTAGCTTTTTAGGAGCCTCCCGCTGACTGTTTGGAGAGTGTTTGACTCTGCTTTCTCATCCTCTTTCCCGCAAAGCCTCGGAAGTTCCTCATAACCAGTTCTAGGAGAACTATGAGTAAGAAAATCTACGTAGGAAACCTGTCGTATCAAACGACGGAAGGCGACCTCACCACCCTGTTTGAACAGGTTGGTCAGGTTGATTCAGTTAATGTTATTACGGACCGGGACACCGGCCGCTCGAAGGGCTTTGCTTTTGTCGAGATGAGCAATGAGGATGCTGATAAAGCGATCACACAGCTCAATGGAACCGAAGTGAATGGCCGCACGCTGACGGTCAATGAAGCGCGGCCGCGCGAGGAGCGTTCCGGCAATCGCGGCGGCGGCGGCTACGGTGGAGGACGCAGCAGTGGCGGCGGTGGTGGTCGAGGTGGCCGAGGCGGTTTCGGAAGCCGCTATTAGGTCCGGCCCGTACGCAGAGTGAAGACCGATGGATAGGATCGGCGGAAGTTGTATCCTGTCCATCTCTTCTTCAGTCATCGCGCTGTTCGGAGACGATTGCACGGAACCAGTAAGATAGAACACTCCAACCAATCTGTACCCTTCAGCAAACTATAAATCAAAACCACTGCTTCTCTGAAAGCAACAACAATTGCTGGGGCAGTGCACCGAAAAGAGAGATTCATGAGTTTAAACAGTTTTAGCAAGCTGGGCCTGTGCGCGCCGCTTGCAGATGCGCTAGAGAAACTAGGCATCACCGATCCAACAGAGATTCAAACGAAGACGATACCGCACGCGCTTGCGGGACGAAACATAATGGCTTCAGCGGAGACAGGTTCAGGCAAGACGGTGGCATTTCTGCTCCCGATAATCCAGCGGCTGAGCGGTCCCGGGCAGACGCGAGCGCTTGTGCTCGCCCCAACGCGAGAGCTTGCTCTTCAAATCGAAGCAAACGCGAAAAGCTACGGCCGCACGGCTGGGCTTCGCACGGTTGCGGTAGTGGGTGGCGAGAGCCTTCCCAGGCAAATCAGGGCGCTTCGCACCGGCGTTGACATCTTGGTTGCAACTCCCGGGCGCTTGAACGACTTAATAGAGCGAGGCTCGGTCCCGCTCAAAGCTGTCGAGGTGCTCGTGCTTGACGAGGCGGATCGAATGCTCGATATGGGCTTTCTTCCGCAGGTCAGGCGGATCATCAAGCATCTTCCCACAAAACGTCAAACGATGTTGTTGACGGCAACGCTTTCGAGAGATGTTGAACGATTAGCCCAGGAATTGCTGACGACTCACGTGAGAGTTGAAGCAACCAGGGTGGCAACGACCGTTGCTACTCTCACTCAGAAAGCCTTCGCAGTGCTCTCGCACGCCAAGACGCCAATGCTGCTTGCGTTACTCAGACAGCACTCGGGGGAAACATTTCTGGTTTTCACCCAGACCAGGCGGGGCGCCGACAGAGTAGCGCGGATACTGACAGCCAATAAGCATGAGGTCGTCACGCTACATTCCGATCGCAGCCAGTCGCAACGCAACAAGGCCCTGGACAGCTTTCGTTCCGGGCGCGTCCGTGTCCTGGTAGCTACCGACGTTGCGGCGCGAGGCATTGACGTGGATGATATATCATTCGTTATCAACTATGAGGTGCCGGCGACTGCTGACGACTACATACACCGCGTCGGGCGAACAGCCCGCGCGGGCCGCGATGGCGCGGCTCTAACACTGGTAAGCCCAGAAGAGGAATCGACGCTGGCATCCATTGAGCGGATCGCCGGGATCAGGCTGGAGCGGTCAAGGCTCAGTGGGTTTACTGATGGCAGGTCCGAGGAGCAGGTAAGATTGACGAGCGAGATCGGCCGTCTGCGCTCATCTTCAACGCGCTCCTTCAGGGCGAGTCGAGCCTCGCGGTAGAGGGTTATCGCTTATCCGGCGTCCATCGGTCTTGCCATGAATCATAGCGAGCGGTGGGCGCCAAGAATAAAACGATGTGGCTCAGGTTCGCAGACTGGGGCACACGATGGAAGGAGGTAACATCATTCCAAAAGAAGATATGATCCCGGTTGATGGAACTGTAGTCGAGTGCATGGGAAATACTACATTCAAAGTGAAGATAGCCGAAGGGCACGAGGTGTTGGCGCATTTGTCCGGTAAGATGCGCAAGCACTACATCAGGGTACTGGCAGGTGACCGGGTGACAGTTGAGTTGTCACCTTACGACCTGACAAAGGGTCGCGTAACCTTTCGGCATCGAAGCTAAACTGAAGGCGGGCTGATTGGGCCTTAGCTTGACCCCGGCGTCCGCGAAGTATAGTCTAGATACATCTGCAATGGTGTAGAAAGCCAGCCGGTCTAAGTGGTAGCCGGTTGACTCCACAAGATACCACTTAGTGGAGTCTCCGATGCAAGCGCCGGTCAATCACCTCGATGACAATTTACGAACTCTCGCCACCATCTGCCTTGGTTCGGTCTTCGCAACGTTGCCGTCGGTTTTGACCTTCTACTGATAAAAGGTAACGGAGAGCCTCGCTCCGCGCGAAAGGCGGCAGAGGTATGATGACGAGCCTGGTCGATATCGAAGACGCGAGAGGCCGTCTTGCGTCTGGGGAGCAACCTTACGCGTTTGAGATAAGCGACCGCATCACGATGGTTGGGCCTGCCTGCGGATTCGGAACGGATTATCTTCGCCACCTTCGGGCAGAAGGGCGCTACGCAGCGAGCTTCGAAGAGGCAACCCAGCTAGCTGATGCGAGAGGCGCAAGTATCATCGGGATCTGGTTTGTGAAAGGTTAGCGGCTCGAATCGAGATGTAGGAAGAGCATAGCAGCTTAAGGTTTGTTCAATATCGTAGCAAAGACAGGAATAGTCAGTGAGATCAACAAAATTAGTAGATGAGCGGCCGTGGACGCGACCCTGGTGGCAGCATTCTGAAGGAAACGGGTCCGTTTTGTTTTATATCGCTTCTGTTCACGTGCTCGCAGTGATTGGATTAGTCTTATTCCCCTTGCCGAGTTGGCGCGTGCTAGCCGCGGCCCTTGCAGTGGCTTCAATCGGCGGGGTTGGAACATCTGTATGTTATCACCGATGCCTCGCTCACCGCTCTTTGCGGCTGAATCGCGTGGTCGAGAACGTTCTAATATTCTTCACGATTTTCAACGCGTCGGGTGAGCCGATGTCGTGGGTGGCGAATCATCGTCATCACCACGCGAAAGCGGATACAGCCGAAGATATCTCGAGCCCTCGACATGGCGGCTTCTGGTGGGCGCATATTAGATGGGTTTATCAATGGTCAGGCTCGGAGGTCAGCCGCTGGTGCCCTGATATGGACAAACGCAAGTATAAGGTGTGGAGGAAGCTGCAAATCCCGATCATTTCACTCTCAGTATTCTTAGGACTCATTTGGGGATGGCAAGCGTTTTTCTGGATTGGCGCGATCCGGTTGGTCTATGCGCTTCACTTTCAGATGTTCGTGAACAGCTTACTTCACATGACGCCGGGGCTGCCTGAAGGTGTGGACTCCAGTCGAAACATCTGGTGGCTCGGGCCATTGCAGTTTGGGGCCTGGGGAGAGAATTGGCATAAGAATCATCACTCCGATGCAAACGCAGCGCGGTTCGGGCGCAAGTGGTGGCAGATAGATCTCGGATGGTATGTGATCGCGGCACTCAAAGCGGTCAGGCTTGCGAGCGACGTCCGGCCAACAAGAGACAGCCTCAAGAAAGAGACTAGACTGGGGAATTCAGCACAGGCAGATGCTGCGGTTTTGAGCAATCAGTAATAGCGGGAACAGAAATGAGCACCCTCGATCAAAAACTACTTCAGACCATTTTGGTGAAGATAGATAGTAATCTAAGTCAGGGGATTTTTCCCGTGCACAATGGCCACCTGAAGGACCTCTCTGAGGAAGCCGATGTGCTTGAATACCTGCTCTTCATGAAGAAAGAGGGACTGATCAGCGGCGACTTAGTCACAAAGGGCACCAATAGTACGCCTTTTAGGATGACCAACATCAGGCTGACATATCTAGGTATCAGGGTGCTCAGATCGTAACTCTAAGATCGACGACGGTTGTAATGGAAGGAAGGCATTTTTGATGGCGATTAATAGCACTTCAAAGGCAGATGATAGCAACGGCGGTATTGCAGCCAGGCGGTCCGATGCCTCGAGCCGCGCACGTGCAACACGGGCCGGGGAGAAACAGGCGCTGGCAGCGCGTAGTGAGATCACTGAGACTTCTCGCGGTGAAAGAGACGCAGGCGATCAAGTAAACCGTTTCTTGCTTTGCACGCTCGTCAGCGAATCTTCAAAACGCATAAAGGCCAGCGCGGAGAAAGCCGGCGAGTCGATGCCGTTGGCGACGATCGTCAGGGGTGTCCTGCGGGCCTACCGTGTAGCGGCTGCAGACAAAGAGGGGCCTTTGGCGGGACCGGAGTTGGATATTGTCGGCCTCAAGAGATTGAACGAAAAAGTTCTTAAGGGTGAGATCGCGCGCCATACGCGCGAGAGAGTGAAGAACAGTGAAGCCAGGCTTGCCCGCGCGGAGCGGCTCGGAGATGACAGCCGGATCAAAGCTGAAAAGGGCGAGCTGGAGCTTGCGATCGAGGTGCGGCACCGGCTGGCCGAAGTTTATCGTTGAACCGTTTTGAGGTTGTTCACAAAGCGCAGTTCTTTATTTCTAATCTGGAGGGAATATGAAAATGAAAATGGGCGACGTACTCGCCTACAAGGATTCGCAAGTTTCTGTTCGATACGGCACCGGCGTCGTAACCGCTATATCCAACGAGGAATATGCCATTCTCTGGTCAGGACGCGGCTTGACCAAATATAGGCGCTCGATTCTCGATGACAAATTGGAAGAGATCTTCCAGCGAGTGGACAAACAGGCCGGTCTTCCTAAACAACGCCATCTTCATCTGGGCACTTCCAAGGTCGGAGTGCCGTTCAATGAGAACTACGATCGCTCCAGGGTTGAATTGCTGTGTGAGCAACTGAAGATGTCAGGAGCGCGCAAAGCGAAAGATGTGGCAGACGGCCTGGCGGCGGAGCTTTTCACTAAAAAGCTTGCGCTGCGAGGCGCGGCCAAGACCGTATTACTGCAGCTTGCCGAGCTATGCAACACTCGCAGCTCCGCTAGCGATGAAGCTCAAAACATAAGCAGAGAACTGTTCTTCGGTTATGTGCTTCAGAAGTCGGATTTCGTAGTTGCCGAAGTGGAAAAGTGAATCGCGTATAGGCGTTTCCCTTACGATTCGTTGATGGTAAGTGAATCCGGCTGCGTAGCGGGAACCTCAGACCGTGAACTCCCTTCTCGCGCTGCGATCAGCTTGACCTTCTTAAGCTCCGTCCCCTTGATGCCAAAAAAAGTGGCCATCTGGATGATCTGACCCGGGCTCACGAAATCGTTCGGGTCAGAGCAGAACTTCCCTATCCCGGGATCAAACTCGCGACAACCCATTCGCTTGGGTATGTTCAGCCCAAATGTGCATTTCCCATCGCTCATGTACTGCAAACAGAACTCACAGATTATCATCCTTCTCCCCCAGTTCAGCGCATCAGAATCCCGAACCCGATCGCAATACCAACAGCGATTTACCAAGGGTATCAAAACCTTGGTAGTTCTTGCCAGGATAGCAATTCAAAGATGGGCTTCGGCCATTGCGTAACAACTATACGTGGTGCAGCCCGTCCTTGTCCCCACCACTCTTTCCCAGCCGTGAGCCGAGACTGTTTTTTGAAAGGCTGTTGAAATCAGAAATCACCAGGCGCGTCCCGTCTTTCCCGCAGTAGTTGTCATCTTTCGGATATCCTTCATTGCAAATCGGGCATACTTTCTCAGGTGCGTTTGTGTCTATTGCCATGTATAGCTCCCTTGTGACGTGATGGCTCAGGTTTTCTTCGGATGCGCTTTCGCGCTCAAGCGTCAGGCTCGAGGAACATGTCTAGGACGATTCTAGATAAGCTGGCGAGCTGTTTACTTCAGGTGGTCTGGAGGATTCCAGAGAAGCTGAGAAGGGAGTTAGCTACTCTCGGTTCTCTGCAACCATAGGCCAGGAGAATGGCTTTGTCAACGCAAGTCACTTTTGGCATGTCGCGTTTGACAATGTTCAGAGCTTTGCGCTAGGCTGAAAGCCCGTGAAGGGAGAAGCAGTAGCAATTATCCCTGCGCGGTACTCCTCGACTAGATTGCCGGGCAAACCCCTCCTTCTCTTGGCAAGAATGCCGATGATCATGCACGTCGTTGAGAGAGCGTCGCACGCGCTGTTGGTTTCGCGGGTGATCGTTGCGACCGACGACGAGCGAATTCTTGAGGCGGTTCGAGCGTATGGAGGCGAAGCGCAAATGACTTCGCCGACACTCACTTCGGGGACCGATCGAGTCGCCGAAGTCGCGGCGGAACTTGATTCGGCGTTTATCGTCAACGTGCAGGGAGATGAGCCGCTTATTGAGCCTTCAACCATCGACGCTGCTATTCGACCGCTCATCGAAGATTCGCACATTCAGATCAGCACAACTTCCGAACCTGTCACGACAGTGGAAGATGTGTTCAACCCGAGCGTCGTGAAAGTCGTCACCGATGCGCGCGGGTTCGCACTCTATTTTTCGCGCTCCCCGATTCCTCACGTCGGACTCGCTGCCGGGGTCACGCTCAAAGAAACGCTCGGGGCGGATTCAAACCTGCTATCTAATTATCGTAAGCATTCAGGACTGTACGCGTATCGCGCCGGATTCCTGCAGCAGTTCGCTCGAATGGAGCCCTCACCGCTTGAACGAGTCGAAGCGCTGGAGCAACTACGCGCACTGGAGAACGGATTCGATATTCGAGTTGTGCCAGTCGAGCACCGGTCGATAGGTGTTGACACCGAGCAGGACTACCAACGAGTAAAACGGTTGATTGAGGAGAACCCATCATGACCAAGTTCATTTTCGTCACCGGCGGAGTGGTTTCGAGCCTCGGCAAAGGACTGGCCGCTGCCTCTATCGGGTGCTTGCTCGAAGCGCGCGGCCTGAAAGTTACTCTTCAAAAACTCGACCCCTACATCAACGTCGATCCAGGAACGATGTCGCCTTTCCAGCACGGTGAGGTCTTTGTCACCGACGACGGAGCCGAAACTGATCTCGATCTGGGACACTACGAACGGTTCACTCACGCCGAGCTGTCTCAAGCCAATAACTGGACGACCGGGCGTATTTATCTTTCGGTCATAAACAAAGAGCGGCGCGGTGATTATCTTGGCAAAACGATTCAGGTCATTCCTCACGTCACGAATGAAATCAAGGATGCGATACGGACCGTTGCGGACGGCCCCGACGTCGTGATCGTCGAAGTCGGCGGCACGGTCGGCGATATAGAATCGCTTCCCTTCCTCGAAAGCATTCGACAGATGGGCAACGAAGTCGGCCGCCAGAACGCGCTCTTCATTCACCTGACGCTGGTCCCGTTCATCGCCGCATCCCGAGAGCTGAAGTCGAAGCCGACCCAGCACTCTGTGAAGGAGCTGCGCGAGATCGGTATTCAACCCGACATTCTGTTGTGCCGTTGCGACCGCCCGCTGCCAAAGGATATGAAGGAGAAGATCGCGCTGTTCTGCAACGTGCGTGAGGAAGAGGTCATCACTGCGCAAGACGTGCCAACGATCTATGAAGTGCCGCTAATGTTTGCGCGCCAGGGACTCGACGACATGATCGTGAAGAAGCTTGGTGCGCAAGCGGCCGAACGCGATTTGCGCCGGTGGTCGGAGCTTGTTGAGACAATTAAGAAACCTGACGCAACCGTGAGTATCGGTATAGTCGGCAAGTACGTCGAGCTTGAAGACTCGTACAAGAGCTTGCACGAAGCACTCGTTCACGGCGGCGTCGCCAACCGCCTGGGTGTGCAGGTTCGCTGGATCGAATCCGAAGAGCTGATGGACGATCAGAACTGGGAAGAGCGGCTGCGCGATTTCGACGCGATCCTGGTTCCGGGTGGCTTCGGCAGGCGCGGCATCTCGGGGATGCTGCGCGCGATCAACTACGCTAGGCGCGAGCAAACGCCTTACTTCGGGATTTGCCTGGGCATGCAATGCGCGACCGTCGAGTTCGCTCGCAACGTGTGCGGACTCGAAGGCGCGGACTCTACTGAATTCGACGACGACACTTCGCACCCGGTGATCTTCAAGCTGCGCGATCTGATCGGAGTTGAGGCTATGGGAGGGACGATGAGACTTGGCGCGTATCCTTGCAAGCTCCAACCCGGCTCGCTGGCCGAGAGGGTCTACGCAACAAGTGAGATCAGTGAGCGGCATCGTCATCGTTACGAATTCAACCCTCGCTACGAAGATGAGCTCGGTGGGCACGGTCTGGTTTTCTCAGGCAAATCACCCGATGGAAAGTTTATCGAGATAGTTGAGCTGCCCGATCACCCCTGGTTCCTGGGCTGCCAGTTCCACCCAGAGTTCAAGTCGAAGCCGCTTGATCCGCATCCGTTGTTCGTGTCGTTTATTCGCGCCGCGTATGAGCACCGCGTGCGCGATGAAGCTACTGGAGACCGCGCCGGCAGCGGCGCGCCGCGTGAGGGGCTTGAGGGGCACCAATGGAAGATCGGCGCTTCCAGCGATTAGCCCGCGCGATTGCGCCTCAGCCGCGCTCTTCCCCGCCGCTAATATGCGGTTTCTTCCGCCGCATTGCCTCACGTAAAAATCTAGACGAAGTCGATTCGTTGCCTCACGAAAG
>JBBPIH010000003.1:0-104697 GCA_038040455.1 Acidobacteriota bacterium
TGCCTGCCTCTTCTCGCGCAAACCCAAGCAGGCAGGGATGCCTGCGCTCCCAGGGACGCCCGTACAAGTTCATCATCTATCGATTGACTGAGTAGTAGTTTTCCCGGACAGCTCGTACTTCGATGCCTCGTTGCGAAGGGCATCGAGGTTGACTCACGCCAGAGTGGGTACCACAATAGTTCTCTAGCCGCACGCTGGAACATGTTTATGTATAAGACCGCGATCATCGCGCTTGTTCTGTTAGCGATTGTCTCTTGCGGTGGCACAGCGCCGCCTCCGACCCGCTCTGCCGCCCAACCTTTCTCGATCATCTCCGAGCAAGCTGATCCGGCGGCAAGCAGTCTGATGCTGCTAATCACAGTGTCCGGGCCAGCTACGCAGCCGAGCGTGAAATCGATAGCGGAGTCGGTTATCACAAGCCGAAGAGGCGAGTACCGGCACATAATCGTTAAGTCATATGCCGAGGGCATGACCGCCAGCGACACTCCGTTTGCGGTTTCGAGGCTCGAAGACGGCACCGTAACCCATCGCTTCAGCTCGTTGGCTGAAACTCAGAAGATACAGACTCATTGACGACATGACTTGCAGTGCGACTACACCGAAACTAACCGACGAAGAACTCAGCGAGAAACTGTCGCGCCTGAACGGGTGGTCGCGGGGCGAAGTCTGGATCGAAAAGAAATACGAATTCAAGAACTTTCTTCGCGCGATGCTCTTTGTGAATGCGGTCGCCTATCTCGCCGAGTCGATGAGCCATCACCCTGACATCATCATTCACTACAATAAGGTGACGGTTAGAAACTGGACCCATGCAGCCGGAGGCATAACCGAGTACGACTTCGCGCTCGCTGAGAAGATCGACGCGCTGACTGGAAGAGAGAAGAGTTCGTAGTCCCGCCTTCAAGGCGGAAGTTTGGTGGCGTTGGCACTCAGGCAGACCGGCTACCAACTTGCGCCTGAAGGCGGGGCTACGAACGTTCTTCATAGGACTACGAACGTTCTTTATAGGAGGAGACCATGGGACTCTTTGCCGACAACGACCGAGATACAATACGAGCACACTTTGACGAAAGCCTTAGCGGCGACGTCGAAATCGTGATGTTCACCGAGCGCGAATCACCGATCATCATTCCCGGCAAACAGCCTTGCGAGATGTGCGCTCAGACCGAGGAACTTCTCGAAGAAGTCGCGTCGCTTTCAGATAAGCTGAAGCTGACAGTTAACGAAATCTCAAACGCCAGAGAAGAAGCCGATGCGCTCGGCATCGATCGCGTGCCTGCCTTTGTCTTCAAAGGTGCGTCGCGAGGTCGAGTGCGCTTCTTCGGCATACCATCGGGCTATGGGTTCTCGGCCTTGATCGCCGATCTGGTAGATGTCTCCAACGGTACGACCGATCTCTCACAGGAAACGCGCGAGTACCTGACCGCGCTAACCGAGGATGTGAACATCAAAGTTTTCACGACCCCTACCTGACCGTATTGCCCCGCCGCGGCCAGGGTGGCCCACCAGATGGCAGTTGAAAGTTCGCACGTGACGGCTGACGTTATCGAAGCGATGGAGTTTCCTGACCTCGCTCAGCGCTACGGCGTGAGGGGGGTACCAAAGATAATCATCAACGAAACGACGGAATTCGTCGGTGCGTTGCCGGAGGCTCAGTATCTAGCTCACGTTCGAGCCGGAGTCGAAGCAAACGGAAAGGGCACGGGGCAATAACGCTCGGGTTCGAACTTTAGCTTCCACTCGCTCCAACCTTTTCGTGGGTCCCTGGTACCCCAGTCAACCCTGCCTGCTTGGGTTTGTGCGAGAAGAGGCAGGCAGGGATGCCTGCGCTCCCAGGGACCCACGTACAGGTTGTTGGTACTCGGTTGAACTCTGGGCATTCATCAACTATCGTGATGACCTCTCACTCATAAGCCAGAAAGGAACCTGTATGCACTTCGAATACTCAGACAAGGTCAAAGAGCTTCAGAATCGACTCCTCGCCTTTATGGACGAATACGTTTACCCAAACGAAGAGCTCTACCACAAGCAAATCGACGAAGGCGATAGATGGCAACCGACTGCAATCATCGAAGAGCTAAAGCCGAAGGCTCGCGCCGCGGGTCTGTGGAATCTATTCTTGCCTGAGAACCCTTACGGCGAGGGATTGTCGAATCTCGAGTACGCTCCCCTGTGCGAGATCATGGGCCGCTCGACCATGGCGCCCGAAGTGTTCAATTGCTCAGCGCCCGACACTGGAAACATGGAAGTGCTCGCCCGGTACGGCTCAGAAGAGCATAAGGAACGCTGGCTCAAACCCCTGCTCAACGGTGAGATTCGCTCTTGCTTTGCGATGACTGAGCCTGCGGTCGCGTCATCCGATGCGACGAATATTCAATCGAGCATTGTCCGCGACGGAGAAGACTACGTCATCAACGGACATAAATGGTGGAGTTCAGGCGCGGGCGATCCGCGCTGCAAGATCGCGATCTTCATGGGGAAAACCGATCCCAGTGCTCCGCTTCATAAACAACAATCAATGATCCTGGTTCCGATGCGCGCACCCGGAGTGACGATCAAAAGAATGCTCACGGTATTCGGCTACGATCACGCGCCGCACGGGCACGGCGAGGTTGTTTACGAAAACGTACGCGTTCCCGCGTCGAATATTCTGTTAGGCGAGGGCCGCGGATTCGAAATCGCTCAAGGGCGGCTCGGGCCGGGCCGCATACATCATTGCATGCGATTGGTCGGGTTGGCCGAGCGTGCGCTTGAAACGATGTGCAAGCGGGTCCGCTCCCGTGTCGCGTTCGGCAAGCGGATATCGGAGCAGGGAACCATTCGCGCCGACATTGCCACCTCGCGAATGGAGATCGAGCAGTCGCGGCTGCTCACGCTTAAGGCCGCGTATATGATGGATACCGTTGGCAACAAAGCCGCGCGCGCTGAAATCGCTATGATAAAAGTCATCGCTCCGAGCATGGCGTTGAGAGTCATCGATCGCGCGATTCAGGCTTGCGGTGGCGGCGGTGTGTCGCAGGACTTCGAGCTCGCGGCGGCCTGGGCTGGCGCTCGAACGTTGCGGCTTGCGGATGGACCTGACGAGGTTCACCGTGAAGCAATCGCAAAGCTTGAGTTGAAGAAGTACGAGTAGGGACCAATAGACCGCGGATGAGCGGATCGGGCGGATCATCGCGGATCAGATCCGCGCGAATCGGTCGAATCAGTGTCATCCGTGTTCTATTGATCTACTGTTCAAGAGGGGTAATGAAACTCAAAGACAAGGTTGCTGTTGTCACCGGTGGCGCTAATGGCATTGGACGAGCGCTGTGCGAACGCTTTGCTTCTGAGGGCGCGCGAGGCGTAGTTGTCGCAGACCTCGACACTGAACGCGCCGATGCGCTCGCGAAAGAGATTAATGGCATCGCGGTCGCGACCGATGTCTCCGTCGAAGCCGACATCGTGAATCTGGTCAAGCGTGCGACTGAAGCTTATGGTGCGATTGATCTCTTTTGCTCAAACGCCGGCATTGGGACTCCAGGAGGTATCGATGAACCTAACACTGTCTGGCAGCGCATCTGGGAAGTGAACGTGATGTCGCATATCTACGCCGCGCGCCACGTATTGCCAGGCATGCTTGCGAGAGGCGAAGGATATATTTTGGCGACGGCATCCGCGGCTGGTCTGTTAGCTCAGATCGGCTCGGCGCCCTACTCGGTGACCAAGCACGCTGCGGTAGCGTTTGCGGAGTGGCTGTCAATCACTCACGGTGACGCCGGCATCAAGGTCTCGTGCCTGTGCCCTCAAGGTGTAAACACAGATCTGTTGAGGCGGTCAGCGGGCGGACCGGGTGAGTTTCTTCGAGCTAATGCTCTCGAACCTGCAGATGTCGCCGAGGCGGTTGTGAAGGCGTTAGACGAAGAGCGGTTCTTGATACTGCCTCACCCCGAGGTGGCGGAGTATTTTGGCCGCAAAGCCACCGATTATGATCGATGGCTTCGCGGCATGAGGCGGCTTCAAGCGAGTTTCAAAACGCAGACTTCAAAAGCGCAATAGGCGCTCTTCACCATCCGAATCTACTTCTTGGCGAATGTCAGCTTTGTTTCCCGCTTTCCCTGTGGGGATTCTTGTTCGCGATGAACCTTGAGCGTCTTCCCGCCGTCTGCAAGCTCCCAATGTTCGGTAGCGGTTATGGTGACGTCGTTGCCTTGCACGTTTGTCTTGAGCACCGAGCTCAGCTCGAGGATCTTGCCATCACCCTGCCACTTTGCTTTCAGGGCAGCTTTGCCTGGCATGCGTCCAGTCATCTCCATAGAGGTTTCGCTGCCGTCCAGATTGTAGGTGCTCTTTTGCGACGGCATCGGCTGCTCACTGCCAGAGAAGCTCTTATCAACCGTGAGGGTCTTGGCGTCCTGGGTGACGACCCACGTCTGGTCCACGTTAGCCATCCGACCTTGCAAGCCCTCGCTCTTTGCTTTGTCGAGCGACCAGGTGCCCGAGAAGTCCGTCGGCGCTGCGCTCACCGACCAGAAGCCAACCATCAGAACACAACACAAGCTTAGAAATACTAGAGACCTCTTCATAATCAACTCTCTCCTTAGGGTTTACTGGGAATCTTTCGCGGAGACTTACAACTCGGTGCTGATAGAACCTGATAAGATTTCCGCTGTAGGCCAAAACGCCGGCGAGTCGCGTCTGGTTACAACGAATTGACTGCCTCTGAGGGGATGACTCGGCTTAACCCCGATTGGCTGAACTATGGTCGCCGGCGTCGCGGGACAGCGGGCTCAGTCGGCCAATCTGGGGAAACTACGGCCGCTTCCACGCCAGCATCATGCCGTCGCGCACGGTCAGGCAGACGTTCTCGACTCGCGGGTCTGACTGCACCACCTTGTCAAAGGCTACAATCGCGTGGTCGTCTGGCGCTTCGGGATGAAGCACCTTGCCGCTCCACAGTACATTGTCGGCCACAATCAAACCGCCCGGCTTCACCAGAGGAAAACACGCTTCGTAGTAGTTCAAGTAGTTGCCCTTGTCGGCATCGATGAACACCATATCGATTGGACCGGTGAGCGTCTTTATCGTCTCGAGCGCGGGTCCCATTCGAATCTCGATCTTATGCCCGGCAGGGCTCTCGCTGAAGTACCGCCGCGCGATAGCTTCGGCTTTCGGATCGACGTCGCAAGTGATGACGTGTCCGTCATCGGGAAGCCCTTCAGCCATCATCAGTGCGCTGTAGCCGGTGAACATTCCGATCTCAAGAATTCGCCGCGCGCCCGACAACCGAACGAGCATTTTTAAGAATCGGCCTTCGATGCGGCCCACCTGCATCTGCGGGCAGTTCATGTCGCGATAAGTCTCTTCACGCAAGCGGACGTACAAATCTGATTCGGGCTTAGTGTGATCGTGAGCGAATTGTTCGACGGCTTCGTCTATGAAACTCAGCATAGATTGCGCTCCACAAAATGGTTGAGACTCCGCGCCCACCACGATCATTCAAGCATAGAAGTATCAAGTAGCCGCGCTCCTTGGATGATTCTTACAACATATGCTTGAACTCTCGCAAAACCTGGCCCATTTCGCGCGTGCGACCTGCTGCGATGTCCTCTTCGCCTTGAGCGAGCAGTCTTGCCAGGTTGCTCGCCTTCAGATGCTTCTCAAATGTCTTGGCGTCGATAAGCACGGCGTCCGCCTTACCGTTCACGGTCAGAATCACCGGTCGGCCGGTCTTGTGCATATGGTCGAGAATCTCCTGCGTGTTCCGCTTCAGTTCAGTCACAGAGCGGATGTCCTCAGTCAAACTTATTGCCATCGTCGCTGAAACTCCTTGATCAGGTCTTGTGCTGAATCTAGCACCGGATACCGGGCGATTCAATGCTGCTTATTGAGACCGCAACCTACCGCTTCACTTCCCGGCCTTCTCTTTCATGTCAGCGGTCGCCTTGTACTTCTCCTTCTCTTTATCTTTCTGAAGGTACGGTATCCCTTTGACCATCCATTCAGGCGCGGGCGCGCCCTTTAAGAAATGATCGAAGAACTGCTGCAAGCGCATCGCGTAGTCTTTCTGGTTTTGACGCTTGCGCAAGCCGTGAGGCTCGCCGTTGTAGGTGAACAGATACACCTCTTTGCCCAACCTCCGCAGCGCCAGGTAGTACTCGATGCCTTGATACCACGGCACCGCGTCGTCGGCGTCGTTGTGAATCATCAGCAGCGGCGTTTGCACCCGATTAGCTTTGAACACCGGCGAGTTCTCGATGTACAGCATCGGCGCTTCCCACAAGTTTCCGCCGATGCGGCTTTGCGTATGCTCGTACTGGAACTGCCGCGGGAGACCCGAGCCCCATCGAATGCCACTGTACGCGCTGGTCATGTTGGCCACGGGCGCTCCTGCTGAAGCAGCCTTAAAGCGCGTCGTCTGCGTAATCATGTAAGAGATCTGATATCCGCCCCAGCTATGACCCTGGATGCCGATCGCCTTCTCGTCGACGAAGCCCTTATCCACTATGGCTTGAATTGCGGGAAGCACACAGTTAAGTGCGCTCTGGCCGGGATGCCCGATGGTGTAGACGATGTCAGGCTCGAGGACGAGATAACCGTTGCTAGCGTAAAAAGACGGGTTAATGCTGTGACCGGGCCGCGGATCCACGAAGCGATGCACGTTTTCCGAGAGCGTTTCGTAGATGTAAACAATCATCGGGTACTTCTTGGTGGGGTCGAAGTTCTCGGGCTTGATCAGCATCGCCGAAAGCGGAACACCGTCGAGGTTCTTAAATCGGACGAGCTCCGAATTCCCCCACAGCAACTGGGCCTGTTGTGGATTTGCGTTGCTGACTTTCTTTAGCTCCTTGAAGGTTGGCGAGGCGACCAGCAGATCTGGGAACTCGTTGAACGTTGAAGACGCCAGCACATAGACGTCTGCGTCTTTAGCTTTCGATGGCGCGCTGAAGCTCTTCGCCGCCATAATCAACCTCTCGGGCATTCCGCCGTTGATTCTGTCGCGATAGAACCCTGAATCTCTCGTCCATTCATTCTCGGCTCTCAACAACAGAGGCTTCGCCGGGTCGATACCTTTCTCCTGGGGATCGAGCTTGACGTAACGAAACTGAATCTTCTCCTTGCGTCCGGCGCCGTCGGTGAGGCTCTTTGCGCCAGACCCGTCGGGAGCCACCTGCCAGATGTCGTACTTATCGTAAAGCACAACGTATTTGTCATCGGCGGTCCAACCCCCGCTTCCGTAGGATGGCGGAGTGCTCGGCGAGTCGTGGTCTTCGCGCCAGAAATTCACCCCAAGGTTTCGCGTCAAGTTAACAACCTTGGCGTCAGGGATCGAGAGTGTGTTCCAATCTTTGCCGTCGTAAAACAGCGCGTACCGTCCGCCGGGGGACCATGTGAACCCGCGACTGTGTTTCTTCATCACCGGCTTGCGGCTGCCGTTGCTCGTGTTCACGAGTGAGATGTCCGCTGAGTTAGCATCGTCGTCATACCCAACCAGATGGCGATACGGCCGATCGTCTGTACCCAGCGCCCAGCGCCCGTCGCTTGCCGGATTGACGCCAGGCATAGTTTCATCGCCCAACTGAACGTACTTGTTGTCGGCGATGTGAAACACGGCGCGATACGAGCGGTTCCTTTCCTGCTCGGCGCGGACCTTCTGCATTGGCTGGATGTACTCGTCTTTCCAGTGCCACAGATCAACGGATACTTTGTCGTCGGATGACGCCTCATCGCTGTCATCTTTTTCCGGCCCGGCCGGAGGAGCTACTCCAAAGAAGACCCTGGCGCCATCGAGAGAGAAGTTGATTGCGCCCTTGTCGCTAATAACGTAACCCGGCTTGAGGTTCTGAGTTGCCGTCGAAACCAATTCGGCGGCAGCGGCACTCTTACGATCCCAACGATAGAGCTTGAATCGAGGTTGGGCCGACGCGGCATCATCACGGTCACTAAGCAAAGCGAGCTGCGTCTGCTTGTCGTCCCACGTAAGCTTAGTGTACTTGCCTTTACCTGCAAGCAGCGCGACCGGCGCGTCGGCCGAGGAGGTCGTGATTGCGAAGGCGCCGTTGGTCTCTTCCTTTTTCGATGACACCGCGGAAACGAGAGTCTTTGCATCCTTGCTTATCGTGTATTCGAGGACATCAGAGAAAGTGCGCTCGCTCTTGTTCGACATGTTGCGAAGCACCAGATCGCCGCCGTACTCCTTTTTCTTCCCTCCCGCTCGTCTGTTTGCAGGAGGAGCCGGCGCGGCATCAGGCTTCTTGTCGTCAGCCTTCTTCTCCTCTGGCTTCGCTTCGAGTAAGTACGCAATAAAGCCCGTACCCTCCTCGGGCACCTGGAAGCTCTTCACTCGCTCGACGCGAGTCACCTCTCCGGTGATCAGGTCCATAATGCCCAGCGCATTCTTAGGCATTTCGTCAGGCTTCTTCTTTTCCTTCTTTGCCTTTTCTGTCTCCGATTTGGTTGGTTGAATCTGGAACACGACGAAGCGGCTGTCGGCGGTAAAGACTGGTCTGCCGCCGAACGCCGGCGGCCCAGCCGCGGGCTCGGCTTCGGGCGTTCGCTGAGGAGGATTTACCAACTGGGCGCCTCGCGTATGCCGCCATTCGGTTCCTGTTGCAAGGTTGCGCACGACTACCTCGCCATCGCCATCCTGAGGCACCAGCGCGTAAACAACGAACTTGCCATCGCGAGAGAGGGACTGCCCTTGAATCGCGCGCCAGCTATCGTAGTCGCTATGCGTCAGTGGCCGCTTCGTCGCGACTTGCTGTGCGTGCGCCGAAGTTGAAACCAACAACGCGAGCACGAATAGAGCGGCTAAATGCTTCCGGATCATGATCCGGTTTGGGCGGCGCCGTAAAAGCCTGTTCATAAAAATAACTCCTTGATCTTGGGATTGAATGAACTAACTCGCGAAAGCTCCTGAAAAGTCAGCGCGCACGAAACTCATCCACCGGTCTGGGGAGAATAATGCAGTTTCAACCGGGCGTCCAGCCCTCGAGAGCCGAGCGAACCCGCCGAGCGAACCTCGAGAATCTTTCCCCTTGACAATCTACAGGAGCCGCCCGTATCATCCCGTCCTGTAGATTATCTAGGAGGCTCTCGATGGCTAAAGCAACCGACCTATTACAGGGCACACTCGATATGCTCATCCTGAAAACGCTGGCTTTGGGGCCAATGCACGGCTGGGGTATATCTCAGCGTATACAGCAGGTCTCCGAGGAAGTGCTGGTCATCAACCAGGGCTCGCTGTACCCGGCGCTGTACAGGTTGGAGCAACAGGGCCTGATCAAGGCCGAGTGGGGAAGCTCTGAGAACAACCGGCAGGCCAAGTACTACGAGCTGACCCGAGCGGGGAAAAAGCAACTTGCCGAGGAGACTGAAAACTGGGAGCGGTTGTCGGCTGCGGTCGATCGCATTTTGCAAACAACCTAATCGCAAGTCTGAGTCAACTCTGGAGAAGGGGCGGCCAGGAGTTGATCTCTGTATCAGTTGAGGCTACCAAGCCGGAGGATGTTTTTATGTTAAGAAGAATCTCAGACGCCCTGCGCTCGCTTTTTCTGAAAGACAAGGTGGAGCGTGACCTGGACGAAGAACTGCGTTTTCACATCGACATGGAGACTGAAAAGAACGTCGGCCGTGGAATGAGCCACCGTGAGGCCCGTCTTCAAGCATTGCGCCGATTCGGCGGCGTCGAAAAGTTCAAAGAGGAGTGTCGAGATGTGCGCGGCGGAGGATTGATCGAATCGCTGCTGCAGGACACACGCTACGGCGCGCGAATTCTGTTGCTCAACCCCGGGTTCACCGGCGTTGCCGTTTTGACATTGGCGCTGGGCATCGGGGCCAACACCGCGATCTTTAGCGTGATCTACGGCGTGCTGATGCGTCCACTGCCTTACACGGATGGGAACCAGCTTGTTTTCGTCCAGCAGCAGGCTCCGCTTGCTCGCGTCCTCAACTTGCCATTCTCCGTCAAAGAAGTGCACGACTACCGCGAGCAGAATCAAACACTCGATGCGGTCGTCGAGCACCACACGATGAACTTCACGCTTCTCGGAGGAAACGAACCGCAACGCGTCCAGACCGGCGTCGTATCGGCGAACTTCTTTGATGTGCTGGGCGTGACGCCCATTGTCGGCAGAACGTTTGTTCCGGGCGATGAAGAGCACGGCTCTGACGCTGTTTTAGTGCTCAGCCACAAGTACTGGCAACAGAGCCACGGCGGCGATCCGGCTATCGTGGGCAGGATTTTCCAGATGAACAACCGGGCGCATACCGTGATCGGAATTCTGCCGCCGATACCGCAGTACCCTGTCGAGGAAGACGTGTACATGCCGACCTCCCAGTGTCCGACTCGCTCGTCTGAACAATTCATGGCTAACCGTAACGCGCGAATGATGAGCGTGTTTGGGCGGTTGAAACCCGGAGTCCCGGTCGCTCAGGCTCAGGCTGATCTGAGCACGATTGCTGCCAACCTGCAGAAGCAGTATGCGGAGTCTTATCCTGTGAATCGAGGATATGGAGCAGTCGTGTCTCCGCTTCAAGAAGAACTGACGCGTCGAGCGAAGCCGACTCTCTTGATACTGTTGGGGACGGCTGGTCTGGTGTTGCTCATCGCGTGCGCCAACGTTGCGAATCTCACTCTTGCACGGCTGATGCGCCGGGAGAGAGAGCTGGCTATTCGGTCGGCTTTGGGCGCGGGACGCGGCCGTCTGATACGCCAACTTCTCACAGAGAGCACTCTGCTTTCGCTTGCCGGTGGAATACTGGGGCTGTTGTTGGCGGCGGGAGGATTGCATCTGCTCGTAAACTTCGCCGCCAGGTTTACTACTCGCGCTGGCGAAATCCGTATCGATGGTCTTGTGTTGCTGTTCACTCTTCTGGTGTCTGTAGTGACCGGGCTGCTGTTCGGATTGATGCCCCTGTTCTCCTCGGATCAAAAACTGACCAATGCATTGAAGGAGGGCGGCGGCCGCACAAGTGCGAGCCCGAAACGCCAGCGCATTCGAAATCTTCTGATCGTCGCTCAGGTGGCTGTGTCGTTCATGCTGCTGATCGGGGCTGGGCTGATGCTTCGCAGCTTGATCAAGCTGCAGAGCGTGAGTCCGGGATTCGATCCCGAGAAAGTGTTGGCGATCAGAGTAAGTCCAAACTGGTCGAAGTACAATACACCGGACAAGACACTGTTGCTGTTCCAGCGGCTACTCGACAAGGTGAGGTCCGAACCCGGCGTGCAGTCCGCAGGATTGGCGTCCACATATCCTTTGAACCAACTTGGCATCACCAGCGGGCCGTTTAATCGGGGCTTTCAAATTGAAGGACGCCCGATCCCTGAAGGGGAACTTGCTCCGCAGGCCGATTTTCGTTCGGCGAGCCCGGGCTATTTCGAGACCATTCGCCTGGCGCTGGTTAAGGGACGAACCTTTGAAGAGTCGGATAACGAAAAGGCGCTGAAGGTCGCCGTGATCAATCAATCAACAGCTCGTCATCGCTGGAGCGAAGAAGACCCGATCGGCCGTCGGGTCAGCTTCGATCGAGGCCAAACCTGGGCCACCATCATCGGAGTAGTTAGCGACGTCAAGCAGTACGGGCTGGATCGCGACCCTACCGACGAAATATACATTCCCCTGGCGCAGAATGGCTTTGCAAGCAACCTTCTGGTGCGCACGGCTGCCGACCCGATGAGCATCGCAAGCCTGATGCGTGAGGCTATCTACGCGGTTGATCCGGAGACGGCGATTGACCGAGTTCAAACATTGGAGCAGGTCCGGAGTGATGCAGTCGCTTCGCCTCGGCTGACCGCGATGCTGCTGGCCCTGTTTGCGGGACTAGCTCTCGTCATAACCGCAGCGGGAATCGCTGGGGTAATGGCGCTGTCGGTGAACCAGCGCACGCACGAGCTCGGCGTTCGGCTTGCGTTGGGCGCGACTCCCGGGAAGGTGCTCGGGATGGTTATGCGGCAGGGAATGACTTTCGTGGTGGTGGGCTTGTCGATTGGCATAGTTGGAGCGCTACTGTTAGCCCGGTTTATGTCCTCGTTGTTGTTCGCGGTAGCGCCTACTGATCCGGTCACATTTCTTGCGGTGTCGGTGATGCTGATCGTGGTCGCTGCCGCCGCCTGCTTTGTACCTGCTCGGCGCGTAACGTCGATAGATCCGATAATGGCGTTGCGAAGCGAGTGATTCAGTAACGGAGATAAGAAGGTATGAAGAATCCGACTATGAATATTACAGCGCGGTTAGTGTGCATGGCATTCTTGCTGAGCCTATTAGCCTGGATGCCCGCTGCGGCTCAAGGACCCGCAGCGCTACCGGCCGACAAGACCGTAAAGATTGAAGCGGCGATCTCGGCGCTCATGTCGCGGCAAAATATTCCTGGCCTCTCCATCGCTATCGTCACTGATAATCAGCTTCGCTGGCAGGGGGGTTATGGCATGGCGGATGTGGAAAACTTCGTTCCGGCAAAGGCTTTGACCGTTTATCGCATTGCGTCCGTGTCAAAATCGTTAACGGCAGTCGCCGCGATGCAACTTGCAGAAAAAGGAAAGCTCGACCTCGACGCGCCGATTCAAAAATACGTTCCGAGTTTTCCGACCAAGAATTTTCCAATCACCACGAATCAACTGCTCGCCCATTTGAGCGGCATTCGTCATTACAAACCCGGCGAAGGCGAGCGCACAAATCGCTACGAAAGTCTGACCGACGCGCTCAGCATTTTCAAAGACGACCCGCTCGAACATGAGCCGGGAACGCGATTCACTTATACGACTTTCGGATACACGCTGCTCGGTGCGGTTATCGAAGGCGCGTCGGGAATGACATTTTCTGATTATTTGCGCGAGCATGTTTTCAAGCCAGCCGGAATGCAGCACACGTATGTGGATGACCTTTATGCCATCATACCGAGTCGCGCGAGAGGCTACGCGCCGAAGGTCTACGGCAAATTTGACGGCAATTTGCGCAACGCGGCGTTGATGGATTCGAGCTACAAAATACCCGGCGGCGGGATCATTTCGACTGCCGAAGATTTGGCGCGCTTTGCAATTGCTGTGCAAAACGGTGTGCTGATAAAGCAAGAAACGTTCGATCAAATGTCTAAGAGCCAGAAAACACGCGACGGACGCGAAACGGCATGCGGCTATGCCTGGTTTATTGACGGACGCCAAGGCAGGGAGCCCGACGGCTCCATTTGGCACGGCGGCGTACAGCCGGGCTTTACCAGCGACCTTTGGATTTTGCCCAAAAAACGCTTCGCCCTCGGCATCCTGACCAATTTGGAAGGCGGCGGACGGCTCGGTTTGGGAACACTTGCAAACCAAATTGCTGATATCGTGCTTCAGTGAATTATGATCAGCGCGGGTTCTTTGGATCCGGCTTACCGACATTGTTTACGGCACCCGGATCTTCGCTCGGTTCCGGCACACGGGCATAGTAGCCCTGCAACGTGACAATCGATAGCTCTCCGTGTCGCTTCAACGCCTCCGGTGTGAGCTTCACTCTGAGTGTATGAAAGCCGCCTCGAGTTGTGGCAGCGCCCGATGCGGCATCAGCCTGAGCAACAGACTCAGCGATACCTACGACATAACGGTTCCTGATGTGGTCGAGCAACAAGGCGAGTTTTTCCGTTGCATGTTCGCCGTCTATTTTCACGGCCTCTCCTCCGGTCTTCTGAATCATCTGTCCGAAAACTCGGTCTTTGAGAATCGCGTCCATGAGGACCTCGGACCCCAATTTGGTGAACACTTGAATTACGATGGACATCGGATTCCCCAGGCCATAGATCGCTCCCTGAGTAGCCGCACTGGTGATCTGACGTTTACGCGAGGGTCTGGGGCCTTTGGTCACCATCGCATAGACCACGCTTCGCGAATCGAGGAGCAGTCTGGCCGTGGAACCGGACTCGGCCGACGTGTATGAACGCGGAGAGTCATCGGTGACCGTGATGATCACACGCCGGCCGACAGGATTCGCGGCTCGGTCCATATGCTCCGCCGCCTGAAAGACTGCCGCTGTTCGATCCTGTCCGTGGACAATCTTCTGCCTCGCGATATCTACGAAGTCTCTGAGACTGGTGGCGATGAGTTTACGGTCTTTGGTGAAATCCTGAATGAGCGCCGCGGTTGCTCCAAAACCCATCAGAGCTATTTCGTCATCGGGTCTGAGCTGGCGCAGCCATTGAGCGATGTTTCTCCGCAGCGAGCTCATGACGTACGGAGTCTTGCCTCCGATATCGATCAGCAGGATCACCGAAAGCGGCAACTCGCCTCGGCTGAAATGGACTATCTCAGTTTTTGAGCCATTGTCGGCAAGCTCGAAGTCTTCTTTGACCAGCTTGTCGGCGAGCGCGCCGGTTTTCTTGTTCATCGCCCGCACGTCGAGCATAACCAGATGCGCATAAGGATTTGGCGCCCTCACCGGGGGCGGTTGATCCGATACCAATGTTTGAGCTTTGGAGCGGTCAGCCGGTGTTGGTTCAGGCAGGATAGCCGTCTTGTCAGGCGAAGCGCCGGCCGTGGGTGGCTGTTCCGCACCGACTGGTAACGGAGGTGAACTGCTGGACGGCTGCGTCTGGTGGTCCGGGTTCTTAGCCGCAGCCGCTTTGTCTTCCGCCAGCAGCGCTTCGCTTTCGCTATCAACTGCGTAGTATCCTTGCCGGGCGCTGACGGCTAATTCTCCACCCAACCGCCTTTTCGCTTCAGCAGAGAGCCCGAGTCTGATCTTGCGAAACTTGCCGTTGTAATTCTGATTCGTCGGCGAATAGCCAATGCTGTACCTGCTTCGCAAATGATCGAGCATCTCTCCGAGCCTCGCATTGATTTCATCTTTACTTGAGTTTGCGATCTCACCTCCGGTTTGCTCGACATAAGGATTGACTGACGTGCGTTTGGCTCGTTCCTGAATCTGGGGAAACTGAAAGATCATGGCGTCTGCGACGTTCAGCAATGACCTGACGATGATTCCACAAACCGTCGCGCCGGATTCCATCACCGTGTGTTTTACTTCTTCCTCAGAGATCGCGTCGCGATAACGATCCATTGATCCCTGATTGTCAGTGATGGCGATGATGACGCGGCGACTCGTCGGATTCGTGGCGTAGCGCATCTGCCGAGCCGCTTTGGCAATTGCTTCGTGGATACGCGTGCCGCCTCCTTTCCTCTCCAGCGCCACACCCATCTTGTCCAGAATCAATTGTCGGTCGCTGGTAAAATCCTGAATCAACTCTGTCCAACCGGCAAAGGCCATCAGCGCGACTTCATCCTCCGGCCTAAGACGTTGCAACGCCTGCAAAGCTCCCTCACGAACCTTCTCGATGACCGGTCGAACACTCGGGCTGACAGTCCACCAGCAAGACGATGGAGAGCGGCAGCTTGTCCTGGCTTAAGAATTCGATGCGCTGCCTGGCTTCGTCCTCGAACAAATCAAAGTCCTGCGGCTTGAGTCCTCGGATGAACTCGCGGCTCCTCTTGTCAATCACCTGAGCGTCAACCACGACCAGTTCTGTTCTTAACTTTATCGCAACCGGGGAAGGGTCCTGTGGCGTTTGTGCGGTCTGAGCGTGAACTGAAACAACAAGCAAGGAGTACGCGACGAAGCGGAGAATCTGCCGGAATGCTACTCCGAACATACTCACCTCCCACTAAACGGCATTAGCGTTTGAACTTCAAACTCGGGTCCGCGTGGCTGGAATCGTGGACGAGTGGGTAGTGACCTTCCGTTGTCCGACTGCGGTATCTTACTCTCCTAAAGGTCTGACTTCAATCTTTTGTTAGAACTAAAGTCACCTCAGCGCCTTCCCCCAATCGGTCTCTCTTCTCAAAACAGGCTTGAGCATCTTGCCCCCGGGATTGCGAGGCATAGGCTCTGTTCGGATGGCGACGAACTGCGGGACTTTGAAATCGGCAAGGTGCTTTCTCGCGAAGGCGATCAGATCGTCCAGGTCAACGTTCTGGCCTGGGCGTGGGACGATCACGGCTCCGACCTTCTCGCCCATCATCGAATCGGCTACCCCGATCACTGCGACTTCGAACACCGCAGGATGCGCCGCAAGCGCGTTCTCTACCTCGACGCAATAGACATTCTCGCCGCCACGACAGATCATGTCCTTCTTCCGATCTACTATCTGGACGAAGCCGTCTTTATCCAGGCGAGCCATGTCGCCTGTGTGTAGCCAGCCGTTGACGAACGTCTCGGCGCTCGCTTCGGGTTTGTTCCAATAGCCCTTCACCACGTTCGGACCTCGCACCAGCAACTCCCCCGCGCCCGTATCGGTGTCTGTCTCAAATAGCTCCAGATCAACTACAGGGGCCGCGAACCCCACAGTCTCCGGTCGCTGGTGCGCGTATTCGTGCGGCAGGAAGGTAGCGACCGATGAGGTCTCCGTCAGACCAAAACCGTTCCCTACCCGAGCGTTCGGAAACGCTTCCATTATTCGCGCGACAAGCTCAGGGGCGATCGGCGCTCCCCCGTAGGTCACCCAGCGTATGTTCATCGCGTCCAGCTCGTGGAAGTTCGGTTGATTGATCGCAAGCCAGTAAACAGCCGGAACGGAGGTGAGCAGGTTAATGTGCTCAACGCGAATCGCGCGGAGGAATGCTTGCACCTCGAACGCCGGCATTATGACAATTGCGTCCCCGGATTCGCAGGTGGGCAGCAACTGGCTATTACAGCCGGTGACGTGGAACAGCGGAACGGAGACGAGATTGCGAACACTGCCGTCGTCGGGGAGTTTCACTAAGCGGCGGCAGTTTTCGGTGTTCGACAAAAAGTTTTCGTGGGTGGTCATTGCACCCTTCGGGAAGCCGGTCGTTCCGCTCGTGTAGAAGATCGCGGCAAGATCGCTTTTAGTCAGGTCTTCGACGACAAGGGGATCGCCGTCCGGCAACGGCTGTCCCGTTAGAAACGAGAAGCGCGAGCCGGAATCCGTCACAACGTAGTCGACTTCGGCCTCGCTGAATCGTGTGTTGACCGGCACCGCTACTGCGCCTGCCATCTGGACGCCAAAGAACGCCAGGCACCAGTCGAGCCCGTTGCCTAGTCGAATGGCGACGCGATCGCCTCGATTGATACCAATTTCTTTCAAGCCTCCGGCGACGCGCGCCGAGCGTTCCCAAAGCTGGCGATAGGTGACTCGCTCGCCGCCCAACTCGACAATGGCTTCGTGCTTGGGAGACTTGTCAGCCGTCGCTCGCAGCATCTCGACCAATGAGTCTGGCCGCTCGTCGTAATGAGCTATGCCGTCGGCGTCGCGAGTAATTCCTGAATAGTCAAAAGGACGAATCATCTTAAGTACCTCACCTTTGGTTTATTCGTATCGAGCTTGCGCGCGAGCAGTCTGCGAAGCAGCTGCAAGGACAAGCGTCTGCGCTACTTCACCGCTTCCCGGTACGCCCTTGGAGTGATCCCGGCAACCGATTTGAACATTTTGGAGAAGTGGCTCTGGCTCTGATAGCCGACCATAGCCGCAATCTCGCTTATTGGAAGCGCCGTCTCCGCGAGCAGCTTCCGAGCCCGCTCCAACCGCAGGTTCGCCAGGTAGACGTGCGGCGTCACCCGGGTGATATGCTTGAACAGCCGCGCGAAGTGATATTCCGAAAGGTGCGCCGCCGACGCAATCTCCTCCAGCGCAAGCTCGCGCCCGAAATTATCGTGCATAAACTCAATTGCGCGGCGCAGCCGCCGGTCGACCGGTCCGGCGCGCGACAGTTCGATTTGATCCGACATTCTCACCGTAAGATGAGAGCGCAACAGGTGAATGACAAGTTGACGCACCAACGCATCGAGCATCTCATCGCGTCCCCAACCCTCGTCGGAGATTTCGGTCGCTATCGCGCGGACCGTCTGAGTGATGGTCTCGTCTGTAACAACGCTTGCGCGAAAGACTACATCGGCCGTGGTGCGCGTCAGTCCGATCTCGGCTACAAGCTCGTTCACTAAGACCGGGCCCACGCCAATTGAAACAAACTCGACCTCTGAAGCGCGTGCGGAGTGGCTCTGACCGACGTTGGTCAATGCTGCTTCGCCTGCCGACAATTCAAAAGCGCGCTCGCCGATTATCGCCGCTATCCGTCCATCGAGCACCGCCGTAACCGTGAAGCCTGAGTGCGAGTGCGGCTGAAACTCGCAGTTCGCGGTTTTCGTGTGGCGCACCGTGAAGCGTGGCCGCGAGACGAATCTCTGAGTCTCCTTAAGGTCACGCGTCTGCATGACCGGACCTCCGACCGAGGCAGGTATATGCGTTTCGTTCCGTACACTCTTCATAATCGTTACAAGCGTCGCGGGCGTCGCCGGCCTAACGCTGACGGCGGACGCGGAGAAGGCGAAACAAGAACTTCCCGCAAGCGATTGGGGAAGTTTGTCATGATCGCATCAACTCCGCACGCCATGAGCCGCCGCATACCGAGTTTGCTGTTCGCGGTCCAAACCGAAACGGACAGCCCGCGCTCATGCAACGTCTCCACGGTGCGCCTGGTCGCCAACCCGAAATGAAGCGCGACCTCATCAACGCCTGCATTCTCGGCAGCGCGCAGGATAGATCGCGTCGAGATGAGCCGGCGCCCTTTCGCCGGAAACGTAGCTGCGGTCCGAATGTCGCCGGCAATCTCCTTAACGCTGCGAACAATCGCGTGATCGAAGGACAACAACGTGACCGGGCGCTCAACTCGAAGCGTTCGCACCAGGGAGAGAACGGCTTCAATCAATGCTTGCCTGGTTGCCGTAGTGCTCTTTAACTCGACGTAGATTCGCTCGATCCCAGCCCTTGCCAGAAGTGAGAGGACAGCTTCGAGGGTTGGCACCCGCTCGTGTGAAAAAGTCTGGAAAGCATCATCCGCCTCGGCCGAGACGCGCCGGACAATTGCTCGTGCGCCGGGTCGTCTAATCAGTCGGCGCTCAAACCAACTGCCGGCGTCTAGCCCTTGTAACTGATCGACCGTGAGACGCGACACCGCCCCGGCGCCATTTGTAGTTCGATTGACTCTCGCGTCGTGAATGACTACGGGGTGGCCGTCGGCCGATAGCTGAACGTCCATCTCGACTCCATCCGCGCCAAGCGCTAAGGCAAGGTTGAACGCGACGACCGTGTTCTCAGGCGCGAGTCCGGACGCTCCACGATGCGCGATCACAAGCGGCCTGCGAAAATCGAGAGCATGCAAGCGGTCATTGACGAGAGGCATCAGCATTCTCACGGTTGACTAGATAATAGATTCGCGCGAGGAGACTGAGCAACTCGTTGAGCGAACGCGCTTGAAAGCAGGGCAGGGAAGAGCGATAGCACGGCTTCTACTTAGAGGAAGCCCTGGCTTTGGCTGCGGCGGCTTTTTGAGCTTTCTGGCAGTCGGAGCAGATCCCGAATATCCGATGGCTGTGATGAAGCGGCTTGAACCGGTAGCGGCGGACTATCTCATCTTGCAGTTGCTCGATCTGTTCGCTGTAGAACTCGATCAAAGCCCCGCAGCCAGTACAGATCAGGTGGTCGTGGTGCGTGTGCTTGTAGTCGTGCTCGTAAAGCATCCGCCCGTCGTGGAACTCGAGTTCCCGAGCGAGCCCACACTCCTTAAGCAGCTTCAATGTGCGATATACGGTAGTGAACCCAACCGACGGGTCCCTGGCCTTAATGATGGAGTACAAGTCCTCGCTGGAAACGTGCCCTTCGGTATCTAGAAACACATCGAGTATCAAATCGCGCTGACTCGTTCGCTTCAGCCCGGCGCGCTTGAGATGTTCCTGGAAGATCTTTGTCTCTTCACGCTCCATAAAGCTCCGGCTGGAATCATCAGGATTATACACTCGCGGATTGAACTGGCAAATCGTTGGCGCGTCCGTGAAGAGAGCAGAGGGTTTGAGAGAGGGCCGGCAGCGGCTTCAGCTTTCTTTGAGGACTGGCGAGTATCTTCTATTTGTGGCAAGTCTCGCACGCACAGTCCCACCGGGCTTGGCGGATAAAACATTGAGCGAAGTTAAAAGTGGAACTTCAGTCCTGCCTGCGCCAACCGCGGACTGCTGGGCAAAATGCCTCGCGCACGATCCACAATGAAGGTGCTATCGAGCAGGTTCTTAACCGTAAAAAAGAAGGTCGCCCGCATAGCCTCGACTTTGTAATTGACCGTCGCGTTCCATATCTTGTAGCCTCGAATCAATCCGCGCTGACCATCCGGCGTGGGCGTAATCGTGTTGAGATCATCGCCGAATTGCTCGCTCACCCCGGCGGCTTCTACCAGCGCGTCTATGCCTGCTGGATTCGAGTAGCCCACGCTAAAGTTCAGCAGGTGCTTAGGTGCATAAGGCAACCGGTTGGCAGTGATGTTTACACTCACAAACCCGGGCACATTGCTGAAGCGCTTACCGTCAAACCGGGCTAGTGGCAGATATGTGTATGCCGTGCGAGCGTAAAAGTTGTGTTTCGACTTGAAAATGGTCCCGGTATCTACCCGCGCCGTCAACTCCGCTCCCTGATGCAGCGTTTCACCGCCGTTGGTTAGCGCCGCGCCAATCCCACCCGCAAGGCTCGCGGGGATGATTTGATTTTCATAATCCATGCGGAAGAAGGTTGCCTCGACTCTCACGCCTGGATGGACCAGAGCCCGCGCGCCGATTTCGTAGTTCCAGCTCAGTTCGGGATCGAGCTCTACGCTGCCGCCTGTGGTGTTGCTGATAATGTCTTCGGTGCGCGGCGGAGCAAACCCGCGATGAACGCCGGCAAAAAATGTCGTGCCTGGCCGAGGACTGTAGGAGACGCCGAGACCGGGAACAAGTTGTGTCAGGTCCGTCTTGCCGGCAATGCCAGCGCCATTGTGCGCGAGCCTGTTGGTGCGTTCGTACTTGATATGCTCCAGTCGGATTCCCGGCGTGATTGTCCAGTCTCTCCACTGAAAGCGGTTCTGCACGAAACCGGAATAAGCCTGATTCTTGCGTTCGTTATCTTCTACGATGACTCCAGTGCGCGACGCTGGCCGGTTGCCATTCTCCTGCCGCCGGTCCTGAGTCTCGAAGTGCATCCGGAAACCGAGATCAGCTTCGTTTCTCAGGCCGAACAGACGATGGCTTGCGCGCAAGCGTGGCTCCACTCCCCAGACGTAGTACTTACGCAAACGGCCTTCGTTGCCGCACGTACTGTTGAGGTTAGCCATGTCGCCGCAGGCTGGGTCCGCCGAGTCGTTTGGCCGCTGATTGGAATTGCTCGATTGACGCCACCAGTGGCGCTGGAAGATTTGCCCGTAAGCATTGGTAGTGAGCGCCAGGCTGTTGTTGAAGATGACAGCGTGGCTGGCTGATGCGCCATAACGATCGCCGTCAAAGAAATCGTTTCTGAAAGGATTCTGGCGCGGGTTGACCCGGTACTCATCCTCCCTCAAGCCCGAATAAGTGACGTTCGAATCTTCGCCGTAGTAATTCGCCTTCAGCGTCAATGCGTGCCTCGATCCAATGGCGGCGAGCGCCTTGAAGTTTAAGTCGTTCAGGCCGGAGCGAGTGCTCTCGCGCGAGCCCCGGCCTTGCTTGTGCGTGTAGTCGAACAAGAGGCCCGTGCCATTCCAGGTCCCGCCATAGTTGATGTGGCCGTTTAGGTAGTCGCGGTTGCCTCCGATTAGAGTCACGTAACCTGAACGCTTTTGCGGCGGTGTGGGTGTAATGTAGTTGATGACTCCGCCGACGGTACTCGGGCCGTAAAGGATCTGCCCTGAGCCCTTCAGCACCTCCAGGCTTTCGAAGCGATCAATTGGCGGATGGTAATAAGAGGCATTGTCGCCATAAGGCGCGTAGGTGAGCGGTATGCCATCTTCCAGCAACAGCACCTTGCTGGAGCGGGTGGGGTTCAACCCACGAATACCAATGTTGGGCCGCAGTCCGAAGCCTTCTTCGTCGCGCACCTGAACGCCTGCCACTTTGCGCAGTGCTTCTGTAAAAGTGAAAGCCCGGCTCGTCTCGAGCATCTTTTTGTCGATTACGTCTACTGAGCCGGGTATCTGCTCCAGAACCTCCGGCGTTTCCGCGATGCGATTGACCGAGACTACCATCTCTTCGGCGAGGGCGGCGGGGTGAAGCACGAAGTCCGCGCTATCGGTCCGGCCGGCAGAGACAACAATCTCTCGCGTGAGAGCAGAGAACCCACTGCTGCTGACGCTGAGGTTGTACTTCCCGCCTAAGACATCGCGAAAGAGAAATAGACCGCTGTTATCCGTTTTGGCAATTCGGTCAAAGCCCGTTGATTGCTGCCACAGCCTAGCTGAGGCGCCGCTGATCGCAGCGCCACTTTGGTCCGATACCTGCCCGGAAACACTTGCGCTTTTGGCCTGACCCTCAACGCTAATCGAGTTTGCCAGGATAAAAGCCGCCAGAGGGAAAACTGCAATTGAGACCTGATGCCAAAAACTTCGTGACGGAACTTTGCTGGAGACCATTAATTCTTACCTTGCCCGCCGTCTTCTTACCACCTGAGCGTAATTGAAAACCGTTTTCAATTTCAGAACGGTAGTATACGCAAGCCGTTATCAAGAGTCAACGGATTTTTTTGCCAGGGGGCAAACAGCGATTTGCAAAGGTGCGCCGCGGATGATTCAACTTCGCAGCGGGATTCTGACTTGTGGTTCCGCGCCGGTTGATTTGATATATGCCTGTGCTTTATTCTCGTTAGTCCTGCTGCTGAAGCGGGCTTGCAAAAAGTGATAACGAAATCGGCGTTGCTATATCTCTCCAGAAGCGAAGGCTTCAAAAAGTTTCTCACTCGCTTTCGATCCTTCAACAACGTGACTCACCGATTTGTAGCCGGCGAAGACTTAGCGGATGCTGTCGAAGCTATTCGCCAGCTCAACCGCCAGGGGATCAGCGCCTCCTTCGATCATCTCGGCGAGTCTATTACGTCCGAAGCTGAGACCCGCCAGGAGGTGAACGAGTACATCCGCGTGCTTGATAGCATAAACAGCACCAAGCTCGACTCGAATGTGTCGGTCAAGCTCACTCAGCTTGGGCTGGATGTCAGCCAGGAGCTCTGCTACGTCGACACGCGAAGGATTGTTGAAGCTGCGCTCAGCTACAACAACTTCGTTCGCATCGATATGGAAGACTCGACCAAGACCGACGCGACGCTTCAGGTGTTCAAACGGCTAAGGAGTGAATTCGAAAACGTCGGCATCGTTATCCAATCTTATCTCTATCGTAGTGAGAAGGACGTGCGCGAATTGCTTAAGATCGGCGCGAGGATTCGGCTGTGCAAAGGCGCTTACAAAGAGCCTGCCGACGTCGCGTTTCCAAAGAAAGCCGACGTCGACGCAAACTACGTCAAGCTGATGAGTCAGCTGCTTCCTTCAGGCTTTTATCATGGCATAGCGACTCACGACGAGAGGATGATTGAGGCTACTAAGCAGTTTTCGAAAGAGCGAGCGGTCGCGCCCGATCAGTTCGAGTTTCAAATGCTGTACGGGATAAGGCGCGACCTGCAGGAGAAACTGGTGCATGAAGGTTATCGAATGCGAGTCTACGTTCCGTATGGCCGCTACTGGTATCCCTATTTCATGCGGCGGCTGGCGGAGCGTCCCGCAAACGTGTGGTTCGTGTTGAGGAATATGATGAGAGGTTAGAGCGGTGCTTATTGATCAATAGAAAAGCCGCTTCGCGGGAAGCGGCTTTCCAGAGCTATTTTTGATTCGCTCTAACCTTGCACTAAGTCGTAATTCGAACATCGTGGGCGGCACCGGCAGGAATCGGAGCAGCCTTCAGCACAGCGCGCTTTTGGGCAGCCTGGGCCTTGAGCGGCGTTTGCTTGATTATCTCGAACGCCTTCTTTAGCTGAACGTCCTCGACTGGCTGAGCAGGTTTTGGAGGCGTCACCTGTGGCTGTTGCTGGTCGGGTTTCTCTTCACTATCGTCATCGTCGTCGCCGGCAGGCAGAATGACTTCAGCTTCGACGGGACGATCAACCTTCACCGTCGGGGTTACCGGCTCTTCCATGAAAGCCTTGCCTGCTGAGGGCGCGTATTTGGCGGTGGTGATCAGCAACGCGCCGCCGTCAGAGAGCGAGAACAGTTGTTGCTCAGAACCGGTTCCAAAGGTTCGCTCGCCCACCAACTCACCGCGCTTTTGATCTCGCACTGCAGCAGCGATGATTTCAGCAGGTCCCGCTGTGCTGCGATCGATCACTACCGTGAGCGGCCCGTTGAACACAACCTTGCTCGCATCGGCAGTGAATGTCTCAGTCTCCTTCTCTCCCTTGCCGAGCACTCTGGCGAGCGTGCCCGAACCTGCGAAGAGGTTTGCTACCGCCACCCCTTCTTGTACCTTGCCGTTCGCGGTCCCCCGCAAATCCAGCACGATTTTCTGAGCGCCCTTGGAAATCAAATCGCTCAACGCCGTTTTCACTTCAGCCGCCTTGCCACTGGCCAGCGTGGTGATCTTTATGTATCCAATGCCCGGCTCTTCGATACGCGACTCAATGGCGGGCTGAGTGATCTTCGCGCGTGAGAGCGTCACCTTGCGCGATTGGCCCTGGTGAAGTATTCGCACCTCGGCCGAGGTGCCCGGCTGACCGCTCAGTAGCTGCTCGATGTCATACAGGCTCAAGTCGCGGGACGGAACTTTCCCTAAGTACTCGATGAAGTCGCCTGATCGTATCCCCGCCTGCTCGGCAGGCGAGCCTTTGAGCACCGCCACCGTGTAGGCGTAGCCCCCCACTTTAGAGAGCAACAGTCCAGTCTCCGCGCGATTGACTCTCGGATCATATTGCTTGACCTGCTCCGGCGTCAGATAGGCGCTGTATGGATCGAGCCCTTCGGCGAGTCCGCGGAGGCTGCCGATTCTGACCTTCTCAAGGTCCGGTTGATCGACGTAGTCGCGGATGATGTGACTGAGCACTTCGTCAAATATCTGAAGCTGGCCGTACTGGCTTCCACGGGCGACCACCTGCCCCGACTTCGACATGAAGCTGCCGACGATAGCATAGAAGGCAATGATTGTAGAAAAGACGACGATGGCGATCTTGGTCTTGAACCGCATCTGATGCTCCTTAGTGGACTTTGGCAGAAACTATATTAACCCGCTCGAAATGTTCGGCGCAAGGATTAAGGATAAGGACAGGCGATCTTGACGCGCTGCGTTTGGCCTCGTACACTGGCCCACGACTGCCGACTGGAGCTGCGTTTGAAGAAGCACACCACATTCGTAAGTGAAAGGAGCGACGCCCGATGACAACATCCAAAGGGATCGATAGCCCAAAAGTTGCGAAACTGTTGAACCGCATCTTGGAGGAGGAGCTTGCGGGTGTCGTTCGATATACGCACTATTCCTTCATGATTTTTGGCTACAATCGCATTCCCATAGTGTCCTGGTTTCGTTCGGAAGCGAACATATCACTAGACCATGCGCATCAAGCTGGAGAAATGCTAACGCATATGGGGGAGCACCCTTCACTTGCCATTGGGCATCTTCTGGAGACCCATCAGCACAACATTAGTGAAATCCTCAAGGAGTCCCTTGAGGCTGAGAGAACGGCTCTCGATCTTTACAAAGAGCTCTTAGAGGAAGTTCAGGGTGGGTCCGTATTCCTGGAAGAGTATGCACGCAAGATGATTTTCGAAGAAGAAATACACGCAGGCGAAGTAGACAAGATGCTTCGCAATCCCGGTGCGATTAAGACATTCTCAGGCGGTACGCCTGGCATCTAGAAATCTCCCTGGAGCTTGACGCCATTCTGTCGATGCCATCAAGCGCTACGGATCAAAGGCCCACCTGCCTCGTCCTTTCTTTATTCGGCACTGTCGCACACACACTCAGCAAAGCGAGTCTGCTCTTTCCGCCCTTCGCTTTGACACCGCGCGAGACCGCTTCATATACTTCCCATCAATGCGTGTGCTCGCCATCGACCTCGGAACTAAGAACATCGGAACGGCAATATCGGACGGGCTCGGCTTAACTGTACGTCCGGTCGAGACTATCCGCAGATCGGGCACCGAACGCGTCATTGCCCGGGTGAAGTTCCTCGTTGAAGACCTCGAAGCGGAGGCCGTGGTCGTCGGTCTGCCGCTAAGAATGGATGGCACCGTAGGCGATGCAGCAGCGGCCGCGATGCGATTCATCGAAAAACTAAGGGCTCAGCTCGACGTAGGAGTGTTTGCCCAAGACGAGCGGCTGACCAGTTATGAAGCTGAACAGATGATGATCGAGCGCGGCTTCGCGAAGCGCAAGCGGCGCGCTCGTTCGGACGAGTTCGCAGCCATGATAATTCTGCAGGACTACTTGTCGGCAACGAAACCGACGAACTGAATTCAGACGAGACGGGCGTGAACCTTCTCTGAACCTGACATGACTTCTTCTCGACGGCGACCGCTTCGACGCTTAACCGGACTACTCTTCATCGTCATTCTGGCGGGTGGAGCATGTGCCCTGTGGGTGCGGAAGATCGTGACTGCCTCCGTTGAACATTCAGCGGCGGACCGGATAATCACCATCGACCAGGGCGCTGGAACTCAAGCCATAGTCGCCCGCCTGACTGAGGCTGGCATAGTGTCTCATCCGCTTGCGCTCAAGATATACTTGCGAATCACCGGCGGAGGGAGCAACTTGAAGGCCGGCGACTACAAGTTTCCGTCTCCCATCTCACCGCTTCAAGCAATCGAGAAAATTCGCCGGGGCGAGGTCTATCTCGAGCGCGTAACGATACCGGAAGGCTTCAACCGGTTTGAGATCGCCGAGACGTTCGCTACAAAGACCGGCAAGGCCACGACGGAAGAGTTTCTTCGTCTGATGGAAGACCAGACCCCGATTCAGCGAATAGCGCCCGAAGCCCGCAATCTGGAGGGGTATCTGTTCCCCGACACCTACAACTACAACACAAAGACAACTCCCCAGGATCTGATTCGGGCGATGGTCAATCGCTTTGAAGAGGTTTTCACGCCAGAGTGGTCGGTCCGAGCGAGCCAGCTTGGCTTGACCGTCAATCAAGTCGTCACCCTCGCTTCGATAATCGAAGAAGAAGCGAAAGTGCCGGACGAACGACCGCATATGGCATCAGTCTTTTTCAACCGGCTGAAGCGCGGGATGCCGTTGGCAAGCGATCCAACTTTCATCTACGCCGCGATACTGGCGGGTGACTACGACGGCAATCCAAACCAGCTACGGTATCGCGCGCGCCCATCGCCATACAATACCTACGTCGTGAGCGGGCTGCCTCCTGGTCCGATTGCTTCGCCGGGCCGCGACTCGCTGGAAGCGGTGCTCCATCCGGACCACACCGATGACTTGTACTTTGTGGTAAACGGGACCGGCGGCCGCCATAGATTCTCACGCACGGCTGAGGAGCATGACGCTGCGGTTGAAGAGTATCGACGCCAGCAGCGCGAGCTTCGACAAAAGCAATGACCGGGCAACGATGCTCTGGTCTCGCCTGTGTCGTTACCGCTGGTCCTGTGGCCGTTCACTCAAACGAACCGGCACAGTGACTCGTTTACCCTGACGCAATACCTCGACGTCCACTGTTTCGCCGGGCTTCTTGTCTTGCAGCGCGGTTTGAAGATCCTCGAGGGTCCCAACCTTTCGTCCACCAACCGCAACTATAACGTCGCCTAGCTGTTGAAGCGAGACGCCATAGAACGTTTCGCGCATGATAGCTGGACGAAGCCCCGCTGCGGCCGCGCCGCCGCTTCGGTTCACATCCGCAACGATGATGCCTTCTTCGACTGGCAGGTTGAATGCGCGAACAACGTTGCGATTCAAAGGGATGGTAGAAACCCCCAACCAGGGACGCGAGACATACCCTTTGCTTATGATCTCGGGAATGATCCGCTTCGCCAGGTCTACCGGCACTGCGAATCCAATGCCGATCGAACCGCCGCCGGCGTTGGGTTGAATTGCCGTATTGATGCCAATCATCTCGCCCCTCGCATTCAGAAGCGGTCCACCGGAATTGCCGGGGTTGATCGCGGCATCGGTTTGGATTGCGCCATTGATCGTGCGCCGCGCAACCGGATCGCGAAGCGGTCTTTCAAGCCCGCTGATGATACCGGTGGTCAAGGTCCTCTGAAGCCCGAAGGGATTTCCAATTGCCAGCACCTTCTGCCCGACTTCCAGCCCCTGGGATGAGCCGAGCTTGACGACCGTCAAGCGGTGGCCGCGCGGGACCTCAACCTTAATGACCGCCAGATCGTCGTCTCTATCAGTGCCTACGACGGTCCCGGGAAACTTATCATTCTCAACTTGAACCTCTAGCTGAGTGGCGCCCTGGATCACGTGATAGTTTGTGAGGATATAGCCGCGTTCATCCACGATCGAGCCCGAGCCGGTCCCTTCGGAAGGCATCGCTCCCCAAAAGCTTTCTTGATAACCGCGATTCGTTATGTTGACGACGCCGGGACTGACCGCGCGATAGATCTCGATGTTGTTCTGCTCGTCGCTCGCGACCGTTGGGTCGGCGATCGCTGTAACTTCAACCGGCACCGGACTGGGCCCAAGCGCCCGTTGAGCGCAAGCGACGATGACGCCAGCCACCAAAGCTGAGAACAACGCGACAAAGACTAACTGTTTGGCGGAGACCCTGTACATACTCAACTCCTCCTTCGTCTGTTTGCACTGAAGTATGTTAGTCGAAACCTGTGCTCTCATCCAACTGCATACGAACCCACCCCATAACGCTGACACGGCGCACCGGGTTGCCTTATTTCCTCTGACGCGTGAAGTAGGAGGGAGCCTGGGGAGTGTTCACGAGGAGCGACAAACGAAAACTGAGGAATGCATCGGTGCGACGGGCTAACGCGCTGATTTCTTTTCGCCGACAATGATGTAGCTGCGCTGGCCTCCTGCCACCTCCGTAACATCTTTTGAATAAGTCGCGCTCACCGGACGGTACTCTTTGATGAGTTCGATGATGTCCTGGGCCGTCGCTAGTCCGGGTTCCTGGTACTCCACTGCCCAGGTTTTGAAATGCGCGGCGAGTCTCAACAGCCGATCGATCGATGCCAGATAGGATTGCTTCGACTGGGGCGGGTTCGCGAGCATTTTTCCCTGATCCATGCCAATTGACGCCGAGCCGGTAGCCCAGGACTCGCGCCACTCCGACCTCGCTTCTGCTCCCCCGCGATCGCTGTGCGCAGCAGGCGAGCTCAAATAGAGCAGGTCTGCTCGCGCATGTTTGGTGAAGTCCTCGGCCGGCTGATTGAAGCTTCGATTATTCGGATGACCCACAGGACCCGCGAAGGCCCGGCCAGCCAAACGCCAGAACACTGTTGTCAGTGGCCGCCTGAGCTCGCGAGTCTCTTCGTTAAACGACAAGGCGTAGTCTCCGGTAAGAAAGCCGAGAGCGAGTGCCTGCGCGCGCATGATCTGATCATCCAATCCGTCGATGTTTTGGCGCAGGTTATCCATCCACCACGCATCGGACTCGCCGAACCAGCGGCGCAAGTCGGGGTTCGCAAGTCTCACGCCCGGAACGTAGACGTCTTCGAGTATGCGACTGATGGTATCCTCGCCGAGCGGTTCGCTGCCTTCGACCGTTGCGCGGGCGACAGTTCCGGCCCACGCGCGTGGATCGTTCGCAAAGATGAGCTTGCCCCATGCTTTCAGATACCAATCCAAACGCGGCTCGTTCCAGAAGGGAATCGCGACCGAGCGAAATTCGATCTGGCGCAACACGCTTGCCTCAAACCCGAGCAGCTTTTTCTTGTTGTAGCGCGACCCATTCCATCCGCGCCAACTCGGCGAATCGCGGTTGGCGAGATCTATCGACTGCGCTCGCAACAGCAGCGACTCGCATGGAAGGGCATGGGCTGTCTCGCGACCAGCAGGTTGTGGTGAAACAATCTCCGTTGTGGCTGGGCCTCCGCGTGTTGGCTCCGATCTTGGGTGCTCATTTGGTTCGAGAGCACCCGAAGCGAGCGCTTGCATGCTTGTGCTCGACGGCGCGAGGGGACGCGCCGGTTCAGAAGTGCTGTTATCGGCTTCGGAGATCGGAGGGGGATAAGACAGACCGCTTGAGTGCTCGGGCGCAATTACAGCCGAAGGCGATGATTCCGCACTGGGTACTTCAACAGCAACGGGTTGCTCGGGAAATGGCGAGCGCTGAATCTCCTTCGTAGGCGCCTCGGCGACGTGCGCGGGCAGCGGCGGGGGTAGGCCGGCGCGCAACTCATCCAGCAACGCCAGAAGGGCTTTGACTACGTATGGATCGCATTCTATACCGGCCGATGATGTCAGCGCTTCGATGGCTTGCGGTTCGTCGAGCGCGGCGCGATAGGGTCGATCAGAAAGCAGCGCGCCGTAAAGCTCAACCGCTCGCAGAATTCTCGCGCCGATAGGAATGTCTTCGAACGCTAGCATGTCGGGGTAGCCCGATCCGTTCCACCACTCGTGATGCCATCGCACGAGCAACTGCGCGTGACGCATAGCATCGCGTTTGGCCATCTGCTGTTCGCCGATGACCGAATGCCGCCAGAGGTCGAGGCGTGCTTCGAAGCTAAGGGGACGCGGAAGCGAAAGGTAAGCGGGGGCCATTGCATACAAGCCGATGTCGTGGAGCATGGCAGCTTCAGCTATCGCGTCGACGTCGGGTGGCGGAAGGCCGAAGCGGCGAGCCAGATGGATCGCAAGCTCAGCTAACAAGCGAGAGTGCGGCGGGGTGTATTTTTCGAAGCTATCTATTCGGTCGGCGAGCCGGTTGATTATTTCTTCGCGGGTCTTACCCTTGGCCGTCTCCACGCTTCCTCCTGGGGTGGGTTCGGCTGTAAGGTACAGGCTATCTATGCCCGAGTCAAGGTGAGCCGAATTTGGAGATGTGCGCCAGGTTTTCGGGAATACACGCACGCATTAACGACTGTGAATACTCCGAACCGGGAGGTTGGGAATCTTTCAAGTCCTTTCGGACGGCTTTGTTTGAAGGCTGCGGGTGAAAGATCCCTAACTTTCCGGATCGTTCTACCAAGAGTCTCGCCGTATTTGGTGTGTGATGTTGAACGCCTACAGGATCCCGCGCGTGCAGATGCCCGGCAGCGCAGGCACAGATGCCGATGAGTCCTCGCCTGAACTGGAAAGGGAGTTGAATAAGTTCACGCCGTCGCGTGTTCAGCGACGGCTCTAGTCAGCGGAGGACGCTGGCTGAAACAGGACTCGCACCAGCCGTAGAGGACTCCTTCGATCAGGTGATACGCGACGGTGCGGTCGTCGGTGACATGTTGATGACATTGTTTGCACCCACGTGCGCTTAAGAATCCCGGCTACTTGTTCGAATACTCTGGCCATTTACGTTGACGGTAAGCTTGTGAGTTATCTGCTCACTAACTGACTAATTGAGTTACTGATCGATCACGTCTTCCATTCCATCCTTCCGGTCGCCCTCGAGAGTTGTTAAGATGGTAGGGCAAACAGGAGAGCTGATGATCGAGATAAAGACCGTATCGCCTTCCACTCTTACGAAAGAATTACCGTTTAATACAAGGTTTGACACGCCCATTCCACTCCTTGAAGAACTACCCCAAGACGCAAAAGCCGGCCCGAGCATTGACGTAAAGATCAAAAAGTCAGCGAAACTCATACCGTTCGTCTTTATGCATCTCGCGTGTATCGCCGTGCTCTTCGTCGGGATCAGTCTTCCCGCGGTGCTGCTTTGCGTTGGCCTTTATGCGCTACGGATGTTCGGGTTGACAGCCGGCTATCATCGCTACTTTTCGCATCGTTCGTTCAAGACCACCCGTGTCTTCCAGTTCGTGTTAGCGCTGCTAGGCACGATGGCCGTGCAAAAGGGCCCGCTTTGGTGGGCGGCGCATCATCGCAGGCATCACAAGTACAGCGACCAGGAAGGCGACGTTCATTCGCCGGTGCAAGAAGGCTTCTGGTGGTCGCACGTCGGTTGGATCGTCAGCCCCAGGTTTGATCCTACGGATTGGGACGCGATCAAAGATTTCGCGCGCTTCCCTGAGTTGCGATGGCTGAACACCTATCATCTCATTCCTCCCGTTGCGCTGGCCGTGCTTCTGTTCCTGTTGGGCGGAGCGCAGTGGCTGGTGTGGGGCTTCTTTGTCAGCACCGTTGTTTTGTATCACGGGACGTTTTCGGTGAACTCACTGTCTCATTTGTGGGGCAGCAGAAGGTATGTGACAACCGATCAAAGCCGTAACAACTTTTTGATAGCGCTGTGGACGGGCGGTGAAGGATGGCACAACAATCATCATCACTATATGGGGTCGGTGAAGCAGGGTTTTTACTGGTGGGAAGTTGATTTCAGCTATTACATCTTGAAGATGATGTCGTGGATCAGACTGGTGCGCGATCTCCGAGTTCCGCCGAAGCATTTGCTGACCGAAGCGCGTGTAAGGTGACGCCTTGACGCGACGTTCTTCATTTTGGAATCGCACTCAAGAGCCTGCTTGCCAGTGCCTGATCAAGAGCCTTTAAGATCTCGTACTCTAGTATTCCTCAACTAACTCCGATAGGTCGGTGGTGCTGCTGAGCGCATCTCGTGCGAGCGCCGCTGCTCCAATCACTCCCGCGTCATCACCGAGCTGCGCGCGTGTTATCCTCACATTCTTTGAGTTGATCTCGAAGGCGATTTTGCGAGCCTCGCGCTCTATGCGAGCGACGAAGTCATCTCCGAAAGCTTCGATGAGCCCGCCGCCAAGCACCACCATCTCCGAGCCGAGCACGTTCAACAGGCTCCCGATGCCGACGCCGATGAACCTGGCAGCCCGATGAACTATCTTCCTTACAAGCTCGTCGCCAGAATCATATGCCGCTTTCAGATCCTTCCCCGATAGCACAGCGTTTTTCCTGGTCAGCCCTTTCGAGACAACTCTGCGACCCCCCCGCGTGATCGCCTTTCGAATCTCGCGAGTGATTGCGATGCGGCTGGCGACGGCTTCAAGACACCCGCGATTGCCACAGCCGCAGCGCGGACCGCCTGCCTGAACAATTATGTGACCAACCTCCCCCGCGCCTTTGTTGAAGCCGCGATACAACGCGCCGTTTAAGATCAATCCGCCGCCGATGCCCGTTCCAACAAACATGCCCAGTACGTCGCGGGCTCCCTGCGCCGCACCGGCTCTGAATTCACCGTACATTCCAGCGTTTACGTCGTTCTCGATTATCGTCGGGCGTCCGAACTCCTCAGCGATGCGAGGCCCTAGCGGGAAGTTCTTGAATCTCAAATTCGCAGTTTCGATTATGTGGCCGGTGTCGAAATCGATGGGGCCGGGAGCGCCGATGCCAACCGCTGCGAGTTGATCCTCATCGACGCCCGACTCTTCGATAGCTCGTCGCGCGACGGTTGCGATCGTCGCGAAGACCTCTTCGTCGCCGCGCCAGCCTCTGGTTTTCGCGCGGGCGCGAGAGATAACTAGTCCGGCGGGATCAAGCACCGCCGCCATTACCTTAGTTCCGCCCAGGTCAATTCCTAGAATATGTGATCTCATCCGAGATTGGATTAGACCACAAAATGGTATCCGGGGTCGATTTCCTGACGCGCAAGTAGAATCTCGTGTATGGCATATGGGTGCGTGTGGCTCCCGGTGATCTTATGATCGAGCACGTGAAACAAGTGTTCTATTCCCGCCGCGTCATCTATATCGATGTCCGCGACCCACTCATCGCCTTTCGCGAAGAAGGTGAGCTGCAAATTGCCGTACTGGTCTCGAGTCTTCCAGCTTCCGGCGCGGTCGAATCCCGGCGGCGGGGTGTGAAGCGTGTCAGGCGCAGGCTTGAACACGTCTTCGGCCACGCTGTTCTTAGTCTCTTCTCTGAGTTCCCTCGTAACGTCGGCAAAGAAGCGTTCGCTGCGGAGCTCGCGTATCTTCTGGATGTATGGGAGAACTGTCTTGCCATTGCTGAGCCGAGTTGCCGCACACTTCGCGCCGATGTTCAGCATGCAGGCTTTGCGTAGGTCATCGAACGTGTCCGCCGTGTAGAGCGCGTTGCCCGCCTTTCCCTCAAACGAAAACACGTTGTCACTATTTTCCAGTATCCGCCGAGGCTCCGCTGGCAGCGCCGAGTACTCAGGGAACGCGACGCTTACAACTTTCTTCGGGTCTATCGGAAACACGATCTGCTTATCGGTGAAGCCGCTCGCGTCAATGGTGACGAACTGATTCACTTGAAGATAGGCTGCCGGATCGACTTCAAGCATGTAGAGCCCCTGAGGAACTCCGTGCAATCCTTCGATGGTGATCCGCTTCGATGCATCTAGACCGTTGAAGCGTGGCGAATGAGTGAGCACCTGATGGCGCAACAGCACGTCAACCTTTCCGCCTATTTTGTCTCCATAAACATCGACCAGTTCCAATCGGAGTTTTCCCGGTCTGTCTTCTGCGCTCATATCTGATTCCCTCCCTTTCACCTCGCACGGGTGCGTTTTTTGTTCCTTTGAAGCTGCGGCCTTTCATTCCTGCCATAACAGACGGAACTCATTTGACTGGCGATGCAGATATCGCAGACTTTTCTGGAAAGTGAAGCATTGATCGCATACGACAGAAGCGCGCCGCTGCCTGATGAATTACTTCAGTTGGATTTTGCGTCTATGAGTACGAAGAGTCCCGCTTCAAATCGCGGGACGAGATCATCGAACAGATTATGTCGGTCTTCAGCCCGCCGCAGTTCGCGTGAAAGCCAGGCAGCAGCTATGCGTGCCCGTGATGTGGCGCAGACTTTAGTCTGTGGGCGAGGATATAGCTTGGCCACTCCACACAGACTAAAGTCCGCGCCACGTTCAGGAGACGATGCGGCCGGTGGCTTCTCGCGTCCTGCAACAAAGCGGCTGCCGGACTTCGTTAGCGCGGCTCGCTTCTACCGAGCCTTGCTAAACGTACGGTTCCCCATTCTCGAATCGCTGGCGAATCTCACTAATCGAAAACTCCGTAGCCGACTGGTAATGCGGCGTATCCTTGAACGTTTGCCAGTTGCCGCCCCACTCCAGGCCGTTTATTCCGGCGGCGAGTCCGATCGCGGCCGCTTCTTTGTAGAGTAGAGACTCCGGCAGATAAGCCCCGTTCTTGAAGATTCCGATGTCCCATGCGATCCCGAAATTGTGATTGCTTTGTCCTCCGCGCGCGTTTGTGACTTTCGGGCCTGGATTGCCAAAACGTCCTTGCCGGAACAACCTGTCTTGCTCGGCATATGTTCGACTCCCCGAAATGATTCGAGCCGTGATTCCAGCCCCCTGAACAGCCTTTAAGAACTTCCGTGCTGCTTCCTGTGTTTTCAGTTGCAGAGTCTGAATGTTCTTCTCCGAGCGCGGGTCGAATGTTCCGAGTGCATCGGCAAGTTGCTTTGACTTCTTCTCGAAAGCAATCACTGCCTTGTCCGTGTTCTGTCCCCAATCGCCGTCTATCGTGTCGGTGTAAAGCCCGGCGGACTTCAAGAGCCGCTGAAGGAAAATGACGTCGTCCTCGAACAACCTTTCGCTCATACAAGTTCCTCCTGTTCAATCCCTTTTCGCTTTCAGTCATAGCTACGCCTAAGGCCGCCCACGCCTACTTCTTCGGCCACGGCTTGAAGGCGTTATCCACTTTATCAAGCACCGGGCCCAACGCCGGAATGTGACGCCTCAAAACGGTCCTCATGTTGTTATCCTCAATCCACTTGAGGCCGGCCTTCGTGTAGGTCTTCTCGTTGTAATCGGTCGTGAAGAAGCGGTCGCTTTGCAGCCGTCGAGACGCCATCAAGATGAATATCCGAAACGCAGTCTCGCTGAAGCCGAAGCCTTCGGGCGGATCTTCTGCGTACATCCCGACCATCAAGTCAACTTTGTCGATGTCGCCGCCGTAGACCCGCTTGATCTCTTCCACCCATTCTTTATTGCTTGACAGGTCCTCGAACTTCTTTACCGGGTCCTTGTCGATAAGCTTGAGAAATTCGTTGTAGCGCGGGACGCCGCGTTCACGATCGCGCAGTATGTCGACCGACGCCAGGTCAATCGTGGGACCGTCTGGTCTTTCGAGCTTTTGCAGAAAGCGCGGGTAGTTGTGCAGCGTGATCGCGCCGGGATGCATAGTCCCGAACGAATAGAAGAGATCCGCCATCGAGAGCCTGGTCAACAGCTCACGCGCCTTAGCATTCGAAACATTGGGCATCGTCCGCTCTTCGACCACCGCGCCGGTCGCAAAAGATCTAAAGCTGTAATCGTCCGGCATCAGGGGGTGCATTCGATAGACGGCGACGAACTCTTCGGTGATCGAATAAGGCGCGGCGTGGTGGTCGGCCTTCGACTTGCGAATCGTCTGCCAGTTTAGGTTCATGCCTCTTTCAACCGTCGAGTGCGCGACTATCGCACACGTCCACTCAACGGTATGAATCTTCGCCATCAACGCTGCGTTGATCAGCCGTGCGCGGTCGAACAGCTCCTGATCTGACCACGACTTGAACTCAGAGTGGAGGCGGTCGCAAATCGCGTTGTGTTCGAGCGTGAACAGAGTGTGGAGCATCGCAAGCCCGACCCACCAGTTGCCCGTCACGCCAGAAATGTCTATCCCCGTGTGAGGATCGACTGGCAGCAGGTTGTCGCCCCCGAGCTTGAGCTTGCCGTCGACACCCAATCGCACTTTCGTCTGTGTTGCGAGGTCGGTTCCGTAAATCTGCGAGCCGTCCCACCAATGAGTTTCGGTGTTGGCGAAGGTTGGAATTGGACTGGTTGAGTCTGGCTTGCGAGTCGGGTCGCGGCGGGTTCGCCGGATGCGCATCGGGCGTTCTGGCCAAGGATCGTGGTTGCTGAGTGGCACCTCGATGGGATTCTCTTTCTCGTTTCCTCCGTGACTCATCCAGTCATGAACCTCGAACTGAATCCACGAGGCGGCCAGAAGGTTGAGCGAGGTTGCGGGCTGAAACTCATTTCGGGTCATCAGCTCGACGCTCACAGTTCGAGGGCTTGGCGTCAGCAGCGCGGCCTGATTGGGGATCACGTGATCGAGCGGCACGTTGCGGCCGAAGCGCGTCCCGGCGCTCCCCATTCGCGGCTGCCCTAGATCGTTGTAGGTGCCGTCGATCGTGCGGGATATTCGTTGGGTCTCACCCGGCTTTCCCAGCGGCGGCGCCTCGGTTGCGTCGATCTTTTCCGAGTCGTACAGATTATCCGACCGAAGTTTTGCGCGAATGCGGAAGATCCTCGGGAGTCCGAGTAGGACCGGCAGCTTGTACCAGGGGATCCACCCGGTGACGACCTCGGTGAAGCGGCCAAAAGTATTCGAAAAGATGTTTGCCATTGCGATGGTCCTTCTTCTGAGATCAATCCGCAGCCGGTGATCTCCATTTTCCGCCCGTTCCCTGTGGAAGGAACTGCTTAGTGACTATCATAGGGTGCGACAACGGCTCAGACTGCTCACCCGTCAAGCGACTGCTAGTTCCGCTGGCGCCAGGCCCAACGTAACCAGAACTTTTCGATCGATGCTTCGCAGCAGTTGCCTCATAAGGTCGATGCTCTGCGGCTCCTTGACATAAGTTGGAAGGAGGAGGTCAGCCCGAGGCTAACGGCTGATTCCTCCTCCTATTCCAACAGACGGAACTTGAGCACGAAATAATGAAAGACTCTCGATAGCAGCACTAATCGCACCTGAAGTAGCATATCCTTTAGTCGTGTCTGGTTATTGCCCTGGAAGCGGAGTTACCGGCACAGACTAAGAGTCTGTGCTACGCCGTGGGCGAGCGTTTGTATCAAATGCTCAATCGACGTGTTGCCGCCAGAGCAGACCAGCCCGAACTTTTTTTCGGCAAGCTCACCTCACATCCGATAAGCCGCGGCCAGCGGAGCCGAGCCCGCTGCTTCGGCGAGCTTGTGCGCACGTTCGATCATCCACACCATCGCGCGCATGATTTCAGATTCATAGTTTCAATTATGTAGCGGGTGTCAAAATCGACCGATTTTACACCGAGGTTGTTAGGCGCTTCGTGATAGACGAGCGTCACCCGTGCTGTGGCAAGCTCATCTCAGGCGCTGTGTGTGCCTCCGCGACACATGGCCATTTGCGAATCAGATCCACGTAGTCCGCAGGCGATTCGCCCGGCGGCAGAATCACTTGCACATAGCGTTGTAGGTCGCGTTCGTGCTTCGAAAGCTTCGACGGGTCGGCCCCGGCCAGGCCCGGCACCTTATATACGATTCTGCTGTTCTTTGGCAGGTCCTTGTGTGGTGTAAACCTCTCACCAGAGTCCGTCTCGAAGAAGCCATGAGTCGGATCAAGCCGCCATCCGGGTTTCAATTTCAAATCCACAGGAATTCTGACCTTGCTATTTGCTGGCAACGTCACCGGTGGAATCATCTCAACTCCTCACAGGGTCAGACTTTCTTGATCGCCGACGGTAGATTCGGGAGCGGTCCTATGTTCTGCGTTAGCGGCACCCCGGGACCCGGGTTCCTGTGGGGTGCCTGTATTCATAAGGAACTTTCTGACCTTGTTCGGTGGGAGTGGCGAGCCATTCTTCGCTTTTGCTCGGCCTTGAAGACACGCCACAGCTCCCGTAATGATCGGCGAAGCGCTGGAAGTGCCCGAGAATCGGAGAGTGTACCAGGAGTTCTCTGAGGCGCCGCCTTGTGCGTCTCCATATCCCAGCGTCGTAACATGCCAACCCCAGCCTTGTACATTGACGATCTTACCATAGTTCGAAAAGAAAATGCGCGAACGCGGTACCCCGAGCGAAGTGTACGCGGTAAGCGATGCTCCAAATCCGTCAAAGTCAACGTGATTCGCCGGAGGGACACCTGCGCCTACAACTATCGCGCCGCTGTCTTTTTGCAATCCGGTTCCATTAAAGACCGCCAGGTCGAAGTTCTCATTTCCGTTGCCTGCTGCTTCGACGACTGTAATGCCCTTCGCGGTGGCCGCCACAATGGCAGAAAAGATGTCGCCCCAGAACTGCATAGCAACGTATTTTCCGTTGGGGCCGGTGGCCTGCAACTCGATGAGGATTACGTCCCCGGCACTCAAGGCGTTTGCCGCATTGTTAATGGCAGCGGCCGCATTGAACACGCCGCTGACTACAGCCGAATGGACGATGGCTTTTGCCTCGTGGCTGATGCCGGCTGTACCTTTGTTGTTGGGTATGGAAATCATCTCACCCAGCACCGCGGTGCCGTGGTTTCTCCAGCCCAGATCATTGATCACGGTCCCGCCGATAAGTTGAATGCCTGAAGGCAAATCTTCATGCTGGCGGTTCCAGTTGCCTTCGATATCGCAGATTGTGATGCCCTTACCTTTTGCTCCGGCGAGGCTCCATACTTCGGCTGCTCCGATGCCATTGGGCGGCGCGTAAAGATAGCCCTGAGCCGGCTCGAAATTGCGGCTTCCGGCCGCGGCCCCGGCAGGCATTGCGGGCACTGGGCGCGGTGCGACGTATGCCTTCCAGACCGCCTCCTTCCGGTTAAGCTCTTTTGCGATCTTGTCAGCATCGCGGCTGTTCTTTGGGACGACCTGGACGAAACCGCTTTGAATAAACTCAGTGTCCATGCCTTTGTCCTTGAACTTCTCAGGGGCTGGCTCCGGGGGCAGAGTCGCCGCGACTTCGACGCGCGCGCGAACTGCCGCCGATTTCAAGCCGAAATGCGAGCGAATGGCCGCGACATCATACTTTGCTAAAGCCTCGTTGAGCTTGTCCGCCTTCGGAGCGGCAGCGGCAGGCGCCGAAAACCTCGAGGCTGTGAAGGCGACAGGGCTCTCGTAACGCAGTTCAACAACGACGTAGTCCGGGACGTCGGGCGCTTCAAACCTGGTGCTGACAAATCCCTCTTTGGTCTGCTGGCCGGTTTGTCCCTTGGCTTGCTGTTTTTTTGGCATATCGATTCTCCTTCGGTGGTCAGATTCTTTGCTTCCCAATGAAATAGACGGAAGTTCGGCGAGCTATAGTGCATGAGTTTTGAGGGTAAGACTTATTCTCCGCCAATGTTGGTGAGACTAAGGCGCGAGCGTTGCGCTGCGCGGTGGTAATCCCGTTCGGATTCTTTCAGTCAAGCACGATCTAAGGCTCGCTTCAATTGCTCCATCGAAGTGTTACCACCCGAGCAGACTACTCCCACCTTTTTTCCGGCAAGCTCATCTCGCATTCGGTAGGCCGCGGCTAGAGGAGCTGCGCCGGCAGCTTCTGCCAGAGTATGCGCGCGTTCGATCATCCACACCATCGCTCGCATGATCTCTTCGTCGCTGACCAATACGAATTCTTTCAGACGCGCGCACAGAATCGTCTGGGGAAGCGCGAACGCGGTGCCGGTGGCCAGGCCTTCTGCCAGAGTCTTGTTCGGTGCTTCAACCAGCCGCTTTTGCCGCCACGACTCGTAAGCCGCGGGTGCGGCTTCTGACTGCACACCGATGACGCGAATGTGCGGGTCGATTGCGTTCGCAGCGATGCAGACGGCCGCCGCGCCGCTACCTCCGCCGACAGGAACGAAGATCGCTTCGAGTGCCGGCTCATCCTCCAGCATCTCGAGCGCTTCGGTGGCTACGCCCGCGATCAGCAAAGGCTCGTCGCCGGAGTGAATATAACGATAGCCGTTTTCGCGAGCTAGCGCTTCGCAGTGCAGCCGCGCTTCATCGAATCGCGCGCCATGGAAGATCACCTCCGAGCCCATGCCTCGCATCGCTGCGACTTTTCCCGGGTTGGCGGCTTCGGGCACGACGATTCGCGCTTTGACCTCGAACAAACGCGCGGCATACGACACTGACTGGCCGTGATTACCGGTAGAGGCGGCGATCACTCCGCGCGCTCGTTCTTCCTCGCTGAGTTGAGAGATCAGGTTCACGCCGCCGCGCACCTTGAATGCCCCGACCGGTTGATAATTCTCGTGCTTGATGAAGACCTTGGCGCCGATTAGCTCGTCGATTGCCGGATAGGAATACATTGGGGTGCGCTCAAGGTGAGGCCGGATCTGCCGGCGCGCCATCAACACGTCATGAAAATCAGGAATTCTCACCAATGGTTCCTCGACCGCGGAATGAGTACCGCGAGCGGTCGCACGCGCGGCTCGGTCCGTGGCTCGTTGAGTCACGCTCGCTACCGCTCGCGGTACTGACCGGAGTCACTTCAGGTCTCAATCAGCCACTATCGCCGCTGGTAACCTTTGCGTCAAGTTCGGGCAACCCTGTGCTCACGACAATTGAAAGTTTTTCCCCGGGCAGTGTTTAGTATGCTAATTGACTTCTTTGCGAACTCACTATTAGTATCGCTCTTATTCAGGCAAGAATCTGGTCGACGCTGCAAGAGCAAATTAACGTGACGGCTCTCCGTGTCCGAAGAAGCATTCACCAGACTGCAACCCTATGAGCAAGCTTGCAACAAAACTTGCCAAACTAGTATTGCGCACACTCCCGGCTTATCCTGGAGCCGACTATAGACCGACCGATCAGCTAACCACTGAGGTTGGGATTAGACTCGCGCGGTTAGCCTATGATGATGAGAGTGAGTCCGGCTGCGGTTTCCTGAAATACTTTGAGGGGCAGGTAAAAGTATCAGGGGGAATAATTCTCGACCTAGGTTGCGGTTTTGGCGGCAGGACACTCGCGTTTCAGCAAGTCACCGGCAACACTTGGGTCGGCGTCGATATAGACTCGATAGCATCCGTGGCAGGTCTGCAGTTTGCTCGATCGATGGGGTCAACTAACGCTTTTTTTGCGACGGCTGTTGGAGAGTCACTTCCATTTACGAACGACAGCTTCGATGCCGTGTTGTGCTACGACGTGCTGGAGCATGTTCAGGATCTCGAAAGGACTCTAGCCGAGGTCTATCGCGTGCTGAAACCCGCCGGGCTTTTTTTGACGGTCTTCCCTCCGTACTTCCACCCAAAGGGCTCGCATCTGGAGGGCTATGCTTCTCGGGTGCCCTATGCCAACCTGATCTTCCCTTCAAAAGTCCTCCTGCGTGCGATCGACGAGTTGCTTGAAGAGCGAGGCGACGGCTATCGCCCTCAAGCTCTTCGGCCCGGTGACCGGTTATATTCGCTCAACGGTGTAACGATTCGAAGCTTTCGCAGGATGTTAAACAGGTCGAACTTTGAGGTTCTCCGGCTTGAGTTCCTTCCGCTGCTTAACAAAATGATTCGACAATTCCACAGGTGGAAGATGCACTATTATGCGTGGCTGTTCTATCCGCTCTCGCGCATACCTGTCTTGCAGGAGCTGTTTACCCACCGGATTGTCGCCATCTTGCGAAAGCCGCAGCCTACTGTTGCTCCGAGATGATTGCCAGTAGTTCGCGGAGCGTGATGGGATAAAGAAAACTTCGCGGCGGCAAGATCGGCTACCGTTCATAGACAGTCGTCTCATCATTTATTATTCTTGAAGTAATAGAAGTGATGGTAGCCCGTCTCGTATATCCCGGGTAACAGCGCCATGAACTCACGGCGAACCTTTGGGCGGAATCTTTGAAACAGGTCCTCCGAGATCACACTCGTGTCGAGACTGACATCCCTGTAGCTTGCGACGTAGCCATCTTTGGTGAACTTTATGCCGAATGTTGGATCATACAGGTGCCAGCCTCCGCCATAGAAGACCTCGACCACCGCGTGAGTACCAGGCGGAATCTTGCCATTGCTCATATGCACGGCTCTCGTCCTATAGCCGCCGATCGCGAGCAAGGTTTCCATCGCGTTGCTGAGATGGCCACAAAACTGAGAGCCCCGATCGAGCACCCGGCGCGCTGAGCCCAACTCCCACTGCGTCTCGTCATAGTTCAGTTTGCTCGCAACGTAGTCGTTTATCGCGCCGATCTTTTCTTCATCGGACTGCTTGCCGGCGGTGAGCTTGTCGAACAACTCTTTGTAGTACCCGCTGTTCTCGGAGTCAAAACCTTCGAGAGTGCTGGAATTGACCCCGATTAGAGAACCAAGCTCGACTTCAGATCCCTGGCTCAGGTTCAACTCGCCGGCGCTGAATACTCCGCTTTCGGGGAATGCCTCAGGCGCTCGTACCTTGATGAGCATTCCCGCAGACTCGTCGTTTGATATCACGAGTTCATAAACCGCTCCCGGATACCACATCACATCGGGCAGCACGAATCTTCCATCGCGGTCCGCAAGCGTCGCCCAACCGGAACGCGAGTCGAGCGCCTGGACCTGCGCGCCGGGGGTTTTCAAGGTCCCGGCTATTGAGATAAACCTGGGCTCATGGCCGCGCCATCTCGCTAGCGTCATTTCGGCTTTGACAGTCGTTCTCTTGAGCGTGTGGCGAATGCGGCCGGTCCACGGCAACCCAGGGAAAAAAAGCACGAGCACCAACAATGACACGCACAGCAGCACTAGGATTGACCAGCGCTTCCAGCGGGACCGCATGCGGTGTTCCCTCCTAAAGACTCAATTGCCGACGAAGCCAACGGAAAAAGTGCATGGAGTTCAGGCTTTAGCCTGGCTGTCCGTCGCGGGAGGAAGGTACTGCCAGGCTAAAGCCTGAACTCCATGCCCCTCCTCTATGCAGTACCATGGGTTGCTTTCTACACTATCCGGTATTTGATGGCAACGTGGTTCTCCGACCACATCCGAGCATCGTCTGAAGCTTGTTATATAATCCAAAGAGAACCGTGACTACTAAAAGAACCAAAATATTGCTAATTGGAGTGAGCGCCACGTTGATACTCTCAGGTATCGGCCGAGCCCAGACCCAAGTGCGATTAGCCGCGAGCAATGGCGCACGGTCCGACGCCCAAACTGCAACCCACCCGGCGCCGGTGCTGGGGACCGATATGTCGTTCGCTTCGATACCGTCTCCACTGATCGACGGATGGCTCGACAAAAAGGCAGGCGACGCAATGGCCGCAGCGTTGAGCGAGGCGGGCGTGAAGAGCTTACGCTTTTCCTTCGGCGGCTGGTATTCGCCTCGCGGGCCCGAAGCGACTGCAAGAGTCAAAGCCGAGAACAAGACGGCCAACCAGTACGCCTGGTTTCCGCTGGATGCGTATGTAGACTTCATCGCCGCGCACGAGTTCACGACGATTATCGGAATAAACGTCGAAGAAGGCCCGGATGTCGCGGGCGAGGCGATTCAACGATTCATTGATAGCGGATTGAAATCCAAAATCGTGGCGATCGAGTTATCGAACGAACCGTGGCTCAATCACCGGCCCTGGCTGCCCGAGGACTACGCCGCGCGAGCCGCCGACGTGATTGAAGGACTGACGCCGCTGGACTTGCGATTCGCTTTGCCGCTCACGGTAGGCGGCGACAACAACACGCCGACGAAGCTCTCCGACAACGTGTGGGTCACGCGAATGCTTCGCGCGCTGTCGACTCGAATCGATTTGAAGAACCGTTCGGATGTGTACGGCGTGCTGCACCTCTATTCGAAAGGCATGAGAGGCGCGACCGTGGACGCTTTTAACAAGGTGGTGAAATCCTTCGCTCCGAATATGCGCTACGTTGTTACTGAGTTCAATATTCGCTTGAGCCTCGAAGGCAATCCGCATCTGACGAACAAGTACGCGATGGAATTCGCCCGCAAGCTCGCCGACGTGATGAGCCGTCCAGAAATCGAAGCGATGTACACGCATTCAGTGCCCTCCCATTCGATACTGTACTGGTCGAACGGCAGAAGGTACGCGACGGTTGTAGGAGGTCAGGACGTAAAGCTGACCGGAGATGCGAAGGCGCGCGGCTGGCATTTGACGCCGACGGGAAAAGTGTACGAACTCTACTCGCGTCTCGCGTGGAACGGAGACGTAGTCGCTTATCGTGGGGGCGATAAGCAGAGTTACTGGGCGGTCAGATCGAGCGACGGACGTATGCTTGTGACTCTCATTAACGATAGCGACAAAGCGACGCAGAAGAAGGCCAACATAGCCGGTCGCGAGATGAGCTTAGGCGGGCCACCACGTTCAATCGTCTGCTGGGACGTGTCGGGGAAGGAGATTGAAAGGCTCATTCTCCCCTACTAGCAGGGTGAGTGGGACCTTGGACACAACACTGCTAATAGCTCACTAAAAAGTGAGGTGTTAATAAAAGAATCCCAGACAAAAGCCTCAGTTTTGATCACGCTCTTTGGAAGGCGGCGCAATTTCTCTTGTCACGTTCGCGCGCCTCTGCAAAAATGCATCTAAGCCGCGCGGCAGTTTTCGGCCCCGTGCAGTGTGTCCAAGCGTGTGGCTCGTTAGTCTCGGCAGGCAAGCTCGAGTGTCGAGCCCTAAACTTCTCGGATCGCAGCCAGATCAAGCCGAATGCAGAAGTCGAAGGCAGCAAGAAACGCCGAGGGACGAAACGCTGCGCGAGTCGTCCTGCTGTGCTTCTTTGCTTCCGGAATGAGCGGCCTGGTCTATCAGGTCGTCTGGGTGCGTGAGCTGGTCCTCGTATTCGGCGCAACAACCTTCGCAGTCAGCACCGTTCTCACCGCTTTCATGGGCGGGCTCGCGTTAGGGAGCTACTACTTTGGCCGCCGCTCGGAGACGGTTGCGCGGCCGCTCAGGTTATACGGCCTGCTCGAGATTGGCATCGGAGTATACGGTCTTGCCGTCCCACTGATTTTCGCTACGCTCCCGACAGTCTACCATTCTCTTACGCAGTGGCTTCACCTTTCCTTCTTCATGCTAAGCATCGTCCGGTTCGTGTTCGCCACGCTGGTGTTGATCGTGCCAACGGCGTTGATGGGCGCGACGCTGCCGGTGCTGGCGAGCTTCTACGCGCGCGATGCCGGCCGAATCGGTTTAAACGTTGGCTCGCTTTACGCGCTTAACACATTCGGCGCGGTGCTCGGCGCGGCGGCCACCGGTTTCGTGCTGATTCCAGCTTTGGGCATGAACGCCGCCACAATCACGGCCGCTGCGATGAACATTCTTCTCGGAGTTGTAGCGTTGACCGTGTCTCGGAAAGCCGAGGCCCGACATACACCTCAAACAGCCGACCTGGACCTGGATGACGGCGTGCTCAACTCGAGAAAGGGTTCCGGGTCATCAGAGATTGAAGCACGGCGCGGGCAGATCACGATCGTCATAGCAGGCTTTGCAGTGAGTGGTTTCGTGGCGCTCTCTTATGAAGTTATTTGGAGCCGCGTGCTCTCGCTGATAATCGGATCGTCGGTCTACGCTTTCAGCATCATGCTGACAACCTTTCTCATCGGGCTTGCCTCCGGAGCTGCGATTGCATCGCGGCTTGTCGACAGAATCGGCAGACCGGTGAGGATGTTTGCCGTGATCGAGGTCGCAGTCGGCGTGACGTCATTAGTCGGGGCTTACCTGTTCAATGATCTGCCTTATGTCTTCGTTCAGCTCTACCGTTGGGTGGATAGCAGCGCATTCGGGTTCATGTTGTTCGCGCGGTTCTTGATCGCATCGTTTGTGATGATAGCTCCGACTGTTTTATTGGGCGCGTTGTTTCCGTTAGTTGTCAGAATCGTTTCCAGGGGCAAGCTGGGGCGGGCGACCGGCCGAACGGTCGGAGATGCTTATGCGGCCAACACAGTGGGGGCAATCGCTGGCTCGTTTGCGAGCGGCTTTATTCTGATCCCATGGCTGGGATTGCTGGGAAGTTTGAGACTGTGCGTCGGGCTGAACTTTATTGTATCTGCGGCTGCATTCCTGTCGTCCGGTCAGTCGGAAAAACGCAATCGAACGAAGCGTGTTGATGTCACGGGGACGCTGGGTCTTGTGGTGTCCGTGCTCCTCATCATCACAGTTGTTCTGGGCAAGCCGCCGTGGGACCCGGAGGTGATGTCAAGCGCGGTGTATCGCTATGCGCCGTCGCTTACTGATAAGAGCAGGAAGGAGCTATTTGACTTTCTGAAGCGTGGCCAGGGAGAAACGGTTTTTTATAAAGAGGGTATCACCGCGACCGTCGCCGTCCAGCGGCAAGCGGGCGGACGCGTGTTGAAAATTAACGGCAAACCCGAAGCTTCCACCGCTGGCGATATGCCTACGCAGATTTTGATCGGCGCGCTTCCGTTGCTGGTGCGCGAACACACCGACGACGTCTTGCTGATAGGCATGGGCAGCGGAGTCACTCTGGGATCGATTGAACAGTTTCCAGTCAAGCGCGTCACCTGCGTCGAGCTTGAGCCCGCGGTGATCGAAGCATCTCGTTATTTCGAAGACGTCAACAACCATCCGCTCGACGATCCTCGTTTGAGAATGGTCTCGAACGACGGCCGCAATTTCATCTACACGACAGATGAGAAATTCGACGTGATCGTGTCCGAGCCCTCGAATCCATGGGTGACCGGCGTCGCGAATCTGTTCACGCTCGAGTATTTCAAGCGCGGCGCCGAGCGATTGAAGGACGACGGGCTTTTTAGTCAGTGGCTTCAGATCTACGAGATGGCTCCTGAAGACGTTCGTACGTTGATAGCAACTTTCCGGGCGGCATTTCCTCACGTGTACCTGTTTCGCGGCGCAGAAGGCGACCTCATGTTGCTGGGTAGCAAGAGCGACCGCCGTCTGGATCTCTCGGTTCTCAAATCTCACTTTGACGAGCCGAAGGTGCGTGACGACCTCAAGCGCATCGGCACCACCAGCGTGGCCGATATCATTTCTCGGTTTTACCTTGGACCTGCCGAGGTAACAAAACTGTCGGCGGGCGCGAGACTCAATACCGACGACAATGCCTTGATCGAGTTCAACGCACCTCGTCGAGTGGGCACGGCTGACGAAACGGTGGTGCGCAACGTGAAGGAGTTGCTTGCCTGCGCGGCATCGCCTCTGAACTATCTCGATGGCGGCAACACTCTCAGGCATTCTGAAGCAGAGCTTCTGACTGAAGCCGCGCTCGGCGCCGTGAAGCGCGATGATCGAGATCGCGCCGAGCAGTTCGTTACGTACGCGATCGAGTTAGGGGAGACGGCGCAGGCATACGACATACTGGGCGAGTTGCGTCAGGCTCGCGGCGACGAAGCGGGAGCGATCGAGGCGTGGCAGACGGCGTTGGCGCTTGACCCCAATCACTTCTTCACCTTGATCGATCTCGGCAAGGTCTATCTGACCAAACAAGACCTCCCGCGTTCGGTCCCTTATCTCGATCGTGCCATCAAAATCGATCCGGGCAGCGCGCGCGCACATCATCTTCGCGGACTCGCTTATCAAGCCTCGGGTGACCATGCTCATGCGGCGCTCGCGTATCGCAAGGCGCTTCCGGACGCTCAGTACACGCGGTCGATCCCGACGTTTTATCTGAATTTCGGAACGGCGCTGATGCAGATTGATCTGTATGCAGAAGCGGCACAGATGCTCGAGGAATTTACCAGGCTCGTGCCTAATGATCTCGAAGGCCACTTCCAGCTTGGCGCGGCGTACGAGATACAGTCCGAACGCACACTGAACGATTCGCTGACCAGGCGCGCCGTCGAGCAGTTGAAGCTCGCACTGTCTATCCAGCCCAGGCACGCGATGGCGCATTACTATTTAAGCAAGGCTTACAGGAGGCTTGAGCAGTATGAGCTGGCGGACGCCGAGTTCGAGTTGTATGAGCGGCTGTCTCCGTGAGCAGCGGCTCATGCTCGCGTAGCGTCTCTTCGACTCTGGTTGCAAACCCACTCTCGTTGAGAGGTGGGTACTTGATGTTGCAGCTTACAACAAACCGCATCCGGGCGCGCGGCATACCCGCCTCGTCACGAGGTGCGTCCGTGATGTTGCAGCTTGCCCCCCTCGGTTGCCCGCACATTGAACCGGATCACAGGTCGGGAAGGTGGGCTTGCCCCCGCCCGGTCGCCTGCACATTGAACCAGATCACAGGTCGGGAAGATGGGCTTGTCCCGCTCGGTCACCTGCTCATTGAATCAGATCACAGGAAGGTGGGCTTGTCCCCGCTCGGTCACCTGCACATTGAATCAGATCACAGGTCGGGAAGGTGGGCTTGCCCCCGCGACCTGCATTCGTGGTATCTTCCGGCCGTGGCTCGCAAGTGGTCCAATCGCAATCTGCCCGGCGCTCTACATTTCTTGACCGGTAGTATCGCTCGCCGCGTGCCAGTCTTCGAGCAGGAGTCATGCTGTCGTGCGTTCATTGAGGTTTGTTCCAAGCTTAAGGAAGAATGGCCCTTCAAACTCGTGGCCTACGTATTGATGCCTGATCATATTCATTTGATCGTAAACCCGAAGGATGGCCGCATTCGCCAATTGGCAGGCACGCTCAAAAGCTTGGCTGCCCGACGGATCATTGATGAGGCTAAAGGTTTCTCCTTCTTAAAAGAGAAACCCGACCCGGACGGTTCAATCCATCAGGTCTGGCAAGAGAGTTTCAAGGCGCTTCCTCTTTGGAGCGATTGGCTGATCTGGCAAAAGATAAACTACATTCACAACAACCCTATTAAGTCCGGGCTGGTAAGATCAGCCGGTGATTACCGCTGGTCAAGCTTCCGTTCCTTTTACTTCGGTGAGTGTGAGCCGATTGAGATCGACAAGGACTGGTGGTGGCCGAACGACGTTCAGAAACTAGCGAGAGCCTCGGCTGAATGGACAGCGGAAATGGCTCGGAAACGAGATAAGAAGTAAGCCCCAGCCCAGCGGGGGCAAGCCCACCTTCCCGACCTGTGATCTGATCAAATGTGCAGTCGACCCAGCGGGGCAACAACATCACGAACCCATCTCCTTTGCGAGCGTGGGTATGCGCAAAAGGCTGACGCGCAGTCCCCGACCATAATTCTGTTGGTGTTTTCTAGGAATTGGTATACATTAGTCCAGCCGCAAATTTCCTCCCCGTGCGTTCTCAGGAAGCGGCGTTAAATCTTGTGCCCATTCTTGGCAGTTCGAAACGGATCGGCGAATGGCGAGGTTCAAAAGAATTATCATCGCGGTTGGCGTGATCTTAATCTTCGCGCAAACGCCGCTTGCTCAAACCAGATCCGTTTCATATCAATCCATTCTCGAAAGACTGCTCGATAACCAGCACGTCATCAACATAGTCGACGACTTCCTTGTCTTCTGGGAGCAGGCTAAGGACAAAACGCCGAGCACCCAGCGCAGACTGTGGAAGCGTTTGGTTGAGAACAAGCATCGCGATTATTTCGATCGGGCGGTCTATCGCACCGCAGATCCGAACGCTCGCCGAGCGATGCTGGATGAGTTCCTCATTCGCGTGCCGAGTCAGGTTGAGGCGATTCGCGAGTTCAACAAATCGATTTCCGATCTCGCCACGAGCCCGCTTATCGAAGCGGTCATCTACTTCAAGGTGCGCTTCCGCGAATATCATCAGCAACGCGACATATATATCGGCTTGAGCATGTTTCGTTTTGATGGAGCCGTTCGGTCTGTGCAGAACGAAGCAGGCGTGCCCGACACGCTGTGCCTCGGGGCGGAAGTGCTCTCGAGTTACACACGCGAACAGATTAAAATTGCCATCACTCATGAGTTCTTCCACCTTTATCATTTCGGATTTCTGTTTCAGCAACCAGAGCAGATCTTGCCGTCCGAGTTTCGCACGGCGCACATTCCGTTGATGGTCGAAGGGATGGCCGCTGTCGGCGCTGAAGAGGTTTTCCCTTACGAGGCTCGCGAGAGCTACTTGCACTTCGCAAAAGACGAACTCGCTGCCCAACAGCAGGATCTTGCTCAGAATGCTGGAAACTTTCTCGATTTGATTCGTGCGGGCGCGTCTCGTGAGCAGTACACGCCGTGGTTCACCAACTCCCACGACGGCACAGCGCCGCCGCGAGGCGGCTACTTGCTCGGGTATGAAGTGGCCAGGCGGGTGTTGTCTGCATACGGGCTCGAGCGGATGGTCCGAATGACTCCCGCCGAACTACGAGAGCACGCCGAGGAACAACTCGCTGCGATGGCCAACGAGCGCATTCTTTTGATGGCCTCGCCTTGAATCTGTTCTGACGCTGCCGCAGATCCTGACTGAAAAACCCTTCCTTGAGCCAGCGAATGAGAAACGCTATCATAGGCGCGCCCTTTCGCCGGCTCGCTTAGCTGCTTAATCCAAACCGAGCGGAGAAACAATGTCGAAATCCCTCATCTTGACGCTGGCAGGTCTGCTCGTCTTCGCGCAGTTCAGCGCCCTCTCACCCACCGCGAATGCCGAGAAACGTGGGTTGAAGGTTGGCGTCGCCGCCATATCGATTACACCCTTCGGACCAAACCCTGGCTGGGACGGAACGATCACCGAGGCAGGCGTGTGGGGCGAGAGGTTCACCGACAAGAATCACAACGGACGCTGGGACGCGAGCGAACCCTTCGAAGATGATGCCGGCAATGATGCTCTCGACCAAGGCTCGAAGGGCAAGTACGACGGAATATACCTCGCGGGCTTTGGCAACAATCGGATTGCGACGGGCAAGCACGACGATTTGTGGGCGCGAGCGATCGTGCTGGAATACGGCGAGACCAAAGTCGCGATCGTCTCGATTGACGTCATCGGCTATTACTCGAAGGCAAACTTCTACGGGCTGGGCGAGATCAAGAAGCTGGTTGAGCCTAAGCTGCGTTTGAGCGACATCCTGATCACCAGCACTCACAACCACGAAGCGCCTGATACCATCGGCCCGTGGGGAGCGAACGCGCTCAGCGACGGCAAGTATCCAAAGTACCTTCGATTTGTCGATCGGCAGATCGCGAAGGCGATAAACAAAGCGGCGGCTTCGACTGTGCGCGCCGTGATGAAGCTCGCGCGCACTGATTCCAAAAGCTCTCCGTCAATCGCAGGGATGCAGACCCGCACTCACGGCCGGCCCCCGAATTTCTTCGATGAAGAGCTGCGAGTGATGCAGTTCTTCGATGGCTCGAGAGCCAGGCCCGACAGCGTGCTCGCTACCGTGATCAACTGGAACACTCATCCGGAATCCATGGAGAACAAAAACACCGAGATCACGTCGGACTTCCCTCACGCGGTGCGAGAGGCCGTCGAAAAGAAGTACGGAGGCACAGCGATCTACATTAGTGGCGACATTGGCGCCGTCGAGATCATCGGCGACTCGAACAACAAGCTTACTGATCGCGCTCGGTTCGACGGCAAAGATTATCCTTTGAAGCCAGAGAGCAAGCGGCCCGAATATACCTTTGAGCGAACCGAAGCGATCGGACGCGACGTAGCTAAAGCCGTGTTCGACGCGTTAGAGCGAGGCGAGTGGAGCCCGGTACCGGGAATCGATTTTAAGAAAGCTACGCTGCGAGCACCGATGGATAATCCAGGCTATTTATTTCTGACCAGCAAGGGCGTTCTCGATACCATGCCGATGCCTCGCGAGGGGGAACGGCCCGAACTTGAAACTGCGGTATATGCCATCACGGTCGGCGATGCCCAGATTATCACGACTCCCGGCGAGTTATTTCCAGAAGTCTTCTACGGCGTAGAAAAGAACCGCCGCCGCGATTGCACTGACGCGGATACGAAGCGTCCGGCGGAACCGAGCGTGCGCGATCTGATGACGAAGAAGTACAAGTTCGTGTTTGGGCTGTGCCCGGACGAGTTCGGTTACATCGTTCCGGGTTACGATTTTCTGGCCCCGTCTCCTGATCCGGCGCGAGGGCTTCGTCAAGCGCAAGACCCGTGCAAGTCGTCTGGTGTTCCTGATCATTATCACGAGACGAATTCCGCGAGCTCGCAGCTTGCTCCGCGGTGGGCGTGCCTGGCGGCGGCGTTGCTTGCTGGAAAAACGCCTGAATCGGCGGCCTGTAGGAAGTAGTGCTGCTCTCTTTGCGTCCTTCGCGAGTCTTTGCGTGCTTTGCGCGAAACGACTTCTTACTAACAAATGCTAACTGCAATCACTCGTCAGGTCAGTTCAAGCATCAACGATTGTGAGCTGTCATTTCACGAGAGACAGCCGATTGACGTTGCCAAAGCGATTGCCCAACACAAAGCGTATCAAGATTGCCTCGCCGAACTCGGTGTTCGGGTTGTTTCTCTTCGCGCCGAACCGGACCTTCCAGACGCCGTCTTTGTGGAGGACCCCGCTGTAGTTGTCGACGAAGTCGCCGTCATCTCTGTAATGGGAGCGCCGAGCAGACGGCCCGAAGCTAAGAGTTTGGCAGACGCGCTCTCGCGTTACCGGCCGACCAAATTCCTCAACGAGCCTGCGACTCTGGAGGGCGGAGACGTGATGCGCGCCGGCCGTAGGGTATTCGTAGGTTCGTCGCAGCGCACCAATCGCGAAGGCATCGCTCAATTGAGCGACCTGCTTCGGCCCTACGACTATCACGTGCAGCCTGTGGAGGTCAGAGGTTGCCTTCACCTGAAGAGCGCGTGCTCGTACATTGGCAAAGACACTGTTCTCGTCAATCGAGAGTGGATAGACGCCCAGCCACTCCACGCGTTTGAACTCATTGACGTTCCCGTTGAAGAGCCAGCCGCTGCAAACGCGCTGCTGGTCAACGGCGTGGTTGTGCTTCCGCGGTCTTTCCCTAAGACCCGTGCGCTGCTCGAGCGGCGAGGGTTTCGCGTGAGGGCAATCGACGTGTCTGAGTTGCAGAAAGCTGAAGCAGGAGTGACTTGCACCAGCCTGATCTTCAATGACAGCGGATTTGGGTCGGATGAAAACTGATTCGTGATGTTGCCGGTTGACCAATGAGATGTCAGGTTCCAGTCCCGACTGGAACCTGACACACTGTCTGTTAACAGCCCCTGTGGGTCGGTTATCACTTATCGCTCGCCGCGGCTCTCGCATCTACCGGGAGACCCTTAACGTCCCAGATCATCACATCGGGCCAGTGGTTCTCGCTCAGAAAGTTCACGTACTCCTTCTGACCTTTCAAGTAATAGCCCAGAAACGCCACGCTGTATGAGTTGATGATCTTGTAAGTCGTCTCCATCGAGGTGAACTCGAACGGCTCATTCGTCTCCCTACGTTTTCCTTCTCCGACGCCGTCGCCAAAGTGTTTGTTGATTTGAACATATCGGTGAAGGAAAAGTGCCCGCCGTTCTTCATCTCGAGCAAAAAGGATGGACCGGTGTGCTTCGCGTGATTGTGGCGAATGGCCGAGTTGCCGCCCACGCCAAGCGTTCTGTCCTCAGTCCCGAGCATGCGCAGCGACGGCACGCTGAGGTTTGTGTGCGAGGGCGGGGCGCCTGACATTGCGATCACCGCCTTGAAGCGCGGGTCGTGATCCGACGCCCAGTGCGCCGTGTACGAACCAAACGACATGCCGGTGACGGCCGCGTGGTCGGTGTCGATTCGGCCGGCGAATCGTTTGTCAGCGCCCTTATCCCAGCGAATCATCTGGTCGAGCAGGAAGCTCACATCGAGCGGCCTGTCTTTGGCAGAGTTATTACGCTCCGATGCCTGAAACACAATCGCCTTGCCGTTGATGATCGTCCATCTGGCATTGCCGGTGTGATCGGCTGAGATGATGATGTAGCCGTGGCTTGCCAGGTAATCACACCAGAAAGTGTTTTGATTTCGCGAGCCTCCGTTGCCGTGCGAGAAGACCAGCAGCGGGAATCGCCCTTTCCGCACGGCGGCATTTCGATGAGCCTCGTTCCAGTAGATATTGTCGATCTCGGCTGCGCTCATCTTGTAAGTCTTCTTGATCAGCTCGTCGATCTCCGGAGTGACGCCCCCCGGTATGAAGTCCGAGTACTTGTTCTTTGGCTTGCGCCGCGCGTCATCCGTCGCCGGGTACCATATCTCGGTCACCAGCGTCCGAGGTTGTTTGGTGAAGCCATCCGTGCGGCTGGTATCGATGAGTACCGTGGTCGTCACGCCGACAGGAAAGGGTCCCGGTGTAAGCGGCTGTGGCGCTTTGTTTGGATCTGGACGCGCGGAGGACGGTAGCAGCGCGAGCAACACGACAATCAAAAGCGAAAAAATGGTTATAGTAGTTTTTCTCATTGTCTTCCTTTCGTGACTTGCCTTGAGCCGAGCCTGTTCAAGTCGCGGCTCAATGTCCGAAAAACTTTAGTTTGTCGCTCAGTCATTGCTGCGCGGCATCGGACGCCACGACAAACTGAAGGCGACCGGACAGCCGTTCTACAACTGCAACAACCGGCGCAAAACCTCGGCGCGGTCTTTCGCGTTAGGGCCCGACAGGTTCAGGTACTTCTCGTACTCTCCGCGCGCACTCTCCGGTTGATTTAGTCGGTCGTAAGTACGAGCGAGCTTCAGATGTATCAAAGCGTACCTGGAAGGCGCCTGGCGCAACACGGTCTTAAACAGATCAAGCGCTTCTTCATACCGGCCGCGGTCGAAGTAAAACTGGCCGAGATCGAGGCGAGTCTTCGCATCCGGCAAGAACTCAATCGACAGGAGCAAGTTTTCTTCTGCGCGCTCAAGGTCTCCGCGCTTATCGTAATAGAAACCGAGGTCCGAGTGGATCCTTCCTAGGTACCCCTTCTTTAACGGCCTCTCTCCCACTAGAGATTTAGCGCGCTCCATATTTTCTATCGCCTGATCAAGCTTTCCATTGTTGTAAGCAAACATGCTGAGATTGATGTAGGCATCCACAAAACTCGAGTCGAGATCCAGCGCGGTACGCGTTTCGATCTCCGCCTCTCGTCGCATTCCGGCAAGATAATAAGTTCCGGCGAGTTCAGTACGAGCCAGCGGCGAACGTGGATCAGTCTCGACAAGATGCCGCATTAGCGAGAGGGTGTTATTCCACACTCTGTTTTGCTCGACGTGTATGAGTCCCCAACCGATCACCAGGACCATGCTCATCGCAACGGCTGCAACCCGGCCGGAAAGAGCGAGAATCCTGCGAGTGCCAAGCCACTCGATGCCTAACGCTACCGCCAGACAGAAACCAATAGACGGCAAATACAGATATCTTTCCTGGACCGAGAACTGTGGTTCGAACAGACGAAGACCGGCAAGAGGTGGTACAAGCCATACGATGAACCACACTGCCGCAAACATTAGTGTCCGCGATCGGCTCAGAACAACCAAAACAGATATGACCGCTATCAGCGCAAGCGCGCCCAGGAAAGCCGCGCTCGTGAGCCCGCCCGGAGGTGAGGTGTAGTGATGAAGGTTGTAACCCATCGGCAATACCAGCAAAGCGAGATACTTCACCGTTGCCAGCGGCGCCATCAGCAGAGCCGTACTCAGCCCAAATCGCGGCTCGAAATTTAGAAGAATCGCCTCGATGGCGTTGTACCGCAACACCAGGTAAATCGCCGTTGGGAGCGCAAACCATCCAAAGAGAGCGAAGGCCCCGACCACTTTCTGGCGCAGCGAACGGGAGCTTTCGAAATGCGCAAGCTCACAGTATGCGACTATGAGCGGCAAAGCGACCGCGGTCTCTTTACTCAGTAGGGCCAGAAAGTAGAACCCAAGCGCGATTGCAAACAGGTGCTTGCCGCCGTGTTTGCGATACCGCAGGTAGAAATAGAAAGCCGGCAGCAGGAAGAGCGCTAACCACGGATCGGTCACACCCGAAATCCAGGCGACCGATTCTGCATGCGCCGGGTGAACAGCGAATAACGCTGCTGAGGTGGCCGCGAGCAACGCGCGGTCTGTTATCTCCTTGATCACTATGAAGACGAGGAGGGTAACTCCTGAATGGATTAACACATTGACCAGATGCCAGCCCCAGGATGCCGTTTCGAACACCGAATAGTTCACGGTTAGCAGAGCGGTGAACAGAGGCCTGTAGTAAGGAGCCTCCAGCAGTGAGTTATCGCCCAGGAATGACCAGACGCTGCTGATGAAGGCCAGAGGCAGGTTCGCGAGGTTCTGAATACCCTCGTTCTTCAGGACCTGCGATTCATCATCGAAGGCAAAGCCGTTCTCGAGTGTATTGATCGAAGCAAAGACCGCCAGCGCCACCGGAACGAGAGCATATAACGACGGCCATTTCTCCAGTAAGGCTTTCGGGGCAGAACTTCGGTCATCGGTTGCCGACGGTTCGCTGACAGGAGCAACAGTTTTGCTTGCCTCGGAACGACGGGACGCCGCCTTTGTGCCTGTTTCGTGCGCCCCAGAGACGCGTTTGGCTCTTCTATTCCTGGGCATAAATGATTTTGTGAGGAGGGCGAGTTGATTGATCCCTTTATCGTTCGACTGCCATAGCCACGGCGTTGCCGCCGCCGAGGCACAACGCCGCAAGCCCCCGACGAGCCCCCCGCCTCTGCATTTCGTGAAGCAATGTAACGAGCACGCGCGCACCGCTTGCCCCAATAGGATGTCCCAGCGCGACCGCGCCACCGTTGACGTTCAGCTTCGCAGGATCGATCTCTAGCTCACGCGCTATTGCAACAGCTTGAACCGAGAATGCTTCGTTCAACTCGATCAAATCGATGTCAGCAAAATCCCACCCGGCTCGCTCGAGAGTCTTTTGAATCGCCGCGACGGGGGCCATCATCACTAGCTTCGGTTCGACGCCGCTAGTAGCTTGCGCAACTATGCGAGCCATGGGCTGTCTTCCGAGTTTTCGGGCAACATCTGCTGAAGCGACGACGACAGCCGCAGCGCCATCGTTCACGCCAGGTGCGTTGCCTGCGGTCACTGTTCCACCTTCCTTAAACGCCGGCTTCAATCTCCCGAGAGCTTCGAGCGACGTCTCTTCACGAGGGCCTTCGTCCGTTCGTACGATGAGCGGCTGACCTTTCTTCTGCGGAATCTCGATCGGCACAATCTCCAGATCGAAGCGGCCTTCTTTGATGGCGGCCACCGCTTTGCGGTGCGAGCTCAGGGCGTATCGGTCTTGCTCTTCGCGATTGACATTGTAGCGTTCGGCGACGACTTCACCCGTGCAGCCCATGTGCCAGTTGTCGAACGCGCACCACAGACCGTCATGAATCATCGAGTCGATCAACTCGCCGTTGCCCAGCCTGTAGCCTTGCCGCGCCCCCTTGAGCAGGTAGGGCGCGCCCGACATCGACTCCATCCCGCCGGCTACAGCAACATTGATCTCACCGACCTTTATCCCGTTTGCCGCAAGCATCACGGCTTTCAGACCTGAGCCACAGACTTTGTTGATTGTGAGCGCGGCGGCGCTATCCGGGATCCCGGCGCCGAGAGCGACTTGTCGAGCGGGGTTCTGCCCGTTTCCCGCCTGGACGACGTTGCCCATTATGACTTCGTCGACCAGGTTTGAATCGATGCCGGCGCGTTCGATGGCGGCTCGCGCGACGATCACTCCAAGCTCGACGGCGCTGAAATCCTTCAAAGCGCCGAGTAGTTTTCCAACCGGTGTCCTTGCTGCCGAGAGAATGACTGCGTCCGTCATGTGTACCCCTTCATTTTATCTGGGAGCAGAATTCTATCACACCGTTTCGCCGGTCAGAACCTTTGTCACTGCCGCGCGGCGGTGCTAGACTTCAGCTTAATCTTAAACGCGCCACACATCATCGATAGGAGCAGCGGGTTAGATGCAGGCACTCATATTGGCGGGCGGAAAAGGCACTCGACTCCGGCCGCTCACGATGCACACTCCCAAGCCGATAGTCCCGATTGCAAACCAACCATTCCTGCTTTATCAACTCGAACTGCTTAAGCGGGCCGATGTCCGCGACGTCATACTGTCGCTTTCATATCAGCCGCAGAAGATCGAAGACAAGATCGGGGATGGGACCGACTACAACGTCCGTGTCAGCTACGCCGTCGAGGCATCGCCGCTCGGAACCGCCGGCGCTTATCGCAACGCCGCAGGCTTGATAAGCGAGACGACCGTGGTGTTCAACGGCGACGTGCTGACCGATATCGACATGAACGAGGTGATTCGTTTCCATCGCGACCGGCAGGCTGCGGCCACAATCGTGCTGGCCCCGGTGCCGAATCCGACGGCGTATGGTCTGGTTGAAACGGACAAGGAGGACGGCCGCGTGCGCCGCTTTCTCGAAAAGCCGAAGCCCGAAGAGGTGACATGCGATACGATCAACGCGGGCATTTATGTACTCGAGCCGCGCGTGCTCGACTACGTGCCGGAAGGCGAGCCATTCATGTTCGAGTACGGAGTCTTTCCTCGACTGCTCGAGCACGAAGAGCCGTTCTATGCGTATATCTGGCGAGGCTACTGGCGCGATATCGGAACGGCCTCGAGCTATTTGCAAGCGAATCTCGATGTGATCGCGGGCCGAGTGAAGTTGTTGGAGCCGCCAGCCGCCACACGCGGAGAAAAGTTCGACGCTACGGCCGAGATCGAAGCACCTTCAGCCGTTGATCCTAGCTGCACATTGAAAGCGGGCGCGCAAATAGTCAACTCAGTCGTCAGCCGCAACTGCTATATCGAAGAGCGCGCGCGAATTGAGAACTCAGTCATACGTGCTGGTACGCGCGTTGGCGCGGGCTCAACGGTTCAAGGCGCCGTCATCGGAAAGGGCTGTCACATAGGCCGCGCAGTCGAGGTCGGCGAAGGTGCGGTGCTGGGTGACAAGTCGGTTGTCACCGACTACAGCCAGGTTGGTCCGTAGTCCGTAGCCCGTAGCCCGTAGCCCTATTTTCCTTGCGAGGAACCTGATTGATTGTCGTATGACGAAGAGCCGCCAACTACTGACTACGGACTACGGACTACGGACAATAATGATCCGCGTGCCGAACTGGGTGGGCGATGCCGTGATGGCGGTGCCTGCCCTCAGAGAGCTGCGTCGAGTCTTCGGAGATGCCCGAATCACGCTCGTTGCGCGACCCTGGGTGGCAGGGTTGTTTGAGGGTGAGGAATTAGCCGACACCTTGATCCCAGTTCACGACGCGCAGGGCTTTGTTCATACAGCACGAAACTTCATTCGCGAAGCTCGGCTATTGAGACGCGAGCGATTCGATCTGGCTGTATTGCTTCAAAACGCGATTGGGGCGGCGCTCCTCGCCCGAGCTGCCGGGGCAAAGACGATCGCGGGTTATCCAACCGACTCTCGGCGCTCGCTGCTCAACTTCGTCGTACCCTTCGAGCAGGACCGCAAGAGAGCGCATCAGGTCCGTTACTATCTAAACATTGCGGCGGAGCTCGAGCAAAAACTAACAGGCTCGAGTCGCGTCGACATGGAAACGCTTCGGCCCCAGCTTCGCGTCGGTCGCGATCAACGGGAAGGTGCCAGTTTGATGTTGGAAGAATCTGGTGTAAGGACTGACGCGGGGCCGATTCTCGCGTTGTGCCCCGGCGCGACAAACAGCCGCGCGAAGCGCTGGCCCGCCGATCGCTTTGCCGCGACGGCAGATCGGCTCGCTGAGCAAAACGGATTTCAAACTATAATTGTCGGAACAGGCGGCGATGTTGAAGTAGCAGAAGAAGTTGCTCGTCGCATGCGGTCGCGAGCGGCGGTGCTTGCTGGCAGAACCAACATCGCCGATTTGAAAGCCGTCCTCGCTTGCACGTCTTTGGTCATATCGAATGACACCGGCACCGCGCACGTCGCGGCGGCGTTGGGTGTGCCGACCGCTGTAGTGTTTGGACCAACCGAGCACGTTTCCACACGCCCGCTTTCAGGCGCGGCGACGGTTGTGCGTCACGACGTCGAGTGCTCACCTTGCATGCTGCGCGACTGCCCGATTGATCACCGCTGCATGACTCGGGTCGAAGTAGACGATGTTTATTGTGCCGCGCAGGATCTCCTGGTCAGAGCGGCGAGGTGATCCGCGATGGCGTTGAAGTGACGATTCATAGGCTAAACACACAGCAATCCACAGATGACGCAGAATCCGCAGATTGGACGAAACCGTTGCATAGCGATCTCCTCATGTCTCTTCATCCGATCTCTCTTGCACTTCTTTGATCTGTGTAATCTGCGCAATCTGCGGACGGATTGCTCAACACGGCTCCGGTGCTCGGCGCGCCTGTTCAGAGCAGTGTGTGAGATCTCACGCACGCTCAAACGAAAACTCCTTCATAGACCTCGTGTATGGCTGCGGTGTGATGGGCAAACGCCAGATCGAACTCCTGCCCAGGCGACAACCCCAGCGCGCGAGTGATGTCGCCAAGCGCGATTGAGGACGCGGGTAGCATAGGGCTCGGGCGATCCAGAAGCAGCCGCATCCAGTGATCCAGCCTTCTAAGAAAAGTGTAGCCCTCAAACAAGACGCGAGCCGCGTCGCGGTCGAGCGAGCCGCACTCACCCAGATGCGCGATCAGAGCGGTAGTGCCTTGCTCCGGTGGATAATAGATCCGGTCGCGGAGCTGCAAATACCTGGTCACGAAATACACATCGGTCATTCCGCCGCGGCCCCACTTTATGTTAGGCCGTGCGCCGCGCGCTTTCTCCTTCACAAGCCGTGTGCGTATGTCACGCAACTCCTCGCGAAGCGACTGGTTTCGCGACGCCGCATCAAAGCTCGCATCGCAGATCGCCTTTCGAGCTCGTTCGCCGAATTGCAAATTGCCCGCAACCTCGCGAGCTTTGAGATATGCCGAATGTTCCCACGCGGACGCTCGATTGGTGATGTAGGTGAGAAAGCCGCCGAGCCCCAGGGCCACCGGTCCGCTCTTGCCTTCAGGCCTGAGACGGAGGTCGCTGCGATAGAGCAAGCCTTCGCGGGTGATCGATGACAACACACGAACTATTTGCGATGTGAGCTTCGCATAGAATTCGTGCGGGGTATTGCAGGCCGCAACAGCGCCGCTCGAGGTGAATGCCGGCAGAGTTGACGGCCACGGCTGGTCATCATCGAACACAATCAGCAGGTCCAGATCAGAGCCGTAGTCCATCCCCGCATGCCCGAGCCTTCCAAGCCCGAGGATTGTGAACGGCAATTGATCTGGCATCATCCCATCAATGCCGATTGACTCGAGCGCGATCTCGGCGGCTATGCGCAGCACGGCTTCGGCGAGGGCGGTCTGAGCCAGATTGATTGCTCGCAGATTGTCCGTAGTCCGTAGTCCGTAGTCCGTAGTCAGTTGCCCAGCGACGATTGAACGCGCAGCGCCTCCTGCTACGGACAATGGACTACTGACTACGGACAAATCCTTGTACCCTATCTCGATCACGAAACGGTACCATGCGCGGCGCAATGCGTCGGTTTTCGAGGCTGCGTCGCTCTCCCTCTCGACTGCGTCACGCATAACGCGCAGGAACTCCTCAGGCTTTAACAACTTCTTATCTTCGACCAGCGCGCTTGCAAGCACCGGGCGTGACACCAGCAGATGTGACAGGTATTGACTGCTTAGCACCAGAATCAGCCGCTCAATAAGTCCTGGCCAGTCGTCACTGCGGACTGCCCAGCCGGATGTTCGAATCTGTTCGGGAGTGTAGGTAGAGAATGAATCGGCCCATGCGGCAAGGTTGCGCAACGCGCGTGAAGAGTTGATTGCAGATGGGAGCGCCGATTCGAGCACGCGGCGAATTGCTTCGTTGCCGGCTGGGCTCTGTCTCATTTCATCGCAGCCGGCATCGATCGCCCTGGTCAACCGTGAAGAAGCTTGCTTGATCAGCCGCGAAGTTTCGTCGTCTACTCTTTCTTTTCCCGCGGCCTGGCGTTGAGCTTCCGCGGGCGCTAGCGACCGAGCGTCTTCGACAAACACTCGATTGTAGACGGCTCGCACTGCAGAAGCGTGCTTCTCGAGGTCCCGCATAAAATGATCCGCTGGATCATCTGGTTGAGCGTAGCCGCAACGCCGGGCAAGCAGCGCCAGCCTCGAACGCGCGGCGGGCAAGGTATGAGTTTGCGCGCCGTGCTCCATCTGCAGTCGATGCTCGACCGTTCGCAGGAAGGTGTATGCCCCAGACAATCTCGTGCGCTCAGACTCGCTGAGGTAATGCTTCTCCGCGAGCCGCGCCAGTACGATCAAGGTTTGAGCCGAACGCACCCACGGCTCGCGTCCGCCATGTTTAAGCTGCAGCGCTTGAGCGATAAACTCGATCTCGCGAATCCCGCCCAGCCCCAGCTTGACGTTGAAGCCGCGCATGCGAGCCGCTTCTTTTCGGTCGATCTGTTCTTTGGCTCGTCGCACTCGTTCGAGCGTGTCGGGCAGCGCATCGCGTGTAAAGATCGCGTCGCGCACCACATCGAGAAAGCGCGTCACCACAATTTCGCTGCCAGCCGATGCTCGCGCGCGAATAAGCGCTTGCCGCTCCCAGTTTTGGGCTTGATTACGGTAGTAATCGGCTGCGCGCTCGATTTCCGAAACCACATCGCCGTCGCGTCCATAAGGACGCAGTCGTAGGTCGATACGATACACCGCGCCTTCGTCCGAGCTTCGGCCGATGATCTGAACTACGCGCTCGGCCACTCCCGAAAAGAACTCCTTGTTGCCGACTACGGCGGCGCGGCTTCGTCCGTCTCCAGCCGTTTCTCCGTTTCCGGAAAACACAAAGAACAGGTCAATGTCCGAAGCATAGTTCAACTCACGACAGCCGAGCTTGCCGAGCGCCACGACTGCAAATTCTGCTTTCTCGACCCGGCCTCGGTGGTCGTGGGTTAAAGGCGCTCCGTGAAGGTTGCCCATTTCCTGATGCGCTCGAGCGAGGGCGTAGCCGAGTATCACGTCCGCCAGGTTGGACAGCTCTTCGGTGACGTCCGACAGTGTGGCGATGCCCAGGCAGTCACGAAGATATATCCTGAGCAACTCTCTACGCTTGAATCGCACCAGCCGGGTAGGATCGTCGGCGTCAATCATAAGCGTGACGAATCGGGCGAGTTCTTCCGACAACTGCTCGGTTGATTTGACCCGATCAAAGCCGCGTCCGGTTTCGGCCTCGAGCCAGGCGATGTGTTCCCGATGGCCTAGCAAAGTTTCAGCCAGAAACGGACTATGACTGGCAAGCGTCAGCATTCTGGACAGCAACAGAGGATTTCGCCTGTAGTCATTCGCGAGCCCCGGACCGAGAGTTTCCAGCCGGCTCATAAACACGCGCGCGCCTGCCGGGTCGGGCAGTGTGTTGATGAACGCGTCTATGTTTCCTGACTGTTTGTCCGGCATCGCAAACGAAATCGACGTTCTTAAGGGGACACGAGACCACAACAGCGTTTGTATTTCCGGCCGCTACCGCAGGGGCAAGGCGCGTTTCGCGCGACCGCAACGATCGGAGCCTTCTGCCTCGACTTCGCCTTGAACAATCCCAGCATCATTAACGCCAACCAAATCGCTACCGCCACGACCGGCTGAGAGAACGCGTATCCGTGAAAGGCGTAGAACAAAAGGCTCGACCTGTCACCGCTGCCAAAAGCAAGCTTCTCGTCAACTTCCAAGCTGGTCAGCTTTGCCCAGGCGAGCACAGCCGGCACTGTTAGCACCACCATCACTCCGAGCCCAACAACAAGCGCCCGCATCTTTGCAAGTATCGAATCGGCGCGCGTGACGAGTACCAGCGCAGCAAGCATTGGCAATCCATAAGTCACCGTGTCCAGGCGGAGCCCGGAACTGGTCGTTTGGGGGTCGTTGATTGCGGGGGCGGTGACGAATACTCTCACGATTCGTCGGTCTGGATTGATGGATACTCGGGGGTCGAAGAGACCATAGATCCAGTCCCCCGTGACCCCGGCCACCGTCGCGAGTGCCGGAAGCGAGTACCACCAAAGTGGGAGCAAGGCGAGATACAGTATCAAGGTGAGAAGCAGCAGTCTGATCCATCTACGACTGCCGATGTTGAACAGCGAATCGATCGAGCCAGAGGATGAGAATGGCTGTTGAGAGGAGGATGACGATGGTTTGAGCGACGTAGACATGCAGCTCTTCCACGACCGACGGCAAATATACTCCAGCGTAGTATAGCCCAACCAGCCGCGCCAGATTGATGGCGTGGATGAGCGGAATCCCAAATGCGAATCCTATCAGCCTCGCTCGCCAGGATGTAGGAAAGGCCAGTACGCCTGCCAGGAAGAGACTCGAAGCTTCCACTGCATCGCAGCCCATCGCAATACTGAGTGAGAATCGCGGCGATAGGACTTGCGAGTCAATGGTCGTTGCGCCCGCGCCGAACACGTTTATGACGGCCGCCACGGCGCTCGCCAGAAAGTGCGTGTAGGGTTGGATGAGACCGAGCCTTACCCCCGGCACTATCCCAAAAACAAAATAGCAGGCTGCGAAGGTGAGAGCGAAGACAACAAGGAACCGGAATGCCTTTCGATTTGCGTGGATGAAGTTTACTACTCGCTGGCTAGTAGGCATACCTTCCGCCCGGCTCGTTCTCAACGGCAACGCTTATGATCGCGTCGCAACCACAGAGAGCATTGGCTCGCACCGCCGACGGGCATCTTGGGAACGTCTTCGGCGGCGCGAGCCTTAAGGAGTTGATACTACCGTCAGCGTCGCCGCGCCGCGCCGATGAATAGATGGAGGATAAACGCCACTACCAGGCCCGATGTGAGAGCCCCGGCTATGTCGACCGTCCGCGCCGACAAAACAATGAGCGCAAGCACGATCGCTGCCTCGACGTACAGTGTTACGCTTGCCAGTAGTCGCCAATCCGCCTTCATCGGCCCTTCGAATGCCGTCGATGGTGAGCCTCCGGGAAGCGCCATCGATGTTTTGCTGCGGCCCAAGAGGAAAAACATGCAAGCGGCGATGATTAGCAGCCCCATCAATATCGCGCCCCACTCTGACAGAGTCGGCGCTCCGCCGGCCGCGGTTGCTGCCTGCCGTACAAGCTGACCGCGGACTACCCCGCCCGGATTGAGGTTCGAGTGGATGTTGAAGTAAAAGCCCGCGGGATTTGCAAGGATCCGCGTGGTAACATCGGCGGGTCCCGATAAGCCGCTCCGGCTAAAAGCCGCGTTGCCGCCTACTACGGCGATCGCAGTGGCCGGAGAAATGAGGGAATCAACCCTGACGGGCCCGTTTACACCGGCAGGCGCCTCGTGGATGTGGGAGAGAATTATCGAGCTCGCCGCAACGCCGCCAACACTCCAATCAAACCTATAAAGGTTAGTGGCCGTGTCCACAGTTACGGTGACACTCCCAAAAGCATTCAGGTCGGCATTGCTGACTGGGGGTACCTCGTTTGACGCCAGCAATTGAGCGGTGAAAACCACGATGTCCGCACGCGCGGAGCGCATCATTATTGATGCCACAGACACGATCGTAAGCGCCATCACGGCAATCGAAGCAATTAACCTTTTCATTTCGTCCTCCTCTCCTGGATGTGTACCGCCTGTAACCGGCGGCTCAGCTCTATGTGAGTGAACGGAAGACTAGCGAGATGTACGGACGGGTGCCTGGGCGAAGTCTACACCGCGCGTCCGGCTTCTTCCACTAGCCCAATAAAAAACTCAGCGGTTGAAACTGAATCCGAGTGCAGTCGGATAATTATGCCGAAGCGATCTTACGAGGCCGCACTATAGCATAGGCCACTTAGCCCGTTCAAACAAAAACGACTTTTTGTCGGCCGTCCTGGCTGCGGGTCGCAAGTACGAGACATTGATAAAAGCGGCAGTGCGCGACTACAATCTGCGATCATCCGAATTGGAGGGAATTGATGCAGCTCTTTATAACGGGCGGCGCAGGCTTCATAGGCTCAAACTTCATACGGCAGACGCTCGCCACTCACCCCGACTACAAGATTGTTAACTTCGACAAGCTCACCTATGCCGGCAACCTGGACAACCTTCGCGATGTCGATCGCCACGCCAACTATGCTTTCATCCGCGGCGATATCTGTGACCGCCAGGCGCTTGACGCGGCCCTCGGCAGCGCCGACGTAGTGATAAACTTCGCAGCCGAGTCGCACGTCGATCGCTCTATCGAACGCGCGACTGATTTCGTCGAAACAAACGCGCTCGGGACACAGACCCTGCTGGACGCGGCTAGAGCAGCAAGTGTCTCGCGCTTCGTTCAGATTTCAACCGACGAGGTGATGGGTTCGTGCTCCGACGAAGATTACTTTACCGAGGCCTCGCCTATGCGGCCCAATAGCCCCTACGCTGCATCCAAGGCCGCTGCAGAACATCTAGTACGGGCGGCTCACATTACCTTCGGGCTCGACGTAGTGACGACGCGCGCGTCGAACAACTACGGTCCATATCAGTTTCCAGAGAAGCTAATCCCGCTGATGATCACAAACGCGATCGACGGAAAGGACCTTCCCGTGTACGGCGATGGGTTGAACGTCCGCGACTGGCTCTATGTGGAAGACTGCTGCCGCGCCATTGACGCGGTGCTACATGACGGGCGCAGCGGCGAGGTCTACAACATCGGCTCCCGAGCTGAGAAGACCAATCTCGAGATCGTGCGGGCGCTTTTGGAGCTGCTGAACAAGCCACACTCTCTTGTCAAGTTCGTAACCGACCGCCTCGGTCACGACCGCCGCTACGCGACCGATCCCACAAAGATCGAGACAGAACTAGGCTGGCATCCCCGGGAGAGTTTTGAAAGCGGCATCGAAAAGACCGTTCGCTGGTACCAGAACAACGCTGACTGGGTCGCGCGCACTCGGTCTGGCGAATACCTCGAGTACTACGAACGGATGTACGGCGCCAGATGAAGGTAATTCATTTAGGATAGCGCAGCGAAGCCGTAATCAGATCTTGTATGCGACTAGACCCAAACACACCTGACGCGGACTTCAGTAGCCGCTACACCAGCGAAGCAACGTTGACTGAAGCAGGCGGTGCCAGCGACACAAGTGTAAGCCAGCTCGTCCGCAGCGACCTCATCTGGCCTGAAATCAAAACGGCAATGATAACCGGCGCGGGCGGCTTGCTGGGACGGGCGATGCAGGCGCGGCTCACGGAGTCGGGCTGGCGAGTCGTTGCGTTGCCACGCGCGGAACTTGATATCACCGACGAGGACCATGTTCGAAGCACAGTTGAGGGCGCTGCTCCGAGCGTATTGATCAACTGCGCGGCGACTGCCGATGTCGACCGCTGCGAGGATGACCCGGACTGGGCTTATGCGATCAACGAGACGGGTCCCAGGTTCCTGGCTCGCGCTTGCCGGGAGTTCGGCGCGGATATCGTCCACGTCAGCACCGACTACGTGTTCGACGGATCAAAAGAAGGTTTGTACACGCAGGAGGACGAACCAAAACCGTTAAGCGTTTACGGCAGGGCGAAGCTTGCAGGCGAGTTTGCAGTGCGCGAAGAAGCGGAGCGATTTTACGTCGTTCGCACTTCGTGGTTATTCGGCGCGGGAGGGAAGAATTTCGGCAGCCGGGTAATCGAGTATGCGCGCCAAGGAGCGCGACTGAAGGGTGTGATCGATCAGACCTCGATTCCGACGTACGCGCCCGACCTCGCTACTCGGCTTGAAGAGATCATCGGTCTGGGCGCGCACGGCTTATTTCACGTCACGTCCAGCGGCCCGGCTACCTGGTTCGACTTTGCCAGACTCGCGCTTGATCTCGCCGGGATGGGCGACGTGGAGATCGAACCGGTAACCCGAGCTGAGCTGAATCAACGAGCGCCGCGCCCGCACAACTCCGCGATGCGGTGCCTGGTATCTGAGAAGCTGGGACTCGAACCAATGCGGCATTGGCGCGACGCGCTTTCGGAGTTTGTGAGTGAAGGAGTGATCGGGAGTTGATGGGTTGATCGCTCATCCTCAAGCCACGTGTTCTGTTTGTCGATTGCTAAGAATCACCTCTTGAATCTTCATCGTTTTCTCCACTCCGGCTTGGTAAACCCTCATTCAGCCACGCTGGCTGAAGGTCTACCTTACGCTGGCAAAGCGGACATATCGTGTGCTGGCGACACGCTTCGATAAACTACTGTCAACCCTTTCTAGTATCGAGTAAACTGCTCTGTTACCCGAGCTGTTCGTAAGGAGATCGAATGCAACGACAAAACTCCATCGGCTTGATCCGTTTTTCGCGTGTTCTGGGGCTTAGCCTGCTCGCGGTTATGTTGGGCGGGCTGCTTAACCCAGAGGCGGCGGTTCAACCCGTTTCGTTTGGGGCGAAGACCGACTTCGGCACTGGCAACACTCCACGATCAGTTGCGGTGGGCGATTTCAATGGCGATGGCAAGCTCGATCTGGCCGCGGCGAACGAACTTGGCGCCACCGTCTCGATTCTGCTGGGCACGGGCACGGGCAGCTTTGGGGCGAAGACGGACTTCGGCACGGGCAGGCACCCACGCTCAGTGGCGGTGGGGGATTTCAATGGGGATGGCAAGCTCGATCTGGCGGTGGCGAACGTTAGTGACGACACAGTCTCGATTCTGCTGGGCACGGGCACGGGCAGCTTTGGGGCGAAAACCGACTTCGGCACCGGCAATGCTCCAACCTCAGTCGCGGTGGGGGATTTCAATGGTGATGGCAGGCTCGATCTGGCGGTGGCGAACGAACTTGGCGACACCGTCTCGATTCTGCTGGGGACGGGCACGGGCAGCTTTGGGGCGAAGACCGACTTCGGCACGGGCGAATTCCCATCCTCAGTAGCGGTGGGGGATTTCAATGGGGATGGCAAGCTCGATCTGGCGGTGGCGAACCTTACTGACGACACAGTCTCGATTCTGCTGGGCACGGGCACGGGCAGCTTTGGGGCGAAAACCGACTTCGGCACCGGCAATGCTCCAACCTCAGTCGCGGTGGGGGATTTCAATGGTGATGGCAGGCTCGATCTGGCGGTGGCGAACGAACTTGGCGACACCGTCTCGATTCTGCTGGGGACGGGCACGGGCAGCTTTGGGGCGAAGACCGACTTCGGCACGGGCGGCTTTTCGCGGTGGGTGGCAGTGGGGGATTTCAATGGGGATGGGAAGCTCGATCTGGCGGTGGCGAACCTTTCACCCGACACCGTCTCGATTCTGCTGGGCAATGGCGATGGCACCTTTGGGGGGAAGACGGACTTCGGCACGGGCAGCGGTTCATTCTCAGTCGCGGGGGCGATTTCAATGGCGATGGCAAGCTCGATCTGGCGGTGGTGAATTCTAATGCCGCCACGGTCTCGATTCTGCTGAACACCACCCCAATTGCCTCTTCCGGAGTGTTTTGTCCTAAGACCGACTTCGGCACGGGCCGCAGACCACTCTCAGTCGCGTTGGGGGATTTCAATGGCGATGGCAAGCTCGATCTGGCGGTAGCGAACCTTGATAGCCACACCGTCTCGATTCTGCTGGGGACGGGCACGGGCAGCTTTGGGGCGAAGACCGACTTCGGCACGGGTCTCTTTCCATTCTCAGTCGCGGTGGGGGATTTCAATGGAGATGGCAACCTCGATCTGGCGGTGGCGAACTTTGGACCCGACACCGTCTCGATTCTGCTGGGGACGGGGACGGGCAGCTTTGGGGCGAAGACTGACTTCGACACGGGCAGCGATCCAGACTCAGTCGCGGTTGGCGATTTCAATGGTGATGGCAAGCTCGATCTGGCGGTGGTGAACTGTGATAGCTCCACCGTCTCGATTCTGCTGGGGACAGGGACGGGCAGCTTTGGGGCGAAGACCGACTTTGGCACGGGCCGCATTCCGCTCTCAGTAGCGGTGGGGGATTTCAATGGCGATGGCAAGCTCGATCTGGCGGTGGCGAACGAGGGTGTCAACACAGTCTCGATTCTGCTGGGGACGGGCACGGGCAGCTTTGGGGCGAGGACCGACTTCGGCACTGGCGTCGGTCCATTCTCAGTCGCGGTGGGGGAATTCAATGGCGATGGCAAGCTCGATCTGGCGGTGGCGAACGTTAACCCCTTCACCGTCTCGATTCTACTGGGGACGGGCACGGGCAGCTTTGGGGCGAAGACCGACTTCGGCACGGGCAGAACGCCAGAATCAGTCGCGGTGGGTGAATTCAATGGTGATGGCAAGCTCGATCTGGCGGTGGCGAACTTTACCGGCGACACCGTCTCGATTCTGCTGGGGACGGGCACGGGCAGCTTTGGGGCGAAGACCGACTTCGGCACGGGCTTCGCTCCAATCTCAGTCGCGGTTGGCGATTTCAATGGTGATGCCAAGCTCGATCTGGCGGTGGCGAACTCTGGAAGCGACACCGTATCGATTTTGCTGAACAACACCCCGCCGAGCATCACCGCCGCTCCCGTCACCCACAACGCCGGCAATCCTTCGGCGAACTCCCAGATCGCCACGGTCGATGATGCTCAAGACGCCCCTAACACGCTCAACGTAACCGTCAACGAGGGCACGAGCGCGACCGTCAACGGCGTGACAATCACGCTCAACCCGACCGCCCCCAACGCGAGCGGCCAGGTGTTCGCCGATGTCGTTGCCGCCTGCGCTGCGACCACGGCCAACTTTACGCTCCGGGTGACTGATAGCTGCGGCCTGTTCACCGAGGCGACGCTGACGGTCACGGTCAACCCCGACAATCAATCGCCGGCAATCAATTGCGCCGCGGTAACGGCACAGTTGGCAAGTGCCAATGCCAACTGTCAGGCGGTTGTCCCGGATGTGCGCGCGTTGGTCAGGGCGCAGACTACGGACTGCACGTCCCAAGCGACTCTGACCGTGACGCAGAGTCCAGTGCAAGGCAGCACCGTCAGCGGCACCGGCTCACATCCGATCACGGTGACAGTAACCGATGCCTCAAACAACAGCACCAACTGCATCGTCGCTTTCACGGTCAATGACAACACTGCGCCTGCGATAGTCTGCGGCTCAGCGCCGGCGCAATCGGCCAACGCCGGCGCCAACTGTCAGGCGCCGGTGCCCGATGTGCAGGCGCTGGTAAGAGCACAGTCGTCCGACAACTGTACCGCCAACTCTTCGCTTACAGTGACGCAGAATCCAGCTCAGGGCAGCACCGTCAGCGGTACCGGCCCTCATCCGATCACGGTGACCGTAACCGATGGGTCAAACAACAGCGCCAACTGCATCGTGGCATTCACGGTGATTGATAACACGTCGCCGACGATCGTCTGCCCGGCAAGCTTCACCAGGGTTGCAGGAGCTACTTGTCCGATAGCTACAAACAACGTGATCACCTATCCTGATCCAACCGTAAGCGATAACTGTCCGGGCGCATCAACTGTTTGCAACCCCCCTTCCGGGTCGACCTTCCCGGTGGGTACGACTACGGTGACTTGCACGGCTACTGATGCGTCGGGCAACACGGCGACGTGCTCGTTTGCGGTGACAGTGGCAAGCCTCTGCCTGCAGGACGACTCGAATCCGGGAAACGTAGTTCTGGTGGATATGACGAGCGGGGCGTATCGGTTCTGTTGTAATGGAGCAGTGGTGGCAAGCGGCATCGGCAGGCCGCTGACAAGAGGCTGCATCGTGACCATTGAAGATAATAGTGGACCGGTGCAGGTGCGAATCACGGTCGACACGTCGGTGGGCAGGGGGAATGCGTTTATACAAGTGGGATCGACTCAATGCGCGATCTCCGACAGAGACGTGAGGAACAACACCTGCAACTGCCAGTGATTTATAGTACTCCGACCTGGCCCAATGGATCATATGCTACTTCGAAGCGATGGGGCTAACATCCATTCGCCGGAGCAAATCCATGAATCGCGGGTCTGATCGAATGCCGTCGAACAGCGGCTCAACCATTAGATAAGTCAGGATGCCGTGACGTTCCTGATAAGCTCTATCGAGGCACTCAAACGCCTCGTCAAGCTCTATAAGCCCGATGTGAACTCTCGCCAGGCTGTAGGGCGAGACGTAGATTTCTTTCGCAAGCCCGTTCAGTCGATCGAGAATGCTGCGCGCGTCATCGGTCCGACCGGCTACAGCGTAGGCGTAGCCCATCGCCGACATCGTCTCAGTATCGGTCTCCGAAATTGCCAGCGCCTTCCTGAACGCAGCCTCGGCTTCCTGGAACAGGCCCTTCACACCGTATGAAATTCCGAGGCGGCGGTACGCAATCAAATAGTCGGGATACATCTCGATTGTTTTCCGGCATTGCGCTATCGCCTGATCGTATTGCCGCGCGAAGTGGAGTATCCTCGCGAGGTTCAGGTTTATCACGCGCGAGAGGGGGTCTAGTTCGTATCCGAGTCTTATCTCCGCGAGCGCTTCGTCCATTCTTTCCATCGCCGCAAGGTAAAGAGCCAGCCACAGGTGGGCAGTCGAATAACTTGGATTCAGCTCAATCGCTTTCCTGAACCCTTGTTCTGCTGCCTTCCAATCGAACTCGCGCCAGAGCTTCACCGCGGCCAGCGCCGCGTGAGCTTCGGCGAGCTTGGCGTCCAGGCTCAGCGCCTTCAGCGCGGTCGCCTTGGCGCGCAAGAACGGCGTGGCGAGCGGCTTTGTGCTGTAACTCGCCAGGAGGTTGTAAGAATCGGCCAGCCCCGCGTACGCCAATGCGAATTTAGAATCAAATGCGATCGCTTGCTCAAAGTACTCGATGCTCTTGGTGATCCCTTCTTCAGTCCGCTTGTTCCAGTGGTATCGTCCCTTCAGATAGACCTGATAGGCTTCGCTATTTTCAGTGGACCGTTTTGTCAGGTTACTCTTCTGCGCGCTGGTCAGCTTCAGACGCAACTGCTCGGAAATCTTGGTTGAGATATCGTGTTCGAGCGTTAAAAGGTCTGACATCTCGCGCGTGTACTGCTCGCCCCACAGATGAGAGCCATCGCTGGCATCGACCAGCTCGAGCTTGACGACCAGGCTGTCGGCGCGTCGAAGCAGCCGTCCGATCAATACCCCTCGAACACCCAGCTCGTGCCCGACCTGCTGAGGATCTGGCATCTCGCGACCCTGGTATCGAAACACGGTGCTGCGGGCCATCACTCGCAGTTTTGGAAGCCGCGACAGATTGTTGATAAGCGCTTCGGTCACCCCGTCGCTCAGGTATTCCAGTTCAGCCTCGCCGCTCAGATTCGCAAAAGGAAGAATCGCGAGCGTGTCGATGCTCTTTCTAGAGCGAGTTCGGGTTACCACTCGGGTTTGCCGGCCAAGCGCCGTCGTCGTGGCGTTCGAGCCGGAGCCGCTATCCCTCTGTAGATTGCGCAAGTCGATCAGAAGTTCGCGCACCGACTGATAGCGGCGCTCTCGATCCTTCTCCAGGCACTTGCGCACAACGCGGTCGAGATCGGGCGGCACAGCGTAGTTAAAGCGCACGACGGGCATAGGCTCCGTGTGGATTATGTTGTCGATGGTCTCGATCGAGGTCTCTCCCTCGAAGGGCGGTCTTCCGGTTAGCATTTCGTAGAGCACCACCCCGAGCGAGAATATGTCCGAGCGGTGATCCAGCGGGCGTCCGATCGCCTGCTCCGGCGACATATATGAAACCGTTCCGTCAGCAACGCCAACAACCGTTTGCTGGCCGACCTTCTTAGTGCGGTCGTCGGTTTCTTCCTCGTTTGAAGCGGAAGCAGCGGCGGCGATCCCAAAGTCGAGGAGCTTGACGATCGCGCGTTGATTCACCATCAAGTTCGAAGGCTTGATGTCGCAATGCACGATGCCCAGCGAATGAGCCTCCGAAAGTGCATCGGCAATTTGCGCGGCGATGTCAGTCGCATCGGATATCTCAAGGGGTCCGCGTTTGAGCTTTTCCGAAAGCAGCTCACCTTCGACGTATTCCATCACGATGTACATCGATCCGTCGTGCTCGCCGATGTCGTAAATGGCCGCGATATGCGGCGAGCGCAGAGCCGATGTGGCCCGCGCTTCGGCAAGGAATTTCGTGCGGCGCTCGTGATCGTACTCATAAGAGGCCGGAAGAACCTTGAGCGCGACCAGACGGCCAAGCCTCGTGTCTTCAGCAAGGTACACCTCTCCCATCCCGCCCGCTCCGAGCTCTTTGACAATGCGGTAATGCGAGATTGTTTCAGGGATCACCCGGCACTCACCTCGGGCATGAGAATGTGCGGATAAAATGGTATCGATCGATCCTTTCGAACAGTCTCGATATTGGAGTGTTGGGTATAGAACATAGTTTCAGGACGCTATTGCTAAGTGCCAATTACTAATCTCCCGGTGGTGTTCGCTATTCTATTTCTACCACAGAATCAGTAGTCCGACGAAGCGACGCGAGATGTGGTTTTGTGCCTCGACGCTATGGAATCCCACCAACGCAGTTGGTGGTTCGTTCATACCCAGCCTACAAAGAAGACCGGGCCGCTTTCCCCCTCGTTTCCTCTTTTCGCGCGCCCCTCGCGCGCGAGGGGCGCGCGAACGAGGAAACACCGGAACCGCTTAGAACGATGCTGTTGTAGGCTGAATATGAACCATCCACCAACTGCGTTGGTGGGATTTGCCCGTTAACGGTTGTGAGTTATCGCTCTTTCAGCAGCAAGCCAGGCGCGTTTGACAATGATAGCCGCCGAGAGTAGAACGAGTGCTACCAAAAGTTTCTTCACCAGTGGAATAGAACAACGTCCCGGCGGAGGGTCGTATGAAGCGTTCGTGCGTCATGATTTTGATCGGTGCAGTAGCCTTTATTTTCATACCAACGGTTTCTCTTTCGAGCGCAATGAAAGATGATTCAATCAGCGAGCAGGCGCGAAAGGTGCACTTCTCATCGATAGTGCTGGACACTCACATCGACGTCACGCCCAAGCTGCAAACCAATTGGAAGTTTAACGAAGAGCACAAAGAAGGCCATATCGATCTGCCTCGAATGAAGAAAGGCGGACTAAACGCGCTGTTCTTCTCGATCTACATGTCCGGCACCGTCACAGGACCCAAGGCGGTCAACGACTCGATCGAACGCATTGCCGCAGTGCACAGGCTAGCCGCGGAGTTGCCGGATCAGGTCGCGTTTTGCATGACCGCTGATCAAGTGCGCAAGGCTCACAAGCAGGGCAAGATCGCCGCGCTGATGGGAATGGAAGGCGGCCACATGATCAACAACAGCCTCGCCGTTCTGCGAATGTACACCGAGCTCGGGATCAGATACCTGACGCTCACGCATGCGGTCAACACCGATTGGGCCGACTCGTCAGGCGATCAACCGAAGCACAACGGCTTGACCGACTTCGGCAAGGAAGTAGTTCGTGAGCTGAACCGTTTGGGGGTGATGGTCGACATCTCGCACGTCTCGGACAAGACTTTCTGGGATGCCATCGAGGTGAGCAAAGCGCCGATGCTCGCTTCGCATTCATCCTGCCGCAAGATCTCAGGTCACGCGCGAAACATGACCGACGAAATGATCAAGGCGCTGGCCGCGAAGGGCGGCGTCATTCAGATCAATTATCTGGATCAGTTTATCGATAACGATTTGTATGAATACTCGAAGAAGAGTCAGCCGTTGATGCGTGAGTTGTTGCAGAAGTACCCGGGCCGGGAAAACGCCGGCAAGCGGCGCGAGGAAGTCGCCAAACAGTTCGGCCCCGCGCCCAAAGCGAGCTGGGAAAAGATCATCCAGCACATCGATCACGCCGTGAAGCTTGTCGGTGTAGGTCACGTTGGCCTTGGATCAGACTTCGACGGCGGCAGCATGCCGGCGGGCATGGAAGACTGCACTCAACTTCCAAAGATCACCGAGGCCCTGATGCGAAAAGGCTACTCCGCGTCGGACATGCGGAAGATACTCGGCGAGAATACGTTGCGATTGCTTGAAGACGCCGTGCGCGTGTCTCAGCAATTGCGGAAGACTAAGTGAGCGGTAGATATTCACCGCAACGAGGCCCTGGGAGCGCAGGCATCCCTGCCTGCCGCTTCGGCAAACACGCAGGCAAGGATGCCTGCGCTCCCAGGTAAGCGGTAAACGCGCGGCGCCGGGCATTGATGAAGATATGAGCGATCGCTTTGTTTGCATCCACGGGCACTTCTATCAACCACCGCGCGAGAACCCCTGGCTCGAAGACGTCGAGGTCGAAGACTCCGCCGCTCCATATCACGACTGGAACGAGCGCATCACCGCCGAGTGCTATGCGCCGAACGCGGTCTCGCGGATCCTGGATGGCAGCGAGCGAATCGCCGAGCTCCGCAACAACTACGAGAAGATGAGCTTCAACTTCGGGCCGACGCTATTGTCCTGGCTCGAAAGGCATCGCAGCGACATCTACAAACAAATCATCGAAGCCGACCGCCTCAGCCGAAAGGCCCATAACGGACACGGCAATGCGATTGCTCAATGCTACAACCACGTCATCATGCCGCTCGCTTCTGCGTACGACAAACTCACGCAGGTTCGATGGGGAATCGCTGATTTCGAGTTCCGTTTCGGCCGCGAGCCCGAAGGCATGTGGCTGCCCGAAACGGCAGTCGATCTCGCAACCCTTCAGGTCCTGGCAGACTTCGACATAAAGTTCACGATCCTCTCGCCGAATCAAGCGCAGGCTGTTCGAGCTCCGGACGGCGAGTGGCAAGACGTTTCCGGCGGCCGTATCGATCCGACTCGCGCTTATCGTTGCCGCTTGAGTAAAGGAAGGCACATCGATCTGTTCTTCTACGACCAGCCCGTCTCACACGACATCTCGTTCGAAGGCTTGCTCAAGAGCGGCGATCGATTCGCGGATCGCTTGATGTCCGGGTTCAGCAATCAGAGCGAGCACGCGCAGTTGATGAACATTGCCACGGACGGCGAGACCTTTGGTCATCACTCCAGATTTGGCGATATGGCTCTGGCTTATGCGATCGGCAAGATTGAACGAGAAGGGCTCGCGCGAATAACAAACTACTCTGAGTACCTTGCGCTGCACCCGCCTGCGCATGAGGTGAAGATACACGAGAACACATCGTGGAGCTGCGCGCACGGCGTCGAACGCTGGCGCAGCGACTGCGGCTGCAACAGCGGGAATACACATTATCATCAGCGGTGGAGAGCCCCGTTGCGGAAGGCACTCACAGCGCTGCATGAGGAGCTGGACGCCGTTTTCCAACAGACATCATCTATCCCGCTGGTGGACCCGTATGGCGCTGTTGACGATTACATCGAAGTCGTTCTCGACCGCTCGCGCGAAAACTGTGAAGCGTTCCTGAGCAAGCGCACGCGAGGAGAGCTGTCGGAAGCTCAGAAGGTCGACGTGTGGCGCCTGCTTGAAATGCAGCGCCACGCCACGTTGATGTACACGAGTTGCGGCTGGTTCTTCGATGACATATCGAACATCGAGACCGTCCAAATCATCGAGTACGCCGCCCGCGCGATTCAGCTTGCGCGCGAGGTGGGGGGCGTCGATCTGGAACCGCGTTTTATCGCCGATCTTGCTAGGGCCCCAGGCAACAAGCCTCATCTAGCGAACGGCGCCAGGGTCTACGAAGAACTCGTCAAGCCCTCGATCACCGATCTCAAAAAAGGCCTGGCCCATTACGGAATCAGTTCGCTCGTTGAAGAGTACTCGCCCAGGCAGCGGATATTCTCGTTCGAGTTCGAGCGTATGGAATACGTCCGTGAAAAGATCGCCTCACGCACGCTCGTGATTGGCGCCGTGAACGTTCGGTCTGTGATAACCCGCGAACACCTTGAGGGCATGTTCGTTGTGTTGCATCTGGGGGGATACGATTTTCATTGTGTAGTTCGACGTCGCCTCCCCGATGACGAGTACGACGCGCTGAAGGACGAGTTGTTTCGCCGCTTTGGGGAAGACTCAACTCGCAACCTCTTACAAGCAATCGATGCCAACATCATCGGCGACAGCTTTGCGCTCAAAGACCTGTTCAACGACGAGCGCAGAAAGCTCGGCCGGCTGCTGTTGAAAGACGCGCTCGAACGATCACGCGATCACTACCGGCGCATCTACGAAGAGAGCCGCGATGTGATGAGATTGCTCATGAGCATGAAGATCCCTGCGCCTGAGAGTCTGAGGAGGGCAACCGAGTACGTGCTCACTCAGACGCTTGAGCAAGCGTGCTCGGATCTGAAGCGGGAGGCGCTATCGGAGACTCAACTCAGCGAGATAACGTCTTCAGTCTTGCGCGAAGCTGATTCGCTTGGCTGCAAGGTCGACCTCTCCGGCCTGAAAGAAGCGCTCGAACAGATCGCATATTCGAGGCTGGAGGCGTATCGAGCGCATCGCGATGAAGGAAAGGCGGAATCAGCGATTCACTTTTTGCGGCTTGCCGAACAATTGAATGTTGGTCTCGGCTTGTGGCGATTGCAGAATCTTTTCTGGGAGCTTCTAAGCGAGGCAGGTGAGAAAGCTGAGAACTCCCACGCGCTGATGGATGAGTTAGGCGACAAGCTCAACTTCAGCTACGCTGTGGCGCGTTTTGGGTCAGATATTCCACGATCCTAGCGCGCTGTGTGGTAGTCATGCGTGGCGCCGTACGCTCCAGCAGTCCTGCGAATGCCTCAATCTCTTTGGCATTGGCCGGATGGCCGATATTTTTCCCGCCCGGCATGACCAGCGAGTCGCCGATCTTCTTCCCTTGTTTGTCCAGAAAGAAGTAAAAAGGCAGGCCGGCGTTCGCCCCACCCATCTCCTTCATTAAGGCTTCCGCACCTGGATTCTCTAGCGCCTTCTTCTCGCGACTCTCTTGTACAGTAAGCTCGAGCAGAACGTAATTGTCTGTCATCAGCTTTCCTACATCGGGCGCTTGTAAAAAAGCGTCCAACCGTTTGCACCACCCACACCACGACGCCGAGAAATGGACCAGGATGGTCTTACTCTCTGCGTTGCCTGTCTTGACGGCGGCACTGAGAAGCTCCCGAGCAGAAGGCTTCGCCTTGCTGTCCGGTTGGGCCAGTAGAGGCAGTGTGGCGAATGCGCCAAATGCGATAATACATACCGACGCGAAAAGACGCTTCACATTAATGTTCATATGATCCTCTTCTTCCAGTTATCCTGTTGCTCCCGCCGGAGCTCGATTAGACGCTGTTCAAAACCAATTTGTAAAACATTTCTTTGGTCACTTCAAGCCGATGACCGGGTTAGCGCCGCGTCTCGGTGCACCGTTGACCGAGTGCTACCAAGACGGTAACATCCAAGTTCGAAGGTGAACACCAGACATGCTGATTGTCACGGAGGCCTTTGAGCGGCTGACGCGCCAGATCGAGCCGCTGCTTGATAAAGGTGAGCGCCGCACACCTGAGGAGGAGGCTCTCTGCCACCTTTCGCTGAAGCTGATCGATGATTATCAGCAAGCGCGCCGGTCAATCCCCGAGATGAAGCCGCATGAACTGCTACAGGCACTGCTCGAGGAATCCGGAAAACGCCAGGCTGACCTGCTGTCATTGTTCGGCTCGCGCAGCAGGGTCTCGGACGCTGTCAACGGCAAGCGCGCAATCAGCAAGTCTCAGGCGAAGCGGCTGGGCGAGTTCTTCAGCGTCTCTCCTGCGGCGTTCATCTGAAGAGAGTCCCGGGTCCAGAGTTCGGGGTCTATAGTTCCAGATTCCGGGTCTTGCTGACGCCGAGACTTCAACAGAGTCATCGCTAGCGGAGCAGGGTCTTCAACCGAGCAAGGCCAGCCTCCCCATCCTTCCGCCCTCGCCATAATGCGCCAACGCTGCCTATGAATGATATCCTCGCGGCAGCTTTCATTCATATAGTCGCCTTAGTGTTGTCCGCCATTTCGGGTCAGATAGAATATCAGTGCTGTCACTGAACTGGTCGATGCTTCCAATGAGCTTTCTGCCGGCAATTCGCTTTACTACGGGATCAACGATGGATGCGCGAATAGCTTCGGCGAAGCTTCCGCCAAGATGTATTACCAGGAACGGGCGTCCGAAGAAACTCGATACATTTTCAGGAAGCGGCTCAGTAATTCCCAGCCTATTGTGCATCCCGGCCACATACTCGTATGCCGCCGAGATTTGTTTTTCCCGTTCCCGCCATGTTTCCGCTAACAGCACTCTCCTGAATATCGGCGATAGATCTTCTGCACACTTCAATTCGTCGAATGCTTTACCGAACCATTTCGGATAGGGAGGATATCGTTTCTCCATAAGGAAACAGAGCCGCATAAGGTCACGGACTAACCGCGATCCGATTATGGCCGAACCGATTTCATCGTTTACAATTCCGGCGCGACCCATCAAATGCTCCTCCTGTCCAATCCTATTCCAGCCGGAGGCCAGCACGTACAACCATACGTCGCGCGGGTAATAGACGAATCTATCACGGACAGCCTGCAATCCTATTCCGTCATGGTAGACCGCTCCCGCTGTGATACTAAGAAGCTTCTGTTCAGGAAATGTCAGCCAATCGGCAGCTTCTATGGAATGATCGATGTCGAAGTTCAGGTAATCGAGAAAGAACCCACGAATTGTATGGATTTCCACCCGGTGGTTAATCGGACCCTTATCAACATCGCGAAGGTGCTGGACGTTGTTATCAGCAGCATCGGGCAGAGTAAAGTTGGTTGAATAGCCGTGAAATCCAGGTGGCAGCTTTTGGCGCAATGCTTCATCGATAGCATTGCGGTAAAGACTGCGGTCGTCTTCTTTCAGGAAGAGCATAACCCGCGGTCCCCAGTGGTGGTCCGTGGACATTTCGGAGTCGAAACCCAGAATCTCAGAGCCGGTGCCGATCAAGGCCGCGCTATACTGCAGGCCCGGGAACTTTGCATCCAGGATTGGCTTTACCGCTTCGAGATGGAACAACCTGCCGAGTTCGAGACCTGGAATGAAATCAGTCATGACTGGTTTATTATTCTGGCTTCGGTAATGGAGTAAAAGAAGGAAGCACGCGTCTGGAAACGACTTGGCCGTGCCGCAGAGCAAGACGGCCGTCGTGTGCTCAACATCAGCTCCTGAGCCTTAGCGCTGAGGCTTCAACACAAGCACAGCAAGCGGGGGCAACGTTACCTCCAACGAGCAAGGCCAGCCAGCCCATTCTTCGCCCCTCGCCCACACGCCTCCCATATTGCCCATATTGCTCCCGCCGTACATCGCCGAGTCGCTGTTCAGCACTTCTTTGTAGAACCCTTCCTCGGGCACTCCAATTCGATAGCCCGGTCGCGGCACCGGCGTGAAGTTCAACACGAAGATCAAGTAATCATTCTCATTTTTCGCCTTGCGCATGAATGCGATCGTGCTGCCGTTCGCGTCTTGAAAGTCGATCCATTGGAAACCAGCGTGTTCGAAATCTACTTCGTGAAGCGAAGGCTCGCTTGAATACAGGTGGTTGAGGTCCTTCACATAATTTTGTAGCTGCCGGTGTGAATCGTACCCTAACAGATGCCAGTCGAGACTTCTCTGATGATTCCACTCGACCCACTGGCCGAACTCGCAGCCCATAAACAGGACCTTCTTTCCCGGATGCCCGTACATGTAACCGTACAGCGCGCGCAAGTTGGCGAACTTTTTCCACACATCGCCGGGCATCTTTTCAAGGAGCGCTCCCTTGCCGTGTACCACTTCGTCGTGTGAAATCGGGAGCACGAAGTTCTCGCTGAACGCATACATCAAGCTGAAAGTCAGCTTGCCGTGATGATACTTTCGTTCGATCGGGTCCATCTCGATGTACTTCAGCGTGTCGTTCATCCATCCCATGTTCCACTTGAAATCGAATCCGAGCCCGCCGTCGTAGGTCGGCCGCGAGACCAGCGGCCACGATGTTGACTCTTCGGCGAACGTTATCGCGCCGGGATGATGCTGGTGAACCAGCTCGTTGAACTTCTTGACAAAGGCGACGGCTTCAAGGTTCTCGCGCCCGCCGTGGATGTTCGGCACCCACTGTCCCTCTTTGCGTGAATAGTCCAGGTAGAGCATCGAGGCCACCGCATCAACCCTCAGTCCGTCGATATGATACTTCTCCAACCAGAAAAGCGCGTTCCCGAGCAGATAGTTCCTTACCTCGTTCCGCTGGTAGTTGAAGATCAACGTGCCCCAATCCTGGTGCTCGCCTTTGCGCGGGTCGGCGTGCTCGTACAGGTGTGTGCCGTCGAAGAATGCCAGGCCGTGCCCGTCTTTGGGAAAGTGAGCCGGCACCCAGTCGAGTATCACGCCGACTCCATTGCGATGGCAATAATCTACGAAGTACATGAACTCGTCGGGCTGACCGTGGCGGCTCGTGGGCGCGTAGTAGCCAACGGTCTGATAGCCCCAGCTGCCATCGTAAGGGTGCTCGGTCACGGGCAGCAGCTCGATGTGGGTGTAGCCCATCTCTTTGACGTATTCAACCAGCTTGTGGGCAAGCTCCCGATACGTTAGATAGCGGCTGCCTTCTTCCGGGGCTCGCATCCAGGAACCGAGATGCGCCTCGTAGATTGAGATCGCAGCGTCGCGCGCGTTCTTCGTCGCGCGCTCGTTCATCCACTGGTTGTCGCGCCAGTGATACTTGTTGATGTCGTAAACGATGGCAGCGGTGTTCGGGCGGCGCTCGAAGTAGAACGCGTAAGGATCGGTCTTCCGGGTGATGAAACCGAACCGCCGCCACTTGATTTCGAACTTATAAAGGGTCTCTTCTCGGAGTCCCGGGATGAAGATTTCCCAGATACCTACGCCTGGATGAAGTCGCATCGGATGACGGCGGCCGTCCCACTGATTGAAGTCGCCGATGACGCTGACTCGCTTCGCGTTCGGCGCCCACACGGCGAAGTGGACCCCCCGAACTCCATCGATTACTCGAACGTGAGAGCCGAGCTTTTCATAGTTTCGATAGTGAGTCCCCTCGGCCATCAAGTGGAGGTCATAATCCGAAAGCAGCTGAGCAAAGCTGTAAGGATCGTGAAACTCCCAGGTGTCTCCAAACCGATTTGCGGCTTTCAGGCGATAAGGGAATCTCTGGCGCCAATCTTTGAAACTGAGCTCGAAGAACCCTTCCTCGTGGAGCCTGTGCATCGGGTGCTGTTTGGACGGGTCATTCGCTTCAATGACCCAGAGTTGTTCGGCTCCAGGGATGAACGCTCGGACGACGATTGCCCTGGCTCCGTCGGCTTCAGTCTCGTGAATACCGAGAAAAGCGAATGGATCGGGGTGGTCGCCGCGGATTATGAGGTCGGTATCCGATGCTGCGGCTGCGTTGCCTTCTTTGACATTCAGTGCCATGGCCCTAACCGGGGAAAAGAGGGGTCGGTTCCTGTGTATCTGACTTCCACCATGCCTCAAGACGAAAGTCGAAGCCCGGAAAGGAAGCATAGCATGGCACCCTCTTGAGTAATAACTCATGCTCACGACAGCCTAAGATTCGAGTGGTTGTGTCAATGTCCCTAAGATAGCTAGGCCTTGTCTCTGTCGACTGCACATTGAATCAGATCACAGGTCGGGAAGGTGGGCTTGCCCCCGCTGGGTCCCCCGGCTCTTACTTCTCCTCTTGTAGGCGAGCCATTTCCGCTCTCCATTCAGCCGAGGCTCTCGCTAATTTCTGAACGTCGTTCGGCCACCACCAGTCCTTGTCAATCTCAATAGGCTCACACTCACCGAAGTAAAAGGAACGGAAGCTTGACCAGCGGTAATCACCGGCTGATCTTACCAGCCCGGACTTAATAGGGTTGTTGTGAATGTAGTTTATCTTTTGCCAGATCAGCCAATCGCTCCAAAGAGGAAGCGCCTTGAAACTCTCTTGCCAGACCTGATGGATTGAACCGTCCGGGTCGGGTTTCTCTTTTAAGAAGGAGAAACCTTTAGCCTCATCAATGATCCGTCGGGCAGCCAAGCTTTTGAGCGTGCCTGCCAATTGGCGAATGCGGCCATCCTTCGGGTTTACGATCAAATGAATATGATCAGGCATCAATACGTAGGCCACGAGTTTGAAGGGCCATTCTTCCTTGAGCTTGGAACAAATCTCAATGAAGGCACGACAGCATGCTGCCTGCGCGAAGACTGGCACGCGGCCAGCGATACTACCGGTCAAGAAATGTAGGGCGCCGGGCAGATTGCGATTCGACCACTTGCGAGCCACGGCCGTGAAGATACCACGAATGGAGGTCGCGGGGGCAAGCCCACCTTCCCGACCTGTGATCTGTTTCAATGTGCAGGCGACCCAGCGGGGGCAAGCCCACCTTCCCGACCTGTGATCTGACTCAATGTGCAGTGGGGACAACATCACGAACCCATCTCCGTACGGAGGTGAGTTCCTGATGTTACAGCCCGGAGCGGGCCGAGATGCCCACGTGCGGCAGCAGTGGGAGGTTCATGTGTGGGCATCCGGGCACGCCTGTCCTTATGTAGGATCTAACATCACGTACCACCACTGGCCCGTCTGGGTATGCGCGAAAACCTGACGCGCGCCTCATCGGTGCAGACTCTTGCTCACGTAAAGTTCTTTGTGTTAGTTTCAATCACCCTGAAAAATGTTTTACTGGGGAGTCAAGGAAATGGAAAAACCAACACAACAACAAAACACAATACAAGACAGTTTTCTCAACAGTGCCCGGAAAGACCGCAGCAACGTCACGATCTACCTTATGAGCGGAGTCAAACTGACGGGGAGGATTAAGAGCTTCGACAAGTACTCAGTGATCCTGGAGGCGGGATCGCAGGAGCAGTTGATCTTCAAGCACGCCATCTCCACCGTATCACTGCCACGCGGAGGCGTCCGCGATTATCACTACAGCCGGCCAGCGGGGGCTTCTGATCGCGAGCAGCAACCGGCTGAACAGCCCCCGGTACCTCAAGCTACCACAGCGGCGGCTCCGGAGAAGTCCTGAGGCTTGCCTGCCAGGCGACCAACTTTTTCAGACATCCTCGGGCTGCCCTTCGGCAGCCCAAGTAGTTTAGGATGTGTTCAGAGTTCCGGGTTCAGAGTTCCGGGTTCAGAGTTCAAGCTTCAGCTTGCAGCGAGGAAGAGCAACTAACTACGAAGAGAACGCGCCGGGAAGAGCAACCTAAAGGTTGTACTCTGAACCCGGAACTCCGAACCCGGAACTCTGAACCCGGAACTTACTTATCTTATGCGTGGACTGTTCATCACTTTTGAAGGCATCGACGGCTGCGGCAAGAGCACGCAGCGCGAACTGCTAGCCCAGCAGATCAACCAGCGCGGCTTCGAAGTCGTCGTCACCCGGGAGCCCGGCGGCACAGACATCGGAGAAGGCATCCGCCAATTGCTGATCTCCGACGCAAGCGTCCACGTCGCCCCAACAACTGAACTTTTGCTCTATGTCGCCGCGCGTGCCCAGCACGTCGCCGAGCTCATCAGGCCGGCGCTTGAAGCAGGCCGCATCGTGATCTCGGACCGTTACACGGACTCAACCGTCGCGTTTCAAGGCTACGGACGCGGGCTGGATCCGGAGATTATTGAGAAGCTGAACAGGTTTGCGACCGGCGGGTTGGTACCCGATCTCACAATCGTTTTTGACCTCGATCCTGCGCAGGCTCGTGCGCGCCTTGATTCGCGGCCCGTCGGTGGCTTGCTTGGCGCGTTTGACGAACAACACGCGGACTTTCACGAGCGGATGAGAGCAGGCTACTTGAAGCTGGCCAAAGATGAGCCGTCGCGAATTCACATAGTCGATGCAGGGGGCGCGGTCGAGGAAACCTATTCAAAAGTGATGGCGCTGGTGCTGCCGAAGCTTGAGTAAGTCAGAGGTCAGAAGGCAGAGGTCAGAAGTAAGAAGTCAGAGGTCAGGAGTAGGAGGTCAGAGGTCAGACGGTCTGCGGTCAGCGAGCGGCCGTTGCTCCATCGTTTGTTTTATGACTGACTATTCTGACCATTTCCACTTCTGATTTCTGACCTCTGACCCCAACTCCTTTACCTTAGGCTGCCATGCTGGATGATGAACTAGTAATCGAAACGCCTGAACGGGTCGAGCTTCACTATGTGCTCGCCAACATCGGCAATCGCTTTCTCGCAGCCGGAATCGATCATCTGATTCAAGCGGTCGCGATGGTCATTATCGTCGTAGTTGCCGGCGTCTCTAATAATTGGCGATTGTTCAGCTCGATGAATGTGTGGACCGCGGCGTTGACTGTGCTTGTGGTGTTCGCGATTTATTGGGGCTACTTCGTCGTATTCGAGACGCTATGGAGCGGGCAGACTCCCGGCAAGCGAATGATGCAATTGCGAGTTGTGCGCGAGGATGGGCGGCCGGTCAGGTTCTTTGAGGTGTTCGTAAGAAACTTGCTCCGGCTCGCAATAGACTTTCAACCCTTGCCGTCTTACGCGATCGGTGTCGTTTCGATAATCTTCAGCGCAAGGTCGAAGCGCATCGGCGATTTCGTAGCCGGAACAGTCGTTATCAAGCAGCGCGCTACCGAAGCGCCTTCGCTCAACGAGATCATCAAAGTTTCTGAGATCGAGCAGCAGCGAGTGGAACGAACGACGCCTGCGCCGTTCCTTGCCGACACACGGCGGCTGAGCGAGCAAGAGCTTCGCGCGGTCGAGACTTTCTTGAAGCGAAGATTCGAGCTGAAAGAACCGAATCGCACTGCGCTTGCTGCGCGCATCGCTCAACCGATTTCAATAAAGCTAGGGATCACAACTTACGGGCTTGGTCCCGAATCGCTACTGGAAGAGGTCGAGCGCCAACACCGCGCTCAGTCGCGCTATTTTGATTGATCACCCCACAAGAAGGAGGAGACCCTCATGAACTCATTCCCGCGCAAGCCGCTCGCCGCCTTGCTGCTAATCATCCTGCTCGGGCTCTCGGCTCGATTCGCCCAAGCCCAGAGCGAGATTGACATCCCATATCAAAAGTTCGTTTTGAAGAACGGCCTGACCCTGATCGTTCACGAAGACCACAAAGCGCCGATAGTCGCCGTCAACGTCTGGTATCACGTCGGGTCGAAAAATGAGAAGCCAGGCCGCACAGGCTTCGCGCACCTGTTCGAGCACTTGATGTTCAACGGCAGCGAAAACTTCAACAAGGATTTCTTCGAGCCATTCGAGCGAATCGGCGCCACCGATCAAAACGGCACGACAAACGAAGACCGCACTAATTATTTCCAGAACATTCCTTCATCGGCGCTCGACGTTGCTCTCTGGATGGAGTCCGACCGCATGGGCCATCTGCTTGGCGCTATCGATAAGCCAAGGCTCGACGAGCAGCGCGGCGTCGTTCAGAACGAAAAGCGCCAGGGTGAAAACGAGCCTTACGGAAAAGTCTTTTCGGTCGCCACGCCGAACCTTTACCCGGCAGGCCATCCGTACTCGTGGGAAGTAATTGGATCGATGGAGGACCTCAACGCCGCGAGCCTCGAAGACGTACGCGAGTGGTTCCGCAGCTACTACGGCGCGGCCAACGCGGTGATAGTCATTGCCGGAGACGTTGACGTCAACTCCGCGAAAGAGAAAGTCGAAAAATACTTTGGCGACATTCCTTCCGGGCCGCCGGTTACAAAACATAATGTCTGGATCGCCAAGCGCACCGGCGAGCACCGCCAGCAGATGGAAGACCGCGTGCCCCAGGCGCGCATATACAAATTCTGGAACATCCCGCAGTGGGGCTCACCCGAGGGCGATTATCTCACCGTGCTTGGTCAGGTGCTTTCTTCCGGCAAGTCGTCCCGGCTCTATAAGCGATTGGTCTACGACGATCAAATCGCCACCGACGTGCAGGCCGTAGCTTACCTCTCGGAGATTGGTGGAGTCTTTTTCATTCAAGCCTCGGCGCGGCCCGGCGAGTCGCTAGCGAAAGTCGAGAAGACGATCGACGAAGAAATGGCCAGACTCCTAGCCGAAGGCCCGACCGTCGCCGAGTTGCAGCGCGTCAAGACCGAGTTTCGCGCGCGATTCATTCGCGGCATCGAGCGTATTGGCGGATTCGGCGGCAAATCCGACGTGCTTGCGAAGAATCTGGTGCACGCGGGAAATCCCGATCACTACAAGACAACTCTCAAGCGCGTTGCCGCCGCGACCGCCGCAGACTTGAAGGGAGTGGGGAACCGGTGGCTTTCAGACGGAGTGTACGCGCTCGAGGTCCATCCGTTCCCTGAGTACGCGACTGGACAAACGAGTGTTGATCGAAAGAAACTGCCGGAAGCTGGCCCGCCACCCGAAGCGAAGTTCCCCGAGCTTCAGCGCGCGACGCTTGCGAATGGGTTGAAGATAATCGTTGCCGAGCGCCATTCGATTCCGCAGGTCAACTTCCAAATGCTGTTTGACGCGGGATACGCGGCTGACCAATTCGGCCTGCCCGGAACCGGCAGAATGACTTTTGACTTGTTGGACGGAGGGACTAAGCGGCGCAACGCGCTTCAAATCAGCGACGAGTTGATGATGCTCGGAGCAAACGTCGAGTCAGGCTCGGACCTGGACACATCTACGGTGTCTCTGTCGGCGTTGAAGGAAAACCTGGACGCCTCGCTCGACGTTTTTGCGGACGTGATTTTAAACCCGTCATTCCCGCAGGAAGATTTCGCGCGATTGCAGAAGCAGCGACTCGCGGAGATTCAACAGGAGAAAGTCCAGCCCATCTCGATTGCGTTGCGCGTGTTTGCCGGACTGCTCTACGGCAAAGATCACGCCTATAGCAATCCGCTTACCGGCACCGGAACCGAAGAGTCCGTAGCGAAACTCAAGCGCGAGGACATGAGCAAGTTCCATCAGACCTGGTTCAAGCCGAACGGCGCCACTCTGATAGTTGTTGGCGACACAACGATGGCTGAGATCAAGCCGAAGCTCGAAAAGCTGTTTCAATCGTGGCAGCGCGGCGATGTGCCGTCGAAAAACATCGGCACGGTACCTTTGCCGCAGAAACCGGTTGTTTATATCGTGGACAGACCGGGCTCGGAGCAATCTATCATTCTCGCCAGCAACCTCGCGCCGCCGAAGGCGAACAAAGATGAAAGCGCGATTGAAACGATGAACACGCTGCTTGGCGGCAACTTCACCTCGCGCATCAACATGAATCTGCGCGAAGACAAGCACTGGTCCTACGGATCGGGGTCCTTCCTGTTCGATGCACGTGGCCAGCGTCCGTTCATCGCTTACGCGCCAGTGCAGACCGACAAGACTAAAGAATCGGCGGCAGAGCTTGCGAAAGAATTGAACGGGATAATGGGCAGCCGGCCGGTGATGGCTGATGAATTGGTCAAGGCGCAGGCTTCATTGACCCTGACGCTCCCCGGCTCGTGGGAAACGATGAACGCGCTCGGCTCTTCGATTGGAAACATCGTGCGCTACGGATTGGATGATCGTTACTACGATACGTATGCGGGCAAGATTCGCGCGCTGAAGATTGGGGACATGGTTCCCGCCGCGAAGGTGGCGATTCAGCCTGACAAGCTCGTGTGGGTGATCGTAGGCGACCGCGCCAAGATCGAAGCCGGCATACGCGCATTGGGACTCGGCGAGATACGTTTCATTGACGCCGACGGCAAGCCGGTAAAATGATAACGCTGAGCGCGAGCAACCCTTAAGTCCAAGGTCCAAAGTCCAAGGTCCAAGGTCGGCCCTCAACTTTGGACCTTGGACCTTGGACCTTGGACCTTGGACTTTGGACCTTGGACCTTGGACCTTGGACCTTGGACTTTGGACAAGCCGGAGGAAAATATGCGCGGCCGAATTCCGCTTTCAGCGTCTGTAATATTTGCTCTTGTTTTCGGTGCGCTCCCGATCGGGGCATCGCAAACCGCGGCAGGCTCAATCAGCGGCACAATCAAAGACCCGACCGGCGCAGTGTTAATTGGCGCGCAGGTCTCAATCCGAAACGACGCAACCGGCGAAGTGCGTAGCGCGTCAACCAACAATGATGGCCGGTTTGAGTTTGATAACCTCGCGCCGGGGAGCTACACGATCAGTGTTGCGCAAACCGGCTTCAAACCTGCTGAGCGCAACACAGTTATCGATCCCAAGCGCCCGGCTACTATCGAGATTCGCCTTGAAGTCGCCGCCCCGCGCGAGAAGGTGGAGGTCGGCGCGAAGGGCGCGGTTGCTCCGAACTCCGAACCCAACTATCGGGAGTTGCGCGACGGCGGGGCGCTCGAAACTTACACAGTGAATAACCTCTCGCTGAAACGCGACGCGGGAACGATCACGCTCCGCAGCGGACATGTCAGCTTCCTCCCGCCGGTGATGGGACGCGTCGTCAGAGCGGTATTCGTAGGCGATGGGCAGTTCACGCTCGCGCCGGCCCTGCCCTTAGAACGCGGTTATCTGCGCCTCATAACCGCAAAGGATACTGTCGACGAAGCGTTCGAGAAGGCGGTCTTTTGTTTTACGGACGACACCTTTGAAGAAATCAAACGGCAGGCTCAGCGCGGCGGCGAGGAGCCTCGCGCGCGCGACGTGCTCGGCGATTTTCAAAGGCGCGTCCGGTATCGTACCGAACGGCCGCGCAGCCTCCTCGAATACCTGCTTGCGTTCGAGGGCGAGAACATAGAGGCAGAAACCCTCGGTGATATCTACAACCCGAAGCGTCCGGGGTTCTTCAGCGCGTACCTGTTCGGCCGCAAATACGACGACCTGCGATACCACGTGCGGCCACGCGGCTCGTTGCCGCAGATGCTCGCGCCTGAGGAAGTCGCGCTCATCAACTTCGATCCGGGTGGCGAGAAGGAAGGCATATGGTATCTCGCGCATCTATCAAGCGAGTACAAGAGCGGCACCGCCAGCTCCGATGAGGACAAGCGAATCATTGATGCCCAGCACTATCGCATCGAGACGGCGATCGACAATGGCGAGAAGCTGACCGCAATCGCCGAGCTGACGTTCACACCCTTGGCGGACGGTGATCGGCTGCTCAACTTCGGTCTGCTGCCGAACCTGCGCGTGACGCGCGTGACCGCAGGCGAGCGCGAGATCAATTTCATTCAGGAGCAGAGAAAAGAGGACGCCACGTTCTATGTCGTCTGGCCCGAACCGCTGGTCAAAGGACAGCAGTACAAACTGAGCATTGAGTATCAAGGGAACAAGGTTATTGAAGATGCCGGCGGCGGGAATTTTGCGGTGGGCGCGCGCACGAGCTGGTATCCGAGCGTCAACGTGTTCAACGACCGCGCGACGTTCGATCTTACTTTCAAAGTGCCGAACAGGTACATGCTGGTGGGCGTAGGCAAGCTGGTGAAGAGTTGGCGTGAAGGTGACTACGCTGCTTCGCAATGGGTGTCTGACGTTCCGCTTGCGGTCGCCGGATTTAACTACGGCGTATTCAAAAAGAAGGAGATCAACGATGCGGATACGAAGTATCAGATCGAAGGCTACGCCACCGTTGATCTTCCCGACTACATGCGCATGGCGGCGGACCGCGCTGGCGCAGCGATGACGCCCGCCAGTTTGAACACGAATGCAATGGTCGATGCGCAGAACGCAGTGCGCCTCTTCACGCACTGGTTCGGTGAAGCGCCATACGGCCGGATCGCGATAACACAGCAGCCTCAGTTCAACTTCGGGCAGTCGTGGCCGACGTTGGTCTACTTGCCCATAAGCGCTTACCTCGATTCAACTCAGCGGTATATGCTGCTGGGCGGCATCAATTCGCGCTTTACGGAATTCATACAGGAGGTGACGCCGCACGAAGTGGCCCATCAGTGGTGGGGGCACATCGTCGGATGGGCTTCGTTTCACGATCAATGGCTGTCGGAAGGATTCGCGGACTTCTCCGCCGGCCTCTTCCTTCAAGCCACCGAGAAAACGCCCGACAAGTACCTCAAGTACTGGACGCGCCACCATCAGTCCATAGTCGAAAAGAACCAGTGGGGCAATCGCGCAAACGACGCCGGGCCGATTTGGATGGGCCTCAGGCTGAATACCTTCAAGACGCCGGGCGCGTACCGACTCGTGTATCCAAAGGGCGGATACATCCTGCATATGCTTCGGTCGATAATGTATGACCGCACAACGGGCGATCAGCAGTTCATCGATATGATGCGCGATTTCGTTAAGACCCACTTTAATCAGAACGCTTCGACTGAAAGCTTCAAGCGCGTGGTCGAAAAGCATATGACTCCGTCGATGGACCTGGATGGCAACAAGCGAATGGATTGGTTCTTCAACCAGTGGGTGTACGGCACCGAGTTGCCGCGGTACCGGCTCGAGTACTCGCTTACGGCGGAGCCCGATGGGAAAGTGATGCTGAAGTTGACAATCAAGCAGAGCGGTGTATCGGAGCGCTTCAAGATGCTGGTGCCGGTCTATCTGGATTTCGATGGCAAGTGGATGCGTCTGGGCGAAGCGACGATCATCGGGAATTCAACTACACCGGAGTTCAAGGTAAGATTGCCGCAGCGGCCAAAACGCGTCGCGATCAATTCGTTTCACGATGTGCTGGCAGTGGAAAGCGTGAGCGAACAGAAATGATCAACGAAGAACGTAAGAAGGGAAGGAAGGAGATAACAATAAAACAGGTTAAAGAAGTAGGAGACTCACAGCTTTTCACCTTCGCAACGCTTCCCATATTCGCTGGTGTATTGCAGAGGGATTTCCCTGTACTCACTGGTTTCTAAACAGTACACCAGGCATCGGTCGAAGGGCCGCGAATAAATGTGCAGGCTCACGGCGCGCTGGTCAGACTCGGCGAGGTTAAGCACCTGATGCACTGGTTCTGCGGGGTCTACCTCGGCAGGCATATGTTTGTGAATGTCGAACGCGTCTGCCGGTTCCAGGCGGCAGTATCCGGCCGCTTCTTTCTGCTCGAGCACGCGGTAATTCTGCACACGAAGCCTGCCTATCGGAATGGTCATCCAGCAGTTCTGATTGTGGTGGTTGTGTATCTGCGACGCCTGGCCTACCTCCCAGCAGACCGCGACTAGCTCGAACAGGTCGTTCTTAAAGATCAGATTGCGTGTGTAGTGTTTTTTGCTGAAGATCAGATACTGCGCAAGCGAGCGTTCATCTACCGGATGGCTCGTCAGATAATCGTAGACCGAGCCGGGGCGAAAGTCTTCTTCAGGAATTGAACACAGCCCTGTGACAAACTGATCGACGGAGACTAGTTGCGCGGCTGCATCAACGCTCATGAATCAGGTCCTTATTGCAGGGAGGTTACACCGAATGATTCTTTGAAGGCTGGCGCTCATACCTGACAGGCTACTTCTTGCCGAAAGTCCGGATCCGCGCAACCACGGCTGTGATCTCTTCGTCCGATAGCTTGGCCTTGAACGCAGGCATGTTTTTGCCTTTTCCGTTCTTTGTCCCTTCGGCGATCTGGGCGTCGGTTTGCGACTTCTGCCACTTCGCATCGGTGAAATCCGGCTGTCCCTTCTTGCGCCAGCTGGGAATTCCGCGGCCGTCCTTGTTGTGGCAGATCGCGCACTTTGCTGCATAAAGCGCAGCGCCGTCGGCTACCGGATATGCGGCGCCGCTACCTGCCGGTGCGCCGGTGGTCATAGCATATGTCGAGAGGATGATGGCTGCTAGAGGAATCAATCCCTTAAACTTCGTGCTGTTATTCATGTAACTGTTGTTTTCTCCTCGGGTTCGTCGGTGTGGTCTTCGTGTATGAGATGAGCACAAACCAAAGTTTGTTTACCTCCTCGCTTTTAGATCGCCGATGATAGCAAGTTGTAGACTAAAAACCAAACATCGACCGCGGCGTTCCAGCCTTACGGCTCAGTGGCCGGCGCAAGCTACGAGCATCTGGGTAACTCGTTTCCAACAGAGCGAAGAAATGTGTGCTGGGAACCGACTCGTGCGCTGCTATTTCGCGCCGGCTTTTGCAAGCGTCTCCGCCACGTTCGCGTGTTTTTCGCGCTTGGCGTACATCAGAGCGGTGTACCCGTATTTGTCCTTCGCGTTCGCGTTTGCGCCTTTGTCGATCAAAGCCTGCGCCGCATCGACGTGACCCCAATTGGCTGCGAGTATGAGCGCAGTACGGCCCTCTTTATCCTTATCATCAACGCTGGCGCCTTTTTCGAGCAACGCTTTGACAACGTCGGCGCGATTATTAGAAGCGGCCTCGATTAACGCGGTCGCGCCTTCCTTGCTCTTCGCGTTCAGGTTCGCACCCTTCTCCAGCAGCGCTTGCACAATCTGAATGTGGCCAGGTCCCGCCGCGTCCATCAAGGCGGTACGGTCCTCATTATCCTTCATATTCGCGTCAGCGCCTTTTTCAAGGAGCAGCTTCGTGGCATCAGCTCGGCCCAGGAATGCCGCCTCCATCAACGCGGTTCTGCCGTCTGCGTTTTTCGCATTGACGTCGGTGCCTTTGCCAAGCTGGGCGCGTAGAGCGTCGCAATCTCCCTTCTTGGCTGCGTCGAGCAGTTGCGTCGAAATGTCTTGTGCGTAAGCCGCGATCGGCATCAGCAGCGCGAGTAGCAACGCCCCGATAAAGCCGGTCGGACGAACCGGCCTCTCACCGGAGAGTTGTAGTCCGCTGTGAACTGGAGCAAGAATCGCCTGTACAGCGGGTAATGTCGACGGTTGATTCATGACCTTTACCTCCACCTTGCCGGGCGGCCAGTTCGCTCTCGACTCGATGGCCGCATCCTGGGCGGAAGGGCGCGAGCTCTGATTCATTCACGCGAGCAAGCTCTTACCGCCGTGATAGTCGCGCACGATCCTGGATTCGATTCGGGCCGGTATGCTGTTAGAAGCAGCACAGGCTCGTTTGATGGCACTCTTTTACATCTAAACGCTTGGGGTGTCAATCGCATGAGCCGGAACCAAAGTCCAAGGTCCAAAGTCCAAGGTCCAAAGTCCGAGTTCCAAAGTTGAGGGCCGACCTGGGACTTGGACCTCAGACCTTGGACCTTGGACCTCAGACCTTGGACCTCAGACCTTGGACCTTGGACCTCAGACCTTGGACCTCAGACCTTGGACCTTGGACCTCAGACCTTGGACCTTGGACCTTGGACCTTGGACCTTGGACCTTAGACCTTGGACCTTGGACCTTGGACCTTGGACCTTGGTCCGGTAGCAGTTCGCAGTCTTACTTTACCGCCGCCATTCGTCTATCAGCGAAGCGACCAGCCCGCTCCAGCCCGTCTGGTGCGAAGCGCCTACGCCCGCGCCGTTGTCTCCATGAAAATACTCGTAGAACAAAATGTAGTCGCGCCAGTGAGGGTCTTCCTGAAACTTCTTCGTCCCGCCGTAGACCGGCCGGATGCCCTCTTCATTCCTGGTGAATATTCGGATCAGCCGATTCGCTATGTCCTCTGCCACCCTGGTCAAGGTCACCTCACGGCCCGATCCATCCGAGAGGGGCACGCTGAAGTGCGGCCCGTATGCCTTGCCTAGTTTTCTGAGCGACTCGATCATCAAGAACGAAGTGGGAAACCAAACCGGGCCGCGCCAGTTTGAGTTGCCACCTTTGATTTTGTTGTCCGACTCCGCAGGCTCGTAGCGCACTTCGCTGTTGCCGAAGACATACGGGTGCTGTTCGTGATACTTCGACAGGCTGCGGATTCCGTAGTCGGATAGAAACTCGGCCGGATCAATCAATCTCTTAAGAATCTGTTTGGTTTGATCCTGGTCGACAATCGCCAGAACGTGCACGTCGACTCCCTCATGCTGTATGCGGTAACAGACCCGCTCCACCAGGTCTTGCCTGTTTTCGGTGAACCATTCAAGGTTGGAGCTGAACTCTGGAAAACCCTTCAGCCAGTCAACCTCGAGCCGCTCGATCGCGTATAGCGGAATAATTCCTACCAGAGAGCGGACGCGGAACTTGTGAAAGCTCCCGTCCGGATAGCGCAGCACGTCGTAGAAGAAACCGTCCTTCTCATCCCACAGCGAATAATCGCGTCCCCCGCGATGCTTCATCGCGGCGCCGACGTAGATGTAATGCTGGAAGAACTTAGTCGCAAGATGCTCGTAGACTTTGTGCTCCTTCGCAAGCTCCAGGGCGATGCGCATCAGGTTCAAACAGAACATACCCATCCATCCGGTCGCATCGCTCTGTTCCAGCACGACACCGGCTTGAAGCTTTTCACTGCGGTCGATTACCGTGATGTTGTCGAGTCCGAGGAAGCCGCCTTCGAAAATGTTGTTGCCCTCGCTGTCGACCTTGTTCACCCACCACGCAAAGTTGATCAGCAGTTTATGAAAACACTTCTCCAACCAATCGCGATCGGCGCGCCCGGTCCTGATGCGGTCCATGTTGTACACTCGCCAACAAGCCCACGCGTGAACCGGCGGGTTCAGATCCGAGAACTCCCATTCGTAAGCCGGTAGCTGACCGTTCGGGTGCTGGAACTGCTCGAACAGCATCAACCACAATTGCTCCTTCGCAAACTCAGCATCGACAAGCGCCAGCGCCACGGTGTGAAATGCGAGGTCCCAGGCGGCAAACCACGGGTACTCCCATTTGTCGGGCATCGAAAGAATTCGCATCGAATTCAAATGCAGCCAGTGGGCGTTGCGATTCGCGTAACGCGACTCGGGCGGCGGGTTGTTGGGGTCGTCGCCGTGCAACCATCGGTGCACGTCGTACAGATAAATCTGCTTGGTCCACAGCAGCCCCGCGAACGCCTGACGTTGAATGCGGCGCTCATCCTCAGTCGCTTTGGGCGGATGAATGGAGTCGTAGAAGTCGTCCGCTTCCCCGAGACCCTGCTTGATGACTTGATTTACATCTTTAAGCGGTGCTTCTAAATGTTCGGGGGTGAGACGCAACCTCAAAACGATCGAGCCGCCCGCTGGAACCATGCGCTTGTAGTGTAAGCAAGCTTTCGTGCCCGCGCTCGCGGGGTTGATTGCCGCTTCGCCGTTAATGATGTAGCGATGGAATGCGTCTTTGTAGTAAGCCTCGGGGCTGGGGGCTCCCATGACCCGAGCGCGCGACGGGTTCGTTTCGTTGTTGGTGAACAGCATCTCGGCGCCGGCGTCTGCGTACAGGTAGCGAGGCCCGAGCCTGTACTTGAATGCAAGGTTTTTCAGTACATGTGCTGTGCAGTCACTGGCTATCAGGCTCTGGTAATCAGCGCCTGCCGGGCCTGGTGCTATTGACGGCTCGGTGTCGCGCTGATCGGACCAACCCCACGTGTTTCTGAACCACAGGTGGGGCATTATGTGAAGCGGCGCGTCTTCAGGTCCGCGATTGAAGGCTTCGATCTTTATGCATATGTCTTCGGGCGAGGCTTTCGCGTATTCGACGAAGACATCGAAGTACCTGTCGTCGTCAAACACTCCTGAATCAAGCAATTCGTATTCAAATCCTCGGCCCGCTCGGCTGCGATTCTCGTCGATCAGATCCCGGTAAGGGAACTCAGCCTGCGGGTACTTATAGAGATACTTCATGTAGCTGTGCGAAGGAGTGCTATCGAGATAGAAGTAATACTCTTTCACATCTTCGCCGTGATTGCCTTCTGAAGGTACGAGGCCGAATGCGCGCTCTTTCAAGATCGGATCGCGCCCGTTCCAGAACGCGAGGGCGAACACAAGCAACTGGTAGCGGTCACAAATGCCAGCGAGCCCGTCTTCCCCCCATCTATAAGCGCGGCTGCGCGCCATGTCGTGGGTGAGGTAGTCCCATGCGTTGCCGTCGGCACTGTAGTCTTCTCGAACGGTACCCCAGGCGCGCTCGGCTACGTAGGGACCCCAGTGACGCCAGGGCGGAACAAGTCCGACATTCTCTTTGAGCCGCGCGTGCTCTTTGGTTACGCGAGGAGTTTTTGAGCCGGGATTATTCTTCATTGTTCCCTGGAAGGCACAGGCGGTGATGAGTGATGAGCGCGGCGTGGGATGAGGAACATTGAAAATTGAAAAATGAAAATTGAAAAATGAAAATTGGCTGGCCACACAGATTTTCAATTTTCAATTTTCAATTCCGTCACTTTCCTCAAAAAGGTTGCCCCTCACTCCGGCTGTCGCTGGACATCTGCCGGTGGCGGTTCTTGTTTCAGGTATATCGAATAGATGAAAAACACTGTCGCTCCAACCAGAAGCAAAGAGATCAAAGCGATGATCAGAATGACTGCATATCGGTGCTTTCCGGGCTCTACGTGAACTGTGGCTGTGCCGCTCGCGCCAGCCTCGAAGACGGGCCTTTCCGCCGTCGGCCGCGACCTGAAGTCGTCGTCATCAGCTACCGCCGCCGCAGGTATAGCCGGCGCCTCGAACTGAGCAGTATCGTCTGTGGCTGCCGACGCCGGATCCGCCCCAAACCGGGCAAGATCGGCTACATTGAGCATCGTGGTTATCTGCTTCTGTTGTGCCTCCGGCGGCTCCTCCTCACTCGGCGTGGGGCTAAACGGCCGCGCGCCTCCTGAGAAGTACTCCGAAGAGTAGCCCTGGTTGAGAGGACGAAAACTTCCGGTGATCGAGCTGCTCTCGCTTGCCGCGTGCAGCGCTTCTCCATCGAACCGCGCGATAACAACGGTGATGTTGTCCTCTCCGCCGCGCTCGTTGGCCTTATCTATCAGAACGCGGCACGCCTCGGTAAGGTCCTCAACCTCTTGAATCACCTCGCGCAGATCGTTTGGAGGGACTTTGTTCGATAGCCCATCGCTGCACAGCACCAGGCAATCGTTCTTGCAAAGCTCGACCGCCGACATTGCAACTTTGACCTCAGGCTGCGTGCCCATCGCCTGCATGATCACGTTCTGAGGAACTGAGTCCATCTGTTCCGGTTTGATGGCGCCTGAATCGACCAGCATCTGCGCCAGCGACTGGTCCTTTGTGAGTTGTTTGATCTGTTGACGGCGCATGAGGTAAGCGCGAGAGTCACCCACCTGAGCGATATAGGCCGTCGTCCCTTGCACGAGCACGGCCGTGAGCGTCGCGCCCATTCCCGAAAGTTCGGGGTTATCCTGAGAACGATTCCAGATTCGCTCGTTGGCGATCTCAGCGGCGGCCTTCAATCGTTCGGAAATCTCCATCGAAGGAGTCATCTCGACGAGCGATTCGCGAATCGAGGTCACTGCCATCTCACTGGCTATCTCGCCCGCTGCCGCACCGCCCATTCCATCGGACACGATCATCAAGCTGCCGCGCTCGCCGAGTTGATGCTTGCTCACGTCCGGCCCGAGGCCAACCTTCCCCGCCGTGAGGTCGGCCACAAGGAATGAATCCTCATTGCCGGTGCGATGCATTCCCACGTCAGTGCGGGCAAAAACTGAGACTAGAATCTCACTCATTCGCTAGCTCCAGAAGGTTCAGAGGTCAGAGGTCGGAAGTCAGAGGTCAGAGGTCAGAAATCAGAAGGCAGAAGGTAGAAGGCAGAAGGCGGAAGGCAGAGGTCAGACGGCTGGAGGTCAGCGAGCGGCCGGTAGTTCGTCGTGTCGTCTTATGACTGATCATTCCCCTTTGACCTCTGACCTCTGACTTCTGACTTCTGCCTTCTGACCTCTGCCTTCCGCCTTCCGCCTTCCGCCTTCTGCCTTCCGCCTTCTGCCTTCCGCCTTCCGCCTTCTGACTTCTGCCTTCTGCCTTCTGACTTCTGCCTTCTGACCTCTGCCTTCCGCCTTCTGCCTTCTGACTTCTGACTTCTGACTTCTGACTTCTGCCTTCTGACCTCTGCCTTCTGCCTTCTGACTTCTGAGTACTCCGTCTACACCTCGAAACGAAAGAGCTGCTTGCCAACAAGGATGGTATCGCCCGGCTTGAGCTCGACCTCTGCTTTGATCTTGACGAAGGTGCCGTTGCGGCTGCCTTCATCAGTCAGTATGAAGCGGCTGCCTCGCCGCTCGATTCGCGCGTGCCGTCCGGACATGAACCCGTCGTGCGGAAACGTGATCTCACCGTCGCTTCGTCCAATCACGGTTTCGTCGTCCAGCTCGTAGACCTCGCCCGGCTGGCCTCCTTCCATAACCAGATGCAGGCGACCCTTGGTAGGAGCCGGCTGTGAAGCGATCACCATAGTCTTCCCATGTGTGATGGGCGTGCCGCAGCTCGCGCAAAATGCGCTGCCCGCGCTGTTGGACTGGCCGCATTGAGAGCACAACAAGCCCGAGACCGACTGCACGTCTTGAGTCATTGGCTCTGACGTGATGACCGAAGGCGGCGCTGCTGGTTTCGCGGGCGTAGACGGAGGAGGAGCAACGGGCTTTGATTGCGGTGGGGCTTGAGCAACAGCAGTTGGCGGAACCGGCGAGGGACGGGACTTGGTCACTGGCGGCTGCGCTGAAACCGGCGTCTCGACAATCTCGGGTGGCGCAACAGCAGGCGGCGGTCCTATCGGAGCCTTTGGGGGAGCCTCAGGCTCGACCTCCACGGCTTTTTGCGACACGGTCGTTGATTCGTGATCAACTGGAGGCGGCTTCGGCACGACGGTCTTTGGTTCCTGGTCGGGTGGCGGCTTATCACGGACGGTCCTTAATCCCTGATCGGGTGGAGGCGGCTTATCACGGACGGTCCTTAATCCCTGGTCGGGTGGAGGCAACTTCTCCGCGACGGTCCTTAATCCCCGATCGGATTGCTTCGCCTTCGTCTCGACGGTCCTGAAACTCGACGGAGTGCCGGGGTCCGCCACAGCCTCCTGTTCCGGATTGGTCGTGAGCCCAGCTACTTGAGCGGGCGGCTGAACAGGCTGAACGGGCTGAGCGGGCGGCTGAGAGGGCGGTTGCGGTTGAACAAGTCGCTTGCCGCACTGCTGGCAGAATGACCAGCCGATCTCGTTCAATGTGTTGCATTCTGTACAGACGATTCCTTCTTGCTCCAATGGTGCTCTAGCCTCCTCTCGATGATAGCTGTCTGGCTTGACGGCAGCGGGTGAAACTGGGGTTGGCGCTTGTACTCGCGCTGCGGGCGCTTCGGCGATGGCCTCAAGCGAAGCCGCGCACATGCGACAGGCAGACGACCCCGCTTTGTTTCCCGCTCCGCAGTTTGGACAAGTGATCATTCTCTTTTAGGGACTTTTCTTAATGGATACTATTCGGGCTGTTCCCGACGCACATTATACGCAAAGCCTATTTTAGTTGGAAACAGAAAAGCGATGAGATGTGGGTGATTCCGCCTTCCTTGCGGTCCGCCTACTCAACCGAGAGATCGAGGGGATCTTCGAATGACCTAAGAATCCAAGGAGCTTACCGTCACTGATTGCGTTGCAGGTAACGTTTGCGCAGCTCGGGGATCACGTCCCTGTCGCGAAGGATAATAATCGTTCCACCGCGCCTAACCCCGGTTGACCGCTCCGCTTTTTGTCACCAGCAGCGGCATGGTTTCTTCTGCTTTTAAGACTTATTCGGGCCTAAATTTTTCCATGAGGCGCGGGATCACTGGCACTTTCAGGGTCCTCTTGCCGGTCTTGACTTCAAGAGCGCTAGGGACATCATCGGGTTTCTCCTTGAAGAAGGCGATGATTGCGAAGGTCTTTTCCCCTTTGTGCCTGACCTCGTCAACCGCAATTCCGTGCGCCCCGAGATCGCGCAAGAAATCTGCATGCTGTTCGCGCGCCAGATTTGCTTCCTCTTCGGTTGCCACAAATGCACCGCCCTTATCGCTTGGTTTTCGCCGTCAGCTTGCCGCCCGGCTTCTTCGAGTTGGATTTCTTCGCGGCAGATTTCGCTGATGCCTTCACTGCGGACTTCTGCGATGCTTTCTTCCGCGGTTTCGTCTTCGGTCCGTCGATGGACTTTGTGACGAGTTTTACGCCCAGCGCGTTGAGTACGTCGTCAATCGGGCTGAAGACGCTCCCGCTGTTGGCCCCGGCGAAGTGCAAGCCGACGGCTCGACCGGTCTTCTGGTCGAGGACGAGCGAGCCGGAATCACCGGGCTTGGTGTACTTATTGTTCGCCCGATAACTCATATTTGATTGCAATCGTATTCTCGCTGGCACGCACTCCGCCGCGCTTGCTGGCGAAAATCAGTGACTCGCAGTGCGAAAGGACGGCCTAGTCTGGTATCGGGGTCGGCTGCGCCTTCGGGGATGATGGCTGCGCTTGAAGGTGGGTGCCTGCGCCCGCGCGACAGGGGTCTGGAAACGTAGCGCGGCGATGGCAGTACACACCGCATCCTGGGTGTTCGGATCAACTCGCTGCCCTTGTCTTTTCGGAAGTGAAACAGAACGATCGAGTAGTGTAAGCCCTATAGATCGCTGATGAATTCGAAGCTGCTACCTTTTCACTTTTCGGAAACTCTCTTTCTTTATGCTGGCGGTTTCGCTACAAGCGGTTTTTGTTTTGGCGGGCCGTCATCATCGTTTTCGTCGGCCTCATCCGCCTTAACGGAATGATCCCGGGACTTGTTGTCGCTGTTGAGCGATATACCCATTATCTTAGGATTGTTCATGAACTCGACCAGTTTGGCCGGGCTGAACTTCGTCTGGAGCACAACAGCGTCCTTCTGCTGAAGCGTGACGACCAGCAGCTTCACGTCTTCCTTCTCACGAGTCACGTACACGTATGACCACTGCCTCTCGCGTGGGGAGCTGTATTCCACCAGCGGGGTCCACATCGGATCGATCTTGCTGCGGACGAGGGAGTGGAACTGACGGTCCCCGGGGCCCGGTGCCTGCGAATAGTCCAGGTCCCTGAGCAAGACGACTCTGAAATTCTTGACGCCTGCCGGTTTGATAAGCTTGACGGCGAATCTTGCGAGCATCATCGCTCCGAAGAAGCCTTGCTGCTTGGCGCGGTAGGTCGACTTGATGTGCTTGACCACGGAACTGAAGCTCTTGTCGCCGGCTAACGCAATCGTTGGGGCAAGCGACACCAGCAATACTGTGATCGAGAGTCGAGTAAGCAATCTCTTTGATGTAGTCATCGCTGGTTACTCCGTCGGAGGTTTTTCGCCGCGTACGAGCGTGGGTGGTTTTTTCTCGGGTCGTTTTCCGGCATCAGTCATCTGTTGTTCGTTCTGTCTGTCCGGTTCCGGGTTCTTGTCCTTCTTCTTTTCCGTCACAGTCACGCCCGGGATCTGCTCGAGTCCGAAGTGCGGGATGCCGAACTTTCCTTCAAGGTCTGCAAGCTTCGCGACGTCAATCGGACCGACGATGTTGACGACCGTGAACGCCTTCGCTTCGGCGGCCAGTACTGCGAGCCCTTTGATCACGCTGCCCTCGGTCATAATCACAACGTCATAATTGCCTTCGCGCTTACTACGGACGTTGGCGATACTTGACCAGCCAGGAGCGTTCAACTGTGAGCGAATGGACTCAACGTCGGCCATTGTGTACTCGCCTTCTTTCTCAAACTCGAATCGCTTAACGAAGACGCCTTTCAGGCCCAGGATGAGCTCCTTGATCTTTGCCTCGTCAGGTGAACGCGTCTCTTTAAAGAACGCCGCCGCCAGCTTCAAAAGTGCTTCGTCCACCGTTACGTTGATGACCTTATCCGCTCGGTCGGCGAAACGATTGAGGTGGCTCATATCTATCTTCGCCGGGTCCTGCGCGTAAGCCGGGGCGGCCGCGAAAGCTGAGAGTGCCGAGCACAGCGCGATCGCTCTCATTGATTTGGTTATAAGCAATTTCATAAGTCCTCCGTTCGTACTACAGATCTCTATTTGGGTTAAGGCTTGGGGCCGTCGTCGTGAATCGCCTTCTGCGCTTCGTTGAGTGTCGTGCTGGCGATGTGGAGAGCCAGCATCAGCTTATCCTTCGCGGCTTCTCTCGCAGCCCTGAGCTCTCGCTCCTTTTGATACCGGGCCAGCGCGAGGCGATGATTTGCCAAAGAAGACCCTGCGCGCTTCATTTTCCGGGGCGACCCTGGAGCGATAGTCGTTGCGTTCTGCCCAGAATGGCCGCCATCAGGATTGACCGCGCTTTTGCTGCTGGATTCTGGAGAGGGTACAGTTTCCGCGACCTTGCCCTTGTCATCCACAACGACTGGATGCAGCTTACTGTATTGTGCCGCGCCTATTGCCAACAACAACGACGCGGTTACTCCGATCGCCACCCATCGAAGCTTTGGCGGCTCGAGCAGCATCGCAAGTCTCTGCCACCAGCGCGGCTGAGGGGCGGGCTGGTGAGCGACTCGCGCGAGAAGGCGCTCGGTGAAATCAGCCGGCGGCGGCTCGCGTCTGAAGGCTTTTTTTAGTTCATCATCGAGGCGGCTCATATCGTTACCTCCCCCAACGTGCGGCTCAACTTATCTCTAAGGATTGACAGCGAGCGCCGCAGATGGCTCTTCACTGTGTTGAGCGGCATATCCAGCACTTTGGCGATTTCCGCCGGATCGAGATCTTCCTGGTAGCGAAGTATCACAACCAATCGCGCTTTCTCGGGCAGCGTGTCTACCACTCGTCGAAGCATCTCCGAAAGAAACAGATCGTTCTCCGCCGCCTTGGCCACGGGCTCCGGCACGTCTTCAAGGCTGACTTGAGGTCTGACCTTCTGCCGCCGAGCCTGGTCGATGCAGCGATGGCTGGTCACCTTGCGCAGCCAGAACGTGAGGTGTTCCGGCGACTTGATTGAGTGGAGGTTCTGGTGCAGGTTCAGAAAAACCTCCTGGGCCAATTCCTCAGCCAGCGACCGGTCACGCAGGAAGTGGCAAGCCATGCTGAAGACCATTCCCTGATGCTGGCGAACGATCTGCTCGAAAGCCAGTTCGTCGTCCAGCGCCGAGCTTTCCAGCGAGTCTTCGAGCCGGGCTGCCGTCGCCTTATCCAATGTGATTGTTCCTTCCCACCCCACCATGCCTTAGTACGCAGGAGGTTCGATTATCGAATGCAAGTTTTTGTTGCAGCTCAGTGAAGGCAAACTAGAGTTTAAGACCACTTGAAGCAATCAGGGAAGGATCACAGCTTCTGAAAATGGAAAATGACAAATGGAAATTGGAAAATGGAAAATACACGCT
>JBBPIH010000003.1:104797-193486 GCA_038040455.1 Acidobacteriota bacterium
CTCAGTCCTCATTGTCCACGGATCATTTGCCATTTTCCATTTATCCGGACCTAATCCCGCTCTCACCCAAGCTCAAGTCAGGGAAGGATCACCGCTTCTGAAAATGGAAAATGACAAATGAAAAATGGAAAATGGAAAATATACGCTCTCAGTCCTCATTGTCCACGGATCATTTGCCATTTTCCATTTATCCGGACCTAATTCCGCTCTCACCCAAGCTCAAGTCAAAACTGCATATAGCGAGAGCACGAGTGTAGCCCTACGCAACTCAGCGAACCTTTCACCTCCCACGCTTCGTACCACAGTCGGGAGGAAACATGAGAGACCCGGGCATAGCAGCGGTTTTAAGCTTCTTCATTCCAGGCATAGGTCAGATTTACAACGGGAAGATACTTCGCGGAATCTTCTGGCTTATCGTTACTCCGGGAATCTGGATTGGAACTGGTGGCTGGTTTGGATGGGTGTGTCACATAATCTCGGCTTTTACCGCGTACCGTTACGCGCGTCGGCATCCAGTGGGCTGATTGGGAAGTGGCGTCTCTCCGATAACGTGCAGTGCCACGGCTTTATTCAACTGCGTCGTTCAAAACCTCACGCGCTTTTGATCTCGCCGCTCTTCGCCATCCGAATGAGATTGTCTGCCGCTCGATACGCGAGGGCCTGGATCGTGCAAGTCGGCTGGCCTCGCCCGGATGTTACAAAGCTGCTCCCGTCGCAGATGAAAAGATTCGCGACATCGTGAGCCCGGTGATACTTGTTCACCACCGAGTGGTTGGAGTCGTTTCCCATGCGGCATGTTCCCAAAAGATGGAACCCAAACGCCTGTTCTGCGACCGGATACGCCCACCGCTTCTTTGCGCCTGCCGCTTCCAGCAGCTCCATTCCTCGATTGAGGAAAAACTTCATGTTCTTTAAATCATCAGGGTGGTCTTTGTAGGTTACCCGAAGCGCCGGCAAGCCCCACGCATCTTTCGTGTCGGGGTCAAGCGTGATGGTGTTTCTTTCCATTGGCAGGGAGGTGGTGTGCGCCACCGCGAACATCGAGCGAGTGAAATACTCCTTCAACATCGCCTTGTACGCCGCACCCCAACGCGGCGCATCCGGCGGCAATGCCCCCAACGCATAGCCCATCGGGTTAACATCGTATCGAGTGTCGAGCCCTCCGCCGCCATAGAAGCCGCGCTTCGGGTCGGTGTCGTAGAAATCGTGGATCACTCGAGTGACCGCCACGCTTTTGAATTCATTCAACTCATGCTCAAAGACTCCACCCGCTGCAGCGCCACCGTTGAACATTAAGTACTTGCCCACCAGTCCGCTCGAGTTGGCGAGGCCATCCGGAAAGCCGTTAGATGTCGAGAGCAGAAGCAGCCGCGCGGTCTCGGCCCCGTTCGCGCACAGGACTACCGCCTTTGCTCGTTGGAAGGTTTCGACTTTCTTCTCGTCGAAGTAGATCACACCGGTAACGCGTCCCAACTTATCAGTTTCAATCTTCCGCACGTAGCTGTTTGGGCGAATCTCGCAATGACCGGTCTTTTCAGCTTCGGGGATTACCGTCGCCAGCGTGCTCGATTTCGCCTTCACTTCGCAACCGTAGAACTCACAGAAGCCGCAATGCGAGCATGCGCTGCGGCCGCGGTACGGTCGAGAAATGATTGCCATAGGTGCAGGCTGCGCGTGCCATCCCAACTTGCGCGCGCCTATTTCTGCAAGCACTCCAGAGGATTTGACGGGAAGAGGCGGGAGCGGGTAGGGCTTTGAGCGCGGCGCATCAAACGGCCCCGCCTTCCCCGATATCCCAAGCTCCCACTCGGCCTTAGTGTAATAGGGCTCGAGCTCCGCGTAGGTGATCGGCCAATCGTCGAAGCCTGTCCCCGAGATCGACCCAAGCTTGCTGCGCTCGACGAAGTCGATCTCATGAAAGCGCCAGTAGTTCGCGGTGAAGTGCGCAGTGCCCCCGCCCACCATTCGCCCGTAGATGACTGCCGGTTGAACTCTTGCTTTGTCCCTCTTAGTTCTGCGGAACGTGTTCGGCTGCCGTCTCCAGTCGTTTGAAAGCGCCGATTGCCACATGTGTTTCAACTCGTCATGATTGAAGTCGGCTTCTTTCAAGTAAGGTCCTTGCTCGAGGACGACAACCTGGAAGCCGGCCGTGGATAGTTCCTTGGCTATGATCCCCCCGGCTGCGCCCGCTCCGATAACGAGAAAGTCTACATTCGCTTGAGCATCAAACTTGGGTTGTTGTCTGTTCATAGGTCAAGATCACCCGGAATCTCGCCGGGTTTCGACGCCTCACCTGGTTCTGTCACTGCGTCTCTTTGTATTCGCGGTCGTAATAGCCGAATGGCGGTTTGAAGTTGAACTGGTCCTGGAAGCCAATCACTTTCCAGCCTACCCGGTTGAAGTTGCCGCCGTACTCGGGGTCGATCAGGAATCCCATCACCGTGTGCGTGCGAACAAGATTGAAGAACTCTGTCTTCTCAATCTTCTTGAGCAGAGTGATCTGTTGATCGGAACTCAGTTCCGAAAACTTTGCGAACTTTGCGAACATTTTCTTCTGGGTCGCTTGAAGGTCTTTCAGACCTTTCGCGTACTCCTGCTGCTTATCTTTGTCGAACGTACTTAGCGCGCGATCGATGAAATAGATCACACGCGCCTCGCGAGCACCGGGCAAGTCGTCGGTTGGGATGATCTGCGCCGCGATGGCTTCGACTTCGGCGGCCTGTTCAGGACTAAAGAATTCGAGCCTGGCTGATTCGGCGGACTGGGCCGCGTGGTGGGCATGTTCCTGAGCGGAGACGATCTCCGGCAGGCGCAAAGCGAGCCACGCTGAGCCTACCCCTGTGAGCGATCTGATCAGAAACAAACGCCGGGATGTGTCTTTGTTATCCATAAGGCCGGCCCTCTCAATGACAATCTCAGAACGGAGTGCGGCAGCACTGCGGTCGCAATGAAGTGAACCTACGCGTTCTTAGAGTCGATGTCAATGGCGCGGGCGTGACCTTGCACACGAGAAGCCAGAGAGGACTCCCGTGGCCATCTTGAGAATCCCACCAACTGCGTTGGTGGGATCGCGGGTGAATACTTCTACACCATCGACTTTTCCAGCAACCTGCCAGACACGTTCCTCCCGGTTCGCTCGTTGCAAAGCACCGCATTTCGCGATACTCTCGCCGCCTGAGTTGAGCCGCATTGTTTCCGCCAGTTCTCTATTGGAGGTCTCAATTATGTCACGCGCAATCATCTCGTCAGCTTTCGTCATCTTCGGCGTTAGCAGCTTTGCCGCGGCTCAGCAACGCGCCACGTTTACGGTTGGCACCGCGACAGCGAGGCCAAACCAGAAAGTTACCGGCATAATCGAGGTGCCCCGCGGGGTCGACGCAGCTACTAGTATCCCAGTCGCCATCGTTCATGGTGCGAAGCCCGGACCGGTGCTTGCGCTCGTCTCGGGCGCGCACGGGACTGAGTACGCTTCGATCATCGCGCTTGAGAAACTGATCGGCCTGCTCAACCCGGCCGAGATATCCGGCACCGTGATCATAGTTCCGCTCGTCAACATCCCTTCATTCGAGCAAAAGGTCCCGCACGTCAATCCGGTAGATGGCAAGAGCATGAACCGGATGTATCCCGGCAAGATGGACGGAACTCAGACGGACCGAGCTTCCTACATGATCACCAAACAAGTAGTCGAGCAGTCCGATCATTTGATTGATCTGCACGGCGGCGATCTCGACGAGAGTCTGCGGCAGTACAGCTACTGGACCAGGACGGGCAACGAGAATCAGGACCGGATCTCGCGGGAAATGGTGCTGGCGTTTGGGCTCGATCACATCATTATTTCCACCGAACGACCGAAGGACCCAAATGCTTCGCGATATCTTGAGAACACCGCCACCACGCGAGGCAAGCCTTCGATTACGGTTGAAGCTGGACATGCCGGGACGGTCGAGCCCGAAGACCTTTCGGCGCTGGTCGATGGATGCTTGAGCGTTATGCGGTATTTGAAGATGCTTCCGGGGGCGGCTTCGACCATCGAGCGTCCGGTGTGGATCGAGAAGGTCTTGACGATTCCGAGCGAGCAGACGGGTATCTTCTACCCGCTTGTGAGGCGCGGCACATATGTCGAGCAAGGAATGAAGGTTGGCTACGTCACCGACTATGTTGGCAAGACGATTTTCGAAGCTCGCGCGCCCGGGGCCGGAGTTGTCCTTTACATCTGCGCCGTGCCGTCCATGACCAAAGGCGCGACAATCGCCAACGTCGGAGTTGTCGCCGGCCACAACAAGTGAGAGAGTAAAAATCATGAGCGCAATCAACCTGACTGACGGGCATCATTGTATCGGCTTCATTGAGACTGGCTCGATTGCCAAGGGCGTCGAAGCTACCGATGTGATGATGAAGATGGCTGACGTTGAACTTCTCCTGACCACGATCATCCCGCGTGGTAAGTACTTAATAATGATCGGCGGGAACGTGGCTGACGTCGAGTCCTCGGTGCGAGCCGGCCTTCAAACAGCGGCCGGGACGGTTTTGGACCACTTCGTTATCCCGAACGTTCATACCGAGCTTTTCCCCGCCATACGGGGGCGAGTGAAGGTCGACCACATCGAGGCCATCGGCATCATTGAGACCAAAGAGGTGGCGTCGGCGATTTACGCGGGAGACGCTGCGGTGAAGTCTGCAAACATCAAGCTAATCGAGGCTCGAAATCAACCTGGCGGGAAGGGGCTTGTGGTTTTGACTGGTGAAGTGGGAGCCGTCCGAACAGCAGTCGCTGCAGGCGTGGCCTCGATCAAAAAAGAAGGGATGTTGATAGGTGAAGTTGTGATACCCTACGCACACGAAGCTCTGCTGAAGACTCTGACAGCATAGCGTGGCGGGTTAAGTAAGAGTGAACAGTTCATCGTCGCTTCCGCACATCACTTCAAACTTGTTGCGATCGATGTGATCCCCAGGTGTCCGTTGTCAACTGCGGACTCGCGAATTCTATTGTGTGATCAGTGCGCACTTATAGTAAAATGCCAGCGACACAAACAGTAAAAAACAAAAATCCTTGGCCGCTGGTATCAGCAATGATCATTGCCGGTCTGCTGTATGTCCGGCAACGGCAACCATAACAAACGGAGCTGAGTTAGTGAGCTTGTCAACCTTAGACGGCGAAAAGCACATCGGTAGCGCGACTATGCAGATCGCTACCAGTAATAATCTTATTCTCACGGATTTTTTCTCTTTTAAGCGATTGGCTGAGCTCCAGCGGCGAGACGGCCACGCCGGATTGTATCAGGGAATCGCGCAGACTCTAATCGCCGGCTTCCATACAAAGCAGGCTCTTGCCAATCTAGTCACCAGCCTTGTCTCGATAGCCGACCAGGCTCACACCATCCGTCGCCTGGATGTCGTCGGTTGTGTGGGTCAACTCTTACTGAGCTTGCCTCTCCCCCGCCAGTTGGAAACTGTGGGACATTATTACCAGGCACTGAGCCTCAACCGTGGCGGTCTTGGGGACACTTTGCGCGCCGGCAGGTTGTTTGAAAAGGTGGCAGACAACGCTTCCTTACACTACAGAGCCAGAGCGATGCTTGCTCTAGGGTCAAATTACGTTGTGGTCGGCGAGCACAAAACAGCAATGTTATTTTATCCAGAGGTTATACGGATCGCAGCGCGCGACCGCAGCTTCGATCCCCTGACCTTGTACATCGCACGCCGAACAGCCGCCGCGATCCGAGGAATGGACGGCGATCACCGCGGTGCAGTAGAAGATCTGGAGAGGATATTCCCGCTCGCTCGGATCGCCAGTTCGGTGCAGCCCAATGTTTATTACGATTATATGAACACTCTAGCAGTTGAGCTTGGGGACCTGGGAAGTCTCGAACGGGCTCGCAATGCGTCCGAGATCGCGCTTACGGCTCCTTTTGCAGGTGCATTCCCCGAATGGCAACAGACGTTCGACGAGATTGAAGCCAAACGGGCGCGTGCGTCTCGTTCAGTCGTGCCAGTTCGACAACATATGGAAGAGTCCGACAACCTGCTGCGTTTGCCTGCGCTCGAACGCTCCGCGAGCGCGGGACTCGCAGATCGTCACCCGCAAGGCACGCAGGCGCGCGTTCTCAATTTCCAGCAGTGGAAAACGATGTTCAAAGCATCCAGCGGTCTTCTACCCGAGGAAGTTACTCCAAAACATAGAAGACGGATGACGACCGGCGAGAAGTTGATCAGGCTCATGGACCTGATCTCTCAAGACGAAACGGATGATGAGACGATAGATAGGATTCTAGAAGCTGTGGAACAAATCGTTTTGAACCGCCGAAACGAGAGCCTAGACTGACCGGCCCTTTCGCTGCGCCCTCCGCTCCGCTTTGCCTAATCTCTTCACATACTGAAGCACGATCACCCGGTCCGCGGGCGACAAACTAAGTACATCTTGAACGATTTCGGCGACGTCATTGCTGATGAGAGTCTTTTTTGTAAGGTCTATGAGTACCAGGTTGTGCGATTGATCCGTGGCTCGGTGAGCTCCGCTTTGGTCCGATAGCCCGAACGCCACACGGATCAATTCCATCTCGCGCACTCTGAGCCCGCGGGCCAAAGCCTTGAGCTTCTCGACGCTCAGGTTTTTCGCGCTACCGCTTACGATCCCGCTCACGTAGCTATCGGTTATCTCTCCCCCGGACCTCAGCTTCACATCGCGCCGCGAAAGGTGCTTCTCTTTCATCACGCGCTCGACGTAATGACTCAAACCTTGTTTGCCGGTCTTTTTCATAATGGAGCTCCCGAGTGGCAAATATTATTTTGAAGATGGCCGTCGAAAAACAGATGAACCGAGGCTCTATTCTAAACCAGTATATCGATGACTACAATCGATTCTGCGTTTTAAGTGGGGTCAGCCCCGCCTGGTCTGGGATGCGTCTAAACTAATGCCGCTACAGGCGGCTTTCGATGAGGACGAAGGGTCTCGCGAGAAACCAGAAATCTTGCCGCCGAGACCTGAAAATTGCGCTCTCAGAATCAGGGTGTTAGACTTGACGCTCCTTAACAAAAGGAGACGCCAGATGCCTGTAAGCGAGAGACTCCTCGAGATCCTTGCCTGTCCTGTCTGCAAGGTGAAAGTCGAACTGAAGCCTGACGGCAGCGCACTGAAGTGCACCAAGTGTAAGCGCTCGTACCCGATACGCGACGATATTCCTGTGATGCTCGTCGACGAGGCAGTGATTGAAGAGTGAACGAAGCATCTCATCGAACGCCGCGGAACCACCGCTCGATTGGTCGAGAGTTCAACGGGTTCTGCTCATTCGCCTTCGGTCAATAGGCGACACCGTTTTGATGACTCCTTGCCTTACGGCGCTCAAAGCATCGCGTCCCGACATAGAGATCGCCGTAGTCTCAGAGCCAGTTGCTTCGCCGCTCCTCGAAGATCACCCGCTAGTCGACCATCTCATAATCACAAGACAGTCGGCCGCATCACGCGCTTTTGCGATCGCGCGGTTGCGAAAAGAGCGTTTCGACGTCGCATTCAACATGCACGGCGGCTCCACGGGCGCGATCCTGGCTCGACTTTCGGGCGCGAAGCGCTCGGTCGGCTACCGAGGCTTGCCCCTGTCGTGGCTGCTGAGCGATCGCACACCGTCACCTGACGTCATCCTGGGGCGCTCCCGTATACACAGCGTTGAGCAGCAACTGGCGTTGTTGAACTGGACTGGTGTGCCATGGCCTGCATCGCGTCCGCATTCGAGCCTGATCGTGCCTACGAGTGTAAGGGCGAAGTTAAGAGAGAAGCTTCAGGCGCTGGGCGGGGGTTGGAATGAAGCCGGCGGGTTCGCTTGCATAATCCCGGGCGCGGCCTTTGAATCCAAGAGGTGGACCGCCGAAGGATTCGCTGCGGTGGCGGGACATTTGAGCGAGCGATGGAGTTTGGCGAGCGTGGTCATTGCGGGACCAGGTCAAGAGAGGCTCGCGCAAGAAGTAGTTTCCGTCGCGGGCACCAAGTCCGCCGTGCTTGCCGGACTCAGCTTGAAGGAGTTGGTCGCGTTGCTCGAAATAGCTCGCGTGTTTGTCGGAAACGATAGTGGACCGATGCACATGGCCGCCGCCCTCGATTGTCCTGTGGTTGCGGTTTGGGGCTCGTCTGACCCAACCGTGTGGCATCCATGGACTGAAGCTCCGTACCGGGTCGTCGAAGCCGGCGCTGCAAAGAGAGAGCGGGCGAGGCAGCGGCGAGGCGACGCGGCGAATCTGGAACCTGAGTCGTTAGCGATCAAGCTGATTACGAAGAGAGAAGTGATCGCGGCTGTTGATGAAGTCCTGGAATTGGCTCTGGATGCCAATCGCACGGGTGGTGTCGCCCCTCAAGCACAGCGGGTTAAGATGGACGTTTGAGGCAAGCGTCTTACTTGATGATGGAACAACTAACGCAGGAACGCGCTAGAGCGATAGCTACAGAATTCGGAGGCAAGCGCATCGTTGTGCTGGGCGATGTGATGCTCGACGAATTTATCTGGGGCCGCGTGCGCCGTATATCACCCGAGGCGCCCGTTCCAATTGTTGAGGTGGATCGGCAAACGCTCGCGCTGGGCGGCGCCGGCAATGTGGTTTCGAGCGTGGTCGCGCTCGGGGCACGCCCCACACCCATCGGGGCGCTTGGCGATGACCTCGACGCCGAGCGATTGCGCCATGCTTTTCACGAGCTAGGCGTGAGCACTGACAGAATTGTTGTCGATTCGTCTCGACCCACTACGGTGAAGACCCGCATCATCGCTCACAGCCAGCAGGTCGTGCGGGCCGACCGCGAGAGCCGCGCGCCGATTAGCGCGGAGATCGAAGATCGCCTGATCGACAGCATTCGCAGCGAGATCGAGTCGGCCGATGCCATCGTCGTCTCCGACTATGGTAAAGGATTGTTGACGCCGGGACTCCTTGCTCGGGCGCTGGCGGCTGCGCGCGAACGAGGGTTGATCGTTTGTCTTGATCCGAAGATGCGCAGCTTTGTTCACTATCAACCTGTCACCGTCATCACGCCCAACAATCAAGAAGCTGCAGATGCGTCCGGTATTTTGATCGAGGACGAACACAGTCTCGCCGAAGCCGGACGAAAGATCCTCGGCTCGATTGACACTCGCGCAGTGCTGATCACGCGCGGAGAAGAAGGCATGGCGCTGTTCACCGGCGGGGGCGTGGAGGGAGCTGAAGTCACGCACATACCCACCGTAGCACGCGAAGTCTACGACGTGACCGGCGCGGGGGACACGGTCATAGCCACACTCGCGCTTGCGCTCGCCGGCGGCGCTTCGCTAAAAGAAGCCGCCGTGCTTGCGAACCACGCCGCGGGCGTAGTCGTGGGAAAGGTGGGGACGGCATCGGTCACCCGCGAAGAACTGCTCGCTACTATCTCAGCGTGAGCAGCATCAGCAGCGCAAGCTACCAGCTTGCCACGACATGCTTACGACGATACATTCTCAAGCAGGCAGCTTGCGGTACTACTATTGTCTTGACGCAACGGCTGAGGCGTAGTTTCATAACAATTGCTGCCTGCCTCTCGGCTAAAGTGAATCGAGGCCCTTCGCAATCAAACGGAGTATCAAAAGAATGAGTGAGGAGATTCTTAACAAACTAAACGAGCGCCGCGCCGTCGTGGGCGTGATAGGGCTCGGCTATGTGGGACTGCCGCTCGCTGTCGAGTTCGCGCGCGGTGGCTTGAAGGTGATCGGCTTCGACGTTGATCCGTCGCGCGTCGACGCGATCAATAAAGGCCGATCATATATTCCAGACGTGCCGACCGAGATGGTCGCGGCCCTGGTCGAGCGAGGAAAGTTCTCGGCGGCGACCGACTTCTCCCACCTGGCCGAGACTGATGCAGTGATCATTTGCGTGCCGACTCCGCTGCGTAAGACGAAGGAGCCGGACATCTCTTACATTCTCGCTGCCGCCGAGCAGGTCAAATTGTACCTTCATTCGCCGCAGCTCGTGGTGCTTGAATCTACCACCTATCCGGGCACCACGGACGAAGTAGTGCTGCCGATGCTGCAAGATACTGGCCTCAGCCTCGACAAAGATTTCTACCTCGCGTTCTCGCCTGAGCGCGTCGATCCCGGAAACCGACAGTTTCAAACTCATAACATTCCTAAAGTCGTCGGCGGAGCCTCGGCCTTATCGACCGACATCGCGGCCGCGCTATATCAAACGATCGTTAGCGAAGTGCACAAGGTTTCCAGCGCACGCGTCGCCGAAACCGCGAAGCTCCTCGAAAACACCTATCGCTCGGTGAACATCGGGTTGGTGAACGAAATGGCACAGCTCTGCTATCACCTGGGCATAGACTCCTGGGAAGTGATTGAGGCGGCGGCGACCAAGCCGTTCGGATTTATGGCTTTTTATCCCGGCCCCGGCATTGGTGGGCACTGCATTCCGCTCGACCCACATTATCTGTCGTGGAAGGCGCGGCTGCACGGGTTCGAGGCGAGATTCATCGGGCTCGCGGAAGAAGTGAATTCGCACATGCCTCGACATGTCGTGCAGCTCGTACAGGATGGCTTGAACGCCCACCGCAAGGCGGTGCGGGGCTCGCGCATTCTTATTCTGGGTGTCGCTTACAAGCGCGACATCAACGATGTTCGCGAGTCGCCCGCGCTGGGCATCGTCGATCAGTTGCTCCACAAAGGCGGCGAGGTCAGCTATCACGATCCGTTTATTTCTGAGATAACTGTAGACGGAAGGGGCTCACTCTCGAGTGTAGCGCTCACGGACGAAACGTTGTCTGCCTGCGACTGCGCCGTAATCGTGACCGACCACTCGAATGTCGATTACTCGCGGGTGCTCAGGCTCGCGCCGCTGGTGATCGACACACGTAACGTCACACGGAAGCTTGGCATGCCGGAACACGAAGAAAAGATAGTCAGGCTATAAACGGGCGTTCGGTGTCTAAACTTGGGGCGTCCGAACAAAGACTGGATCATTAAGATTAATGTGACTACCGCGCGCGCTCCCGCGTATTGATTATTGCCAGGTCTTCTATCGTGCTTGAACGCCGGGCTAGCTCCAAGCGAGAGAGTCAGGTATGATGCTCTAGATTTGTTAACTGTCATTCGAGCCTGAAGCTGATCAAGGTCCCGTGCAGCCCAAGGCAGAGATTGAACACGGCGAGTTTGAATCCAACTTGATCTAATAATGTTGATCCGCAACGGAAGAGGATTTTGTATGAAGCGAAAGTTTTCTTTAGTCGCCTTCCTTATGACGCTTGCGCTCGCGATGCAAGCTTCGACCGGCCTGCTTCGAAGCGCCAAGGCACAAGTCAAAAGCGACGCAGTAAAGGTGGTTCCTCAAAAGACGCTGCGGGCTCCAGGCCCGCTGGCAGCGCTAGTCGAGCTTGAAAGCGCATCGGTAGCGGCGCACCAGCGAGTGTCAGAGCGAATACCTCGCAGAGGGGTCGATTTCGAAGCCCCCAGCGCCCGGATTTACGAGGCGAAACTTGAAAGCGAGCACGCAGATTTCAAATCGCGAGCGGCACTTATTTCGCCGAACCTGCGCGTGCGGACTGAGCTTCACAAGCTTGCAAATGCGGTTTCCATCGAGGTCTCTGAAACCGAGCTTGCTGCAATCGCCGCGCTGCCAGGTGTAAAACGAGTTGAGTTGGTTAGAGAGCTTCACACGATGCTCGACTCGAGCGTGCCGCTTATGAACGCACCCGCGGTCTGGGAACGCCTGGGTGGGATTGGTGCTGCGGGGCAGGGAATCAAGATAGCGATTCTCGACACGGGAATCGATATCGCCAATCCGCTCTTCTCTGATGCGGGCTTCACAATGCCCGCCGGCTTTCCGAAGACGAACAACGGAAGCGAGGCGCTCACCAACAACAAGGTGATTGCAGCAAAGTCTTTCCTTCGGCCGGCCTCCGATGCGAAGGACGAGAACGGGCACGGCTCAAACGTTGCCGGCATTGCAGCGGGGAGTGTGACCACGTCGCCGCTGGGCACGATCTCCGGCGTCGCTCCAATGGCGTACCTTGGTAACTATCGGGTGCTCCGCAGGGACGGCGCAGGCTCTACTGATTTGATAGCTCAGGGAATCGAACAGGCGGTGGCCGACGGCTTCGATGTTTTGAACTTGAGTCTCGGTGGTGAGACTAGCGGAGGCCTGGATATCACTGCTACCGCTGTCGAAGCAGCGGTGGCGGCGGGAAGGGTAGTCGTAATCTCTGCCGGTAACTTTGGAGACGGAGGCGCGGCTATGACCATCACAACGCCGGGCATAGCGCCTTCGGCCATCACCGTCGGAGCGACAACGAATGCTCACATAGTGGGACCAGTCATCGATGTGGCAGGTCCGGCCCCTGTATCGGCGATTCTGACCGGGATCGGGTCGACGAAAGGCGCCGGCAGCACCGCGGTGTTCGACACCGCGCTCGGGCCCTTGCCTTACGCGGACGCGGACCCGCAAGGCCGCGGGTGCGAAGGGATCCCGGCGGGATCACTCAACGGTAAGATCGCGTTGATCGAGCGCGGAACCTGTCCTTTTGCGACCAAGATCAGCAATGCCGCGACGGCTGGGGCCAGGGCCGCTATCATCTTCAACCGAGACTCGAGTGAAGATACGCCAGACAGCAGTGGAGGGGGTGACACCCTTTTCACTATGGACGCAACCGGGACAACGATACCGTCCTTCTTCGTGGTCCGCAGCAAGGGATTGGCATTGCGCGATTTCGTTAGCGCGAATCCTGGCGCGACCATCAGCATCGACTTGTTTGGTTCCGGCAGCTTCACTCCTGACGTCTTTGCGGATTTTAGTTCTCGGGGGCCCTCGATCATCGAAGGGCTGAAGCCGGATGTCGTGGCTCCGGGTGTGATCATATACTCGGCCGCCATCTTGGGCGGATCGGGCGACTCGGTGGACCCCAGCGGATTCCTGGCCATCAGCGGTACCAGCCAGGCCTCTCCGCACGTAGCCGGCGCAGCCGCGCTGATCAAACAACTCAATCCCGCTTTTACACCGGAGCAGATAAAGTCCGCGTTGATCAGCTCGGCTACTACTGACGTCTTTACAGCACCCGATAAGGCATCTCGAGTTGGAGTCCTTGATGCTGGGGGCGGACGAGTGGATCTCGCGAGAGCCAGCTCGGTCAGCGCGACGTTCTCACCAGCCAGCTTGAGCTTCGGGATCAGAAAGCTGAAGAACAACAACATTACGGCAAGCATCGATCTTAAGATCACCAGCCTGGTCGATGGGCAGAACAGCTTCACTATAGGGGTTCAGCAGTTGAACCCGGGTGATGGGATTACGGTCACGCCTTCCGGCGGCGCGCTCTCACTGGCGCGAGGTCAGACAGGAACGGCCTCAATAACTATTGCGGCGATCGTGGGCTCTCAGAGACGCGACTATACTGGCTACGTGCTGGTTACCGGTGGCGGCCAGACGCTTCATGTTCCATATTGGATCAGGTATGTGAAGAAGAAGTTCTAGAAGAACGTGATGCGTGATGCCCAAAATTGAAAGCTCGCGTGCGTAGGATCACAGGTTGGAAAGGGCGGTTTACCCCCGCTACCGGCAGACGTTACATCGCCAAGGTGAGAGACAAGAGCGGGGGTAAACCGCCCTTCCCAACCTGTGATCCTTCCCATAAATCCTTCCCAAACAGTGTCATGCATCACGCATCGCGCTTACTTACGGCTTCTTTCGCTTTTGCTTCTCTCGTTCTTTCTCCAACTCCCTCTGCTTACGCTGTTCCTCGCCGATCTCCAATATTGACGGAGGCGCTGCGGCAAAGGTCAGTTCTTCTCGGTAAGTCGCAAAGACAGGTTTGCCGTTGAGTAGCGCCGGCGAAAACCTGTACTGGCGAAAGGCCGCGACAGCGCGCTCGTCTATCACGGGATCCAGCGACCTCAGCACCCGGATATTGACTATCTTCCCCTGGGGCGTGACTACGCCCCCTAACAGCACGGCTCCTCTCACGCTGCGACCGGCTTCAAACTGCGGCGCCACTCGTTCGAGAGCCACTGGAGGAGTGAACCGATCGCCTTCTTTAGTAGCAATCACGCCGCCGTATTCATCAACCGGGTGTGAAAGCTCTTGAGGTCGATTGCGGAGACTAGTCACGGGCACGATTTCAGGTGTTACCGAAACCAGCAGCGTTCGCTCGACGGGTACACTTTCCTGACGCCCGCCCCCGCCGACGAAATACTTCACGCCAAACATGCCTTTTCCGCCGCGCAGCATCACGGTTTCGAAGTTGTCGAACTCAACGCTCTTGACCTCGAGCAGCGGTTCATTCGCGTAGCGCACTCGCAAGTCGAGCTTCATGTAGCCGCGGACCACGTCGCGTGGAGTCAGCGTGAAAACCATGTATTCGGGACCAAGCAGGACCGCATCGTTGAATGTCTCGCCGCTTCGCAGACCAACCGACCGAATGTGACGGACGGCGATCTCTTCGAGCTTGTTCTTGTCCTTCAAGTAGGCGATTTCTTCTTGAGCGGTCGAATAGGTGCCCGACAGTCGCGTCAGTTCTTTCAATACGGGCGAACGCCCGGCGTCATACTGATAGACTGCGAACGTGAGATTCACGCCGTATTCACGGCCCCCAGCGCGCACGCCGCCGGCTCCGCTTTGCGCCATTGCGGTTACCCGGACGTCAATCGTCAACAATAGAATCAACCACAGAGGACCCAGAGATCTGCAGAGACGGCCCCTGCGTGCCTCTGCGCCCTCCGCGGTTTGGTTTCCCGAAAACGTCATAGCTACTTACTCCTTCGCGCGCTCAGCGATCATCAGCCTGTAAGCTTCGCTCTTGCTGATCCCTCGCTCGCGGGCAACACGCTTGAGCGCGGTCTTCTGATCGAGTCCTTCGGCATTGATCAACTGTTCGACCTCCTCAACTATCGACCGCGTTGCCCCTCCCGCGGACTGTTTCGCGTGACCTTCACGAGGTGGACCGACCAACAAAACAATCTCGCCGCGAGCCGAGCCTTCGGGCACCTCAATCTCAGAGAGGCGCCCTCTCACAAACTCCTCGTGTAGTTTCGTCAGCTCGCGCGCGATCACGCACTCGCGGTCACCAAAGGCTATGCGAGCGTCTTCGATTGTCTCCTTGATCCGGTGCGGGGCCTCGTAAAATATGAGCGTTGATTTGACATCCGCAAGCCCCTTGAGCCGTGCCCTTCGCGCCGCGCCGCGCGAAGGCAGAAATCCTACGAAAGCGAAGTCACCTGTTGGAAGCCCGGCCGCTGAAAGCGCTGTTACCAGGGCCGAGGGCCCCGGAATCGGCACGACCGGAATCTGTCGGGCAATGGCATCGCGCACGATCTGAAAGCCAGGGTCTGAGATCAGAGGCGTCCCGGCATCTGATACGAGCGCGATGCTCAAACCGGCTTCAAGTTTCTTTATGAGTTCGGCGGCGCGCTCGCGTTCATTATGTTCGTGATAGCTAACGGTCGGCTTAGAGATTTGATAATGCGCCAGCAGCTTTCGAGTGTGCCGGGTGTCCTCGCAGGCGATGAGATCGACTTCTTTGAGCACGCGCAGCGCACGAAGGGTGATGTCTTCGAGATTGCCTATCGGCGTCGCGACGATATACAAAGTGCCTGCCATTAGCGTCTTGCAGGGAATCAGTATAAGAGAGCTACGTCTCTCGAGCCCGAACCAATATAATGCACTGGTTCTGAGGATGAGTGAAAGAGCGGACCGTTCCGGAGGCAGTCCGTTAGCTGTATCTATGAAAAGGTGGGAGTCAACATCCCCCCAGGTAAGAGGTATTCGCAGCAAGGTTCGCGCCCCCGCAAGCGGTTTTGGTCTGTACTTCGTACCTTCGTTGGTATAGGAATTTCCGTGATAGAATTTTGGCCAGAGGTTAGCATCAATGAGCAAGACTTTGACCTTTGAGATTCCCGAAGAGCTGTACGAGGCGTTTGACCATATCGCTCAGCGAGACGGCAAGACTACAGAACAGGTTGCCTTGGAATATCTGTCTCGAAGGGCGGCCGAGCGACGCCCGAAGCTTAGCGACGAGGAACGGCAGGCGGCGCGTGAGCGGTTGCTTCGCTATGCCGGTGCCGTGAACAGCGGCGATCCAGACTCGGCCGATAACGAGCGCATTGACGCTGACCTGGCTCGTGAATACGCCAGCACTCACGAGGATGGTCAGTAATGCTGTTGGATACGTCCGGCATTCTTTGCTACTTCGACGTCGCTGAACGTCACAATGCTGAGGCCGTAGCGCTCTTTCGCGCTTCAACTTCTTTGCTTACTCACAGCTACGTTTTGGCTGAGTTTGTGCCGTTGTGCCGCGCTCGAAGGCTCGATCGAGCAGACTCATTGTCCTTCGCTCAAGACTTCATGGGCAATCCGTCGATCGACATTGTTTGGGTGGACAACGATATTCACCGCGCTGGCTTGTCTCTTCTCAAGGCGCGCCTAGACAAGACTTATTCTCTCTGCGATGCAGTCAGCTTTCTGCTCATGCGCGAGCGCGGAATCACCAAAGCACTCACAACCGACCGGCACTTCGAGCAGGAAGGATTTGTTCGCCTACTGCAGCCTTGAAAGCTTGATCCTCGGATGAGCTCAACGGTGCATCGGTCACTCCGTCTCAACATTGACAAAGTTTGACAGTCAATCGTGTCTACACTATAGTGTGCCAGAACTTGATCTTAACCCTATTATGTTGTGGTCTGCGTCGTCAGACCACGGAGTGGTGAATGTTTAGACTCGAGAAACTTGAGATCAGCGGCTTCAAATCGTTTGCTGATCGCACTTCGCTAGTCTTCGGCGAAGGTATCACCGGAGTCGTGGGCCCAAACGGCTGCGGCAAGAGTAACATCGCTGAAGCCATCTCCTGGGTGCTCGGCGAGCAGTCCGCCAAAAACCTCCGCGGCGGCAAGATGGAAGACGTCATCTTTAACGGCACCCGTGATCGCAGGCCTACCGGGATGGCTGAGGTGCTGCTCACACTCGTAGCCATCGAAGACATCGCCGCTCGTGACACCGAAGGTTCGGAAAGAGACGACGAGCAGGAATACGAAGACGCGCTCACCAATGCAGAACACGCCGCCGACGCCGTGCGCTCACTGGTTCAGGAGTTGGCGCCCGTTGAAGCTCGCGATGATCAACAGTCTTCAGAATCGGAAGCCCGTTCCGACGACGACGCCTCGCTGCAGTCCGAGTCTGCGAAGACCCCGAGTGATTCTCTTGTAGGTGGGCGGGACGACCGCGCTCCCAGCAACAGCGAAATCGTTGCCGACGGGATGCAAGCGCAGCCATCTGAAGATTGCCAGTTGAGCGATTCGGACGAATCAATCAGTGAATCGCCGGCCCGAGTCGATGACCCGCAATCATCGGCTCGGCTTGAACTGAAGTCCAATGCTGCAGTTGAAGCCGCCGTCGAACCTGACAGCCCCAAACCCGTCGAGCGAAAGCGCACCCGGCATCATCGCAAACGCACGACGATAGCCATCTCCGCGGGCGAGCGCATAACCGTAGGCCGACGCCTCTATCGCACCGGCGATAGCGACTACCTGATGAACGGGCGAGCGTGTTTGCTTCGCGATGTTCAAGACTTGTTCGCGGGCACTGGGCTTGGGGGCGCCCACTACGCAATCATCGAGCAGGGTCGAATAGGACAGATTCTTTCGTCCAAGCCACTCGACCGCCGAGCGCTCATAGAAGAAGCAGCCGGGATAACCAAATTCAAATCGAGAAAACGCGCGACCGAACTCAAGCTGGAATCGGCGAAACAGAATCTTACAAGGCTCAACGACATCATCAGCGAAGTCGAGCGTCAGGTGAACAGCCTCAAGCGCCAGGCCCAGAAGGCGCGCCGCTACCGGCGGCTCCGCGAAGAAATGCGCTCGCTGCTGAAGATCATCTATACGGCTGACTATTACCGGTTGAGTGAAGCGAACGAGCGTGTGGCAGGAGAGCTTGAAGAAGCCCAGCGCAATCAGGCGGGGCTGGACGTCCGGCTTTCGGAGCTCGAGGCCGAAAACAGGACCGCGTCTGCCCACGCACGCGCCGCGGAAGATCATCTGGCCGAGTTGCGCGAGCGTGCGGCGGCTGTTGAGCTTGAAGCGGACCGCGCACGCAATCGCCGCGCATTTGAAGAGCAGCAGATAAATGAACTGACTGCCCGAATCGAAGAGCTAAATCGCGATCAGCAGTCGCTCGATGAACGGCTCGCGTCACTCGACTCAGAATCTCAACGGCGAGCGGTCAGTCTTCAGGCACTTGAAGCGGAGGTGGCAGCTGAGCAAGCCGATATGCTCGCGCGTGAAGGCGCATACCAGGACGAACTGGGCCGCTCGCGTGTCGCTGAGAGCGAGATCGAGCAGATGCGCCAGCGCATGCTCACAGAGATCGGCATAACCGAGCGGCTTCGAAACCTTGGCGGCAATCTCGAAGATGCGCTCAGGCGATTGGATCTAAAGCGAGGAGGCCTGGCCAGCGAGCTCGAGCGAGCTACCACTCGGCGCGATGAGGCTTCGGGCGAGTTTGCCCGCGTTGAAGGCCAGGTGGAGGGTGACGCGCGGCTTCTTGCAGAACTGAATGAACGAATCACGGAGCGCACTGCCGATCTCGATACGCTTCGCGATCAGGCGTCAGCACTTCGCTCACAGTTCGAAGCCGCGCACGGGAGACGCGAGGCTGCCGCGCACCGGCTTACGTCACTTGAAGACCTCGACGCGCATCACGCTTACTATTCGGACGCGGTTCAGCAAGTTCTTTCGCGAGAGCAGGCCGCGCGCATAAACGCGCTCGGGACGCTGGCCGACTATGTCGAGGTCGAGCCTCAGTATGAGCGCCTGATTGAGAGCCTGTTCGCGCGCGAGCTTCAAAGCGTTTTGGTCCCGACAATCGATGACGCGCTGGCCGGAGTTGACTACATCAAGAATGAAGGACTGGGCCGAGGCGCTTTTTTGGTCGTCGGACTGCACGGCGGGGAAGACGATTCTGAAGCGGAGACTGGCAGAGAAGTAGATCCGGAGAGCGGGGCACCCGAAGATGCCGAGGCGAGTCCCGGCGGTGGAATTGAGAATTGGCTTATAGGAACTGATGACCCACCCGAGGTTGCGCCATTTCAGGAGCAGTACGTGCCAAAAGAGCGGCAACTTCCTCCGGCCGATCTCACGTTGATTGACGCCATAGTCATTCAGCTTCATCCCGAGGCTCGGCCGGTGCTGTCCGACTTTGGAATCGAACGTAAGCCGGAATTAGACGATCGCGCCGCAGCGCGCCAATTTGATGAAGAGGCCGCGGCCCACGCTTCACGGTTCCAACTCGACGTGTTGCGCGCAATCGATCTGCTTGGGATCAGACCGGAGATCAAATCGGTGGTCGAGCGCGCGTTCCCGGAGAAATGCGCGGCCGCCGTTGTGCCCGACATCGAAGCCGCGCTTCAATTGTCAATAGAGAACGCCTCGCTGATCTATGTTACCTATGACGGCGAGCAAATCGCCGGCGGCCGGCTGATTGTTACCGGCGCACAAGCAGGGCAAAAGGGTACGTCGCTTCTGGGCCTGAAGCGCGAGATCAAACAGCTTAGAGAGCAAACAGAGACCGGCGCAGAAGAAGAGCGGCACGTATCTGAGGAGCTGACCGGCGCCGAAGTTCGGCTAGGTCGCGTCGAAGTCGAAGCGTCGTCGCTGGACCAGCAGCTTCGCGAGCATGAGAAGTCGGCCGCCGCGCGCAACTCACATCTGGAAGGACTCGGGCGGGATCTCGAACGCGCTGCCCAGCACGTGCGAGTCGTAGAGGCCGAGATAGAGCAGTCGGCCGCAGAGCGAGTGGAACTTGAGACTCGCATTGAGCTGCTCGGCGCGGAGCTTGGTGCGGCTGAAGCTTCGCGTGAGACTGTGCAGAGGTCGCTCGACGAGGCCGGATCGCGATTCGTCGAAATGCGCGCGCACGTCGAAGAGCTATCGCAACAAGTATCTGCCGTCCGCGCCTCGATTGCCGCGCGCGCAGAGCGGTTGCACGCCGCCAGAGCTGAAATGCGTCGGACGGAGAGTGAGACCGAGGAGCTCAGATCCAGGATCAATCGCAACCGGTTGGAAATGTACGACAGCCACGGCCGCATCGACGCGCTCACGACTTCGCTCGAGGAAGGCGCGGGCGCCGCGGCGCGATTCGAAGAGGAGCGAGCTTCGCTTAGCGAACTGATCAATGCGGGCAGCGAAGAACTTGCGTCCGCGCGTGCGCGAACAGACGAGCTTGAAAAGATGCTGGGTGAGTTGAGACAGTCGGCGTCGGCAGCGCACGACCGTCGAACCCAGAGTGAAGTCGAGCGTGCACGGATCGAGTCTGAAGCCCAGCACCTTACAAGGACGTGTTTTTCAGAGTTGGCAATGTCGCTCGAGGACGTTGTGACCAGTGTTGAGCTAGCCGGCAGTGGTCAGTGGTCAGTGAACAGTGACCAGTTGGCCGGGCCCGCGGAACTGTCGTATGAGACGAAGGTTTCTGAGAGTAGCGACGAGAGCCATCCGGAGTCTGAGCCGGGTCGGGAACCACAACTGGCCACTGATCACCGACCACTGACCACTGTGGATATCGAGACTGCGCGTGCGCGGCATGATGAGTTGAGGATCAAGATCGACGAGATGGGACCGGTCAATATGATGGCGCTCGAAGAGCTTGAAGAATCGGACGAGCGGTTCCGATTCTTGACCGAGCAGCGGCGCGACATACTCGATTCGATTAAGATGACAGAGGAAGCGCTTACAGAAATCAAGCGGCGTTCGCGCGAGCGATTTCGCCACGCGTTCACTCACATCAACGAGAACTTCCAGCACATGTTCGTCGAGTTGTTCGGCGGGGGCCGCGGCGAGATGATGCTCATCGACGAGGACGACGTGCTGGAGTCCGGCATAGACCTGATCGCGCAGCCGCCAGGCAAGCGCCTGCAGAATGTGCTGCTGCTGTCGGGAGGTGAGAAGGCGATGACCGCGATCGCGCTTGTGCTTGCGATCTTCCAGTACCGGCCCTCGCCCTTCTGCATACTTGACGAAGTTGATGCGCCGCTCGACGAGGTGAACGTCGCCCGCTTCGCTGGAAAGGTCGTCGAGATGAGCAGTGATACCCAGTTTTTGGTCATCACTCACAACAAGCGCACGATGGAATCTGCTCGCGCGCTGTATGGCGTGACGATGGAAGAGCCCGGCGTGTCGAAGCTAGTGTCTGTGAAGTTCGAGTAAATGACTCGATAACAGGGATGGACAGGATAGGCGGGATAGATTCTAATTATCCTTGTCTATTCTTGATCGTCCCTGTTTGAGTTTGTAGTGGCCCTATGGACACGAATCGTCTTACCTTATCTCTTTTGGTCCTGTTGCTGACGGCGACTTATGCGCCAGCACGTCAGAAGTCGCAGAGCCTGGCTGACGGGGCGTCCGCGCGTGAGGTGAGTTTCAGCTACAGGTTTGAGAACCCGCGGTTCGACATACGGGTGATCGAGATCGACCTCGACTCGAAGGGCGCGGGCGAACTGAGATTCACGCGCGGAACATCGGACGAGATTCTGGATTGTAAGGTCAAGCTTCTGCCTGCGACCATCGCACGCATACGGCAACTGTTTGAAGTCTCAGGCTTTCTCGCCTCGGCTACCGAGTATCAAGATAAGAAGGATTTCTCGCATATGGGGTGGGTGACGCTTGGCGTGCGTCAGGGAGCGCGCGAGCGAAAAACGCGATTCAACTTCACTACTCACGTCCACATGAAAACGCTAGGGGAGATCTTTCGCGGCATCGCGTCGCAGGAGATATCGCTGTTTGACATCGAGAACGCCGAGCGCTATCAGCCACTCGATCTGCCCAAACAGATCGAGACCCTTGCGAATGATTTGAGGCTTGAGCGCATAGCCGAGCCTGAGCGGTTGCTGACCGCGCTGAACGAGATCGCCGGCGATGATTTTTTGCCGTTGATCGCTCGCAATCACGCCAAGACAATAGTCGAAGCGATTAAGAAAGGGAAATTCAAATCGCCGGTGAAAAAGTGAAAACGGATGTCCGTAGTCCGTAGTCCGTAGTCCGTAGCTCCCTGTTGCAAATACCGATTACTGACCACTGACTATTAACCACCGACTACTAACCACTGACTACTAACCCACTGACCACGGGCTACGGACCACGGGGTACGGACCACGGACTACGGACTACGGACCACGGACCTCCTCATGTTCATTCCTCGCGGAAAAATCGTCCACGAGAATCTGGCGACCAGCTACGTGCAGGTGGATGCACTTGTCGCCGATCTCGTCCAAGGTGGCTTTTCGGGTTTCGTCGAAGTAGTGCTGCGCGACACGGATAGCTTCGTCGTTATCAACAGTGGGAATGTCGCTGCCGTTGTCGAGAACCGCGGCCCGGATGAGCATCCCGGCGAGCGGTATCCCCGCAAGAGCGCCTTCACTAGCACGACCATTGAGCAGCTTGCGGAGCGGTCGCGGCTACAACGAGGACGCGTTTCGATCTACGGTTACTCGGCGGCCACCGCCAGCGCTGTTGCCGAGAGGATAAACGCTCAGTCGCTCTACGCAGGGTTGACCACGGAATTCGCGGACCTCGAGAAGATGATCTGGAAGCTCGTCCGCGAGCAAGATCGTGAGTGGTTCATCGAGATCAACACTGAAGGCGCAGGAAGCGCTCTGATACACATGCGCGATGGCGCCTGTCGAATATTCAACTCTGCAGAAGTTGCGCCGGAAGAGGAGTCTGATGCGCTGGACCTCGGGAGTAACACGGCGCTCCGCAAGCTGCTACTCGAATGCAACCGGCCCGGGACAACATTCGACGTGTACTTCAGCCGCGCTGCGGAAGCTACTGATCCTGAGGCTGACCGCATTACTTTTGAATCAGAGGCGATCTCTGTTTTTGACTCGGTCGACACGCTGGAGAATGAGGCGCACGTCAATGCACAGGCAGCGAGCAGTCAGCGGGCGGCGTCTGGACCGCTTGCTCGGATCGATATGAATTCGAGTGAAGAGGCGCGTCGCCTGGCGCCCACCCCTCTCACAGCGGGCGACCCAGAGAGCGAAGACCAAAGTGGAGGTTTATACAACGCGCGATCGGCTGTTGCAAACCATCCGAGCCTGGCACTACTGGCAGAGGTGAAGCACTCGAGCGACGGCGCTTCATCGCCGGATCCAGGGTGGAACTTGATCGAGGAGGAGGCTCTCGACTCAGTTCTTGGGAGCGAGGAGCTTCCAGCTTCAGCCGATGCCGAAGCGATGGCGGAGGTCAAGCGGCTGATGGGCGAGATAGCCAGGACGATCGAAGAAGCGGCTCAAGCAGTCGATCGGCCCGATAGCTTTTCGATGTCGCTGCGCGCCGGGCAACTAAAGATCGCCGATCGCTACCCTTTTCTCGATCCCTTTGCGGGTGAGATCGAATACCTGACAGGCGAAATCGTTTTCGTAGGGCAGGCGACTGCTGAAGAGTTCATCGCCGGCTTGACCGAAGCTCTCAAGTTGGCAGTCGAGGCGGTGATGCGGTCGACCGCGTACGCCGACAGGTTTCGTGCTTACGTTACGGAGGATTTACAGAAACTGCTCGCGCGCCAGCGCCCTGAGTTTGAAAAGTTCGGCCTCGATCAAGCGATCGAGCAGATAATCCGCTTCTGAGAGAAGCGGCGGATTGGGAGCGCAGGCATCCCTGCCTGCCTGCGTGCGTTGGGCGAGAAAGAAATAGGCCGTTCGCGGAAAGAGGCAGGCAGGGATGCCTGCGCTCCCAGGGCGGCGGCGGACGCTGGTCGTCGGTCATTCGTCGCAGGTCAAAATACGGCTGACCTCCTCGAAGGTTTCGGGCTCGTCTCCAAATCGGTCAATCCATTTCACTCCCGGCCAGGCGCGCCACCAACTGAGCTGACGTTTGGCGTAATGGCGTGTGTCCAGTTTCATCTGATTGAGCGCGTCTGCGCGCGTGCGCTTGCCATCGAGGTATTCAACCACCCGGCGATAGCCGTGAGCTTGAAAAGCTTTTGCTGTTGGCGGGATGCCCGACGCGATCAGCGACTCGACTTCTTCGACCAGCCCGCTGTCGAACATTTCATCCGCCCGTCTGTTGATGCGCGCATATAACTCTTCTCGCGGCGGGTTGAGCGCGATCACTTGAATTCGTGAGGCAAGCTCAGGAGCCGGAGGTATTTCGCGTTGTGACTCTGACAAGCGCCGGCCGGTTTGAAAGTAGACTTCGAGCGCGCGCATCGTCCGCGACCAATCACGGGGGCTAAGGTTCAACGCCGCCTGCGCATCAACACGCACCAGGATGCGATGCAAGTGCTCCGGGCCGAATCTATCGCGCAAGCTAACAAGCCGATCGCGAAGCTCGAGGTCGGTCTTGGGGCTTTCAAACAGGGGCTTCACCAACGCGCGCAGGTAGAAGCCTGTGCCGCCGACGAATATGGCGGAGCGATGGCGAGACTCGACTTCCTGGATCGTTCGCGCGGCGAGGCGAGCGTAATCCCCGGCGGTGAAGTTTTCGGTCGGCTCGACTATATCGATCAGGTGATGCGGCACTCCGCGGCGCTCATCGAGAGGGACTTTCGCTGTTGCGATGAGTACTCCGCGATAGACCTGGATGGAATCCAGGTTGATGATCTCGCCGCTGCGCGCTAGAGCAAGCTTGATCCCCAGCTCGCTTTTGCCTGAGGCTGTAGGGCCCACGACTACGGGAATGAGTCGAGTCTTGTCAGGTTCGACGGTCACGCGACGATGTTAGCAATCGAGGGCAGAAGATTGCACCTTATGACGGACCGGAACTAAGAATTGAAAATTGAAATTGAGAATTTCAAATCGCCAAAGGCACCGGGTGTCAACGCAAGTTGTTTCAATTATCAATTCTCCTCTCCCGCTGATTTGCTCGGTCCCATTATGTCTGCATGATGTGGTGGCCTGGTTTCAATCGTGCCCCGTTTGCAAACTCGCGCGAAGAAATCCGGCGTTTGCCTTCGACCTGAACCTCTTCGATCAGCAGCGCAGCCGAGCCGGCGCACGCTACTGTAATACCTTTCTCATCGATGTCGAGAATGGTTCCGGGCTCAGCCGCAAGGTTGGCGTCTTTGCAAAATGGCGCTCCGTGCGCCCGCCACATAAGAAGCCGCCCACCGCGGAAGCTGGTGTAGCTCCCCGGCCAGGGTTGAAATGCGCGCACCCGATTGGCTATCTCGCTCGCGCGCATTCGCCAGTCGATCAAGCCGTCTTCGCGCTTGAGCATCGGGGCATAGGTCGCCTCGCTGTCATCTTGAATCAGTGGCTTGATTTCTCCTAGCTCGATGAGAGGAAGCGTTTCGCGCAGGAGGTCCGCTCCAAGCTGGGCGAGCCGCGCTGAAAGCTCGGGAGTGGTCTCCCGATTGGCGATGGCTATCGAGCGCTTCGCCAGCATTGGTCCTGTGTCCATTCCGGCGTCCATTTCCATTATTGTCACGCCTGTTTCTTGCTCGCCGTTTGCGATAGCCCAGTTGATCGGCGCCGCGCCGCGATACTTCGGCAGCAACGATGCGTGAACGTTTATGCAACCGAGTCGAGGAATGGCAAGCATCCACGCAGGGAGGATCTTACCGTAGGCCACTACCACGCATGCATCGGGCGATATGGTCTCGAAGATCGCCCGCACGTCGTCGTTGCTCTTGATCTTTGCGGGCTGATGTACGGCGATGCCGTGTTCGAGAGCGAATGCTTTTACCGGCGGCGCATGCAAATGCTTCCCGCGCCCTGCAGGCTTGTCAGGCTGAGTGAACACCGCCGCGACTTCGTGACCGTCAACAATCAAACGCTCGAGGGACGGCACGGAGAATTCCGGTGTGCCCATGAAGATCAGTTTCACGATTCATTCATAACCCAGGCCTGAGTCAAACTCAAAGCCGTCAGAGCAACTCCGCTAGGAGTTGAGTGTTTATAGAAACGAGTCGTTCGGCGTGGCGCACCCCAGCGGGGTGCTATGTCGGTCACTCGCTGACGAGAGTTGATCCGGCACATTGCACCCCGCTGGGGTGCGGCTCTCGCACGGACCACCATGCTATAAACATCGCACCCCTACGGGGTGCCACCACAGACTAAATTCCGTGCTACTCGTTGCGCCTTAGCCGCACCGGCACCTATAATGCCACTTTACTTTGCATTCGAGTGAAACTGCCGATTGAACGAAAGCGTAGAACGTAGAACAATGTCGACCAGCATGGGGGCCAGCAAGCTAAACGGAATAATCCCGCCTGTAACAACGCCCTTCAACGAACGCGGCGACGTCGATTATGCAGCGCTTTCTTCAAACATTGATCGTTACAATGAGACGGGGCTTGTCGGTTATGTTGCGTTAGGCTCGAATGGCGAAGCCGTGCACCTCGCAGCGGACGAACGCAGGCGCGTGATCGAAACGGTTAAACGCGCCGCGACAAGCGAGCACATAATCGTCGCCGGTGTGAACGAGCTCTCAACCCGCGCAGCCATCGAAGCCGCGCGAGCCGGAGCCGATTGCGGAGCCGACGCTGTGCTGGTCGTCACTCCGTACTATTACAAATCGTCGATGACTCAGGAAGCGCTCGCGCGTCACTTCAGGGATGTGGCCGATCATTCGCCGCTTCCGGTCTTGATCTACAACGTCCCGCAGAACACCGGAGTCGTCATCGACTCCCAGACGATCGCCTTGCTAGCGGCGCACCAGAATATCATTGGGGTCAAGGACAGCGCGGGAAACATGGGAGCGATCTTGGAGACGATTCGCAGCGCGCCTGAAGGGTTTGCGGTGATGGTGGGAAACGGCGGCATTCTTTATCCGTCGATTGCTATGGGAGCAACGGGCGCGGTCCTTGGCGTCGCCTGCGCCGCGCCACGAGCCTGTGTAGAACTGTATGAAGCGAATAGGGCGGGCGATCACGCGCGTGCTCGCGATCTTCAAAATCGTCTCGCGCCGCTCTCGTACATAGTCACGGCCGGTTTGGGCGTGCCTGCGTTGAAAACCGCGATGGATATCCTCGGGTTCGCCGGCGGGTTTCCGCGCGCGCCGCTCAGTCCGGTGATTAGTTCGGATAGAGAGAAGATCAAAGCGGTGATTCGCAAGACCGGGCTTTTCCCGGAGATCGAGTGAGACGTAATGCGTGATGTTCAGAGTTCAACCTTTAGGTTGCTGGACGTGAGGCAAGCTAAAGCTTGAACTCTGAACTCGGTGGCTGGAAGCGAGGCAAGCTAAAGCTTGAAGTCTGAACATCAAGCGTAACGAACGAGCAACGATGACTGCTGACTGTCAGAATCTGGAAGCTGCAGCCAATAGGCTTACCGACGCCGTGCGGTTCACCGACATTCCGCGCATGACTCGGCTGTTCACTGATTTTCTATACGACTACCCGAAGGTCGCCCGGTTCTATCCCAATTACGGCCGCTCGGTCGAGCCGCTTGCCGATCATGCTCACCGCATCGCAGCGCAGCAGTTCGATCGCAAGCGCGTGCCCGACGCGCTTGAGCGAATCAATCGCCGCGTCGGTTCTCCCGAGCTGACGTTCAAGCATATTGAGATGCTGCGCCATCCGGGTTCGGTCGCCATCGTCACCGGGCAACAAGCCGGGCTATTCACCGGGCCTTTGTACACCATCCACAAGGCGCTCACCGTGATCAAGCTGGCCGCTTGCCTGCGCGATCAGGGCGTGGAAGCCGTGCCCGTTTTCTGGGTTGCGAGCGAAGACCACGACTATGAGGAAGTGAACCATTGTCGAGTCGTCGACCGCGAAGGGCAGTTGAAACGGATTCAGTATGAAGCGAGCGGTCATAAAGCTGACGAGCCCGTCGGACATGTTGTGCTTTGCGAGGGCATCAGCCAAACGATTGACGAGCTCGTCTCGCAGCTCGCGCCGTCTGAGTTTACGCCGGCGCTCGAGCGGGACCTGCGCGAGAGCTATGAGAGGGGCGTAGGATTCGCCGACGCGTTCGCGCGATTGTTGGCGCGGCTGTTTCGCGACTACGGTGTGGTGTTGCTGGACCCACTCGATGACGAATTGAAGCAGGTCGCCGCTCCGCTTTACGCCCAGGCGATCGAGAAGTCGGGCGAGATCGCTCGGGCTCTGGTCGAGCGTAGCCGCGAGCTTGAAGAAGCAGGCTATCACGCGCAGATCAAGGTGTCCGAAGACATGGTCCCGCTGTTCATAATGGACGATGGACGACGCGCGGCGATCACACAGCAGCAAGACGGGCGCTTCGCCGTCAAAGGCTCGGACCGCACGTTCGCCAACGGCGAACTTGTTGAGCTTGCGGCTCGCTGTCCCAGCTGCTTGAGCCCTAACGTGACGCTCAGACCGGTGGTTCAAGACTACTTGCTGCCTACTGCCGCGTACGTCGGAGGACCCGCTGAAATCGCCTACTTCGCGCAGCTTCGAGCCGTGTACGAGACGCTCGGGCGCCAGGAGCCGTGTGTTTTGCCTCGCGCGAGCTTTACGATCGTGGAAGGCCGTCATCAGAAAACGATGAAAAAGTATGGGCTTGAGCTTCGAGACTTCTTCGAGGGGTTGCACCCGGCCGTTACGAAGGTCGTCGAGACTAGCCTCGATAGAAGCGCAGCCGGCGCATTTAGCGAGACAGAACGAGTGCTAAACGAACAGCTCGACAAGCTTGGCGAAGCGTTGCAGCAAACGGACTCGACGTTGAGTGACCCGCTGAAACGAGCTCGCGAGAAGATAACCTATCAGCTCGAACACCTGCGAACTCGCTTCATCCACGCAAGCGCGCACCGCGAAGAAACCACTTACCGTCAGGTTGAGCGTGCCTACGCCACGCTTTGTCCGGACAAGAACCTCCAAGAGCGTGAGCTGAACGTTTACTACTTCCTTTCGCGTTACGGGCCCGCCTTGATCGAGGAGTTGTACCACGCGGCCGATTTGGGCTTCTCAAATCACAGGTTGGTGTACGTCGGTGGCGTCGCGTCTCAAGTTGTAAACGCTCGTTGATCCCCCACGCGATTCAACCTCCCATCTCAAATCAGTCACTCAAATCAGTCACTCAAATCAGTCGCACCTTGATGTTGCTTGATAGAGCAATATAAACTCTTGCGCTGCGCAAGCGCCGGAGCAAACGTAAATATCCGGTAGTGTGCCATGAGGGGAGAAGCGAGTGAAGTGTGCAAGTAAGATCGTTTTGGTAATGCTGCTTCTGTCATCAATTGCGGTCCCGCAGACAAAGGGCAAGCGAACTACAAAGGCCCGGCACAACAAACCATCCGTGGCCAGCATCGAGCAGACGCTAAGAGACCTGGAGCTTCAATGGAACGAGGCTTTCAAGAACCGCGACAAAGACGTCCTCGGTCGAATCCTCGATGATAAGTTTATTTTCACCGACGATGATGGGCAGGTCTCCGACAAGACGCAATATATCGATGCTGTGATGCAGGCAATCAAGGTTGAATCATATAAGCTCGACGACGTGACGGTTCGATCCTATGGCAACACGGTGTTGTTGCTGGCTGCTGGACTGGCAAGTTCACAGTCAACGGCAAAGATGCCAGTGGCGACTTCAGGTTTACCGACACTTTCGTGCGCCGACTGGGTGTCTGGCGAGTTGTCGCGTCGCAGGATACCGGATACCACGGAAAGGGGGTGCGACTTTGGGAGCTGAAATTACGACTCCTTCGGCGCTGAAGTATGTTGATCTCGTTGTCGGAACAGGTGAGAGTCCGAAGGCGGGGCAGATGGTGACCGTTCACTACACCGGCACACTTGAGAATGGAACCAAGTTTGACAGCTCAGTCGATCGAGGTCAGCCATTCATTTTTCCAATTGGTGTTGGGAAAGTCATCAAGGGTTGGGACGAAGGCGTGATGACGATGAAAGTTGGCGGAAAGCGCAAGCTGATAATCCCAGCGAGCCTCGGATACGGTGCGAAAGGCGCCGGGGGTGTGGTCCCGCCCAATGCGACGCTGATATTTGAAGTCGAATTGCTCGGAGTGAAGTAGCTTAGAGCAGCATGCCTCGAGAGCACAAGAAGGAACACCCTCACAGTCACGGAAGCAACCGGCGGCGCCTTACCGCTGTGCTCGCGCTCACGTTTGCGTATATGCTCGCGGAGGCGATCGGCGGGTTCGTCACCAACTCGCTGGCACTTCTTTCCGACGCCGGGCACATGCTGGCAGACGTCGCCGCGCTCGTGTTGGCGCTGCTCGCGTTGTGGTTCTCCTCGCGTCCAGCGACCGCCAAAAAGACTTACGGCTACTACCGGATGGAAATACTGGCGGCGCTCGCGAACGGCGCCGCTCTGGTGGTCATATCCCTGCTGATTTCTTACGAAGCCTTTCAGCGCATCAAATCGCCACAGGATGTTAAAGGCTTCGAGGCCATGCTGATCGCAATGGGCGGACTTGCGATCAACGCCGTCAGTGCGTTTGTGTTGCACTCCGCCTCCGAACACAACCTCAACATGCGCGGTGCGTTTTTGCACGTGATGGGCGACGCGCTCGGCTCGGTCGGCGCGATTGTGGCGGGCGTTGCGATCTGGCAGTGGGGATGGGTGATAGCCGATCCGCTGATCAGCTTCGCGATGTGCTTGCTGATCATCTACAGCTCGTGGCGGCTCATACGAGAATCGGTGAACATATTGTTGGAGGGAACACCGTCGCACATCAACATCCGCGCGGTTGCGGAGACGATGCATCAGGTATCCGGGGTCACCGATGTGCACGACCTTCACGTGTGGACTATCAGCTCAGGTAAGGAAGCGCTTTCGGCTCACGTGACCATCGAACCGGACATCTCGCATAGGGCGGCGCTTGAAGCGCTTCAAGAGCGGTTGCGTTCCGAGTTCAACATCAGCCACTTGACCATTCAAATCGTTTCGCCTGACGAGTCGGAGATCCCGGGCGGCAAGCTTTACCAGATCCTGCGAAAGGGCGAAACGGAGTCTGAGGTTCAGGGCTAGCTGATGCTTTCTTCACGGTCCGAGACGGCTCGCTAGTCCATTTAAGGCGATCACACAAGCGAAATCAAAGCTAGAGCCCTCATCCTATCGCGGCTGCTCAGCGAATGATTGAAACAACCAGAGCTAAGACGCTGAGCCGGCCGCAAACGCGCGATTCGCTTGTTGTGCTCTCCGGTGCCGTCGTTCCCCTAGCCCTCCTTGTGCTGGGAGCCGGCAGCGCGTGGTTTTATTTTTGGGGAAGGGACCTACACCGCTTCACGCAGTGGATCGCCGCATACATCGGTCTGTTTATCGTCCAACTGGGTTTCTACGTCGTGGCCTGCTACGTTGTGCTTCGCTGGACCGATCGCTCGTCGCGTGCCGCAAGATGGGCGACGATCGGGCTGGTGATCCTTTTTGCCGCAGGGTTTCGAGCGGTGCTTGTGCCGCAACGGCCTTACTTGTCGTCCGATGTCTACCGCTACATCTGGGACGGTCACGTGCAGGCGATGGGCATTAATCCATATCGCCATGTTCCTGAAGCCGTCGAGCTGAGCAGTTTGCGAGACGACAAAATCTTTCCGAACATAAACCGCGAAGACAGGCAATGGTTGTCGCCTTATCCGCCAGTGGCTCAGTTTGTCTTTGTCGCGGTCTCGCGAATTCGGCCGCTGAGCGTGACAGCGTTCAAAGCGGCGATGTCATCCTTCGATCTGATCACATTGGTGCTGCTAATGCTGGTTCTCGCGCGGAGCGGTCTCGACCCGGCACGCGCGATCATTTTTGCTTGGCATCCGCTCGTGATCTTTGAGGGCTCGCACAGCGGACACATCGAAGCGGTGTTCATCACGTTTCTCGCGCTCGCGCTGTTGGCGTGGTCGGAGCGTAAACACGCTCTCACCGGTATTGCGCTGGCGCTGGCAACGCTGGTCAAGTTCTACCCCGTTCTGCTGCTGCCGGTCTTTCTTATCGCAAAGAGAGATCAAGGGCAACGCGATGGCCGAGTCGATGCGACGACGATCAAAGACATTTCAACACACGAGCGTTCACCGCTCTCCGTGTTTTTTGATAAGAGCTCTTTGACGATGCTCGGAGCTTTTGTCGGCACCGTTGTGCTTGCGTATTTGCCTTACCTAGGCGCTGGCGGAAACCTGTTTGGGTTTCTGCGCGGCTACGTCGTGGAAGAAGGGTTCATTCAAAGTGGCACAAGGTACTTTCTGCTCGCTGTCGCGCGAGAGCTTGTCCCCATGCCCACCGTTGTCTTCTTAGTTGTAGCAGCAGCGGCCTGCGTCGCCGTGACGCTCCGGTGGATGATCAAGACGAAGCTTGACGCCGTCGACGTCGCTAGTGGAGCGACCGTGCTCATTGGGCTGTTCCTGCTCGTGACCTCACCGCGGTATTGCTGGTACTACATCTGGATGATCCCGTTCCTTTGCCTCGCGCCGCGCATTGGGTGGTTATATCTGACCTGCGGGTCGGTGTTGTTATATCTGGTGTGGTACACGCCGCTGGTCTATCCGGGAATCCCACTCTGGCTGGGCGCCACCATTTATGGTCCAACGATCGCGTTGCTATTTTGGGAGCGGTACTCCCGAGAGCCCGTCGATTAGGATATCCTTGATTAGCCCGCCTGCTTGCGATAGAAATTCTGGCTCGAAGGACGAAACGGTGAAGGAGTTCAGACTTGCCGGAAAGCGGATTGGACTTTGATTTCAACGAGGAGTCGTTAGCAGGCCGGGTGATACTAGTAGCCGGTGGAACGGGTGGGCTCGGAAGCGCGGCAGTTGCTCTGCTTGCACGCGACGGCGCTGCCGTAGTAGCGGGCTACTTGCACGATCGTCAGCGGGCCGAGGCCTTGAAACAGGCTGTGGAAGCCAGCTACGGAGCCACTGTTCACCTGGTGGAGGGTGACATCTCGGAGCCGGCGGCAAGAGAACGCTATATTGAGACCGCCGATGCGCTGGGTGGCGGGCTATACGGGTTGGTTTGCTTCACCGGCGACCCCGCACGAGTGAAGTTTGATGATGTGACCGATGCGGACCTGCACGATTCGATGCAGAAGAACTACGTCGCACCGCTTCTGCTTGCCCGCGAATGCGCAACGCGGATGATGCAACGCAGCATCGAAGGCGCCGTTGTTCTGCTTTCGACGATGCAAGCGGTAGCTGCTTTTGAATCGAGCATCAATTATGCCGGCGCGAAGACTGCTTTGATCGGAGCCGCTCGAATCATGGCCAAGCAGTGGGGCGGGCCCGGCGGAATCCGAGTTAACGTAATCGCGCCGGGCGTCAACCGCGCGGGGATGGCGTTGAAGTCTATAGAGTCGGGGAAGTACGATTTCTACGTCGATCAGAAGATCATTCCACGCTTCGGAAGACCTGAGGATGTAGCTCGCGTTGCGAGGCTGCTGCTCGAGCCCGACAACTACATCACCGGTCAGGTCATCACTGTGGACGGCGGGCTGACGCTTCGACGCGACCGAGGGTAGCGGCGCAGACTGTCACAAAGGATCGAAATTGAAAATTGCAAAATGAAAATTTCAAATTTTCAATTTTCAATTCCCAATTTTCAATTCGCAATTCCCTGCGAGGGAGGCATGCCTGAAGACAAGAAAGAATTGCAAATAGCTGACAATCCCCGATTCATCGAGGGCATCTACAACTACTGCGATCGTTGGTGTGAGCGTTGCTCGTTCACCGCCCGCTGCATGCTCTATGCGATGGAAGAAGAGGATCGCGATGATCCAGCCGCTCACGATATCAACAGCGAAGCGTTCTGGGAAAAGCTGGCGTCGATTTTCAAAGAGACTCACGAAATGATAGCGACGATGGCGGCGGAGCAGGGCATCGATTTGGAGTCGATCGACCTCGAGCCTGCGAGGGAGGAAGAGAATCGCCATAGGGCAAAGTCTGAGAGCAATCCGCTATCACAGTCGGCAGAGGGGTACGCCAAGCTGGTAAATGAATGGTTCGATCGCGAGTATCCCGAGTCTGAGCAAGAGCGCGATGATGACCCGACCCGTAGCGACTTGCCCCTCGTCGACTTTGAAGCCCAGGATCGCGCTTCCAACATACACGATGCGGTTGAGGTGATTCGCTGGTATCAGTTTCAGATTGCGGTGAAGATTATGCGAGCGCTTTTGCAAGACGATCGCGAAGAAGCCGATGAGCCGGAAGCCGCCAGGCAGCGAGACTCGGACGGTTCCGCGAAAGTCGCATTGATTGGAATAGAGCGCTCTATCAGCGCTTGGGGCAAGCTGCGAGAGCTTGTGCCTGAAAAGAACGGCAGCATCTTGCCTATGATGGTCCACCTTGAACAACTACGCCGAGGGACGGAGCAAGCGTTTCCTAAGGCGAGCAGTTTTGTGAGACCTGGCTTCGACGAGGCCCCGGACCAGTTCGTGAGCTAAATCTGATTCGACTCGAGCTCCCTCTCGCACTGTTTGGCATCAATTAAGAGGTGACGAATGACAATTGATATGAAACCGGGGAGAGCGCCTTTCTTTCCGTCACGTTTCGTTCGCAGCGTTCTGGTGCTGTGTATCACTGCGTTTTGTATTAGCGCGCAGCAAGCGCCGCAGCAGTTCGTCATAACGCCGGACATTCGCTCGGCGCTTGATCACGTCTCTGCCGATTCTATGCGCGGACATTTGTCATTCATCGCTTCGGACGCGTTGGAAGGCCGAAACACACCTTCGCCAGGACTCGACATCGCCTCCGAATACATCGCCGCGCAGTTTCGGCGCGCAGCGCTTGAGCCGGCGGGAGACGACGGCTATTTTCAAACTGCCAACTTTCTGTTGGCAGAGACGCCGATGGACGCTTTTGAGTTAAAGCTCAAGGCAGGGACCGAGACGATAAGCGTTGCCAAAACCCAGGTGAGCTTCAACATCGACAAAGAGCTGAACCTCTCAACCCCGATGTTCAAGGTCGACTACGCGGACGCAGGCGCTGTTGCGGCGCTCAAGCCCGAGCAGGTGGAAGATAAGGTCATCATCACTGAAATTCCGGACTCTCGCCGCGCGGAACAGCCCCGCAGGCTTGAGATGTTTCTAGCTCGGCAGGAATTCCTCAAGAAGATGACAGGGCTGAAGGCTCTGCTCGTGATATCCATCGATCGCGTGAGCATTACAGGCAGCGGAGGCGGACAGGGGCGTCTGATGTCTCCGGACAACAGACAGGCGCTCGTTCAAACGCCGAGTACTCCAGTGATAACGGTTCACGACCCGCGAGTGATCAAGGCTTACGACATCATGAAGCCCGGACCGTCAGTCGCCGAGCTTTCGTTGCGATTGCCCGCTCAGATTGAGAAATCAATCAAGCTGCGCAACGTGATAGGGCTGTTGCGCGGCTCGGACCCTGCGCTCAAAGACACTTACGTGTTGGTGACTGCTCACTACGATCACATCGGCGTGCGCCAGGGAATGGAAGGTGACAACATCTTCAACGGCGCAAATGACGATGGCAGCGGGACGGTTTCTGTGATTGAGTTGGCATCGGCGCTCTCGGCTCTCAAGCAGCGTCCGAAGCGGAGTATTGTCTTCATGACGTTCTTTGGCGAAGAGAAAGGGCTGCTGGGCGCGCGTTATTACGCCCGTCATCCGGTGTTTCCCATCGGCAAGACGGTTGCCAACATCAATCTCGAACAGGTGGGCCGCACTGACAGCAGTGAAGGGCCCCAGCTCGCGAACGCCTCGCTCACTGGCTTTGACTACTCCGAGATCGGAACGTTACTCGAAACGGCCGGCAAGATGACGGGCGTCCAGGTCTACAAGCACGAGCGGAACAGCGACTCCTTCTTCGGCCGAAGCGACAACCAGGCGCTAGCCGATCAAGGGGTGCCCGCTCACACGCTATGCACTGCGTTTGTTTATCCCGACTATCACGGGGCGGGCGATCATTGGGACAAAATCGACTACGCCAACATGGAAAAAGTAGATCGTATGGTTGGGTTGGGGGTCATCATGATTGCGAACAACCCGGCATCGCCAAAATGGAATGAAGCTAATCCGAAAGCTGCGCGTTACGTCAAAGCGTGGAACGATCATCACGGCAAGTGAGGTAATTATGACAATGTTCAATCGCGTTTTGGCTGCGGTCACTCTCGTTGCGCTAGCTTTCTTGGCTCCGTTCACGCTCAGCGCGCAGGAGATGATGTCCCCTGACCCGGCTGACCTGATTCTTCGCAACGGACTCATCTACACCGTCGATTCCACGAACACACTTACCGAAGCCGTGGCCATCCGCGGCGGCAAGATCGTCTTCGTAGGATCAAGCAATGACGTGAAGAGATACCGCGGCAAGCAAACGCGCGTGATCGATTTGAAGGGCCAACTTGTGCTTCCCGGTTTCAACGACAACCACGTTCACTTCGCTTCGGCAGCTCAGTTCCTCGAGTTCAACATCATGCGCGCCGCGACACAGCCGGAATTCGTCGCCCGAGTAAGAGACGTAGTCGCGCGCTTGCCGAAAGGCGAATGGATACTGGGCGGCTACTGGGGCGCTTACGATCAGTGGGCCGCTGGCAGCGCGGGCGGTCGTCGCCGCGAGCCCTTCTTGCCTGATATGCGAGCGATCGAGCTGATCACGAAAGACCACCCAATGTTCATTCGCAAGTTCGATGATTCGGAGTTCGCGGCTAATGCCGTCGCCCTGCGCGCGTTAGGAATCGATCCCGCTGACCCAAAGCTTCCGCCTGCTGCTCGCGCCGAAATGGCTGACGTAAGAAGACAAGGGACCGAGCCCGCCGGCTCGAAGATCGAAGGAGTCGAATTTCTAAGCGACTCCAGCGGACGCATCAATGGGCATATGCGCGGGCGCAGCGTGATGCGTCTGTTCGCTGGCGTTATCCCGAAGAAGTTCTCTCACGAGCGACGCATCCAGCAAACAAAGAACGCGCTCGCGGAAATCCGCCGTTACGGCGTGACCAACGTTAGTGACATGTCCGATGACGAGCAGCTCGACATCTATCGCGAGTTGCACAAAGCAGGCGAGCTGACCGTGCGCGTTCACTTTCGGCCGGGCCTCGATCGCTGGCAAGAAATCTCCGATCGAGGAGTCAAGGTCGGCTCGGGAGACGAATGGATCAGGCTCGGCGCGCTCAAGGGTCACATAGACGGAATCATGGGCACGAGCACCGCGCGCTTCTTCGCTGGCTACTCTAACGATCCGGCGAACCACGGCAGGTGGCGGCCGCTGATGGTCGATCAGAATGGTAACTTCGTTGAAGGCAAGTTTCTTCAGTATATGCTCGACGCCGATCGCCTTGGCTTGCAGCTAACCGTTCACGCAATCGGCGATGAAGCAAACAACGTCTTGCTCAACTACCTCGAAGAGTTAAACCGGCAGAACGGAGTTCGTGACCGCCGCTTTCGTTTGGTCCATGCGCAGGTTATCGCGCCCGATGACTTCAAGCGATTGGGCAAGCTTGGCGTCGTGGCAGAAGTACAGCCATTTCATCTGAGCGACGATATGCGTTGGATGGAAGAGCGCATCGGCCGCGAGCGTTCGAAGGGGGCTTATGCGTTCAAGAGCATCAAGGACAGCGGAGCGGTGTTGTGTTTCGGGACCGATTGGCCGGGAACATCTGCTTCTGAGTATCCGATCAATCCGATGCTCGGGCTTTATGCGGCAGTGACTCGTCAAACGTTGAGCGGCGAGCCGGCCGGTGGCTGGTTCCCCGAGCAACGGATATCGATCGAAGACGCGATCCGGGCTTACACGTACAACACGGCTTATGCCAACTTCGAAGAGAAGATCAAAGGCTCAATCGAAGTGCACAAGGTTGCGGATCTGGTGGTTCTGACAAAGAATCTCTTAAGTATTCCGCCGCGCGAGATCCTTGACACCAAAGTGGCATACACGATAGTTGCGGGTCGAATCGTGTATCAACAGTGAAGCTTTCAGAATCTTCAAGTTTCGCTGTCTCGCAAAGGAACTCTTAAGGCTTCTTCTTCCCAAACGGCACTTTGATCCGGCCTGGTATGCCCGGTACGGTCACGCCGCCGGTGTTTATCAACCCCCGCACCTCGGAAGGCAAGTAGGCGGTCATGTGCGAGGTCACGCCGGTGGCCCCGAGAATCTTCAGCGCTGCCTTGAGTGTCGGGTCGAACCCTCGCGCTTCGGTTTCGTGACCTTTGCCAGCCTTGCCGATGGCGTCGCCCTCAGCCCCACCCACTTTTTGCCCCTTCTCGGTGTACAAAGCCGACAGCGCGAGATGATTGCCGGCCATCTCACCGGAGTTGCTGGTCTCACCTTGATAGCCGGTTGCGGTGTTGTATTCGCTTATGGCGCGATCAGTCTCACCCGCCGAGTGATAACAATAAGCCAGCTCGCGATGCGCTTCGTAGTAATCGGGCCGCAGCTCGAGCGCCTTCTTCAACTGCGGTATTGCTTGCGGGTACTGCTTCATCAGGCGATAGCAGTAGCCGACCCCGAAATAGCCTTCCGGGTCTTCGGGCGCAATCGTCGTCGCGCGCACAAAAGCGGACATCGCTTTTGGCCGGTCGCGCTCGTCCAGGGTGTAGGCATAGCCGAGCGCGAGATTCACAATTGCAAGCTCGGGCGCCTTCCTCGCAGCGAGCTCTGCCGCTCGGACCGCTTCTTTGGTCGCGTCCTTCTGCTTGATTGCTTTACTCGGTCGCGGGTTGGTGGAGGCGTCTTGAGTTTCGTCTTGCACGGCCCAGTTGCTGAGCGCGCGCGAGCGGCGCGCAATCAGCGCGGCATTATCCGGAAGTTTTTCCGACGCCCCAGTGAGCAGATCAACTGCGTCGCGATACCGCGCGGCCGCCATATATGCGCTGGCCAACCGATCGTAAGCCGCAACCGAAGTGGGATCCTCGCGAACTGCTTGCTCGTAAGACGCGACGGCCTGTGGCCATAGCTTCTGAGCTTCGAACTGGACTCCCTTGTCATAGCTCGCATTGCTGGTAGTGGGCTTCAACGTGATGGTGAATTCCGCGTCGTAGCCGGCAACAACCGTGATCTTTGTTTCGGTCGGTTGAAAGCCCTGCGACTCGGCGAGCACGGTGTATTGACCGGGCTGAAGCTCTTTTTCGAGCGGCGCGGTGCCCAGGACCTTACCGTTCAGACTCAAGCTCGCCTCTTTTGGCGAAGTCGCCAGCACTACCTTGCCGGTCGTTGGTGGCGACGGTGGACTCGCGGCAGCCTGAGACATGCGCACGATAACCATCGGGCCGAGGATGCCGGTCGCCACCATCATCGGCGTTTGCTCGACCGCATACTTGGCGCGGCTCTGGAAATCGGCGGTCCACTTCTGCACACTCTCTTGGAGGAATTTTGCCAGATAGCCCGCTTCGACTCGACCATCCGGCCTGTTCGCCACTGTGCGGATCCCCTCCAGGATGTAATAAGTAAAAACACCATGCTTCAGTTGAGGGTCTTCGTAGGCGCGCTCACCGACCCGGCAAGCGTAGAAAACAATCGCGGTGGGCGGAACGGCATCTGCCGGGCGGGCAGCGCTGGGCGTGATGCGCAGACCGCGACTCATCACATCGGTCATCGTGTTTCCCTTAATGCCACGACCCGGGAAAGGATCTTCGCGGCACGCGTCGATGAAGATGGAAAATTGCGACGCCTTTAATCCGCTGAGCCGGCGGGCAAGGTCTTCGAGGTCTACACCCGTTCGATCGAGCGACTCCTTCGACTGAGCATCGACGTCGACCGGGAGAAAAAAGCTCTTAGCCTGAAGGCCCAGCCCGCGAGCTATGCCGTGGCCGGCTAGAAACACGATCACCTCGTGGCCCGGCTGCACGCGCGGCGCAAAATAGTCCACGGCCGCCAGTATGTTCTGCTTGGTTGCCTTCGCGTCTCCGGCACCGTCGTCGGTGAGAAGCCGGATATGGTCTTCAGGAAAACCTGCGGACTTGACAAGCAAGTCCTTGATCGCGCGAGCATCGTCGCGCGGGAACCCGAGGCTTTGAATTTGCCCGGGATATTGGCTTACTCCGACGAGCAAGGCCCACTGATTGGCGGCCACGGGCGCCTTCTTTGCTGATTGGGGCGTGGCAGTTTTTGCGTTGGCCGGCGGAGCGGTTTTGTTTTCGTCTTTAGGCGTAGACGTAGTCGGCGGTTTCTTTTTGCCAGGGGATGGTTTCTGCGAGCCCTCAGCAACGACCAAAGACAGACACAATCCCAGAGCTACGGTAAAAATTCGACGACTCATGCGACTCATGATAATCCCCCTTAGAATTTAAAGACGCCACTTCGCTAGCGCCCAGATTTGCAGAGCTGACGAGCTACTCGGTGGCTGCGAATTCTTATACAAGGCGGGACGAGAATCTCTGATTCGCGCTCACCCGCACGCCCGCGCTTCGTCCCTCGGGAGTATTGCACAGCCCCTCCAGTCGGATCAAGAAAACTACCTCCGAGTCCACCTGTCTTGGAGAAAAGTGTTCACACCCCTCAAGCCTGTGTTATGATCACGGCGGTCTTGAGGGATCGAAATGAAATCAGTATGGACAGAATGACTCAGCCCTGCTCCTCACCTCGATTCTGAATAAACAAGAGACTGCATAGCTCCAAAGCATAAAATAGCGTTTCGTCCCCACCACGAGCTGCTCAGATATTGGTCTTTACTTGCACCGGAAACAGGGGGTGACATGAAAGGTTTCAAAGGCAACGGCGAAGAATCCGGCCAGGGCAGGATAAGCCGTGGGGTGGAGGTGTTTGGCGATGTTCTTTTTGCGGACGCGCTTCGGGTGGGCGGGAGAGTGAGCGGCAGGGTGATCTCCGAAAACGGGTCGCTTATGATTGAGCAAACTGGCGACCTCCAGGCTGATGTCGACGTGGGGGTATGTGTTATTCGTGGCGCGCTTCGCGGCAACGTCAACGCCAGATCCCGGGTCGAGATTTACAAGACCGCACGGGTCCAGGGTGACATAAAGACTCCGGTGCTGCTTGTCGAAGAGGGCGCGTTGTTGAGCGGCGCGATAACGATGGGCAAAGAAGCTGATCGGCTGCCTGAAGAGATTCCCCTCGAAGGCAGTGACGAGTTGCATAAGAGCAAGGGTGCGTCGTAATGCGGCGGCTCGATCAACGGACTTCTCGGCTTAGCTGGTTTCGGAGTTGGGTCTCGGTCTCGGCACTGATTGGCTGGATGCGGAGTCGCATCTCGTCAGCGGCGAACCTTCTGAGGCAAGGGGACGAAAACTCTCAACACCAGTCACGGACGATGCCTGTCGTGAAAATAGCAAGATATAGTCTTGTCTTGATGGACTCTGACGGGCAAGTCGTCTGGACCCGAGAATGGGATTCCGGCGGGGTGTTTGAGTTCGGCCCGCGCCAGCGTTTGTGGGTGTGTTGTGGATTCACGAACTATTCCGACTGCGAGACGGAGATATCAGAATACGAGATCGAACTGATGGGCGAAGACGGATTGGTGGTCGAGCGTTTCGGCGATTCATTCGGTGATTCAGTGATCATCCCACCCGGCGAAAGCAAACACTTTCCGGCTGAGTGGCGAATGTAGGCGGAAGCAGTAATGTGCGGCTGTCGAACTACACACAAAGCCTTCGCCAGTTTCATCTCGTCTCTCCTCCGAAGGCCACCACCGTTGGTGACGCAAGAGCTCGGTCGCATTCGGCAAGGCAATCGCGATTCAGCCATCACCATTCCTCAGAACAGTAGCGGTTGCCTCACCGCGGAAGCTGGCTCAATACACTCCGGCGAATCGTTTTTGACTGAGTTGACGAGACTCGAAACCGTATAGGCGGCCATCTCATCGGCCGGATAGGGCTGGAGCAGATCGAGCAACCGCGGATTGTCTTCCGCCGCAGGGTCGAGCCAGAAGTCTTCAGCGCCCTTCGGCAAAATTACGGGCATGCGATCATGAAGCGGCCGCACCAGTTCGTTAGGCTCTGTCGTGATTATGGTACAGGTAACCAGCGGCTCGCTCAAAGGCGGCGTCCAGATTTCATAAAGGCCAGCGAAGCCGAACCAACGCTCCGACTTGAGGTGAATGTAGAAAGGTGTCTTCTTCGCGCCCCGCTTTTGCCATTCATAGAAACCGTCCGCCACGACAAGGCATCGTCTTCTCTTGAATGCGTCCTTGAAAGCGGACCTCTTCGTCAACGTCTCGGCACGTGCGTTGATGAGTCTGCTCCCAATCGTCAGGTCCGTCGCCCAGGAAGGGACGAGTCCCCAACGCATCGCGACTAGTCGCGTGGTTCCATTACTCAAAACGACGGCGACACTCTGCGTCGGAGCTATGTTGAAACTGGGCTGGAGATCTTCAGTGATTTCTTGAACACCGAAATCCTTTGCAATCGCTGTTGAGGACCTTTTCCTGACGAATCGACCGCACATGACTGTCCAGCCTACACGGACGCAGTTCAGAGTGTAAAGGGACTAGAAATCCGCGGGTGACGTCGTCTTCCTCAGGTACACGCCACACAGATTCTCTTCTTGCTCGGAGTTTCGGCGGAGCTGAGCCGTAGCGGCCGAGCTCGCATAGCCCTGTTCAATAAGCTTAAGCTCGAATGAGAGTGTCAGTTAAGAATGCGGCTAAAGGGGTGCTTACTTGGAGTATCTGTCCAGTTTTGTACTCTTCGAGTACAATTCTATCCCAGGCGCGTCGCGGTTAGCCCTCTCAAGCGCTCCTTTGAACTACCGCCATGAATCAGAATCACTCTCGCCAATTGCGACGCGACCGTCGTTCGCGTTGGCACACACGTTGCTTGGAAGTCGTTCGAACCGCGGGACGTCTTCGCTTCGTACTATAGCGCGACGAGCGAAGGAGCGCCCCGTCAAGAATTATTGAACGATTTAGTCTTTAGACAATGGGAGTGAGGTGAACTTTATGCTGACAATCATGGTAGTAACAATGATAGCCCTAGGCGTGGCTGGCCTCGTACTGATGAAGAGCCGAACCAACGATCCGGCGCAGCTAGATCAGCCGCGACCCGGGTTGGTAACGATTGGAGTTCAGATCCTCTGCGGCAACTGTTCCGGCTACGACGAACGACCTATTAAGACCTACCTGAGCCGCTCGGGCAGCTGTGCGCAGTGCGGCGGCAGTAGTTACTTGTTGGCGTCGGCTGTCGGCGTAAACATTGCGCTATTAAGGGCTGGTCGTCTGAGAGACGCTCAGATCTTGTCCAGCCACGGCCGAGTTATCCCATTTGAGATGCCGGGTTCGCGCGCATCGCGCTCGCAGAGAATAGCAGTCTAACAATTTGATTGATGTCTTGCAGGAGGGAGGTCCTCGCGCAGTGGGGCCTCCTTTTCGTTAATGGTCACCGCGTACTCGCTGGAAAGTAAGTGCTGAGCAGTGTGTAACCAGCGGCTGCCTGATCTGCGCATCATTGTTTCAATATACGCTGGTAGTCCCCCGGCAAGTCACAATCTTCAAGCACTCGGCGGTCAGAAACTTCGACGCGCGCAATCTCGCCTGGGTGCGCGTGAACCACCTCGCGCAAACCCTGTGCGGGATCCACGTTGAGAATCTCTTCTTTGAGGCTGAGATCGAGAAGGATCGGGTGACCGTTTTTTCCTTCGTATGTCGGAATCACGATTAGTGGCTGTGTGTTTTCGTACGTTTCGATGATGCGGTTGATCACATCCGCGTCGATCTGGGGTTGGTCAACGAGCGCAAGTACGCAAGCTTTCACGTTTTCAGAAACCGCGTGCACACCGCGCTTGATCGACGAAGCCATTCCCGACTTATACTCAGGGTTGTAAGCGAATGTCACTCGCCGAGCGCCGATCGCGCGCCGGACTTCGGATTCGCGATGGCCAGTCACGACGACGACTTCGCCGACACGAGATGCAAGAAGATTGTCAACACAGTGCTCGACGAAACTCTTGTCGCCCAGCCGCAGCAATTGCTTGAACTCACCCATTCGCCGTGACTCACCCGCTGCCAAAAGCACTGCTGAAATCATGTATAAGCTCCTAACGACTGTGCCGGACCTGCCATTTCGGGCGCCATATTAGGGCCAGATTATAATGGCTTGGGGCGCCATGCAGCGAGACAGTCTGCAAACTGAAGCGAGGTTTTGATAAATGCCGTCGATTTGCCCCGTGGCATCCAGGTTGAAGGAGCTACGTACTGACCGCTCAATTTGCTGGTGCTTCGTCTTAACTGCTAGACTTCAAACTCACGGAAACGCCGTCGAAGATGCTATCAAAGGACGTGAAACCTTTGTTGCCTCGCGCAGCATCCAACATCGGTAAAAGATTGGTACACGCTTAGGAGAAGCAATGTTCACCAGATCAAAAATCATCATAGCCGCCATCGCCATCATAACGGGCGTTGCTGCAACAGCGAACGCCCAGCAGGACTTCAGCTTTTCAACACCCAGCGGCCAGACCGTGACTCTCTCGAGTATGCGAGGGAACGTCGTCGTGCTCCTGTTTAGCGGTGTACAGGACCCGCAGTGCCGCGATGGTCTGAAGGCGCTCGAGTCGATCGCCGATCGATACCAGGGCAAAGAGGTGAAAATCTATTGGGTGAGCGTCAACCCGGCAACCGAAGTGACGAACCATCAGCTCGAGAGTCCCTCCGGGCTTGCAACCTCGATTCCAGTGTTGCGCGACACCAATCAAGCCGCGTTCAAGCGCTTCAGCGGCAAGCGAGCACAGCTTCCCACGGTCGTCGTTTTCGACCGTCAAGGCAATTCCTTTGGCCAACCGCGCAAGGGATTCAATCCAAATTCTGACTTCATCAACGACCTCGCATCGCTGATCGACAGTCTGCTGCAGAGCTGATTGAACGGGGATAACAACCGATGTAACGGATTTGATCCGTTAGAATCCGTCGCATATGTTGTATTAGCGTTCCAGTCGCTGGCGCATCGCTTTTCCCTCTGATAAAACTTGGGGTGATGAAAACGGACGATCACGCCCCGGCGGTTCTGACTTACTTTGAAGCCCACCGCTCTGAAATGCTCGAGTTCACTCGCTGGCTCGTCGAGCAAGAGTCGATGTCTCGCGAGGCTGACGCGACGCGCAGTATAGCCGAGAACCTTGGTGATAGCCTGAGTACGGGCGGAGCAGCAGTCGATTTGCTCAACGATCCTGCCTACGGGTCTACTCTTCGCGCGCGCTTCGATTGCGCGGGCGACGGATCGCAAAACGATAAGCAGCTTCTGGTTGTCGGACATCTCGATACCGTGTGGCCCATAGGAACGCTCGCAGCACGGCCTTTTAGAGTTGAAGGCGACCGCGCATTCGGGCCGGGCATCTTCGACATGAAATCGGGAGTGATGCTTGCCGTTTTCGCGATGCGCGCGATCAAGGAATTGGGCTTGGCCACCAGACGATATGTGACCCTCTTAATGACTTGCGACGAAGAGACCGGTAGTCACTTTTCGCGCGAGGTGATTGAAGAAGAAGCTCGGCGCACACACGCCGCGCTTGTGCTGGAGCCGCCGATACCGGGCGGCACGATCAAGACCGGCCGCAAAGGGGTCGGCGAGTTCGAACTGATCATTCGCGGACGGCCGGCTCACGCGGGCAACGACCCTCGCGCAGGTATCAGCGCGATAACAGAACTCGCGCATCAAATCCTCGCTATCAACAAGCTGAACGATTACGAGCGGGGCACAACGCTCAACGTAGGCGTGGCGCGCGGTGGCGTGCTTTCAAACGTGATCGCAGCCGAGGCTCACGCTTTCATCGATATGCGATTTCAAACCGTCGCAGAGGGTGAACGCATAACCGAAGCGATGTTCCGTCTCCAGCCGGTGATCGACGACGCTCGCATCGAAGTGCGCGGCGGGATAAATCGTCCGCCGCTTGTTCGCACACCTGAGACAGCGGTGCTGTTCGAACACGCCAGGCGGTTGGCTTCCGAGATTGGCTACGATCTTAAGGAAGGCTCGGTCGGCGGCGGATCGGACGGAAACTTTATCGCAGCGCTGGGCGTGCCTGTGCTGGATGGGCTGGGAGTCGATGGGGCAGGCGCGCACGCCGAGCACGAGCACATAATCATCAGCGACATTCCCCGCCGCGCGTCGCTGCTCACTCGGTTGATTGAAACGATCTAGCAGTGACCGGTGTTAATTCGAACAGTAATATTCCTGCCTGCTCGTAAACGAGCTTAAACCTGCTTTGAAAGTACGCATCGTGTGGAAGGGTAACTCTCGCGAGATCGTTTCTGACTAGAAAGTAGTCGGCCTTCAGACTTCTCAGTTCATCGTCGAGCCGTTGGCTGTCATCCATGTTGTCCAGGATGCGAGAGTACTTTGCCAGCCCGAAATAGTCGCCCATAAAAACTCCATCGGCAAAGTACGCCATGCGCTCATCACGTAATGCACAGAGCCTATAATCGCGCCCCTTCAACAGCGTCTCTCAAACAAGCGTTAACCGTGATCGGCGGGCCTGGTTTTTCAACGGCAGTCTTTTAAGCTCATTTCAAAGCGCGCTGCTGCTGGATAACGGGTTTGCGCCGCAAGACTATCGCGCAAGCCCAATGCGCTGTAGAAGGTCCGTGAATCTTTTATCTAACCGAATATTCTTGAGCACCGGATCAACTTTCAGATTCATCAACCAGATGTCGCGCTCCTCAAATGCTTTTTCCAGCCATTTGAACGCCTGGTCTTTCTCACCAAGTCCCGCGTAGATCGTCGCGACCGTGTACGGAGAAACATAGCGTTGCTTTTGCTGATCCAACTCAACCAATATCCGCTGCGCCTCGCTTCTCTTGCCCGACGCGGCGTAAGCGTGACCTAACAGCGACATCATCAGCGGACTGTCCGACAGCTTGACGCCTTGTTCAAACTCCGCGATGGCTTCACGGTACATGCCCTTTTGCTCGTAAGCCAGTCCCAGGTATCGTCGTGCCGGGAAAAAACTCGGATCGACAGCAAGCAATCTCTTGCAATGCTCGATCGCTTCGTCGTAGCGGCCCGCGAGATAGAGAATCCAACCCAGATGCGAGTTGCCGATGAATGAGAGCGGCTCGAGTTCCTCGGCGCGCTTCGCTTCGGCGATTGCTTCATCAAAACGCCCCATCGCGACCAGATACGAGCTGTACCATTGATGGGCCGGCGCGTAAGTAGGTTTGGACTTAATCGCAAGCTGGAACTCCGCTTCGGCATCCCCGCGAGCCCAGTCCCATCGATGTTTGATGAATGCCAGCGAAGTGCGCGCCTCAGCGAGCGTGCCGTCTATGCTCAATGCTTTCGTCGCTGCTTCTTTTGCTTTAGGGAATGCTTCTTTCGGCTGGCTGATGCCGTAGACGACAAGCATATTGTAGCAATCCGCCAACCCCGCATAAGCAGGGGCATAGTTCTGATCTACTTCGATCGCTTTGCGGAAATACTCGATGCCTTGAAGCAGCCCGTCTTCGGTCCGCTTATTCCAGGAGTTGCGTCCCTTCAGATAAAGGCTGTTAGCCTCCACCTGCTTCTGCTCTTCAGCGCTTAGCTTGAGCCGGAGATTCTCGAAGATGTCTCTGGAAATGTCTTCCTGCACGAGGAGGATGTCTGAGACCCTGTGATCGTAATGCTGGCCCCACATCTGTGACACATTAGCCACGTCTATCAAGTCTACTTGTATGCTCAACGTGTCTCCGCGCCTGTGGACTCTGCCGGTGAGGACAGCGCGAACGTTTAAGTCACGCGCAATCTTGCGAGGATCAGTTTCGCCTCCCCTGTAGTTGAGCACGACACTGCGGGGCACGACCCGCAGTTTTGGCAGTTTCGAAAGATTGTTTATGAGGCTTTCGGTGATTTCGTCGGTGAAGTATTCGGCATCGGTATCGGCAGCCTCATTGAGGAAGGGGAGAACCGCTATTGATTCTATTACGCTGTTGCTGCCGTCGACTGACTTGCTGTCGCCGATAAAGTAGATGATTCCCGCCGCCGCAAGGGCCAGCCCCAGCAACGAGACAAACACAGCTTGCGGATGACGCCTGGCGCGTGTTGTTACGTGATCGACGACCCTGCCGCGGCTTTTCCCCGCAGCATCGCGTTGATTCGTTAGGGCCCTGGCGGGCTCGGCTATTGCAGCGGAACCTTTGGCCGTTGCCTCGTGAGCGGAATCATTCCCCCCAACCTGCGACTCGCGGACGGGCGCAACGAATCTGTAGCCCCGCCTCGCCACTGTTTCGATGTATTGATGCCCGTTTTGACCTTCACCCAGAGCTTTCCTCAACAGGGATATGTTCTGGGTGAGATTTCCTTCCTCGACAAAGGTGTCAGGCCAGATCCTTTTCATCAGGGAGTCTTTTGAGACGATCTGACCGCTGCTTTCAACAAGCGTCAGCAGCATGTCGAAGACCTTCGGGGTGAGCGCGACAACTTCCTGGTCGCGCAGCAGAAGGCGCTGGACGGTATTTATGCGGAAGCGTCCAAACTCATATAAGTGGTGTGAATGCTCGCCCATAAAACGGCTTTGAGAAACATCTTTGAGAAATTCTTGAGCGCTTCCTAAGGACTTGCGAACCGTTTTGAAAGTATCCTCGGCCCCGTCGGATGCGGCGATAAAGGTTCGGTGGTCCAACTCGCGCCGCCAATTCTAGCTTAAGCCGCGAGTCGAGACAAAGCGAAAGGACGTATGTTGAGGACGATAACCAGCACAGCTCGAATTCCGCGGGTATCCCCTCAGTTTTCCTTCCGTCCAGACTACCTGCCTGCCTTCGCTCTTTGAAGCGCCTCATGAGAGCGGCGCGGACTGGGCAGTTGAGAGCCGAAAGCAGCTCCTACCCTGCGATCCTCATTCGTTCCTCTCATCCGCCCAATCGGCGCCACTCTGATAAATGAAAGGACGACCTAAGGCGATCAAAAGCCATCGGCGTTCATTTGCGTGAATACGACTATGAACAATCTCTTCTTCGCCTGCACGGACTGCAGAACATATGTTGATGCCGGGTACCGATGGGCTATCTGGTCTCTCGAAGACCCCGGCATAGTCACGCGAGGCAAGCCTGTCTCTGTGGAGTTGGTGTTTTCGGCAAGAGAGTATTGGACCCCGCCAAGGACCGCTGGCGCGGACTGGCTCTATACCGAGGTGCTCCCATCTGTTCGCCGTTTCCTGGGAGAGCACGCGTGTCACCATATCGTCTTTGGGAATACAGCAGACTTTCTCTCACTTGATGGCGATGCTCTTCTCGACTGGATGCAGGTTGGTTTCTTGCCGTTACTTTTGCCGAGATATTTTGTGGAGCGGCTTGGATTCAAAACCTGGGACCAGGTTTCCAACTTCATCGCACGTCAAGACAGCACGCCGTGGTGGTGGATGCTCGAGTGGGATGATCTGCACGCGAAGGCCCGGAAGAAGTTTCAGCAGTTGATCGAATCAAGGCGCGGCGGCGAGCAGTCAGGTTGTGATCGCGCGAAACCGATCGAATCTCTCTACCAGGACACCGTCAGGCAGCGTGCGTCGGCAGACGAAGAGAGAAGGCGGCGCGAGTTCAAACCATAAGGCTGGCGCCAGCGCCGGGTTACTAGTCAGGAGCCTTACTTTGTCCCACTCTCCCGAAACGCAAAGAAGTTAGCGACTTGCTCGGCAATCCGGCCGATTGCGTCTTCGAGGTTTGGCCCGATTCCGTTGTGGCGCGCCGTAAACGCCGAGATGACAATGTGGCGGTTAGCGCTTTCAAGCATCCCGACGTCATTTCCAACATAAGGAAGAAAGTCGCCAGTCTTGTGAGGGACACCAAAGCCGGTGACATACTTCGGCAGGCGAGAGCTGTAAACCTGGCCGCGCATGATGCGAAGCATCAGATCGCTTGCCTTCTTGCTCACAGCTTCACCTTTGTAGATCTTCTCCAGCAGCTTGCCCAGGTCGCGAGGCGACGATAGCCCGAACGGCGTCTTGCCTTCCGTGTGAAACTTCCACCTGTCCGGCTCAGCCGCTATCGCCTTGAACCACACCTCTGTCGGCCCGGTCGCTTTGATTGTGTTCAACCCGTAGCTCTGCATAAGCTTGTTCACCGGCTCGGTTCCGCCGGCCTTTTCAAAGAGCATGTCGGTCGCTGAGTTATCACTGACGATGATCATCAACGTGATCAGATCCTTGATAGTCAGCGTCGCGCCGGCATCTAGCGATCGAATCACCCCCGTTCCCAGCCGCTTTTCTCCATCTTTCAAGGTAACGCGATCGGTGAGCGCGAACTTCCCATCTTCAATCTGACGGAAGACCTCCACCATCAGCGGTATCTTGATGACGCTCATAGTGTCCATCGTTTCATCAGCGTTGATTGAGATCTCTTCGCCTGTTTCGATGCACTTGATATAGATGCCCCACTTCGCATTCACCGAGCGGGTGATACGCTCGATATTCGACTGCAGGCGGGCTAACGGCGCGACCTGCTGCGATTGTTGTTGGAACGCAAAGAACGCGGGCGCGAGCATGAAACTCGCGATCAGCGCAAAGCCGGCGCGAGCGTATACTTTTGTCATAAGAAAGCTCTCTCCATTATCTAGGTTAGCGAATTCCTCTTGATTCGTTGAAGCTCAAGCAGTTTGTTGTATACGTCCAGCACTCGTTGCCGAGTCTCCTCGAAAGTTCCCTCGGTGCTTACCTGATAGTTGGCGTAGCGCAGCTTTTCCTCCGAAGTCATCTGCGCCGCGAGCCTGCGCTCGGCATCTTCGCGCGTGATCTGGTTTCGTAGCATCAAGCGTTCGATCTGGGTTTCGCGGTCGCAGTATACAACGATCAACTTATCGAAGCGCTTGTAGCCGCCCGACTCGATCATCAGCGCGGCGTCGATGATGGCGATGCCGTCTCGATTCTTTGCTTCGGCCTCTTGCAGCAATCGGTTTTGTTCTTCGATCACCCGCGGGTGAACGATCTCGTTCAATCGCCTGCGCCGTTCCGGTTCTGCAAACACAATCGCGCCCAGCTTCGCTCGGTCAATACGCGCATCGTCCGCGAGCACGGCGTCTCCGAATTCACGCACGATGTCTTGGTAGGCTGCGCGCCCCACGCCCATTACCGAGTGCGCTACTTTGTCAGCGTCAAACGTCACGCACCCCAACTCGGCAAGCACAGACAATACGTAGCTCTTGCCGACCGCAATGCTGCCTGTGAGTCCCACCTTCAACATTAGCCGTGTAGCACGGACCTTAGTCTGTATCCGCGAAGTGTTCTTCTCACCCAGTACAAACACAGACTAAGTCTGCGCTACTCCCAATACTCGACCGGTTCTTTCTTTCCCGACATCAGCTTGTCACGCGCGGTCTGTCCGCCAAAGGCCGTGACAATCTGATCGTCCAGATCGTCGGCAACTCGCGCGATGGCCGACACGCTCCCGTACAGCTCGTTGCGATCCATTGAATCGCCCAGTATCGTGTGCGTAAGAAGCACCGTGCCTTTGTCGCCTGCGCCGCGAGCCAGCCCGAACGCGCCGAGTATCAGTCGAAGGTTGTAGGTGAGCAGATAGCGCATCAACTGTTCGGTCACCTCCACGTCGACGACGACATACGCGAAGATCTCCACGCCTGACTTCTTTTCACCAATCGGGAAAGTGCGAACGTAGACGAACGTCGAGCCTTCCTGCAATACGAACGTGTCGTCCATTATCTTGACGTTAACCTCACCAAACAGCGCCTGCAGGTAGTCGCGAGTTTGCTCGTACACTCTCTTTTGGGCGTCGGTTTTGAATTCCATTCTCTTTCAGAAGGACCTAAGGAGCCGGCCCCAAAGCGTCAACCTTAACCGAGTGGTTCTGGATGCTTATTACAACCTCGGGCCTTGCACCCAAATCTCGATCGTCCAGGTGCAAGTGCGTAAACGGAATGATAATCGTCTCTTGCAGCAGGCGTTCAAGCTGCGCCAGGCTCTTGCGCTCGCTTGCCAGTTGATCGGCGAAGAAGCCCGCAAGCTGAGGAGCCATGTTTATGACCACCGGCTGCGAGGCTTTCAGTCTCGCGCTGAGCGCGCCGAGGCGCTCGGAAATTATGTGTTCAGTCGCAGCCCGGTCGAGCACCTGAAACTCGATTACCTCGTCAATCGCCGCGGCGAGCGACTCGTTGATTCCGAACCCCGACCCGCGCTCACGGAGGCGGAGGCTGCCGGTTCTTCGCAGATCTCCAGTCAGGCGCCGATCTTCGCTCTCTACGTCGTGCACGAAACCCATTTGTGAGTGCTTTGTCGCCTCGCTCATCTGCGAGAGCGACATAGCAACTGTAGTGTTTGACAGTGAAATCCGCGCGCCCGTCGCGTCGGTGAACCGCCCTTGCTCGAATGCTTCGCCCAGAAACTGTTGAACGACCGCGTGAGCCAGATCGATGTTGCGGAAATAGAGCACCGAGTGCGGATTGTCCTCGGCCGCTTTAGTTAGCAACCCGCTTCGGTCGCTGTAGCCGACATAGCCCGGCTCGGCGCCGATGAGCCGCGAGATCGACCACGCTTCAGTGAACTGGCTCATGTCGAACTCGATCATCTTCTGCGTAGAACCGTACAGAAATTTTGCGAGCGCCATAGCCATCTCGTGCTTGCCGACGCCCTCCGGGCCCACGAACAAGAACGCGCCATCGGGTTGCTCAGGTCTAATCTCGAGTCCGAGTTTTGCGATACGCACAACGCGGGCGACGTCGCGAGCAGCGCGTTGCTGGCCTGGCACCGCTGAATTGAGGAACTCTTCCAATCGATCGAGCCGTTCTCCCGGATCCTCGTCCATCATGTCGAGAGGGAGCCCGGTGGTCTCGGCCAGGGTCTCAGCAACACATTCACGTGTGAGGTGATCGTGTCCCGCAAGCGTCGCCTTTGCCGCTGCCTTATCAAGCAGGTCAAACGCTTTGTCGGGGAAGCTTCGCGATTGGAGATACCGGTCGGCCATCTCGACAATCGACTCGATAGTCTCTTCGTCGATCTTCACACTGTGATAAGACTCGAACGCGCTGCGAGCCTCGAGCAGGATGCGATGGGTTTCTTCGCGAGACGGCTCTTCGACCGTGATGGTGCTGAAGCGTCGCGCGAGCGCTTCGTCGCGGGCGATGTACTTGTAGTATTCGGCAAGCGTCGACGCGCCTATGCAGGTTATTTCGCCCTTTGAAAGCGACGACTTCAAGAGGTTAGCGATGTCGCCGGTGCCGCCGGCTCCGCCCGCGCTTAGCAGCGTGTGGATCTCGTCGAAGAAAAGAATCACATCGCCGGCCCGGCGCACATCCTCGAGGAGCGTCTTCAACCGCTCTTCCGTTTCTCCGGCGAACTTCGCATCGGCGAGCAATCGCAAGCGGGAGACTTCGAGTATGCGCTTCCCAAGCAGCCGCCGCGGCACGTTCCCCCCGCACAGACGAGAAGCTACCGCGATGACTAACGCCGTCTTGCCGACTCCTGGTTTGCCTATGAGCAGCGGGTTGTTTTTCAACTTTCTGCAAAGTGTTTCGAGAACGGCAGTGATCTCGCGCTCGCGCCCTACGAAGGGATGCGAAGAAGAGGCGCGCGACTCTTCGGCAACGTCGGCGCAATAGTCATTCAATGCTCCGGTCAGCGCGCGCGCTGAAGGTGATGACGAGCCGGGTTGTAGGGGTTGGCCGGACGGTTCGTGATCGTGAGGCGGTTCATTAGAAGTCGTGCCCGAAAGCGCCCGCGATGAGCTTGCAAATGCTTCCAAGATCGCTCGTTCGAACTCCGACGTATCGCCTAAGGCTTCTGTAACCATCTGACTCTTTAGCGCGGCGCGTAAGAGATGTGCGGGCCCGGCCAGCGAACAGCCCTCAAGCTGCGCCAGTCGAGCAGCTTCGGAGATGATCGTCTGCGTCTCCTTCGGAACTACGATTGACTCTGCCGCCTCGGGGTAACGAGTGGCGATCGCATCGCGGGCCGCCTGGAGCAATGACGATCGCTCCTTCTCGCCCTTCTTCAACCCGGACGACTCAAGCACTCCCGCGACGATGTGAAGCGGCGACAATGCTCCGCCATTAGCAAGCGCTATGCGCTTCGCACCGTCGAACGCGTCACGCGCTTGCCGATCTAGCAGCCTGAGTAGTTGTTGTCTTTGCATGAAGCCGCGCCGACTTGGGCACTTGCGGTGAATGTCATCGCGCTGAGATGCTTGTCGGGTTCCGGTGAAAGCCTATATCGCGGCTCGTTGAAGGGTCAATGCCGATTGCGGCTACTGAATCGTTTCGCTGGTCTCAACCGCCTGGGGCTGCTGCGCGTCGGTTACGTGAAGCGCCTGTTCGGCAAACACATTCGAATTGATGAGAGATTGAACGACATAACTGCCGGGCGTGGGGAACGTGACGTTAGCAAAGATTGTCACGTTATCGGCATATCCGTCGGGCGGAACTTGAAACGGCGATGGCGCGGACACCGCCACGGGTTGAACGCGATCAGGAGTCAGGATGCGCACTTCAGAAAGGTACTGCCCGTCGCCCGACCAGTGATTGAGGATGACCAGCTTCAGCAGTGTTACCGGCATCTGCGGGACCTGTATCGCGTAGAATATTCCCATCAGACTGAGCTTATGGTTGATCTCGACCCTCACGTCTTCGCACATGATCGTGTAGTGTAGGCGCAGGTTAGTTTGCGTCATCTGGCTTGTCATCCATCCTCGCTTTCTCAGCTTAGCATCTCGGCTCGTTGAAAACCACTTTGAGAGCGAAGCCGATTGTCGGAAGGTCACTGCGTGCCGATTGCAAGCGATGTGTCGTTGGGTTAAGCGATCTTCCGAGGCACCGTGGTCTTCACTCGCACAGCAGACGGGTGGAAGATCGCCGCCTGGCACGCGCATTCGGTTTCGGAGAAGAGCACCCTATAGTTTATTCGACTACTGCAAGCACCTGATTAGCGTTGACGGTCGCCCCTTCAATGACGCGAACCTCGACGATGTGGCCGGACTTTGGTGACTTGATCTCGTTTTGCATCTTCATCGCTTCGACTACTACGACGCCTTGACCCGTCCTTACTTCATCGCCGGGGCCAAGCAACACTCGAACGACTTTTCCAGGCATTGGCGCGATCAGGTTTTGCCGGCCTTCGGTTCCGTGCTCGATGGTTGGGCGCCGGTGCTTGCGGTCGATAATCTTTGTTGAAAACAGATGACCGCCTATCTTCACACGAAGCGAGTCTGGCTCGGAGGCCCACACGTTCGCCTCGTACACTCGATCCCCGGCTAGAAAGGTATACACGCCTTCTTCTGGAGAGACGACTTCGAGGTCGTAGTCACGTGAGCCAATCCGAGCCTGGACGCGACCGTTGCGCTCCTCAAGCTCGATACTGACTTCGCGGCCTTGAACTTCTACTTCGTATTTCATAATGAACGGAGCACAGACTTCAGTCTGTAAGGTATTTACTAGTTTGAGGGAACACCTTACAGACTGAAGTCTGTGCTACCTCCTCTGCGCGAATCGGCCGGATAGCTTCCAACGGCTAGACGTTTGAGCCGGAATCGTTGCATCCGGTTGCTTCGTGCTCACTTTCGAATGCAGGATCGAGGCGATAACGGCTATGTCTGCCAGAGTGGCGTCTTGCTGGCCGTCGGGAGATGCGCCCTTACTTAGCCTGGAGCTTAGGAATCGATCGATGAAACTGGTATCGAACTCGCCTTGGCGAAACTCTTCGCTCTGAACGACCGCGCGGAAGAACGGCACTGTCGTGCGTATCCCTTCGACTGTGTATTCGTTCAGAACGCGCGTCAGCCGGTTGATCGCGGCCTCCCTCGTTTCGGCCCATACGCAAAGCTTCGCGACGAGCGGGTCGTAATGGATTGGCACTTCCCATCCCTGATAGCTGCCGCTGTCGTAGCGCACTCCAGGACCCGCCGGCGTCACGAGTTTTGTGATTCGCCCGGGGCTCGGGAGAAAGTTATTCTCTGAGTCCTCGGCATAAATGCGGCATTCGATCGCGGCACCACGCATCACAATATCGTCCTGCGAGAAAGACAGCCTTTCTCCTGCCGCGACTCTGATCTGTTCCTGAACAAGGTCTCTCCCGGTGACCAACTCGGTCACCGGATGCTCAACTTGAAGCCGCGTGTTCATCTCTAGAAAGTAAAAGTTGCGCTCGAGATCGACAAGAAACTCAATCGTTCCCGCGTTCACGTAGCCCGCCGCGCGCGCGATGCTGGCGGCGGCTTCTCCCATGCGCCGTCGCAGATCAGCGTCTACTATCGGCGAGGGGCATTCCTCGACCACCTTCTGATGACGCCGTTGAAGCGAACATTCGCGCTCACCGAGGTAAACGATATTTCCGAAGCGGTCACCAATGAGTTGAATCTCAATGTGGCGAGGCGAATCAATATACTTCTCTATGTAGACTGAAGCGTCGTTGAAGCTGGTCGCGGCCTCTGATCCGGCAAGCGAAAAAGCGCTGGCGATCTCATCGCGCGAGCGGACCAGGCGCAAGCCTTTGCCTCCTCCGCCCGAAGCGGCTTTTAGCATTATGGGATATCCAACTTCATCGGCGAGCTGCTCGGCTTCTTCGACTGATGCTATCGCCGAGAAGGTCCCCGGCACTACGACCGCGCCTGCTGCCTGTGCCGTCCGTCTTGCGCTCGTCTTCGAGCCCATCAACTTCATCGCCGAGGCAGGCGGGCCAATCAGCACAAGCCCGGCTTTCTCGACGGCTTCGGCAAATTCAGCGCTTTCGGACAGAAAACCGTAGCCGGGATGAATTGCTTCGGCGCCCGACTTCTTGGCGGCGGCGATGATCTTCTCGATGACGAGGTAGCTTTCGTTAGAGGGAGAAGGGCCGATGTGGATGGCCTGATCGGCAATGCGAACGTGCAAAGATGCGCGATCGGCATCAGAGTAGACAGCGACGGGCGAGATGCCCATCTCGCGACACGCACGCGCAACGCGCACGGCGATCTCTCCGCGATTGGCGATCAGGACTTTTTTGAACATGCGGCGAAGGGGAAGTCTAAACGAAAAAGGCAAAAGTGAACATGTCACCTTTGCCTTCTTCCGTTTCGGGTTTCTTTTCTTCCGCGATCAGCGGAACTGCTGAACTACTGGCTGGTTCTTGACCTCAGAGTTGGTGAAGAGTACGCCATCCCGCATCACTATGTCGTCGTCGGTCCCTATAATGCCATCCGGTCCGGCAGAGCGCAGCTCGAAATTGTCAGCCGGCATTCCAGTCATCCCTATCGAGCGGTCCGCTCTGTCCCCGATGCGGGGCTGGTACTTGATGCTCTGATCCCAGTAGTCGGTCGCCAGCGAGTCTCCTATGACCTTTTTGAATTCCTGCGCGTTCAGCGGGTAGGAGCCCTTGGCGAGCTGGTACTCTGCAAGCAGGCTCGCTACGTGATGAATCGAAGCCTGTGTGGCCGCGACCTGCCTGAGCTTGTAGTTCTCGAATGCTTGTGGGACATGAGCAATGCCGTATGCCGCTAAAGCTAAGCTTCCAGCGATCGTTAGCGACAAAGTCGCTGCAGCCGTCTTGTAGCCGCCATACCATCCGGGGTCCTGCTTAGCTAACTGTAGTGCGCGCCACGCGGACCACATCACCAGTACCGCGGCAAAAGCCAGCCACTTGGTTGCGACGAGCGCCGCGACTACGACCAACGCCAACAGCGCGACACAGGTCATGGCCGGTCCCAGGCGCTCGACCTGTATGGGAGCCTCGTCGAGCGGCTCGCCAACAAATCGCGCCCCGCAGCCGCATTGTGGCGCCCCGCAAAGAACGGTTTCTCCGCAACAGGGGCAAAGCATTTCCTGAGTGTTATTCGACTTATCTTGAATTCCGAGTCTCGAGCTCACGCGTAACCCTTCCTTTACTCAGAACCCAAAACTCAGTTCTGAACGGAGTAGTCAGCTTTCACTAAACTCTCCTCGTGCGCTTCTTCTCGCTTCACGCGAGCCGCCTCAACCGCTGCACGGTCAGGCCCTCTCATCTCGCGCCAGGTATGATAGACCCTGTGCACGACGGTCCAGTGCGAGAGCACCGCAAGCACCCACAAAACCTGCGGCATCTTGTGCAGGAACGGATTGTCTACCGGCCCGATCTGAGTAAGCGAGCCGATGATCAGCAGGACGACGCGCTCGGGTCGTTCCAGAAAGCCCACCTTGCAGGCTATGTCAAGCGACTCCGCGCGAGCGCGGGAGTAACTGATCATCACCGACCCGACGAGCGCCAGCCCTGTTATCGCGACCAGCAACGTAGAGTGCGCCGCCGTATCGCGCGCATAGAAAACCATTATCCCCACGTAGACGATCACGTCGGAATAGCGGTCGATTACTGAGTCAAAGAACGCGCCAAACCTGGTGGCTCGCCCGCGAAGACGGGCGACCTGGCCGTCCAACATGTCAAACAGATTGGCGAGGATCATTAACAACCCCGCCGTGAAAAACCTGCCGTAGCCGTACAATACGCCGCAGCCGATGTTGATCAACAACCCGATAAACGTCAACACGTTCGGGTTGATCCTGCTGCGAGCCAGTCCGCGCACAATCGCGTCTATGATCCGCTGAGCACCGGCCCCGATCGCTTCGCTTATCATCCGCAGGGCCTCCACGCCTCGGCCGCGCCTGCCACCGGCGAAGCGCTACTATCGCAAAGGTGCGAGCCCATTGTCAAGCTACGCCCTGATAACAATTTCGATGCCAACGATAAGCGATTCACCTGATTGCGACGGTTATGTTTCGTCGCTCACAAGTCATTTGAATCGTGGATGGTCGTGAGCTTAATTATCTCGAATCGCCGTTTTCCGGCGGGCGTTGTGATCTCGACGTCATCTCCTTCGCTTCGGCCCATCAGACCGCGCCCGACAGGCGAAGAAGTGGAAATCTTTTTCTGTGCGACATCCGCGTCCTCAGCCATGACCAGCTTGTAGGTCACTTCGTCACCAGTGTCGACCTCATAAAGCAGGACTGTCGAGCCATACCCGACGCGGTCGGTCGGCAGCCGGCTTATGTCGATCATAGACAGATCCGAAAGACGCTTCCGCAGATTGGCGATTCGCGCTCGCACATAGTCCTGGCGGTTGCGGGCGGCCGTATATTCGGCGTTCTCGGAGAGATCACCCATAGCGACGGCTATCTTCAGGTCCTGCGGAATCTCGGTCCTCAGCTCCGATTCAAGCAGTCGTAACTCTTCCTGGATCTTTTGTTTGATTTCTTCTGGCATTATGCTCGCCTGGTAACCGATCACAAGGATTATATCGTAGAAGAGTTACTAAACAAGGCGGCGTGGGGGTGTGGTACGGCGGGTCTTTTGATTCCTCGATTGAATTTGCTCTTAAGTGGGAAGGGTGACTGTCACCCGACATGCGCCTGGCGCTTATCCCCCGCTGTTTTTGCGAAGCTCGAGCAGCACCTGCTTGGCGACTGCCTTAAGTGTGTCGAACACGCCGACGCCGCGATTGGCCACGCCTTCGAAGACAGGTTCCCCCTTGCGGAGGAGTTCGGCGGTGAGATCTGCGGTTGAAACGACGTTAGGTAAGTCCCGCTTGTTGAGTTGAAGCACGTAAGGAACCTTCATCAAATCATATCCGTGCTGCTTGAGATTGAGTTCGAGATTGAACAACGATTCGATATTCGCGTCCATGCGCTCGCGTTGCGAGTCCGCGACGAAGACCATCCCGTCGACGCCCTTTAAGATGAGCTTACGGCTCGCGTCGTAAAAGACCTGGCCGGGTACCGTGTATAGATGAAAGCGTGTCTTGAAACCTCGAACCGTACCGAGATCCAGCGGCAAAAAGTCGAAAAATAGCGTGCGGTCGGTTTCAGTTGCAAGACTGATGAGCTTGCCCTTCGCTTGCGCGGCCGTCGAGTCGTAGATGTATTGGAGATTGGTCGTCTTGCCGCCGAGCCCGGGCCCGTAATAAACAATCTTGCAGTTGATTTCGCGCGATGCGTAGTTGATGAACGTCAAGGCTTGTATCCCTTTTTCACTTCGCCGGTGAGGATGGGGCTCGCTCCCGGTCGTTCGTTTCGCAGGGGCTGCACACGCTAACTAAACAGCGCGTCGATGTCCGCTTCGGTTATCTCGGCGAACGGCGAATCAAGCGCGATTCCCATGTTGCGCTCGCTGTCTACCTTGGAGTCGATTGATTCGAAGATTCCATTTATTTCGGCAGTTGCGCGTTTCACTCGCAATCGCACCAGACCAAGGCTCGATCGCTCGTCAAAGATCACCACCAATATTACACGCGCGGCCACTATCGAGATGTGGATGTTGTCGCGCTCGCCTTCGTGCGATAAGACAGGGAAGCCTCGCTCACCAATCAGGTGGGCCAGTCCGTCGGTTGCGGCGACGTTGCCGGCCGTTAAGCTTGCCAGGCTCGTTGTGTCCAGATTCAGCATTTCCCCGTGCGCGGCGATCTGCTGGCCGTTCTTGTCGACAAGAAAAACAAACTTCGCGTTCGCGTCGGCGCTCAGACGGGTAATTACACGCTTCAGGTGCTCGTACTCCTGTTCATAAAGCACGACCGGAGTCGACATCGCTTCTCCTCAATGGTGGACCGACGTAAGGGAGCCAATGCCAGAGTAAACGCGCCCCCTTAACCACCGCGCGACCCAACTCTTTCAAAAAAACAACTGGAGTCTGGCATTGTATGCAAGGAGAGGGGCAGTAATGGGGTATGCCTCTTATAGCACGGCGTCAAAACCTGTTCAATACTTTTCGCTAAAGTTAAGGTATCACCATCACGAGTCCATTTTGACCGGGCATCGGGATCCGACTTACCTTCTAGGCAGCCTGCTAGACTTAGTCTGAGTGATGCCGACTCTAGTTTGCGACCCTCTTTCTTGTCAACGAGAGGCGTCTTATACTGATTAGGACTTTAGGAAGGCGCGCCGATGGCGCAGAAGAACATCTCTGGACCAGAGCGAGCTTCCTTGATACCAAACGTTCTGACAGGAGAGTGAATGGAGTCAAAGTTTCTCAAGCACGTCGATCGCGACGAGATCGTACGGATAGTCTGCGACCTCGTTCGGCAGAACACGGTGAACCCTCCAGGGAACGAGCATCTGTGCAAGGAGATCGTCACTCGCTGTATTCAATCGCTGGGGATGGAAGTTTCTTATTACGAAAAAGAACCAGGCCGAACTAACGTCGTTGGGCGAATCGGAAGCGGTAACAAGTCAATTGGATTCGTCTCGCACATGGACGTAGTTCCGCCCGGCGAGCTTGAACAGTGGGAATCCCCTCCCTTCGAGCCCACCATTCGCGATGGCCGCATCTATGGGCGGGGCACGCTGGACGACAAGGGTTCGTTCGCATGCGCCTACTCGGCTTGCAAGGCATTCCTAGCCGAGCATCCGAACTTCGACGGGACCATTTACCTGATAGCAGCGGCTGATGAGGAAGTCGGGTCCGAGCTTGGCATCATCTATTTAGTTGAAGAGTGCGGTTTGAGGTTCGACGTTGCGATCATACCCGACGGCGGAAGAATGGACCTTTCGATTTACGGCGAGAAGGGAATCCTGTGGCTCGAGCTGGAAAGCCACGGGATCCAGGCCCACGGCTCAACGCCCGAGCTTGGCCGAAACGCGATAGTGCCGCTCGCCGAAGCGATCGCCGAGATCAAGTCGCTCGATCTCGGCGCGAGCTACGATCATGCGTTCGATGGGTGGACGATGAATGTCGGAACTATTCAAGGGGGCTCATCAACGAACACCGTGCCGGCGATGGCGCGCGCGACCATTGATTTCCGATTGCCAGCGGGAATCAGCAAGCAGCAAGTGCTAGCTAAGATCGACGAGAAGGTATCAGCCGCGCACCGCCGGTCTCCTGATGCAGATGTTCGTGTAAAGGTGCTGCACGAGACGGAGCCGCATCTGTCGGATAAGAACTCGGTCATCATTCGAAGCTTTGATCAGGCGGCTCGCCGATTGAATCTGCCTATGAACTACGAGACATTTGGCGGGAACACCGTTGCGAAGAACCTCTTCTTCGCGGGTATAACATCGGTGGTGCATTATCCCGGCGATGACAAGCTGGCCCATGTGCCGAATGAGTTTGTGATCATTGACGAGTTGGTGTTGGGGTCGGTACTTTATGCTGAAACGCTTGAGGCTTACTTCTTTGGATGAATTAGGGTGTTAAGGAATGAATCTGTTTCGTTGTGTGTTGCTTCTTTTCATCTCTGCGATCTCGATAGTTGCCGAAGCGCAGAACTTACAAGCCAAGGCAAACGACATTCGGGCGGCGATGGACGCGCGGGATTTCGTGCGCGCTGAGGCGTTGGTGCGTCAGCTGCGCTCAAGCGACTCGTCCGCGTTCACGAGCAATAACTACGAATATCTTCTCGCCCGACTCCTGGAACGGCGCGGCGCAAGAAGTGAGGCATCGGCGCTCTATCTGGGACTGTTAAACCGCAACTCGATACTCAATCAGTATGCGTTGTGGCATCTGGCGCTGTTGGCCAAACAATCGGGCGACCTTGCGTTGGAACGCCAATACATCACGCGCTTGCTGGTGAGCTATCCTTCGAGTGCGCTTGCCTCGCGCGCTCGGGACCGCTTGATTGACAGTCACTTCGAAAGCGCCGACTACCGAGCAACCATCGCGCTGCTCAAGCCACTCGCTTCAGCCGCCGGCGTAAAAGGCCGAAGCGCGATGGCCCGCCTGGGCGAAGCTTACTCAAAGGCTGGCGATGCGGAGTCAGCTCGTGCAGTCTTCAGTCAACTGATCGGCGCGTCGCGTGACGACTATGCGCTGGCTGCAGCGGCTGGGCTGGACGAGCTGGATCTCCAAGCTCGGATCAAGGCGAACGAATTCGACGCTTTGCGCCGAGCGCGAATCTGTTTGTTCAACCGTCACTGGACGGAAGCACGCGCACACCTCATGGATATCGTCCTGCGCTTCCCCGAAAGCCTCAACCGCGCGGAGGCGCTTTACCAAACCGGCTTCACTTTCTTCCGCGAGTACAACTACGACGAAGCAATCAAGTGGTTCGAGCGGGCGCACTCGGAGTTTCCCGCGAAGAAAGACGGTGAGCAGGGTTTCTACTATGTCGGTTCTTCTTTGCAGCAGTCGCATCGCTACGAAGAAGCCGCCCGCCGCTACGCTGATTTCATCACGGCTTATCCCTCGAGCGACCTCCTCGAAGGCGCGTATCGCAATGTAGTTGATTGCCTGCGCTACGCTGGAAAGTTTGACGAAGCCATCGAGTGGTCCCGTCGCATCGTCCAGAAGTACGCCGCTCAACCGCTGGCGACGGTCGGTCTGTACAATGAGGCGAAGATACAGCTCACGCGAGGAAACTACGACGCGGCGCTTGAGTTGTTGACCCGAGTCGCCGCGCTGCCAGTGACCGCGAGAGTGATCAGCGCGCCGATTCGCGGCGAAGCCGCCTTCTTGCGCATCTTCACGCTCGAAATGATGGGGCGGCTTACCGAAGCCGTGCGCGCGTATCTTGCGATACCGGACGAGCGCGACAACTACTTCGGCTTTCGCGCGACCGAGCGCATGCGCGCTCTGATGGCCGGTGACAAGGGACGCCACGTGATCGAACCGATGGCTCGCGCCTATCGCACGCAGGCGCGAGCGGCGCTCGAAGGCGGGCGGTACTCGGAAGCAAAGGATGCTGCGGGTCAAGCGCTGCGTCTGATCGATGACGAAACGGCGAGAGCAGAACTGCTCGGCATTCTGCGAAAGTGCTACGCGAATCTGCCGGCTTATGCGGCGGCTTCGCGCTATCGTTTGATTCCAGTCGCGCGCCAGATCGTCGCACAGTCAAAGCAAGGTGAAAGTGAGACTACACATCAAGCGCTGGCATCCGAGTTTGTGTTTCTTGGGCTCTATGATGAAGGAGTGACCGAACTCGTCGACGCGGGACTAGCCGCCGCGAGCCAGATTAGCGACTCGTCCCGCAATTCAGCAACCAGCCGCTACACTACGCGAGCGGCCTCGATGCATGAATCGAATGGGGACGTCGCTTACTCGATGGCGGTCTACAGCAATCGTGGAGACCAGGCGTATCGCGCGATTGCGTTCGGTGAGTCGGCAGCTAAAGCGATACCGCAAGACTACCAGATCGAGCTTATGCCGCGCGACTTGGTCGAGTTAATCTACCCCGCGCCGTATCGTGACTCGTTCGACCGTTATGCGCCTGCCGTTGGGGTGGATCCGAGACTTGTGCTTTCGCTCGCGCGTCAAGAGAGCCGCTTCAATCCCTCGGTGAAAAGCGCTGCCTCCGCTCGCGGGCTGTTGCAATTCATCCCCGAGACTGCGCAGAAGCTTGCAGCCGAAGAAGGGATGAAAGACTTCGAGCTTGACGACGTGTACACGCCTGAGGTCGCAGTTCGATTGGCGGTGCGCTACGTTGCCGACCTGCTGAAGCTCTTTCCCGATAACCCGCACGCGGTGCTGGCCGCTTACAACACCGGAGAGCAGAACGTCGGGCGATGGATCTCGCGCGCCCGCTCGAGCGATGTCGACCGGCTGGTGACTGAGATAGCTATCCCGGAAACGAAGGACTACGTCGCGAAGGTGATGAACAGCTACCGTGCCTATTTGCAGCTTTACACTCAAGACCTGAAGGCCCGCAAGCGATAGAGAACGCGGCCGGCTGCCGTCTAGCTGCCTAACCCTCACTCACCAGCCTCTAACCTTTCCTTGCCCGCGCGTCTCTATAATGATGAAGGTCGTAATCGTGGAGAGTGGATGGCGAAGGTAGGCTCAGAGCCTCCAGATGAAGTTCTCGTCGTAGCGGCGATACTCGGCGACCTGGATGCGTTTGACGAGCTTGCGTCCCGTTACCGGGCGGCAGTAGTGCGTGCCGCTCAGGCAATCGTCGGACGCGAGGACGCCGAAGACGTTGCTCAGGACGCGCTGCTGCTTGCGTTCAAGGCGCTGCCTTCGATCGAGAACCCTGCGAAGTTCGCGGCGTGGCTTTCGGCTATCACGCGCCATCGAGCGCTGCGCTTCGGCAAGCGGGAACGCTCTCATCAGGCCGGTCGAATCGATCTGGACGAGTTTCTGCTCGAACAGGTCCACGCGCTTGGCCACCCACTCGTTGCACGGTCCGAGGGAGACGATGAGTTGAAGCTCGCGCTCGAAAACATGCCGGCGGACTATGCGCTCGTGCTGCGGTTACGTTTCTTCGACGAGATGCCGCTCAAGCGAATAGGCGCTTTCCTGGGCGCGCCGCTTTCGACCGTTAAATGGCGAATTCATCGCGGCAAGCAATTGCTGCGCGACCATATTAAACTTTTGAGACAACGAGGTGAGAAATGGAAAGAGATCGAGAGATTGCAAAGCTGACCAACGTGCTGCGGCGTATTGCGCGAGCAGCGAGCTACGCGGCCTGGAATCGTGATGCGGATGCCGCTCGATTCTGCGTGCAGCAATACAACAAGGTGCTTGCTCGCTTGAGCGAGCTTGAAGGGGCCGTTGCGCCGCTCTTTACGCAGCTGCCCGAGACAGCTTCGCCCGAAGTTGCGCGACTAGCGGCGCATGAACTTGCGGCATACTTTGAGGATGAAGCTCCCACCGTCGCGGCTGGGGTCCGAGTCCGACTGCACGGTTGCCGAAGCCGTCGTGGATGGGCAGGCGTGAGAGTTGGCTCTTGCTGGTAAGAGGTGAACTAATGGAAAGAGAAAAGGAAATAGCCAAGCTGGTAAATGTGCTGCGCCGCGCCTCGCGAATGGCGTTGCAGTGCGAATGGACCGGAGGCAGTCAGGACGTCGCTGCGTTCTGCATCGATCAGTACAACCGAGTGCTGGCGCGATTGAAAGAGATTGATCCGGGTGTCGGATCAGTGTTCGATCCGCTCGCGCCCGGAAGTTCGTTGACAGTTGCCGCGATGGCTTGCCGGCAACTGGCGGCTTATTACGAAGACGAAGTCGGCAACACCGGCCGCTGGGGTGACTGGAAGGGCGTGTGGACGGGTCCGGCCGACAAGCAAGCGTTCAAAGAGTTCTGGAGCAAGTCGGCTCGCGACATCGAGGACCTGGGCGAATACATTCGCGAAAACGTAGACGAGTGGATCAACCAGCGAAAAGCTCGCGCAAAGCAAGAAGAGAACCGCGAGCGTACTACCGCTCCAATCGATCCCGAAGATACGAAGCCGCAGTGAGGACAGACATACCCACGGAGAGTACTCCATTGGGTCTCGTCAAACTTTGACTCCCGCACAATAGCGAGGGCGGCGCGTCCGACGTGCGCGGCCGCCGCTCGTGCCGCGAACAGTAATCAATGCGTCGCCAATCCGGAGCGTAGCGACACCTCGGGTTTTGTCCCTCGAGTTTTCTTCCTTCCGGGCTTGACCTTCCTGTTCGCAGATGATAATAATTCTCAAGTGATAATCCACCGCAACAAGATGGCAGGCCGCCACGCCAATGAAGTGGAAGGCTGGTGTTCAGAATTCGAGAAGCTCTGCCGTTCCAGGGGCATTCGAGTCACGGCCCAGCGTTTGGCTGTGTATCGAGCGCTGGCTGGGGACCTTGCTCATCCCACGGCAGAATCGGTTTACAGCCGGTTGAGCAAGCAACTACCTGGTTTATCTCAGGCGACCATCTATCGCACCCTGCAGTTTTTTGAGAGTGAGAACCTAATTCGAAGGGTTAGCTCCCCGGGGTCAATCGGACGCTTCGATGCGAACGTTGATCCTCATCAGCATCTCGTTTGCCGTGTCTGTGGCAGCCTGGAAGACGTCTCGGTTCCCGAGCTGCATTCGGCGGCGATACCCAAAGTATCCGGCTTCACGGTTGAAGAGCTCGACATACGATTGGTCGGGCGTTGCGAGACGTGCTCTGGCTCGAAGTCCTCGAAGTCGAAGACACGGAGAGCAATAAGCGCAGCTCGCCTAAAGTGACATCATCTCTCTAAAGAAAGGAAACCAAAATGGCTGAACTGAAAGGAAGCAGAACGCACCAAAATTTGAAGGACGCTTTTGCCGGCGAGTCGATGGCGAATCGCCGGTATCTCTACTTTGCCAAGGTTGCTGACATCGAAGGGTATCCAGAGATCGCCGGCAACTTCCGCAACACCGCAGAGGGCGAGACCGGGCATGCGCACGGTCATCTCGACTATTTGAAGAAAGTCGGCGACCCGGCCACTGATCTGCCGTTCGGCGATAGCGTGCTGAACCTCAAGTCTGCCGTTCACGGCGAGACTCACGAGTACACGGATATGTATCCCGGAATGGCAAAGGCGGCCCGCGAAGAAGGCTTCGCCGAAATAGCCGACTGGTTCGAGACGCTGGCGAAGGCTGAAAAGTCTCACGCGGGTCGCTTCAGTAACCTGCTCGGCTCAATCAGCTAGCTTTAGTTCAGAGTTCAAGCTTTAGCTTGCGCTTGCATAATTCGCAGACGGGCGCAAGTTAAAGCTTGGACTCGGAAGCTTCGGTTCAAAGTACAAGCTTTGGCTTGCAATCGGCAGCTTTCATACGGGAGCAAGCTGAAGCTTGAACTCTGAACTTTGCTTGCATCTGAACTCTGCTCGCGCTACTTCAAGATGACAAACGAAAAGAACATCGGTTACAAACCCACTGATGGATTGTCCTACGATCCCGCCGAGGAGAAATACTGGGACGCTAGCGGGCTCCACAAGGAGATCGAGCGAACGTTCGAGATCTGTCACGGCTGCCGGCTGTGCTTCAAATATTGCGATGCGTTCCCTACGCTCTTTTCGCTTCTCGATAATAAGTATGACGGAAATGTGAGAGGGATCAATCCGGCTGAAACCGAGACGATCATGGACTCGTGCTTTCAGTGCAAGCTCTGCGAAGTACAATGTCCGTACACCGAACGTGACGGGCACGAGTTCCGGTTAGACTTTCCCCGGCTGGTGCATCGCTTCAGCGCCCAACGCATGCGCCGCGAGGGGCTCACGTTGCGTGATCGTGTACTCGAGGATCCGGATCGTACAGGCGCCATGGCCCGTGCGAGTCTTGGGATGGCGAACGCTGCAAACAAGGTCCGACTGCATCGAGTGTTCCTGGAAAAGGTCTTAGGCATCCACCGCGATAAGCTGCTCCCAGACTTCGCATCGAGCACATTTGAGAAGTGGGCCGAGCGCGCCGGAAAGATTGCCGGCGAGCCGAGCGGCGAAGTGGTCCTATTCCAAACCTGCTATGTTCAGAATAACGAACCGCAGATTGGGCGCGACACGGTCGACGTGTTGGAAAAGAATCAGGTAGACGTGCGGTGCGCTGCCGGACTTCAGTGCTGCGGCATGCCGGCGTGGGAGCGGGGTGATCTTGAAACGCTTCGAAAGATGGCGAGTTCGAACCTGAAAGTACTGCTGCCTTTTGTAGAGAAGGGCGCTAAGGTTGTCGCAATCAATCCCACTTGCTCGATGATGATGCGCCGCGAGCACCCGGCGCTTGTCGAGCCAGCGGACAGACCAGCGGCCGAAAAAGTGGCTGCGGCAGTCATGGACCCCAGCGAGTTTCTGTGGTCGATACGCAACGAGCCGCGATTTAGCACTGACTTTCGCAGCACACCGGGAACAACGGTGGCTTATCACGCGCCATGTCATCTGCGAGCGCAGGGCGTCGGGTTCAAAGGGCGCGACCTCATTAGGAAGATTCCAGGCGTCGTGCCGCAGACCGTCATGGAGTGCTGCGGTCACGATGGTACTTACGCGATGACGACCGAGGGCTTTGAGCCGTCGGTCAGAATCGGCAAGCGAGCATTTGATGGTATGAAAGAGAATAAGGCTGAGATCTGGGCGACCGATTGTCCTCTGGCGGCGCTACAATTTCAGCAACACGCGGGGGTAAAACCGATGCATCCGATGTCGATCCTTGCGCGAGCCTATCGCGAGAATGGCTTTCCCGGGAACATGGACGCGAAACCAGTCCAAGGGGGTTCAGAGAAGTGAAACCAGTTGAGCGCGGAGAGATCATTGACTATGTGACCTACGAGGAACAGCGCGACGCCCTGCGGGCGCTGGTGATGGAGGCTAAGTCGCTCCGTCGCGTGCACATCGGCGAATACCTAACGCTCTTATTCGAGAACCATCTGACGATGCGGTATCAGATTCAAGAAATGGTTCGCACCGAGCGCATGGTCAAAGAGGCCGACATCCACCATGAGATCGACACATACAACGAGGTGCTCGGCGGCGAAGGCGAACTGGGCTGCACGCTTTTGATCGAGATCGAGGATGCGGCCGTTCGCAACGTGAAGCTCAAAAAGTGGTGGAACCTGCCCGAGAAGTTGTACTTGCTGCTCGAAGACGGCACGCGCGTTCGAGCCAGCTTCGACGAGCGCCAACGCGGAGACGACCGAGTGAGCTCGGTTCAGTATATGAAGTTCAACACTGGCGGACGTGTTCCTGTTGCTGTAGGAGTAGACCTGCCGGAGCTGCAAGCTGAAACAGGGCTGTCTGATGAGCAGCGCCAGGCGCTGAGCGAAGATCTGCCATCGTAACTCAACCAACTCGCAATCCTTCCAGTAAGCTCGAAGATAGCTTCCAGTTTACTGGAAGATCCCTCACGTCAGTTCTTCAAAGAAGCATTTGACAACAGACTACGGAAAGCATTAAGTAAATGACTGTCCTCTAGGTGAGACTCGCCGCACAGCTAAGACAAATCAAGGTTGAAGCAGAAGATTTTGAAGCTTGCAGTTTCATCGGTCGCCGACCTTCGCAGAATCGTATGGAGATAGGCGCTCTTGTGATGTCCTGCGGACGAGACGCAAATACGATTTGCAATTAACCCAATGCAGCAAGCTCGGTGAAGGTACTATCGGCGAAGAAGTGGTTAATCGGAGGAACGACCAACGAATGCGAATCTCAAAGATTAAGCTCGAGAACTTCCGCAACTTCTCCAGCGTTGACGTCAATCTTGGCGACAATGCGGTTATCGTAGGCGAGAACAAAATCGGCAAGTCAAACCTGCTGTACGCGCTCCGATTGGTGCTCGATCCCTCGTTGCCTGATTCTGCGCGCAAGCTACGGGCGGAGGACTTCTGGGACGGACTGAAGCGCCCGCTTAGTAAAGACGATCGCATCACTATCGCGGTCGACCTAACTGATTTTGAGAATGATGAGAATCAACTGGCGGTGCTGGCCGACCATTTGATTGAGCCGGAACCGATGGTATCACGGCTCACTTATGTCTGGCAGCCTTTGCCCGGTTTAACTCACAAACCGAAGAAGGACGCCGACTACGAGTTCTTGATGTACGGCGGTGACAGACCGGAGAACCGAGTCAGCTACGAAGTACGTCAACGCTTGCCAATGGAGTTAATGCCCGCCCTGCGAGATTGCGAGGGCGATCTTGCCCGTTGGACCCGATCACCGCTTCGTCCGCTTTTGGATAAGGTCGCCGGAGAGATTGATCACGATGAGCTTGAAAAGTTGGCCAAGGGCGTAGAAAAGTCTACCGAGAAGGTGACGAAAGTCGAACAGGTGCGGTCTGTTGGACAATCCATTCGCGACAAGCTGACCGAAATGGTCGGGTCTGCTCAAGCGCTGGAGACCGTTCTTCGCTTCTCTCCAACCGATGCGGATAAGCTAGTTCGTAGTTTGCGTATCTTCATTGACGGAGGACTCCGAAGCGTCGCTGACGCAAGCCTTGGCTCGGCCAACTTGCTTTATTTGGCTTTGAAAACGCTTGAATACGAACAATTCGTCGCGGATGGAGAGCGAGATCATACCTTCTTGGCTATCGAGGAACCGGAGGCGCATCTCCATCCGAGCTTGCAGAGACTCATCTTTAGAACCTATCTTCAAGCTCGTGGTGAAACGAAGACTAATGATAGCAGAAAGACTTCGACGATCCTGATCACGACCCATTCACCACATATCGCGAGTGTAACGCCGTTGAGAGATTTCGTAGTACTACGCGCAAGCGAGGACGGTGGGGCCACCGAGGCCCTGTCAACTGTAGGCCTTGATCTAACGGACGAAGACGTCGCTGATCTTGAGCGGTACATCGACGTAAACCGAGGTGAACTACTCTTCGCACGGGGTGTCATACTAGTCGAGGGAGATGCCGAGAAGTTCCTCGTCCCAGTGTTGGCGCACAACCAGGGCCATAATCTCGATGAGCTAGGCATCGTTGTCTGCTCAATCTCCGGGACGAACTTCTACCCTTACCTGACGCTTCTAGGCCCGAGAGGGCTAAACGTGCCAGTGGCAGCGTTGACTGACCTCGACCCCAGAGGGCCGAAAGAAGATGGTTCACCCAGAAGCCCGCTTGGTCCAGGGCGCGTCGTAAACCAGATGATGAGCACGTTAGTTGATGACGCGACGTGGGATGCCAACTCATTTGATGAGCTTTCAAACATGGCCTCGACTTACGGAATATTCATGAATAATCATACATTCGAGGTCGATCTATTCGAGGCTGGTCTTGCGGGCGAGTGCTCTGAGGCCATGGCCGCGGTCGCCGAAGGCGAACCGATGAAGGAGAGGATGCAGCGCTGGGCCAGTGGCATGGATGTTCTTGATGTCGATGTATTCCTTAGCGACATCGAGACTGTTGGGAAAGGCCGTTTTGCTCAGCGCCTAGCCAGCTTAGTCGCCGAGTCGGGAACCGTCTCATGTCCGGCGTATGTTGCCGAGGGGGTGAAGCATGTCGCGGGTAGGTGCAAACGCCGCTAAACCTCCTTATATGCTGTCGGCCGATCAGCTTCGCGAGAACGACGGTCAGTGGCAAGCGTACAATTCCACTGGAAACTGCGTCATCTTAGCAGGCCCCGGCAGCGGGAAGACCAAGACACTCACTATCAAGCTTGCCAGAATGCTCGCAGAGGATGTGCTTTCGCCTCGCGGTATCGCCTGCATCACCTTCAACAATCAATGCGCGAGAGAATTGAAAAAGCGTTTATCCGCGTTGGGGATTGTAGATGGAAGGCGAGCCTGGATCGGCACAGTTCATTCGTTTTGCCTCCAACATATTGTTATGCCCTATGGGCATCTAACCAAGTTACCAATCAAGTACCCGATCACAGTAGCATCGACGGATGAAGTCAGGCGACTCCAAGAGAAGGCTCTGAACGAGACTATTGGAAGTGTACGGTGGGGACCCAGGTTCGATAGATATCGGCGCAACCACTTAGACAGAAGAGCACGCGAATGGGGTTTAGATGATGAGCAGGCAGCGAGCGCAATCGAGAGGTACGAATCTCTTCTTGTTGAACGCGGCCTCATCGATTTCGATGGAATGGTTTTGATGGGGTTTTATCTCGTACAGGGCCACAAGTGGATTCGTAAAGCCCTAGTTGCTCGGTTTCCGATACTCTTCGTTGACGAATACCAGGATCTTGGACCTGCATTGCACAGAATAGTCCACGGCCTTTGCTTCGAAGCAGGAATAAGGCTGATTGCCGTCGGAGATCCAGATCAGTCCATCTATGGCTTCACCGGGGCAGAGCCCTCGCTACTTCGTCGGCTCGCTAGGAGAAGCGATGTTGAAGCGGTGCGGCTACTTCTCAACTATAGGTGTGGTTCCGCGATTATTCGTGCCTCCGAAGTAGCTCTCGGAGAGGAGCGCGGGTTCCGGTCTAGCCGAGATGAACCGGGGGCCTTGTTCTTCCACGAGCGCCCCATTGGCATTGAGGACCAGGCGCACTTCATATGCGAGACTGTGATACCAGAGGCCCTCGGTCGGCGCGTTGGCCGAAAGATTGGTGATATCGCGGTTCTCTATCTCGACAAGTACGACGGCGACGTGATGGCCGGTGCAGTCGAGCGTACAGACTGGCAGTTCATCCGCATCGACGGGAACAATCCGTATCAGCCGTCGCCCGTAACCTACTGGCTTGAGGACTGTGCTGCGTGGTGCACTAGCGCGTGGAGAACAGGCAAAATACGTTTGTCTGAGCTGGTGCGTCGGTGGCTGGCATTCAACGAAAGCCTACGTACAGAGAGCGAGCGGCAGGTCGCTCGATCCGCGCTGATAAAATTCCTTCATAATCAACGAGACGCAAACATGCCCCTTAATAGTTGGCTTTCTCTGTTTTTCACAAATGTCCTACAGGTTTGCCTCGACCGAGAACCTCGATTGCGGGATGACAAGGAAAAGGTCGAGCAATTGCTAACTGCCACTGGTAACGGACATCCTCTTGAAGCTTTCACAGTCGCATTTTTCGGTGGCCAAGGCGGATCACCGGAGCACCTAAGTTTGACAACCCTTCATTCAGCCAAAGGGCTCGAATACGATGTCGTGGTCATGTTAGCTCTGGAGGAAGGGCGGATCCCATACTACAACGATTCGGATGATAGCATTCGAGAGAAAAGGAGATTGTTTTATGTTGGTCTAACGAGAGCGCGCCATGAAGTTCACTTGGTCTATTCGGGATGGTATTCGAACCGTTTCGGAACCTTCGGAAATGGGCGATCGAGGTTCGTTGATGAAGTTGAGGCACACCTTATTTCGTAGGTTAAAAATAGTTGAGGAGTTCGACGTCTGCAATTGTATGACACACTCGTGGGAACGACCTTTGAATCATGCGGGCAGCATGATAGCGTTGCGCATGTGCTTAGCCCTCGACTCGAGACCGTCCGATAATCAAGAAACGAGTAAATCTTCGATCAGCGCATCGATGGGAGAATCCGTGATGAGATCGCAATCAAAGACAAACGGCTTCTCGCTGTACGGCGGTGAGGATCCTCGCGAATTGCCTTCATACAGCGTTCGCGAGACGGCGCATTATCTCCGAATACCAGTTGCAACGCTGCGATCGTGGGTCCTGGGCCGTTGGTATCCAACCGACCAGGGGAAGCGGTATTTCGCGCCGATAATCGGCCTTCCCGACCCAAACAAACCGCTGCTTTCTTTTGTGAACCTGGTCGAGACTCACGTGTTGGACGCAATTAGACGAGAACACAATGTTCCTTTGCATAAGGTAAGAACGGCCCTGCGATACCTCAAGAAGCAGTTTCCATCCGAACATCCATTAGCCGACCAAAGCTTCGAAACCGATGGCTCAAACCTGTTCATACAAAAGCTCGGCCAACTGATCAACGTATCCCAGGAAGGTCAGTTGGCGATGCGCGAGTTGCTCGATGCGCACTTGCGCAGGATCCAACGGGACCCCTCCGGTCTTGCTGTACGACTTTACTTGTTTACCAGAAAGCGCACACCGGAGGAGCCAAGGGTCGTCGTCATCGATCCGCTTGTTTCGTTCGGCAAACCGGTGCTTGCCGGGACGGGTGTTCCTACTGCGGTCATTGCCGAGCGCTACAAGGCTGGTGAATCCATAGATGAGTTAGCGAGCGACTATGGGCGGCAAAGGTCTGAGATCGAAGAAGCGATCCGTTGCGAGCTCGAAGTCGAAGCAGCTTGAGCCTCTCATTTTCTTTCTGGATCGATCTCTCGGAAAAGAGATAATTGCCAATGCGCTTCGGGCGGCAGGCGCAGATGTGCGAATCCACGACGACCTTTTTGCCCAAGACGCGCGCGACCAGGAGTGGCTCCCAGAGGTCGGAAAAGAAGGGATGGACAGTCTTGACCAAGGACAGTCACATCAAGCATCGCCTGGTCGAGCGGACAGCACTATTGGAAGCGGGAGTTCGCGCCTTCGTCCTTGTCTCCGGGAACCTTACAGGTCCCGAGATGGCCAAGATATTTGTCAGGGCTCTTCCAAGGATGAAAAAATTCGCGGCAAGACACTTACCTCCGTTCATCGCCAAAATCCATCGGGACGGCTCCATCGAGGCGTGGGTTAGTCAATAGCGACGGGTGAAGCACTCCGCTTGAGCAATCGCTGGGTTTCACCAACCGGTGATCTAACGCGTAAAAATGCTGCATCAAGGGCTAACTTGTTAATGATCCCTTCCAGGAGGCGTTTCATGGCTGGAGACGAAGTGAAGGAGGAAAGCGTGCAAGCCGTTAAACACCTCAGACCAGTACCCAGTCCTGCGCAAGAGGTCGAAGTCCTTTTTAGAGAACACCACGATCAGGTCCTCCGGGCCGCCTATCGCGTCACCGGGAGCGTCGTGGATGCCGAGGACGTTCTTCAAACCGTTTTTCTCCGACTCGTGCGGCGCAAAGAAAAGCTCGACCTGTCGCCTAGCCCAGGAAGCTATCTTCACCGCGCCGCTGTAAACGCCTCGCTTGATTTGTTGCGAAGCCGGACCCGCTCGCGCTCGGTGTCTATCGAAGAAGTCGCGCCTGGTGCGACCGAAAGCCCTGAGCCGAATCCGGAAATGCAACAGGTCGATCGAGAGCTTCAAACTCAAATCAGGCGGTCAATCGCAACGCTTGGTCCGAAGGCGGCTGAGATCGTCGTGCTCAAATACTTTGAAGGGCACACCAATCTCGAAATCGCCGGGATGCTCGGCACGTCGCAGATGGTAATCGGCGTGCTGCTGCATCGCGCACGGACCAGGCTTCGCAAAGAGATCGCCAAGTCCATGGAGGGACATCATGAAGCGGAGTAATAAAGAGCTTAACGAACTAATCGATCAGACCATGGCCGAGATCCGCAGCGAGCGGGTGGATCAGACTGTGGTCGAGGGCGCGGCAGGGCGCGTATGGGCGAAGCTATCAAGCGAGAATGCGACGGCCAGCGCGCCCGCTGCGCACGTCGATCACATTCGAAGCTGCGGTGACTTCCAGACCCTGATACCTGAATACCTTAGCGGGACTCTGTCGCCCGCGCGCGCGCTGCTGTTTGAGGATCACACCCACGAATGCATTCCGTGCCGCAAGGCACTTAAGGAAGCACGCTACGGAGTGGCAGCCACGCCAGTCCGGCCAGACGCGTCGAAGATCTCAGCTTCGCGGCGCACAGTCGTGAGATGGGCGATCGCCGCTACGATCATCATCGGAATCGGCGCGCTCTCGCTGACTTCGTACGATCGCTTCCGGCGGGGAGCGGATGCATTTCATATGGTCGTGCACGCAATGGACGGGCAGGCATATCTCGTGTCTGACACCAACACCGAAGCGCTCAAGGTTGGCGAAGAGATCAAGGCGGGCGCTAAGGTTCGCACGTCTAAAGATGCTGGCGCCGTTGTGCGGTTACCTGACGGCTCGCTGATTGAGATGCGAGAGCGCTCTGAGTTTTCTGTGACGGACGGCGCGCAGGGAACGACTATTCATCTGAATCGCGGCAACATCATCGTGCAAGCCGCCAAGCAACAACAGTCCCGTCATCTGTACGTTCAGACCGATAATTGCCGCGTCTCGGTGATAGGGACGATCTTCTCGGTTAACAACGGCACGAAGGGCTCGCGGGTGTCAGTAGTCGAGGGCGAAGTCCACGTCGAGCACGGCGGGAAACAAGACGTGCTCCGTCCCGGTGATCAAGTTGCTACGAATACGAGTATTGAAAAGGTGCCGGTAAAGGACGAGATCGCGTGGAGCCGAGACGCCGAGCGCTACAAGAATATACTCGCTGAAGTCGCCGCGCTTCGGAAAGACGTCGACGCGCGCGCGCCGCGGCCTGGCGTGCGGTACTCGACTCGATTGCTGGATATGATGCCCGATGAGACGGTGTTCTACGTGGCGATTCCTAACTTGAGCGAGACGCTTGCCGAATCGAACAAGATCATAGAAGAGCGCCTGGCCCAGAATCCTGAGCTCAGCCAGTGGTGGGATAAAGAACAAGCTTCGTCGCGGGGCAAACAGGAGTGGGACAAGGTCATTTCGAAGATCGGCGAGTTCGGCGCACAGCTCGGCGATGAGATAGTGGTCACCGCGCAGCTTTCGAAGACTGGCGAAGGTGAGCCCGATGGTCCGCTTGTGCTGACTACACTGAAAGACCCGAGCGGCTTCCGCTCTTACGCGGAAGGCCAGATATCGATGCTGAGCACAAACTCGAAGAAAGCTCCGGGTGTTCGATTTGTCAACGATCCGATGGGCGAAGTCAAGACGACTGCCGACGGCGCAGCGGCTGATTTGTTCGTATGGATCAACGGTGATGTTCTTGCAGCGTCGCCCAAGCTCGAGTTCTTGCAGCGCGCGGAAGCGAGTATGAAGACTGCAAGCGCGGGCCAGTACGTCGAAGGTTCATTCCGCTCGCGAATCGCCGACATATATCGCGAAGGTGCGGGCTTCATCATTGCCGCCGATCTCCAGCGGTTCATCGCGCAATCGAAGGGCGATGACGCGAAGACTAATGCAGCGTTTGATCGATTAGGCATAACGAATCTGAAGTACTTCATCGCCGAGATGAAGGAAGATCAAGGCAAGTCGTTCAACCGCGCAGTGCTGAGCTTCAGCGACACGAGTCACGGCATCGCTTCATGGCTTGCAGCGCCCGGTCCGATGGGAGCTTTGGAGTTCATCTCGCCGGATGCAAACGTCGTTGCGGCTTTCGTCGTCAAGGAGCCTGTCGCCCTGGTGAACGATCTCTTGAGCGCGCTGAATGTTGTTGATCCGAAGTTCAGCGAACACCTGAGCGAATTCCAGACCGAAACCGGACTCGACATTCGCAAAGACTTCGCTGCGCCCCTCGGTGGAGAGTTCGCGTTTGCCATCGACGGTCCGTTGCTGCCAACGCCTTCCTGGAAGATGGTGTTTGAGGTATATGATCCGGCGCACCTGCAGCAAACCTTCGAGCGAGTCGTCGACAAGATGAACGAGATAGCCGCCCGCGAAGGCAAAAAGGGTTTCCAGTGGGACCGTTCAGACATCGGCGGCCGAACCTACTACACGCTTAAGTCGATCGACTTCGGACTCGAAGTGAACTATACGTACGCGAACGGTTACCTGATTGCAGGTCCAAGCCGCGCGCTGATCGATCGAGCAGTGAAGTATCACGACTCGGGTTACACTCTGTTACATTCACCTCGGTTCGTAGCGGCGTTGCCGGAAGACAAGCAGGCCAACTTCTCAGCCCTGATCTATCAGAACCTGGCCCCGGTTCTGGGTGGGATCGCAAAGCGCGTGGGAGGCGCCACCAACAACCTGCCCGAGGAACAGCGGCAGAGCCTCAAATCGCTGGTGAGCGGGCCAATGCTGGCTTACGCCTACGCGCAGGGGGATCGAATCTCGTTTGCGCTTAACGGTGAGGACGGCCCGATCGGGCTGAAGCCATCGAGCTTGATCGGCATGCCTGGATCGTTCGGCTTGCGAAACATAATCGAGCACTCTGTGCGGTGATAAACAGCGCATTATTGTTAGCTTCAAGCGCCAGCCGTTGGGAACTCCGACTCAACGGCTGGCGTAGTGTTTTGAGACTTGCGATTACGTTCACTCCCGAAACCAGAATCAAAGATGTGACGAGCGTGTGACGGGGTTGATCTTCCACGGGCCGGGCGGCCAGAATATGACGGCAACAAGATCACAAGTTCAAATGAAACGTTGAGTGAGTAACTCGATGGACAACGCGCTACAAGAAGCTTCCGAGCCGGTGCCGGCGATCGCTGACTTGCCGAAAATGCCCGAGCTTGCTCCGGCCGCCCCGGTGATTGAACTGGACGGACTTAGCGTCACATTTGGCGGGCGGCCGATATTGAAAGAGCTGCAACGCGAGTTACGCGGCCGAGCTATAGGACTTCTGGGACCCAACGGCGCCGGCAAGACAACTCTGATTCACACACTGCTCGGATTTCATCCTCCGTCGTCCGGGACCGCGCACATTTTCGGACGCAACATTCGCAGCGACGCAAAACAGATTAGAACGCAGATCGGCTATATGCCTGAGCGCGATTCGTTCATCGCCAACATGAGCTGCGTTCACTTTGTTAGATTGATGGCAGAGCTTTCAGGATTACCTTCGGAAGCTGCTCTCGAACGCGCACACGAAGCGCTCTTCTATGTAGGTCTGGGGGAGGCGCGATATCGCAAGGTCGGCACGTATTCGCTTGGCATGAAGCAACTCGCCAAGCTCGCGCAGGCGATCGTTCACGGCCCGCGATTGATCTTTCTTGACGAGCCTACTAACGGGCTCGATCCGCCGGCGCGCCAGCGAATGATCGAGCTGATCCGCCAAATTCGCGACAGCGGTAAGGCTCACATACTGTTGTCGTCGCACCTGCTGCGCGATGTGGAAGAATGCTGCGAAGAGATCCTGATCATCAAACAAGGCCGCATAGCCGTTTATTGCAACCTCGAAGAAGAGCGAAAATCCAATCGCAAATTCCTCGAGATCGAGACGCGCGGTGACCGCGACGGATTCGTTGAAGCTATCGCTACGCTCGGCTGCGAGTATGCTCTAACAAGCGAGCGCCGCCTCAAGCTGATCTTGCAGAACGATGTCGAGATTCGCGACCTTTATCGCATCGCCGGCGAACACCAGGTTCAGATTCGCCGCCTCAACTTCAAACGCGACTCGCTCGAAGATATTTTCCTGAAGGCAATGGAGGACGGCAATGGCGGTCTATGAGCACATCTACAAGCCGTACGCGGGGCCGCTGACGCCGGAGTGGTCGCGTTTCTTGATCATCCCTCGCCACGCTTATCGGGATGTATTCCGCTCGAAGCTGTTCACCGCCTTCTTCGCCTTGTGCTTCGTGTGCCCGCTGGTGATGGCGATCCTGATTTATTTGCATCACAACTTGACGGCGATGGCGGTCTTTCAGATCGACCTGCGGGACATTGTGCCGATCAACGGCTTTTTCTTCCAGTTCTTTGTCGCGTTTCAGACCGGGCTTGCTTTTCTGCTGACCGTTTTGATCGGTCCGCCGCTGGTGTCGCGCGATCTGGCAAACAACGCACTACCGCTATACCTGTGCCGCCCGTTCTCGCGCGCCGAATACGTGATTGGCAAAATGAGTGTGCTGCTGATCCTGATCTCAGCTATAACGTGGGTCCCGGGCGAGCTGCTGTTTCTTTTTCAGTCTTATCTGGAAGGCGCGGGCTGGTTCACGAGTAACTTGTGGATGATGGGCGCGATCTTTATCGGAAGCTGGACGTGGATCCTTTTGCTGGCGATGCTATCGGTGACGATATCAGCCTGGGTGAAGTGGCGGTTGGCCGCAAGCGCCGGGCTGTTCGGCCTGTTCATAATATCGAACGCGATTGGCTTCATGGTAAACGGGGTGCTCCAAACACGGTGGGGAAACGTCTTTAACCTGTCGATCGTAATGAAGGCCATCGAGGACACCTTGTTCCGCAATCCGAACTCGATGGACCTTCCCGGGTGGATGGTATTTCCGACGCCGGCTGCGTGGATTACGTTCGGGGTGTATTTAGCGGTGTGCTTGTTTCTTCTCACACGCAAGGTCCGGGCTTATGAGGTAGTGCGGTGATGGATAAACCCGAAGACCATATGATCATTTTCGAAGACGTCTCCAAGTTCTACGGCGAGATACTTGGAGTAAATCGCGTCAGCTTGACTATCGAGCCCGGCATCACCAGCCTGGTTGGGCCGAACGGCTCGGGCAAGACTACGCTGATGAACTTGATGACTGGGTTGATCAGACCCACCCGCGGCCGAGTGAGCGTGCTTGGGCTCAGAGTTGATCATCCCGAAATCTTCTTCAGCAAGGTCGGTTATTGCTCGCAGTTCGATTCGTTCCCACGAGCGCTCACTGGCTTTCAGTTCATCTACTCATATCTGCGTGTTCACGGGCGGCCCAAGCAAGAGGCCCAGGAATTGGCGTGGAAGGCGTTGCACCGAGTCGAACTTCTCGACGCAGCTCATCTGAAGATTGGAGCTTACAGCAAAGGCATGCGCCAACGCGTAAGGCTGGCCCAGTCAATCGCGCACGAGCCGGTGGTGATGATTCTGGATGAGCCGCTGAACGGGCTCGATCCGATGGCGCGCGCTGAAACGATTCGCCTGTTCCGCCAACTCGCCGCCGAAGGGCTTCATCTGATCATCTCGAGCCACATCCTCCACGAAGTCGATATGATGAGCGACAGCGTGATCCTTCTGAACAACGGCTACGTCGTTGCCGAAGGCGAGATTCAAGGAGTGCGCAGCGAGATGGAAGAGCACCCGATGCAGATCCTCATTCGCTGCGACCGCCCTGGACTTCTGGCGGCGCGGGTGTTCGAGCAGGACTCAGTTGTCGAAGCAAAGATTCACAAGGACCGGCAGGGTTTGTTCATCAAGACTCGAGATGCGGACGTGTTCTACCTGCTGTTGAATCGCATCGTCGTGGATGACGGCTTGAAAGTCGAATCAGTCGCCCCGGTGGACGATGATCTGAATGCGGTCTATCAGTACTTGATCGGAGGAGGTGAAGGGGCATGAGCGCATCAACCGACGTTATCGCCGAAGTGAAGGCGTCGAGCGAACGTCCCTGGTCGTTGTGGGCCGCGCAGATCGCTGCGATACTTCGGCTCGAAGTACGCAAGAACTTCCTGGGCAAGCGCGCGATCCTTATTTACCTGCTCGCCGCTGTGCCGATCCTGTTGATGGCGGCGTTGTCCGCGGAGATCAGCTGGCAACAGTCGCGCAACAGCAATATCGGCGAGATCAATATTATTTTCGCAAATCTTTACGAAGGTCTGATTCTGAGAACGATCGTCTTCTTCGGGTGCGCCTGGATTTTCATGAATTTGTTTCGCGGGGAAGTAGTTGATCGCAGCCTTCATTATTATTTTCTCTCGCCACTTCGCCGCGAAGTGCTGGTGTGCGGGAAATACCTCTCAGGCCTGGTTGCGGCGCTTGTGTTGTTCAGCATAAGCACGGCCGGCTCGCTGCTGTTCATGTACGTCGGGCTGGGCTCGGCTGGAGGAAGCTACTTTGTGGACGGCCCGGGTAAGGGCCAGGCCATCGCGTATCTTGGAATCACCGCGCTGGGCTGCATAGGCTACGGCGCCGCCTTTCTAGTCATAGGACTTTTCTTTCGCAATCCAATAATCCCCGCGCTTTTGATTTACGGATGGGAATTCATCAACTTCCTCCTGCCGCCGGTGCTGAAAAAGATCAGCGTGATTCACTACCTGCATTCGCTTTCGCCCGTGCCGGTTCCCGAAGGCCCTTTCGCGATGGTGGCCGAACCGACTCCTGCGTATCTTTCGATTCCGGGCTTGCTGATCGTGACGGCCGTTGTGCTTGCTCTTGCGAGCTTTCGGATTCGCAGGATGGAAATCAACTACGGCGGGGAGTAGCCCCTGAGCTTGTTTGAAGTTGATCCTCGCATTCATCCTCGATTCGGAGCCGTTGACTGCCTTTTGTCTACTTCACACCAATCTCGCTTTTATGCTGCGCTGTAGCATCTGCTATGTCTTTCTCCGAATAGTCAATGAAGACATCTATTATCCCAGATATGCTTGAACTACCGAAAGGAATCGTAACAGCGAGCGACCTCTGGTAACAACGACAGTCAAAAATCCAACCCATTTTTATCTTTTTCTAATCCATTGCTCAGCGCCAGTCTCGGCAACAAGAGAAATGGACTACCGTGTGAGCATAAGATGGCGTTAGAATGCTCCAGGGGTTGTCACAATGGCTACGGATGCACTCGATAAACTGATCAAGGAAGCGGGTCGGCTCGCCCCAGACGAGCAGTTACGCTTGCTTGAACATCTATCGGCGAGGGCGCGCTTGGCCGGTCCGCGACGCCGGTGGCGCGAGATCTGTGGCGCGGCACCCTATCCCTTATTGGGAGAAGACGCGCAGGAGTGGGTGACGCGTTCGCGGGAAGAGAGCGAAGACGACAGACAGAGGCGCGTCGGATGAAGATCGGCGATGCGCTTGAGGGTGTAACACGCCTGTTTCTCGATACCGCTCCGGTCATCTACTACGTTGAAAAGAACCCATCCTATTTCGCCCGGGTTGAGGTCGTCTTCGCAGCATAGACACCGGGTCAGTGACGGCAGTAACTTCGCCGGTGACCCTGGCGGAGTGTCTGGTTGCGCCTTACCGATCAGGCTCGGCACAGTTGCAACAAGACTTCTTCGACCTCATCGTTCACGGTATCAACACCGAGTTTCTTTCGCTTGACCATGAGCACGCCCGCGCGGCAGCGGAACTTCGAGCGCGCTACAACCTGACGCTCACTGACACGATTCAGATCGCTATCGGTATCGCCGGCGGTTGCCAGGCCATCTTGTCAAACGATGGAGGTCTGAAGAGAGTGACCGAACTAAGAGTGCTTGTTGTGGACGAACTCACTTTGTAGCGCCCGCTAGTTCGACATCATAACAAACGTCCTTACCACTCCTGCCGCTAATGCCATATCCTGACGTTTCACCTGCGCTTCATCAGCGCCTCTCAGAATCATGAACAATCGTCGCGAACAGGTTGGGTGGTACTTCTATGACTGGGCCAACTCCGCGTTCTACACGACTGTAGTCACTGTGTTCCTTGGGCCTATCTGACCGGCATCGCCAAGGCGGCAGCTCAATCATTGGGCGACGACAACACGTTTGTCCATCCGCTCGGCATCAAGGTCTTCTACGGTTCGTTCTTCCCCTACGTAGTCGCGCTATCGGTAGGTCTTCAGATGGTCTTTCTTCCGATTCTCGGCGCGATAGCCGACTACTCGCATCGCAAGAAACAGATGCTCGCGCTGTTTGCTTACATTGGAGCATTCGCTGCCGGATGGAGATCAACTACGGCGGGGAATGAAGACGCCACGCGAGTGTGATCCTCGGATATTGGCCTGTGGTAAGATTGCTCTGCCCGATCTTGTAAAGATGTCCGGAGACAGTTGCTATGACCACCGCAACGGAACACTGCTACATAGTGGTTGATGATCAGATCTTAGGGGGTGAGCCGATAATCAAGGCGACGCGAACGCCCGTGCGCGCGATTGTTGAGCTGTGGCGGCTCGGCGTTTTACCCGAAGAGATGCCAGAGGACTTGCCACACTTGACACTTGCCAGGTGTTCGATGCTCTTAGCTACTACAGCGAGCACCAGGACGAAATCAACGAGCACATCGAGCGAAACCGCATCCCCGAAGAACTGATCAGTCCACTGTTGAGAGAGTGAGGAGGCGACTCTTCATCGAATTGTACCTGATGAAGACGTCAGCGCGCTGTTGACAAAGTTGTTACGCTCGCGAGGATTCGTTGTCACCAGTGACTGCTGACGAGATAGAGAATCAGGTCCACTACATCTGATTGTCTTATCCGCACCGTTGAAATCCCGCCGACGATTTGTTTTGATGATTCGCGCAGGTTAGTCGGCGAAATCCTTTTCCGCAAATATCGCTGATCGCTTATGTACTTGACCAGCAGATTCTCTTCGTCCTTCGAGAAGCGCGTTCGGAGTCGCGGGCAATCGTACTTCGAAGATCGCTGTGTCGACATTGTCGAGGGAAGTAAAGAGATCGTTCGGGCCGTCGTGAGCGGGAGCTACGGATATGACGTTTCGTTGAAGATAAAGGGACGCGAACTACTGGCTGCGTGCACCTGTCCTTACTACGACAATGATCTGTGCAAGCACATCTGGGCCACAATGCTCGCCGCCCAGCGGAAAGGGTATTTAACCGGAACTGATCACCCACCAACGCGATTGGTGATGTCCGACGAGAATTTCGATGGAGAGGATGATGGTTACGACGGCGAGGATGGATACGATGATGATGACGAATACAGGGACTACGAAGACAAGCGACCAACCCCTCCTAGTCGATTGAAGGCGCAACCCTCGGCGAAGCCCTGGCAGCAGCGCCCGCACTCGCCAGATCCCAAGCCACCCGTCTGGCAGCAGTGGCTCGAGTCTGTGAACCGGTCGATGAGGACCGTCTCGGATGAACAGACTCGCCCTTGGCCGGCTAGTCGCGAGTTGTTCTACATCGTCGATGTAAAGAGCACGCTATCGGGGACCGGGCTCGCGATCTCACTTGGTTATCGCGAGATTAAACGCAACGGCGAGTGGGGCAAGATCAGAACTACGGGTTTGCCTTCCATTCGCGTTGCGCAGCTGCCCGAGCCCGACTGCCAGATCGTGGCTATGCTAGTCGGCGGTCGGGAACACTACAGCTATAGCTACAGCTACTCCTCGCAGTATTCCAACGCGCCTGCTTCCTACAAGCTGTTTGAGCCACTCGATCAGACTTTGTTGCCGATGATGTGCAAGACGGGACGCTGCCGGCTGCTTGTCAACAATGCCACGCAGACTGGAGACAATGCTTCCAAGGCCGAAATGCGCCCGCTTGATTGGGACGACGGTGAGCCCTGGGCGTTCTGGCTCGAAGTGCGAACCAGTGAGGCAAGTAAGCAGCTTGTGACTATCGGCTCGCTACGTAGAGGCGACGAACGCATGGAGCTTTCTGAGCCGGCGCTGCTCACACCGGCACTGGTGTTTGCTCGGGGGCGTGCTGCCCGGCTCAATGACTTCGACGCGTTCCCCTGGATCGTTCAGTTGCGCACGCAGGGTCCGCTGTATGCGCCAGCCAATAAGGGCAACGTTCTGCTGGAGAAAGTCCTTCTACTGCCCAAGGTCCCCCCGCTCGATCTGCCAGAAGAGTTGCAATACGAGGAGGTCGCAGTTGCGCCGCGACCGCGGCTCAAGCTCGCGAAGTTGGAGCGGGCCAGTTGGCAGACCAATCAGGTGGGCGCTGAGCTGTCGTTCGACTACGGTGGCAGAGTCGTGGCAGAGGATGATCAGAGGAAAGCTTTCTTTGAATCAGAAACCCGAAGGCTGCTCTTTCGCGACTCGGCGGTCGAACAGTCTGCGAGCGAGCGAATGAGACAGCTTGGGTTCGCCCGACAGAGCTTTTACTACGACCCACAGCCGCTCTTGGTGCTGGCGACGAAGAAGATGCCCTTGGTGGTCAAGACGCTGGTGAAAGAAGGCTGGCACGTCGAAGCGGAAGGTAACATCTATCGCGAGCCGCGTGAGTTTCGCATCGAGGTCACTTCAGGTATCGACTGGTTCGAGCTTCACGGCACGGTTGATTTCGGCGACGCGAAAGCTAACTTGCCCGAGCTGATCGCGGCGTTGAAACGCGGCGACAACACGGTGGTGCTCGGCGACGGCACGTTCGGGTTGCTTCCGGAAGAGTGGTTGAAGAAGTACGGGCTGCTCGCGAGTCTCGGCTCGACGGAAGCCGATCACCTGCGATTTACAAAGAGCCAGGTAGGACTCCTGGACGCGCTGCTTGCGTCGCAACCCGAAGCAAGTTTCGACGAAACCTTCTCGCGCGCTCGCGAAGAACTGCAACGGTTCGAAGGCGTAAGGCCGGCTGATTCGCCGCCGAGCTTCACCGGGATATTGCGAGGCTATCAACGTGATGGGCTTGGCTGGCTCCACTTTCTTCAGCAGTTCGGGTTCGGCGGTTGTCTGGCCGATGATATGGGGCTCGGCAAAACAGTTCAAGTGCTGGCACTGCTTGAGTCACGGCGTATCGAGCGCAACGGCGCGCACAATGACGCTTCGAGGCCGGGGAAGAAAAAAGCTCGCGCGGTTGAAAGCGACAGACGGCTCGCGCCTTCGCTTGTCGTGGTGCCAAAGTCGCTAGTGTTCAATTGGATTCAAGAAGGAGCGCGGTTCACTCCCAAGCTCCGGGTGCTTGACCACACCGGTATGGATCGATTGAGGACTTGCGACCACTTCGAAGACTACGACTTGATCATCACGACCTACGGAACACTCCGGCGAGACGCGATCCAGTTCAAGGAGGTTCAATTCGACTACGTGATTCTTGATGAAGCGCAAGCGATCAAGAACGCGAACACCGAGTCCGCCAAGGCAGCGCGGCTGTTGCGCGGCAATCATCGCCTGGCCATGAGCGGCACACCGATCGAGAACCACCTCGGTGAGCTTTGGAGCTTGTTCCAGTTTCTGAACCCTGGGCTGCTAGGCGCGGCGTCGGTGTTCAAGCTCAACACGTCAGCCGCGCGCAACCCCGACGAGCAGGTTCGGGCGTTGCTCGCGAAGGCGCTGAGGCCGTTCATTCTTCGACGCACCAAACAACAAGTCGCGAGTGACCTTCCGCCAAAGACCGAGCAGACCATCTATTGCGAGATGGAGTCCGGACAGCGCAAACTCTATGACGAGTTGCGCGATCATTATCGCCGCTCGCTGCTTGGGTTGATCCAGCGCGAAGGTATCAAGAAATCGAAGATCCAAATCCTCGAAGCGCTGCTTCGACTGAGACAGGCGGCTTGTCATCCTGCATTGATCGATAAGTCTAGAAAGCACGAGCCAAGCGCGAAGCTCGACGTGCTTCTGCCGCAGATCAGCGAGGTGATTGACGAGGGACACAAAGCTCTGGTGTTTTCGCAGTTCACCAGCTTCCTAGCGATCGTGCGGGACCGCCTGGATCGCGACGGGGTCACGTACGAATATCTAGATGGTCAAACGCGTGATCGAGCTGCAAGGGTCCAACGATTTCAATGCGACCCTGATTGCAAACTGTTCTTGATTAGCCTGAAAGCAGGCGGGCTTGGATTGAACCTCACTGCGGCTGACTATGTTTTTCTTTTGGACCCGTGGTGGAACCCGGCTGTCGAAGCTCAAGCGATAGACCGCGCGCATAGGATTGGCCAGTCACAACAGATTTTCGCTTATCGTTTGATTGCCCGCGACACGGTTGAAGAGAAGGTGCTCGAGTTGCAGGCGACCAAGCGAGAACTGGCGGACGCCATCATCAATGCGGATAATAGCTTGATTCGCACCCTTGGGCGTGAAGACCTTGAGCTCTTGCTTTCGTGAGGGGGTTGCATTCCCTGGATCCGCATCGGCATAGGCGAGTTAGCGTATCCGTCTCCCTTTAACGATGGACAAAGCGGTACTTGCTAGAGCGCTCCCCCATGCCATATCCTGCACACTTCACTCACGCATCATCTGCGCCCTCAACGAATCATGAACAACCGACGCGAACGGGTTGGGTGGTACTTCTATGACTGGGCCAACTCCGCGTTCTACACTACTGTAGTCACTGTTTTCCTCGGACCTTATCTGACAGGTATCGCCAAAGCCGCTGCTGAATCGCTGGGCGAAGGCAACACGTTGGTTTATCCGCTTGGCATTAAGGTCTTCTACGGATCGTTCTTCCCTTACGTTATCGCGCTGTCCGTAGGGCTCCAGATGGCCTTTCTTCCGATACTTGGTGCGATAGCCGACTCCTCGCATCGCAAGAAGCAGATGCTGGCGCTCTTTGCTTACATCGGGTCGTTCGCGACGGTTGGGCTCTACTTTTTGCAAGGCACCAACTACATGCTGGGCGGGGGGCTGTTCGTGCTCGCCAACCTCAGCTACGGTGCGTCTCTCGTTTTCTACAATTCGTTCTTGCCCGACATCGCAAACGCAGAAGATCGCGATCGCGTATCGTCCGTGGGGTGGGCGATAGGTTATCTCGGCGGCGGTGTGTTGCTAGCGATCAACCTGTACCTGTTTTCGAAGGCAGACTCGTTCGGGCTGACTCAAGGCCAGGCGGTCCGGATAAGCCTCGCGTCATCAGGGGCGTGGTGGGCGGCGTTCACACTGATACCGCTGGCGATCTTGAAGAACCGTCTGCCGGTGAAACAGCCTCCGCCGGGTCAGCACTACATCGCGATCGGGTTCAAGCAGCTTCGTCACACTATAAGCACCGCGCGGCGCTACCCGCAGACTCTGCTGTTTCTTATTTCGTACTTGCTTTACAACGACGGCATTCAGGCGGTGATCGCGCTTGCGTCGGTGTTCGGCGCGGAAGAGTTGAAGCTGGAGCAATCCACGCTTGTGCAGGTGATCTTGATGGTGCAGTTCGCCGCGTTCTTTGGGGCGCTGCTTTTCAACTGGGTGGCGAAGGCGACTGGCAGCAAGCGGGCGATTATGGTCAGCCTGGTGATTTGGACGTGCGTGCTGATTTATGCATATGGGTTCCTACAGACAAAGCTGCACTTCTTTATCCTTGGGGCGGTGATCGCAATCGTGTTGGGAGGCAGCCAGGCGCTGAGCCGCTCGGTCTACTCGTTGATGATTCCGAAAGGACAGGAGGCGGAGTATTTCAGCCTTTATGAAGTGAGCGACAAGGGCACAAGCTGGCTCGCGCCGTTAATGTTTGGATTGGCGCTTCAGTTCACGGGCAGCTATCGCGTGGCAATTCTTTCGCTAGTCGTCTTTTTTATTGTGGGATTGACTTTGCTGGCGAGAGTTAATGTTCGCCAGGCGGCGATCGAAGCAGGCAACGAAGCTCCCGCAAAAGCGTAGCTAGTAGGCAACCGAAGACTACGCAGGATGGTCAGCGTGCCTTGTACGTAAGAACGCGATTGAAAATTGAAAAATGAAAAATTCAAATTTGCCGGAGCCTCTGACACTGCTGGGAGGTCCTACAAATTTTCAATTTTCAGAGCCTCTTGCAAAACCCATTCAACCTGATGGTTTTTGTA
>JBBPIH010000039.1:0-71046 GCA_038040455.1 Acidobacteriota bacterium
TCCCAAGGGTTCGGCTGTTCGCCGATTAAAGTGGTACGTGAGCTGGGTTTAGAACGTCGTGAGACAGTTCGGTCCCTATCTGGCGTGGGCGAAGGAGAATTGACGGAATCTGACCCTAGTACGAGAGGACCGGGTTGGACTGACCTCTAGTGTAACGGTTATCGCGCCAGCGGTAGCGCCGTGTAGCTATGTTGGGCAGGGATAAACGCTGAATGCATCTAAGTGTGAAGCCCGACCGAAGATGAGTTCTCCCTATGAGATCCCTGGAAGACTACCAGGTTGATAGGCTGGATGTGTAAGCGCGGCAACGTGTTTAGCTTACCAGTACTAAATCGATCCACCGGCTTGACCATAAAGTTTGCTAGTTGCAAACCTGGTCAGCGCGCCTTCTCTTAGCTGGTTTCTTGATTGCGGGGTTTTGCCTTTCGATTATCTGAGAGCACTTGAGATTGCTCTTTACATTTTTCCGGTGGTTATATCGTAGGGGTCACACCCGTTCCCATCCCGAACACGGAAGTTAAGCCCTACGGAGCTGATGGTACTGCATGGGTAACTGTGTGGGAGAGTAGGTCGCCGCCGGGATTACATTGAAAAAAAGCTCGCTCGAAAGGGCGGGCTTTTTCTCTTCTGATCACCGTTTCCTTGCCCCAGAGTCTCTTCAATCAGACTCGCGCGCGCAACCCTCAGTTCCGGCCTGGTCAATGCGAACAAATCAGATTCCTTCGGACGTACAGCGCGTGACCTTGACTTGCACGTGCTCCTTGGGTAGAACGTGTCCCAGCAACTCAGTCAGACACGACATTGAAGGCAACGGCGCCTCAGCCATAAAGGCTGGCGAGCAAACGTGTGTTGTTCTCGACAACGACTCGAGAGGAGTACGTCTATAAATGGGTAAGTCGAACGCCCCGAAGACCGAAACCGGTGGCAATAAAACGTCGGAAGTTTCAAGAAGAAGTTTCATTAGCAAAGCGGCCATCAGCGCAGGTGCCGCGGCCGCCGTGCTAGGCACACGCAACGTGGCGGTCGGCTCGGACACGCCAGACACTTCCAGAGCGATCAAGATCCCAGATGAGTTTAGCCTCGCCACGAAAGCGCCGCTTAAGAAGGCAAGTTTCCCGATGAGCGGCGCGGAGGTGTTCGCGCGCGTGTGCAAGGAGGAGGGACTCGCGGCGCTGTTTTGTTGTCCTGGCAACTACAACGTCCAGAATGCTATTGCGCTTGAAGGGATCCCCACGTATTCGGGCAGGCACGAAGGCTCGATGTGCCACGCCGCGGACGCCTTCACGCGGGTCACGGGCGAAGTAGCGGCGGCGTCTGGCACCGAAGGCCCCGGCTTCACGGATATGATCTGCGCGATAGCGTCTGCCAACGGCGCTCGCTCGCCGGTGCTCGTGCTCGCCAGCAACATGTCGCTGTTCACCGAAGACACCGAGGCGGGCATTCAGCTTCAGTATCAGCAGCCAGCCACCGAGGGACTCAAGAAGTATGGCAAACGACTGATTACCCCGGGCCGCGTTCATGAGTACGCCGCCTATGCGTTCCGGCAGTTGAGAACCGGAATTCCCCGGCCCGTTCACATAGACTTTCCGAGCGAGGTCTCTCGAGCCCAGTTCAAGAGTGCCGCCGACCTCGCCTACTACTACGACAAGTCGAAGTACCGAACCGAGTCCAGGCCGCACCCTGATCCAAAAGACATTCGAGCAGCGGTTGAGCTACTGAAGCATGCGGAGCGGCCAATGATCGTGTCGAGCAACGGAGTCTTTTACAGCCGAGCGTGGGACTCATTGAAGGCGCTAGCCGAGAAGGCTCAGATCCCCGTCGTCGAGTCAGGCGCAACCAAGGGTCAGTTCTCCGACGCGCATCCGCTCTCAGCCAACGCAGCACCCGGCGCGCTCGCAAGCGCAGATGTTGTACTTCTGGTCGGTCAATACTGTATGCCGACGATCGGCGAGTTCGCCTTTGGGCCCGATGCAAAGTACATCCGCATCGACCCGTGCCCTGAGGACATCGGCCGCAACTTGCCAATTGACGTAGGCATCGTCAGCTGTGAGAAGGCAGCACTGGAAGCTCTGTTCAACGAAATGCCGGCGATGAAGCACGAAGCCTGGGTCGCCGAGATCGCCGCGGCCCGCAAAAAGTTCGATGACGAATGCGACTCATTTTACAAACTCGGCCTGAGCTACACAGATGCCGTGCACCCCGCGGTCATTGCCAAAGAACTGAGCGACTTTCTATATCGCGGCGATATCCCGAAAGAACAGACTACGGTCGCGTCAGGCGGATACGGAATCGCAAGATACACGCGCCGATGGCTGAGGGGCTACCGCCCGGGGCAAATAATGAACGGCGCTTACCAGTACGGGGCGATCGGTCCCGATGTCGGATATTCGGTAGGGGTGGCCGCGGCTGTTCAGAACGGCGTCAGCGTCCAAGCGCCATACAAGGGGCATCCGATCGTTTGCATTACAGGAGACGCAGGGTTCGGCTACACAGCTATGGAGGTGGAGACCTTATCGAAGTACCGAATGCCGGTCATCGTGATCGTCTACAACAACAATGCGTGGGGCACGTGGACGGGAAGCCGAGGCAGCAGCAAGACGCTTTGCATACATCTCTTTCAGGAGAACCTTAGATACGACAAGATCGGTGAAGCGCTTGGCGCGCACGGTGAGTATGTGACGAAGCCGGAGCAGTTTCGCGCCGCGCTGGAGCGGAGCTACCAGATCGCTGTCAGAGAGAGCCGACCTTCGGTTATCAACTGCCAGGCGAAGAAAGAATTCTGGATCAGGGAGCAGTACCCGCCGGGCAATTTGGGTAAAGTCGAACCCGGATGCATGTCGTACTATCACTGAAGGCGACGGCTCCTTGTCGCGCATTTTGCTGCTAACCACATGCCAACCGATCCTTTGGATGTCGTGGGAAGGGGCCTTCAGGCCTACGCTGACCGAGGAGTCTTTCGCGGATTCGATGAAGTAAAGTCCAGGAATGGGAAGCCCGGCTTCAGGTTTGTTTGGCTAGGTAGCCGGCTATTGAACTTCAGCCTCGACTCCCAGAAGGGCGTCCTGAAATTCAAGAACCTGCTGCCCAATGTGCCTTCGAACTCGATGCTGTATAGCGATCTGAAGCGCTTTTTGAAGAGTCGGTCTGATCGTAAGATCCCGAAGCACCGGAGAGTAGACGCCAGCCGCGCCGAAGTCTCCTGGACGAATCGCCGAGGCAACGTCTCAATCGCGCTCACCGTTAAGAACAACCAGTACGCGTACGGGTTGAACAAGCTGGTAAACCTGGTTCACGAGATCTTTGTTCTACTGAACGATTCGTACGCTGACTATATGAGCGAAAACTTCGACGCTCCACAGGAATAGAATCGTGCAAAAGGAAAAAGGAATAAGGAAGAAACCGGCAAACAGCAAAGGTTCATTGCTTTTGTCTTTTGCCTTCTTACTCTTGCCTTTGTTCGCTGCCGCTGGAATTCAGGAGATGCATCCTCCAACGCCACACCGCCACCCCGAAGCGCAAAAGGTAAAGAACCCGATTCCACGTGATGAGTCATCCATCACAGAAGGCCGAAAGACTTATCTGCGGCACTGTGCGTCGTGCCATGGTCCGTCAGGCAAGGGCGACGGCGGAATGGCACTCGCTGGAGGTACGCCTTCGAACCTCACCGACGAGACGTGGGACCACGGCTCAAGCGACGGCGAGATATTCGTGGTGATTCGAGATGGTACAAGCGCTGACATGGAGTCTTACAAGGACAAGCTGACCGAGAAGCAAATCTGGCAGTTGGTGAACTACATTCGAAGCCTGAGCCCAAAGAAATGATTCAAGGGTGAAGGATCAATGAAACGAAGCACCAACAGGCGATTTCGGAGCGAACTACTTTGGGTAACAGTGAGCGTTGATTCTCCCAAGGTCATTGGGAGGACCTGTTATAATAGTCGTCCATCCAAGGTCTTCGCGATTCGGTTGACCGAGCTTTGCGAGCGCAGGCTGTGTATGATACAAGCTTGCTGGGAGGCTTGCGTATGAAACGCATCATCAATTGGGGGCTGGTCTGCAGCGTGTCTCTGGTAGGTTGGTTCCTTGTGACTGGGTCGAGCTTTGCGAGCGACAAATCGGCCGTCACGTTCTCAAAGGACGTTGCGCCGATCATTAACAAAAACTGTGCAAGCTGTCACCGTCCCGGTGAGGTCGCGCCGATGTCGCTGCTTAGCTACAAGGAGGTTCGACCGTGGGCGAAGTCAATTCGCGAAAAGGTCGCGCAGCGTCAGATGCCGCCTTGGTTCGCGGATCCACACTATGGGAACTTTTCCAATGACTCGCGCCTATCGCAGAAGGAGATAGACACAATCGTTGCTTGGGTTGACGCCGGCGCCACAGAAGGCGATCCCAAAGACCTCCCGCCTGCTCCAAAGTTCATTGAAGGCTGGAATATCGGCAAACCTGACCTCGTCATCTCGATGCCTGAAGAGTACAACGTGCCTGCCGAGGGAGTCATTCCCTACAAGTATTTCGCTGCTCCTACGAACTTCAAAGAAGACCGCTACGTGCAGTTCGCGGAGATTCGCCAGGGGAACCGGAAACTGGTGCACCACGTGATCGTGGATGTCAGGTATCCAGGCAATGGGCCTTTGCCGGCGGCGGGCGAGGTGAACCCGGAGAGCCTCCGCAATGCGCGAGCGAGTTCCGGTGAACGGCCAGGCGACTCAGATGGCAGACTTGTAGGCTGGGCTCCCGGCGAGGCGCCGCTGATTCTCAAGCCGGGTCAGGCAAAGCTGATCAAGGCCGGCTCAGTTTTAATATTCCAAGTTCATTACACGCCCAACGGCCAGCCAGGTAAGGATCGTTCGAGCGTAGGGTTGATCTTCTCAAGGACGCCCGTTGAGAAGCGAGTCATCACGGCCGGTGCATTTGCCCGAACTCTCGCGATTCCGCCCGGCGATCCCAACTACGAGGCCAAAGCTTCATTTGAGTTCAAAGACGACAGTCACATCGACAGCCTTCACCCGCACATGCATTTTCGAGGTAAGGATTTCGATTATCGGCTTGTGTACCCGGACGGCACATCGAAGCTATTGTTGTCGGTGCCTCGATGGGACTTCGGTTGGCAGATGACCTACTTCTTTAAGGAGCCGGTAGCTGCGCCCAAGGGGAGCCGTCTGGAATGCGTCGCTCACTTTGACAATTCCGCGAAGAATAAGTTCAATCCCGATCCAACCAAGCTGGTTTCGTGGGGTCCGCAAACGTGGGACGAGATGATGATCGGCTATCTGGACTACACGATTGATAAGCAGGATCTCCGCAGCAAGTTGCCGGAGTCCGGATCGAAGTAGCACCCGTCAGGCTTGGGCGCGTTGGTCTGACTACGCCTTGACGCCCAGGACCGCGCAACTCTATGGCTGAGAGAAGGGAGGAATGGATGAAGCGCTTGCTGGTTGTTCTCATAGCGATTCTTGCCGTTGTTGCGGTGACGGCCCTCACTCGCAGCAGTGCCTCACAAAAGCCGGTCCCAAACTTCGCCAAAGACGTGGCGCCGATAGTCTTCAACAAGTGCGCAAATTGCCATCGACCTGGCGAAGCCGTGCCTATGTCCCTTACTTCGTTTCAGGAAGTACGGCCGTGGGCCAAAGCGATTCGCGAGCAGGTGATCGAGCGCAGCATGCCGCCGTGGTTTGCCGACCCGGAGACTTCGCTCAAGTTCCGCAACGACCGGCGGCTGTCGCAAAGAGAGATCGAAACCATCGTAGCGTGGGTTGATGGGGGCGCGCCAAAGGGTGATGACTCGGACCTTCCGGCTTTACCCAAGTTCGCAAAGGGCTGGAGCTCAGGCGAGCCTGACGTGATAATCCCGATGCCAGTCGACTTCGACGTCCCGGCCGAAGGCGAGCTGCCCATGCAGAACTTCTACGTACAGGTCCCGTTCAAAGAAGATCGCTGGGTTGAAGCGGTCGAGTTGCGTCCCGGCAATCCCGCAGTCGTGCATCACTCGATTGCAAATGTCACGCGGCTCCCCGGAGGCAGTAAGATCGTCAACGGTCGAGCGGTTAAGGCCGAGCTGAATACTTCCGACGCAAGCCGCACCGGCGGACTGCGAGAAGGCTCGGAGGTCTTTCAAACTCAGGACTCGTTTGCCCGCGCAGGCGCGTTCAAGCTCATTGGACAAGCGCCCGGCAAGGGGTTTGAAAGACACTATGCAGGGACGGCGAAGCGGATAAGCCCGGGAATGTATTTCCAGTTCAACATGCATTATCAACCAACCGGCCGTCCAGAGAAGGACCGTTCAATGCTTGGCCTGTGGTTCGCGAAACGGCCTGTGACTCATGAGGTATTGACCAAGGGCGTCATAGACACTGTGCTGGTCGGCGGGAAGGACATTGGGGAAACCAAGCTGGTCAACGGCCGCGAGGTAAAAACGAGAGGTAAGATCCCGAACATTCCGCCCAATGCTGATAACTGGGAAATCGCGGGCGAGATGACGGTCAAACAAGACATTACGGTGTACGCCTTCGCGCCGCATATGCATCTGCGCGGCAAGGACATCACATACATACTGGTCTGGCCGGATGGGCGCAAGCAAACGTTGCTGAGCGTCCCGAAGTTTGATTTCAACTGGCAGCTCCATTACGAGCTCGAACAGCCGCTCAAGGTTCCAGCCGGGAGCAAGATGATTGCAATTGCTCACTACGACAATTCGCTGAAGAACCGCTACAATCCTGCTCCTCAGAAGGAAGTCTTCTGGAGCGAGCAAAGCTGGGACGAGATGTTCATACCTTGGTTCGAGTACACGGTCGACGGCGCGGACATGACGAAGGTGACTGCCGGCCAGAGCGCGAGCAAGAAAGAATAGAAGCATTTTCCATTTGTCATTTTCCATTTGTCATTTGTCATTGAATTGTCGCCGGATTGTCACAGACTAACGACCCAACGACTCCAAACAAATGACAAATGAAAAATGGAAAATGACAGATGACAAATTGAAAGCTCAGGCCTATGTTACGTGCTCTCCTTTTCCTCGTACTTGTCCTCCAGCAACAGCCTGCCCGGCCGACTGAGCCCAACGACCCGATGCCCCCGCCGAATATGGATTACTTCATTGGCACGTGGTCTTTCGATTGGAACGTGCCCGAATCGCCGCTGGGTCCAGCCGGAAAGATGAAGGGAACTGAAACCTATAAGAAGATTCTCACTGGTCCCATCTATCAGAGCGAGATCAGGGGTGAAGGACCGGATGGACCTTTTGAAGGCCGAGCCATCATGAGCTACGACGAGAAGGAGAAACTAGTCACGCGCTATGAGATCTTCAGCTACGGTGTGTCTGCTTTCAAAAGCGGCAAGATAGGCGGAGACCTGGGCGGCTATTACACGATCTTCTGGGCAAGCGCGCCGATTAACAAGAACGGCAAGGTGATCAAACTGAAGGGAAAAACGCAGATGCTTTCTCCTGCGCACTACAGGCTGCTGCTCGAGGTTTCAGTCGACGACGGCCCGTACACTAGCCTTGGCAACCCGTGGTTTAAGAAGGTGGAAGCTACGCCCGCTGGAAGAACCCCGTAACTCATCAACTTCAACGTTCCGCTCATCAAGAGTGGGATTCGACGCTTCGTTGTGTATAAGTCTTCGTGCGGCTTTGTGTCTTGGTGCCTTTGTGGCGGAATTCTTGCCACCAAGACACGAAGACACTAAGCCGCTCTAAGGGGTTAGAGGAATACCGGCGATCTCGGCTACCAGGATACTGAGCCATTTGAAAGTGACCGCCAAACGACTCGGGTTTCCTCTCGGTGCGACTTTCTATCCGGATTTCTCTATGATCATCATGAGTGCCCGCCAAAACGGTGTTCACTTTCGCTCAACAAGCTCGATATTAATCGAGTCTGGTCCTTCAATCATCGCTGATCGATCGTTGCTGTTGCCGAATCGGTGAAGCTCCTCTAGCACCTTCACTCCAGACTTGCGCAATCGTTCAATCTCCGCTCCAACGTTCGGATAACTCACGGCGATGTGATCGACGACGTGCCCTCGAGTGCTTACTAGCGGGCCGGGATGCTGACGGGGATAGATTATCAAATTGATATCGCCGATCCGCACCGTCGTCGCCGGAGAGCGAATCACACCCAACGGTTCGCTTGGCGCTGCAAAAGGAACTTCGCAAGGACCCGTCCGCTGAGTGGTTGTGCGGCTCGTCGCTCCCAGATACTTCTGATACCAGTCGGCAGCGCAAAGAGGCGCGTCGCTGTACAGATGCACGTGAATGAAGGCGCGACTCTGTGAAGAATTGATCTCGACCAGTGCGCCGTCTGGCGCTTTCATGTAAGCGAACAAAGTTCCAGAGCCGAGCCTGGTCATCGGCGTGTGAAACGTGACACCACCGGCGAGGTGCCTTTGATAGTCCGCTTCCATATCAGTGCTGCCCCACCCGAAATGCCAGATCGCAGTGTCTGGCGAAGTCGGCGGAGCAGTCTTGACCTTGTTGAAAAGCAGGTACATGTTCTCGCTTTGAACTGCGTCGATTCCGGCAACGGTCGCTTTCCTCGTAACGTCAAAGGTCTTCGTGAAAAACGCGATGGCCGCCGAAGGGTCGAGCGAATTCAGGTGAACGTGATGAAGCCTTGCTGACGAAGACGCATCCTTCGGCCAACCGGTTGAGCCTGCCCACACCAGAAAGACAATCGTGAAAAGAAAACTCAAACTTGAAGATCGACGCATCGCTTTTGCTCTCCTTAAGGCGGCTGGATCATATGAAGTGTGACCGGGTGCGTCAAGAAGTGGTTGTTGTTGGTCGGCTCTCTTGTTCATCCCGTGACCCGTGGTTATAGTGAAACGTTCAAATCCAGCTAGCGAGGAGCAATGGATGGCGAAGCAATCATATTACATCGTAGCGCTGCCCGGTGACGGAATTGGAACCGAAGTGCTTTCGTGTGCTCTAAGAGTCCTCAGCGTCGCTGGTGAATTGTTCAAGGTGGAGTTCAAAGTCGAGGAGATTCCCTGTGGCGGCCACTACTACGTCGAGCACGAGACGGAATGGCCCGAGGGCTCGTTTGAGAAGTGCCAAGCGGCCGACGCGATACTGCTCGGTGCAGTTGGGCACGAAGTTAATGGAAAAACGATCTTTACCAAGCCCGGCAAGCCCTATCCCGATCCTCAACTGGCCGGGTTTGCGCAGGTAATCGGCAATCGAAAAAAGCTCGATCTTTATGCCAACGTTCGCCCAGTGAAACTCTACCCGGGCGTCAAACACAAGATTCACGGCAAACTCATTCAGGTTTGGGAAGCGGAGAAAGTTGACTACGTCGTCATTCGCGAGAACACCGAGGATGCTTACACGGGAGAGTTGGAAGTGATCGAAGGCGGCCGCGTCACGCCGATACGCATTACGCGCAGAGCCACGGAGCGCGTCGCGCGGTACGCTTTTAATCTTGCGCGCCGCCGGAACAAACAAAAGAAAGTGACGTGCGTCGACAAATCAAACATTATCGGAGCGCACAAGTTTTTCCGTGATGTTTTCCAAGAGGTCGGCGAGCGCGAATTTGGTGATCTCACATTGGACTACGCTTATGTAGATGCCTTCTGTCAGTGGCAGATTCGCAGCCCCGAGTGGTACGACGTCGTAGTGGGCCCCAATCTTGTTGGGGACATCGTCAGCGACAACGGCGCGACAACCGCTGGCGGGTTGGGATTGGCGGTGGGTGGGAATATCGGCGATCAGCACGCTATGTTTGAGCCGATTCACGGCAGCGCTCCAAAGCATGCCGGCAAAGACAAAGCCAACCCGCTGGCGGCGATCCTAGCCATGCAGATGATGCTGGATTGGCTGGGGGCTCGCCACGCGGATGCCCGGCTCGTTCGCGCGGCCGCCAAGGTCGAAGCTGCGGTCGCGATGGTGCTCTCTGAAGGAAAGACGCTGACCTATGACTTGATCGGGGAGGAGAAGGCAGCCAGGTGCAGCGAGGTGGGCGCTGCCGTTGAAGAGCAGCTACGGATGATCGTATGAGACGGCAGGCACCTGGGCTATAATCCTACGTTCGATATGCCGGGGTGGCGGAATGGCAGACGCAGAGGACTTAAAATCCTCTGGCCTATAAGGTCGTGCGGGTTCGAGTCCCGCCCTCGGCATCGCAGTCGCCCTGCTATCAAACGTACTGGCTCGTTCATCCGAACTTCTCCTCGCAATTAGTATCCTAATTCGGGAATGAATTACCCCTCACGCATTCTTTTGGTCCTCGCTTGCTCGGTTGCGATTGGGCTCTTGGGCCTTCTGTTCATACGCAATTTGATAGATTTTCCGGTGTATTACGCCGCGGGCCAATCATTGATTAGCGGCCGCACCGATCTTTATGCGCCCGACTTCGCGCTAGGCCGCGTGATGGATTACCGGTATCCTCCGTTCTTCCTCATACCGCTTACGCCAATTTGGCTCCTTCCATACTCCCTTGCGGCGTACATCTGGTACGTGCTGTCGGTTCTCGAAATCATCGGGTGTGTACTGATAGTCAGCCGGACGTTTCCGGCGCTTCGCGAGTCAAAGAAGATGTCGCTCGTCGTAGCGCTCGCGGTGGTTCAATACTTCGTGATGGCTCTACATTATGGGAATGCTCATCTGCTAGCCACTTTTCTTATGTTTGCTTCGCTCTATTATGTTCTTCACCAGAAGGATCTGGCGGCTGCCGGGTTGATGGCATTGGCGATCACCATTAAGCTAACGCCGATCTTGCTTCTGCCGTACTTCGCCGTGAAGCGGCGATGGAAGCTGTTAGCTGCGGTTTGCGTCTTCTTAATAGCGTTCAACGTAGCTCCCTCCTTATACTTTGGGGTTCGCGGTAATAGTGAGTTGCTCCGATCGTGGTACCAGCACGTTGTCGCAAGCCAGGAGTTTCATGAAGACAACGGTCCAATAAACCTCTCGCTGAAGGGACAACTGCGGCGTTATCTATCGACGGTCGACTATTCGCAAAGAGTAGATGGAGACATTCAGTATCCATCAGTCAACGTTGCATCGTTCTCTCGCGAGCAAGTAGTTCGAGCTTGGGCGGTATTGGCGGTGGGCCTTTTCGCTGGCGTCCTGCTACTCATAAAGTGGAAGCAACGTAATCGTCCCAACTCAGACGCCGCCGTTCGACGATACGATCCCTCGCGGACTGAAGACGCTGCAGGCTTATCTCACGAATTGGCGCTGATGATCTGCCTGACGTTACTCGCAGCGCCGCTTACGTCGAAGATCTACTTCATCGAATTGCTTTGGCCGGTTGCGTGTTTGGCGCTCTTCGCCGTTGACGGCACTATGCGTCAGGGGACATTGGCAATGAGGGTGCTTGTTGTCGTGGCTTTCGTTAATTCTGTTTTGCCTTTGCTGCCCGGACGCTCGGTTCAAAGGCTTTTGCTTGTTCTGGGAGTTGACTTCTATGTGAACTGTCTCCTGATGGTGGGGCTAATATATGTTTTGGAGTCACAACGTCGAGCGTTTCAGACGCAATCCGGCGGACCGCAAATGCGAGACCGGTCAGGAGCCAAAACGCCATAACGACTTCGCCGTCACCATAGTTGAAATGGACCAGCGAACTGACGTTGAATGCCACCGCCGCGCCTAATCCTCCGAGGGCGATTCCGCAGAGTTGCCATCGCCTATCCAGCTTAACCATCTTGATCAGCCGCCAAATCTCAACGATGAAGATCGTCATGAACGAGCAATAAAACATCACCCCAAGTAGGCCCCACCACACGGCAACCTGAACCGGCGTCGAGTGAAAGTGACCCGGCGGCAACCTGCCATTGTCGTACAGTCCCAGGCTCTGCTTGAGCTTAGCCTCGCTCCCCTTGCCTATGCCCACCAGTGGATTGTCCTTGATGATGCCAAACGCTTCGCGCCAGACTTCCAGCCTATAAGCTGTGCTTCCCTCTTCTGGATCGAACACGGATATACCCCGAGCATGCTCGACAGCAATGAGGGCCAATGGAAGCATGATGACAACGCTCGCGATCGCCGTAACGACAACACGGCGGCGGCGGCTAGCCAGCGCCATAACTGCGACGCCAATAGCCAATCCTGCCAGTGTCGCGCGCGTTGAGGTAAGTATAAGACTCACCGCAAGAAGAGGAATCGCGGCGCTCAGAAACAATGCCGTTCCGGATCTCTTATTCGGAGTTGCGATCAACAAACCTATGGCTAGCGCCGCGATGAGCTGGAGCACTTCGGCGTAGGTCTCATAATGGCTGTAGAATCCGGTGATTCGAAAATTCCTGCCGGGCGAAGTAGTTATCCCGAGGCGCTCGAAGCCAACGCCGCTGGCTTCCTTTATCGCTTGTCTCGGGATCGAGGTTTCCGCGATGGCCTCCTTCCTTTGTAGCTTGATTCGCAAGCGGCCGCGCTGTGAGTCGATGATTCGAGTGAGATCCTCCGGCGAGTTGACCACCTTGTCATCGGCCGCGAGTATTATGTCTCCGGTCTTGATACTCTCATTCGCAAACGGGCTATCAACTCGAATACTCTCGATTTGAAGCCCGCGCCCAATCGCCAGCTTCGCGCCGCTGTAGCCGACATTAACCAGGCAGGACACTATCATTGCCAGAACCAGGAAGGTGGCGAAGCGTATGCTCTTGACGTTGTTGCTGACAAAATAGAACGCCAGGAAGAACGCCGGACTTTTCAAACCCTTAATACTCACAAGTGGATCGTAAGATAAAAAAGACGAAACAACGCAGCAGGCGAAGAACCCAAACAGTGCTATGTCGACCCGCGTTCGCTTATGTTTCAGATTCCGAGTTGCTCCGAGCTGAACCCCCCATGCTGCCAGTCCAAGAAGATACGCACCCTGGGTGACGGCGATCGAATGCGGAGCGAATAAAGCGTATATCACCAGCGAAAAGGAGATTACCCAGCCGGTGACCACAAACACCCGGCGACCCCGCGCCGGTGCGACAGATCCGAGGTTGCTGTCTAACATGGCGGCTAAGCTTCCGATCAGGCGCTTCGCAGGGCCGGGGGCTCGCTGGCTGTTCTGCGAAGGCGGGCCGTAAGCGGTATTGTCTAGCAAAAGTCTTGAACCTCGGCATTCATAAGCAAACAGGTGTAACAGCCGTGGGAGAAGGCCACATTTTATGACGCGCGAGAGCCACAAATCAATGCCGTCGCACATTGCACATCTCGAACTGGTGTGAATAGAAATGGGACTTGACACCAACTCCGCTAATAACGAAGGCTTCGTCGAACATACTTAAAATCTCATTAACGCACCTCACTTGAAGTGAGTTGTCAATGAAAGAATCCCGGACAAAAGTCCCACCTTTGATTACACCCATCCTCGAACGGCACGCGATTTCAAACATACTATCCGCCTATCCGCCGCTCAATCGATGGCCGCCAAGCTTGACCCGGTTATGCCTTTGATGTAGCCTGAAATTACTGCTTAACCGCACCCTTGCGGAAGCGGTTCAGTCTTGTCGGAGGTAAAAAGCATGGCCAAATCCAAAAACGAGGGCGGGGAGACCGGAACGCGCTTCGGGGGCAGCAGTGCAGGAAGCGCGTCGGATTATGTGAGGCAAGCGTTTTCCGCGTTGCCTTTTGATCAGAAGTTTTCAACGCTCATAAGAATCGAACTTGATATGTTGGGCGATGCCGTCGACACCGTTGTCTCGGCTGCGTCGCAAGCGGTCGATGACCTGGCCAGGTGTTGCGAACGCTCTGAACAGTCCGCTTCTGCAACGCCGGGCGCAGCGGGCGGCGCCTCCACGAGTTGACCTATCATGACCAGGAATGGGTGAGGGTGTTCTATGAGTGAAAGCTTGCAACTACGCGATCCGCTCTTCAGGCTAACTGTTCGATTTACCAATGGCGAGACGCTGCAGCAAGTAATGACCGATCCCGTAGATTCGAGGATGATCACGCCGGAAATAAAGTACGCCGTAATAAGTTCGTTCTCCTGCCAGAACCCTAGCTTGTGCACCGACACAATTGTGGTGAATTTGAGGGATGTCACCTTCATCAAGACTGAGCGAGTTACCCTCGAGCAACTCGCCTCGGAACACAGAATAGGCATTCGATCAGCCGGAGTATCGGGCTCAGACGACAGGCTGCCGAAGAACCTGGCTCAACTCAAATTTGTTTAACGTTAGCCTGCTCCTCATACGTGACTGGAACCTACCTGATGCTCAATCGTTTGCGAGTTGATGGAATAACAACCACGGCGATTTCTTTTTTCCTGATCATCACGGCTCCCGTCAGTTGCCGCGCGCAGACAAGTAACAGAACAGGGGATAATAGAGCTACGCACTTCGACGCTGCTCGCGCCTACGATCACGTTAAGAGGCTAGTGGCGCTGGGCCCGCATCCGTCTGGCTCGGATGCCATCAAGAAGGCGCAGGAGTATGTCGAGAACGAGCTGAAGAGCTTCGGCCTGACGGTCAGCGAGGACAGCTTCAATGCCGAAACACCCCGCGGTACGGTGGCTATGAAAAACATCATCGCCGAGTTGCGGGGTGAAAAACCGGATCTCGTGTTGATCACCGGGCATTACGATACGAAACTTCAACGCGGCTTTGTTGGTGCTAACGACGGTGGCTCCAGCACCGCAGCGGTCCTCGAGATGGCCCGTGTTTTATCGAAGACGACTCCCGAATACACGCTGTGGTTCGTCCTGTTCGACGGTGAGGAAGCAGTTGTTGATTGGAGCGCGATGGACGGCAAAGATAACACATACGGCAGCCGCCACCTTGCGTCAAAGTTGAAAGCCGATGGCACGCTAAACCGAGTCAAAGCGCTGGTGCTGTTTGATATGATCGGTGATAAGGATCTCGACATCAAGCGAGAGGGCGAGTCAACTCCGTGGCTGGTTGACGCTATCTGGAAGTCAGCCCACGCGCTCGGCTATCAAAAATACTTCCTGAATAGCGAGCAATACATCTCCGACGACCACCTGCCGTTCAAAGAGGCCGGGATACCGGTCGTCGACTTAATTGATTTCAACTATGGTCCTCAGCATTCTTATTGGCACACAAATCTTGATACTCTCGACAAGATCAGCGGAGAAAGCATAAAAGTCGTTGGCGACGCGGTCATTCGAGCACTGCCTGAGATCTTCAAATATCTTAACAATCCCGCCCGGTGAAGCCTGTCTATGGCGTTATTGCTCAGGTCGAATTCGTCCGTGCCCGTTTCCTTTCGCCATTTGCTGAATTCTTATTCGATCGCTGTAATCGGATAGTGCGGAAGTTACGTACGGTCTCAGCCGGCTGAGCCGAAGCCTTGTCGAGGTCATTTCTAGAAATGCCTGCTTTGCATCGTTGTCGATGGGCAACGCTGACGCAACCAACAAAGAGAAAGCCTCTGGCTCGTCGGGGAGATCCTGATTGACGGGAGCAGAGGACTCGTCAAGCGCTTGCGCGGCTACCAGGAATTTCCTGCACATTTCCACCAGGTCGTCGAAGATTCGATTCAAGTCGGCTCCAGGTTCGAGATCATCGGTTACGGGTTCAATCCTCGCCACAACGAACGGCATTGACTGTTGCAATGCAAGGACCCTGTAGCGGATCAAGCCTGTGGAGATGATGTTCATCCTGCCTCCTTCAAGCGGTACGACGGCGTTGATCTTCGCAACACAACCGATGCTGCCGGTCGTTGGAGGAGTCTCGTGCCCGATCGCGGCGTCGCTGCGGTATAACAATCCAAACACTCCGCCGTTCTCGAGCGCGTAACGGATCATTCTCTTGTAGCGGTCCTCGAAGATGTGCAAAGGCAGGATCGCGCCCGGAAACAGGACCGTCGCAAGCGGAAAGATGGCGATTTCTTCAAGATCTCCGAGACTCGTCGGCACAATGCTGGAATTGTAGCATGTCGCAGCCGATAACTGTTGCGGCTGCGGGGACTGACGCGGCGGACCAGCGCATGGCGAGATTCTTGACTGTGAAAATGCCCTATGTTAGTTTCGACAAAGATGATAACGGGGTTCAACACTGACGTTCGGCATGAAGAACATGTGTATCACGTGCAGACGGAGGATGGGGGTTCAGAGAACCCTATTCTCGAATCGCTGATCTACGTCGGCGGCACTATCGTCGCTAAGAAGCTGACTCCTTACAGTGAACAGTTGGACGAAGGCGCTGACCAGGAAGCGATTGCGTCGCTGCTCAGGCGCCAACACCAGATCATCATCGCCGCAATCAAAGCTGGAAGGATTGACGACTTGATTCGGCATACCCGAAAGCAACAGGCCGGCAACGAGGCGCAAGAGAAGCGACCGAGTTACAAGCGCGAGGATGCTCAGCCTGATCGCTTGTCAGATTCGCCGAAGAAGGTCCGCGCAAGCGACGCGGTCGCGGCACCCGTATCCCCAGCGGTGATAGCAACTTCGAAGCCTGACCGGCCTTCGGCGCGCATCTCGGGTGGGCAGAAGGTCAACGCTCCGGCGAGTACCGCTCGCGGGGACACCGGCGTTTTGAACTTCGACCAGGTGATCGCAGATTACGTGAAGCGCGGCTCGGATCAGGCGAGACTAGACGTAAGGGTGCTCACCCCAGAAGTCTTCATCGCCGGCAGAAGCATCGGGCTCCGAGTTCAGGTTATGCATGACTCAAAGCCCAACTTGGATGCAACCGTCACAGTGAAGATCATAGGCACTGCCTTCAAACCCCAGGTCTTCATTGGGCGCGTGGGCAGGGACGGGGTGGCAAACTTCAGCCTGGCTTTACCGGCCTTCACTGCGGGAACAGCCGCTATTGTAATTGAGGCGCAGTCCGCCGCCGGACGCGGCGAGCTGAAGAATCTGATTCGAAGAGCGTGAGCCGCACCGCAGGAAGGTTCAGTTGACCGTCATCGTTAATGGAAATCAAACCGTTATTACCGAAGGGTCCGCCATCGGTGAGCTAATCAAGTCACTTGACCTAAACCCGGAACTAGTAGCCGTTGAATTGAATAGAAGGATCATCCGCCGCGCCGATTGGGACTCGACAACGATTTCCGAAGGTGACAGAGTAGAAATTGTGCACTTTGTAGGAGGGGGGGAAGCGATGTGATGCGTGATGCGTGACCGAAGCCTGCTGCTTTCCGGGTCACGCATCACGGCATTACGCATCACGCCTTAACATCGGACTAAACATGACGGATTCACTCATCATCGCGGGTCGCAAGTTTCGCTCGCGCTTAATTCTCGGATCGGGGAAGTACGCAAGCTTCGAGTTGATGGTGAAAGCACTCCAGGCATCGGGCACGGATATGGTGACCGTTGCAGTCAGGCGAGTTAACCTGACTGATCGCGCTACCGAGTCGCTGCTCGATCACATCGACACGAAAAAGTATCACATCCTTCCAAACACGGCGGGGTGTTATTCAGCGGATGAGGCAGTACGCACGGCAATGCTGGCCCGAGAAGTGCTCGACAACAACTGGATCAAGCTTGAAGTGATTGGCGACGAGAAGACCTTGTTTCCAGACAATCAGGGATTGTTGGAGGCGACGCGTGAGTTGGTGAAAGAAGGCTTCGTTGTATTGCCATATTTCAATGACGACTTGATCGTGGCTCGAAGACTGATCGATGCCGGCGCCGCTGCGGTTATGCCGCTTGCTGCTCCGATCGGTTCGGGGCTTGGGATTCAGAACCTCACGAACCTGAAGATATTGCGCGAGCAGATACAGGAGGTTCCGCTGATCGTCGACGCAGGAGTCGGAACCGCTTCCGACGCGGCGCTCGCGATGGAGCTAGGGGTCGACGGAGTACTTATGAATACCGGAATAGCTGGCGCATCGGATCCGGTTGCGATGGCCGAAGCGATGAACCTCGCAGTACGGGCAGGCAGGCTTGCATGTCTGGCTGGTCGAATCCCTCGGAAGCTCTACGCTTCGGCGTCTAGCCCCGTGACCGGGGCAATCGAGTGAGTGGGCAACCGAAGGTTTTAGGATTCGACTTTTCAATGCCGTAATGACTCTGAATCCGAGTTTAACTTCGGCGTTTTCAACTCTACAATGGCCTGCAACGCGAGATTAGAAAAGCGTCTTTTCAGAGCCGGCTCAAAGTTGATCGCCGGTTCTGACGAAGTCGGTCGCGGCGCTTTAGCCGGGCCAGTCGTGGCAGCGGCGTGCATTCTAAACCTCGACGACCTGCCGAAGGGCATTAACGATTCCAAGCAACTTACACGGCTTGAGCGCGAGCGGCTTGCCGGCGAGATTCAGAAAAGGGCAATCGCCTGTTCGATCTCCCGCGTGGAGCATAATGAGATAGACCAGATCAACATATTAAGGGCTTCTTTGCGTGCGATGGGGCTGGCAATAAAAGCATTGCGACCGTTTCCTGACTATGTTTTAATAGACGGGCATCAAAGGGTCCCCGATCTAGACTGCCCCCAGTCGGCAATAATCAAAGGTGATTGCCTTTCCGTTTCCGTTGCTGCCGCGTCAATAGTGGCCAAGGTGACGCGCGACCAGTGGATGAAAGAGTATGACGAGCAGTATCCAGGGTACGGCTTCGCTTCACACGCAGGATACAACACTCGCATGCATCAACAGGCCATTGCACGGCTCGGCCCTTCGGCTATTCACCGGTTGACCTTTCGTGGCGTCCTCTTCTCGCAAGCCGCTCTAAACTTCAGCGGCCCCGAAGATGAGCAGCCGCTGTCATCGCTTCCAAACTCGGACTAACGCACCCCGCCCCAGATCGAGCAGAGAGGATTGAGGGAGGCCTTTGGCCTCGCGGAGGGTTATGTCACTAAACAAGTCTAAGGCTCTGCGCACCGCTGAGAAATATGTACTTCAGGGCAAAATACCCGCAGCGATAGACGAGTATCGCAAGGTAGTTAACGCCGACCCCGGTGACCTTACGACGATCAACACACTGGGCGACCTGTACGTCCGAGCGGGCCGGATCCAGGACGCAATTTTCAACTTTTCTCGCATCGCCGACAGTTATCGCGAGGGCGGATTCACTCTAAAAGCCATCGCGATGCTCAAGAAGATATCGAAGCTCGACCCGACGAATGTCGAGACTGCGATGAAGCTTGCGAATCTTTATTCGCAACAAGGCCTCCTGGTCGAGGCCCGACAGCAGTACTTGCAAGTCGCAGATGCCTATGCTCGCGCCGGACAAACACGCAAGGCGCTCGAAGCTTATCAGAAAATCGCCGATCTAGACCCTTCCAACACATCAGTGCGCATGAAGCTAGGCGACATATACTCGCGTGAAGACATGACCGAGCAGTCGCACGATGCGTTCATAATGGCGGGTGCTGAATTCCTGCGCAAAGGCGACGGTGAGCAGGCGCTCAACGCCAATCTCAAAGCGATAGCCATTAACCCCGACAGCCGCCAGGCGCTGACTGCGATTGCCACTATCTACACCCAGCAAGGCCAGTCCGATCGCGCGATCAACATTCTCTACGAGGCGTTTGAAAGAAACCCGGGCGATGTCGAGTTGCTGACGATACTGGGCCGTACCTACTTGGCGGCGGGAATGATGGACGATGCTGAGCGAACTTTCCTCAGCCTTGTTGAGCTGGACAAGAACCGATATCACTACTTGCTCGAGGTCGGGCGCAGGTTCTTGCAGATCGGTGATCTGGACCGCGCGGCCGAGCAAATTGACGGCTGCATTGAGGTGTTGATTGCCAAGCGCGAAGAAGACAAAGCGATAGACTTTCTTCGGCGGGTTCTCGACAAGGAGATGAATCATATCGGTGCGCTTAAGCGGCTGGCCCAGATCTTCCTGCGCATCCGCGAAGATCACAACCTTATCGCGACACTGAACTCCCTCGCCGAAGCGGCGATGCGAAAAGGCGACGATCAGGAGGCCATCGCGGCGCTCAGAGAGTTGGCTCGATTGGAGCCCGACGAGCCTCTTCACCTTCAGCGCCTATACAACCTCGGCGTGCAAGATATAGTCGAAGCGGACTCACCGGACGTAGTTCGCGCAACCGGCCCACTCGACTTCCAGTCAGCGGCCTTTGACGATACGTTTGTGATACGACAAATCTCCGAGGCCGAGATTTTGGCTGGCCACGGACAGGTGGGTCACGCCGTTGAGATACTCACTCAGATTCTCGTTCACGCACCGGAGAACGTTCAGGTTCACTTAAAGCTGAAGGACATCTATTTGCGCGCCGGAATCATGGACAAGGCCTCGCAGGAATGCCTTCACCTTGCGCGAATTCACGAAGTCAGGAGCGAATCGGCTCGCGCCAGCGATTACATGGCAGAGGCGCATCAGCTTGATCCATTGATCGAGTCTGCGCCGGCTGCATCTTCCACCGAGTGCGGCGAATTGGCAGATCACCCGCCTGTGCCTTTCAGTGAAGCGGCACCAGAAGCGGCGGGTCAGTCGTCGACCAACGGCGATAGTGGCTTCGAGATAAGCGAATCGTCCGGTTTGGACTGGAGTAGATATCAGACCGGGACGCTGACTGATAGCAGCTTCGTGACCGTGCCCCCGGAGATTTCGATCCCCGGGAGCGGACTCGGCACTGACAACGGAACAGGCCACAAATCTCACACTCAAGGAACAAACGCGTTCCGGTATAGCGATACACTTGTCGGTGATCCCGCCGATCGCGAGGCTGCTCCTGCCGCCGATATGGTCTTCGACTCGGCGAGCCTGTTGCCCTCTGACACGATGCCGCGAGTACTGCGAGACGAACTGGAAGGAATCGATTTTTATATCGCCCAGGGCTATGTGGAGATCGCTCGTGACGCGTTGAACAGATTGCGAGAAGAAAACGGCGATCACCCCGAAATACTGGCACGGTATAAACAGATGGGTGGGAGCTTCAACTCTATTCCTGCTGAATCGGTGGAACCAGAATCAACAGCGCCGGTCATCGTCGAGCCTGCCGAGCTTGTCGATCGCTTGGTGTTGATGCCCGACCTTCCGAGCTCACTAGTCGATGACGAGCCCGAGGAAATGGTGGCTACAGAGTTTGAGATCACTGTGAGCGACGAAGAGACCGAAGGCTCCGAAAGCGAGCGAATCGACGGGGCACCGACGGAGTCTAACGAAGTCCAGAGCAAGGACAAGCCCTTCTTCATACAGAAGGAGTCGGGTCCGTTATATCCGGACCTCGTTGTTCAGTTGAACACCAGCGAGCTGCGGGGCCATAATCCGTTCGAGGCGCTGCGCCCGGTGGTCGACCCGGCGTCCGCACAAGCGCGCGTGGGCACGGGCGATCTCATAGAGTCGCTCGTATCAAGCATAGATTCCTCTTTTGATGCCATCCATCGACCCGGCCCCAAGTCGATGATCGAGACATCTCAGTCTGTTATTGACACTCCGCCGGCGTACGACTCAGTCCCTCTCGATCAGGCACACACAGGGGTAAGCGAGTCCACCGCCGTTGAGAGTGTCGCGAGCGTCCGCGAATCTATTGAAGACAGGTCCGCGCGGGTTGAGCTACAAGAGATCTTCGACGAGCTCAAGGAACAGACTGGCGACTTGAAGCCGCTCATCGACTTTGAGACGCACTACAGCCTCGGGCTTGCGTACAAAGACATGGACCTACTTGACGAGGCGATCTCCGAATTCCAGATGGCGTTCAGAACGGCCGGGATCGAGGATCTGGAGGGAGACTGCATCCACTGCTGCAATATGCTGGGAGTGTGCTTCAAGCGGAAGCAGATGCTCAAGGTTGCGGTAATGTGGTTCGAGCGTGGCCTCAAGATACCCAGGCGGCTCGAGGACGAGTATCAGGCCTTGAGGTTTGAGATCGGGCTCTGCTACGAGGAAATGACCGAGATCGATAAGGCCATAGAAGTATTCACGGAAGTATATGGAATCGACGTTAATTACCGCAAAGTGGGCGATAAGCTAAAGCAGTTGCGGGCCGCAAAGACGTAGCATAAACTTTAGTCTGTGTCCCGGCTCAGATGAGGGAGCGATCACCGGACACAGACTGAAGTCTATGCTACGAATATGTCAGTCAAGCTAACAATCGTCTTCTTCATTTTGATCTGTTTCGAGATCGGTATTCTGCTGGTTATCCTTCCGTGGGTCCCGAGTCCTTCCTGGAACGAGAACTACCTGCTTGTGCTTGCTGCCGACAAGATTCACTGGCCGTGGCTGGCGCTTGCGATGAAGAGTGGCTACGCACGAGGCGCGGTTACCGGCCTTGGTCTGTTGAACATATTGCTGGGAGTGTGGGAGATTATCAATTTCAAGAAGACCGCTCGCGCGTTTCAGGTGGAATGGCAAGGTGAAGAGACTTATTCAAGATCCCTCGACGCCACTGGTATACGTGATAACCGACCGCCGGTTGCTATCCCGCCAGTCCAGGATCCCGGACCTGACCTTCCTGATTGAGTTCGCAGATCGCGCAGTCGCTGCCGGGGTCGATATCGTGCAGATTCGCGAACCGGACCTCTCGGCTCGCGATCTGTTGTTCGTGGCTGAAGCTACGAGAGAGTTCGCTTGCCAGTCAAGGGCTTGGGTCCTGATCAACGACCGTGCCGATATCGCTGCAAGCGCCGCGGTCGGAGTACATCTTACAACTAGATCGTTGACTGCCGAAGTAATACGGAGAGCGTTCGGCCCAGATCTGGTCGTCGGAGTATCGACCCACTCATTCGAGGAAGCGACCACCGCTGAACGCGGCGGCGCTGACTTCATAGTCTTCGGACCCGTTTTCGAGACCGCGAGTAAGAAGCAGTATGGCGAGCCCGTTGGACTTGAAGCATTGCATCGGGTCGCGACACGTTTGAGCATTCCGGTTCTCGCACTTGGAGGCATTAAGCAATCCAACTTTCGCGAGGCGCTTGACGCCGGGGCTGCGGGAGTGGCCGGTATATCGATGTTTACCGAAGCGCCTGATCTCAGTAGACTGGTGGCTACGATAAAGGGCCACGGCGTAGCATAGACTTTAGTCTGTTTGCGGTCGATCGCGACTTACGACCGCCCAAGTACATAGACTAAAGTCTATGCTACGTCTGTCGAAATCGACTTCATCATGATCACATCAATCCACCCGCCTGTTGTGTTGACCATCGCGGGGCTCGACCCTTCAGGAGGCGCGGGAATTCTTGCCGACATCAAAACGATCAGCGCCTTCGGATGCTACGGAGTTGCTGCCGTCACGAGCTTGACTTTCCAAAACACGCAGCAAGTCTACGGCACACTCGATCAGAGCGCAGAGACCGCCCGGCGGCAAATCGAGCCGCTATTCGAGGATTTTGAGATTGCCGCTGTCAAGACGGGCATGCTGCCGACCGCTGAGGTCATTCGAGAGATAGCCGCGCTAATCGAGGCCAAAGGTATTCCTATAGTCGTGGTCGATCCGGTTTTGAGAAGCTCCAGCGGCTTTGACCTCGTGACTGACCAAGCCGCCGGCGCGCTCATGAGCTGCCTGTTTCCGCTGGCGTCACTGGTAACGCCTAATGTTGCTGAGGTCCGCCGCATTACCGGCGTGGACGTTAAGAATCATGCTGAAATGGAACGCGCGGCGGAAGCAACTCTGAAGCTCGGTGCACGCGCGGTGCTGATCACTGGTGGCGATGCAGACTCCGACTTATCGGCGGACCTGCTGCTCGATGGGGAAGGAGCGGTTGTATACAGTACAGAACGAATCAGGTCGAAGCACACACATGGCACAGGCTGCACGCTGGCTTCCGCACTTGCCTGTTTGCTAGCACGAGGACTGTCGCTACGCGAATCGGTTCCAATCGCTAAGCGATATATCAAGGCGGCCATTCGCAGCGCGCCTGGCATCGGTCACGGCCACGGCCCACTCAACCACTTGCCGCCCGGGTTCGAGATCGCGAACTAACATCACCAGACGGCGACGATTAGACTGCCCATCCTCAAACGGACAACATTAAGCTAGGAGCCCTTCCTGTGATTTGCTATACTCGTTGCCGCGCCAGGCAGGAGGCGCTTCCTCAGAAATAGAAATCGCCCTAAAGCATATAATAGTGGGACCGTGGCGGAAGTGTAAAAGCTGAGCGACCAGTCCCTTTTGGAAGGGCGGGGTAACCGTATGGGGGATGCGTGCTGGGTGGCTGTTGAACTGACGGTTTACGAATTACTAAAGCGGTGTCTAGAGCGTCCTCCTGACGAGGTTGCCTGGCAAGAATTTGTCTATCGGTACCATCGGGCGATCAAGGCCAGTGTCGCGAAGACCTTTCGTCTCAGGGTGAGTCAAGAAACAGAGCGCCGCGCGCAGTTCCCGGATGACCTCATCGAAGACCTGGTGCAGACGGTGTATGTCCGCCTGGTCGAGGAAGGGAACCGCGCGCTGGATCGCTTTGAAGGCGAGCACGAGAATTCAATATTCCGGTACTTGGGGATCATCTCGATCAACGTAGTGCGCGATCACTTCAGAGAAGCAAAGGCTCAGAAGAGACCGAAGGTGACTTTTTCGCTCGACGAACTGCTGGATAACGCGGGCGAGGGAGGGATACTCAAAGACGCGATCAGCAGCATCGACGGCAACCCCATAATGGGGTCGGCATTGAATCTCACGATGGAGGATGTCGAGGCCGCACTGAGACGATCGGTCAGCCGCAGACATCGAGACCGCGACGCGCTGATTTTCAAGCTACGCTATTTCGACGGGTTGACTCTCGAGGAAATCAGAAAGGCCCTTGGGCTTGATATCTCCCCAATGGGCATCGGCTCAATACTGAATCGCATCAACGGCAAGCTTAGAGCGCGATTGACCCGTCCCCCGAGGAACCTCTGAACTCGTGCCCGTTACGCGCTGTCTCGGAGCCTTGGCGAATCCGCAATATCAAGCCTTGCCAAGAAGGTAGATCGGCATAGTCGGTTGCTGGGAACCGCCTTCGGGTTCCAGCGTGATCGCGGCTGCGGCGAGTCGGTTCATGTTCGGAGGTAACTGAACGACTGTGAAACCGTGACCGTCATTATGGAGATTGATCAAGCCTGCGCTGATCTTAGCTGCGGGGGTGACGAACCACAACTGATAAACCCTTCCTTGGGGCGGGGGCGGCAGATCTGCAGTTACCACCCATCGCTTGCCTTGCACATCCCAGTAAATCCTTGCGGAGGAAGCTGGCGCGGGCTCTTGTGATTCAAGCGGGATGATTCGCCACTGAGGTGAGCTAAGCACAGAATTGATCTGGGCCAACTCCGTCGATGTCGATCTCTCTTTTTTGAGCTGCTCTTTGAGCCTGGCATTCTCTTCACGCGCGGACGCCCCCTCTTCTATTGCCGCCTGTAAGGGCCGGCGTTCAGACTGCCAAGCAGTGAATGTGTAAGCGAACGCGATCAATAGCGCAGCGGCGACGGCCCAGGGCAGCCATACGCCGCTGAAAGGTGAGCGCGCCGGAGCCGACCTGAGCTCGGTGGCGCCGGCTTGTTCCGGGAACGGAATCACAGTCGCTGACGCAGATGGCGCGTCTGGCGCCTCCCTCCCTATCCGAACCGCAAGCAGGTCGCGCAAGTAGGCCGGAGGCGCAACCGGCGCCGCGACCGAGCCCATCACTCCGACCACCTGGTCGAACTGCTTCAACTCTGCGGCGCACGCCGAACAGCCCTCGCGAATGTGGACGTCAAACGCGCAGGCTTCACGCTGCGAGAGCGCGCCCAACGCATACAGCGCCGCGACCTCCTGGCCTTCTCTGGTTACGCGATCATGGTTCAATACGTTAATGCCCTTCAACTGAATCGGCTTGCGCGGTCCACGGTAACGCAAGCTGGCAGCTTGCCCTACGGCTCAGCGCGCGTCCAACACCTCATAGCGTTCCGGAGCTATTAGCAGAAATAGGGTTCCATCCACCGTGTAAGTCGTCTCGTGGATGCTGCCCGCTTCCGCTCGGTGGTAATCGCCAGGATTAAGCTTCTGTCCGGCGACGTTGCAGTCACCCTCGATGACGAAGAACTGTTCGACGCCAATGTGTTGGTGAATGGGCAACGCCGTGCCCGGCTGCATTCTGACCAGCGACGTCGCGATCCCGGACGCCTGGTCCAGGTGAATCCTTTTCAACAAGACGCCCTTCTGCACCTCGCGCCATTCGCCGTCAGAAGCGAGGACCGATACGAACTGCTTTGACGCGCCCGTTTTTACTGCCGTTGGTTGACCCGATGCGGACTTGCTCAGCCTCGTCAACAACTCTGCTCGCACTCTTGCAGGAGGCTGTTCATCGGGAGCACTGAAGGCCAAAGCCCTCACAGTCTGCGCGAACGATTCAAGCTCGGCACTGCACGCGTCACAGCCTTCAGCCAGGTGCTGTTCAAAGGATCGAGCTTCGTGCAGAGAGAGAGCGCCCAACGCGTACAATGCTGCAACGTCTGTCATTTCGTGTGCCGCGGCGCGGTCGGTCATAGCTGGACCTCCAGCATTGGACGAAGCATATCGCGCAGCTTCATCATGCCGAGCCGCGTTCGTGTCTTCACCGTGCCAAGCGGCTGACCTAGCTGAAGTGCGATCTCGCTGTGACTCAAGCCTGAATAATAGGCCAGCTCGATCACCTCTCGCTGCTCAGCCGACAACGCCTCAAGGGCTGTACGGACCAATTGCCTTCGCTCGGACGAGACGGTATCTTCCTCAGGGCTCGCGGTCGTCGCGGTGACCTCACCTATTGCGTCCAGCGATTCTTTGTTCTGATGTTCATGTTTACCTGATCGAAGCCGATCGATGCCGCGCGTGCGAGCAATCATCATCAGCCACGCCAGCGGGGCGCCGCGCTTGGTGTCATACGTTGAGGCTTGGCGCCACACTTGAGTGTAGACGTCGAGCAGTACTTCTTCTGCGGTCGACCTATCGCTCACTACCCGCAGGAGCAGTCCGAACACCAGCCTGCTCGTGGAGTCGTACAGCGTCGTAAGCGCGGACTGATCCCCATCGGCCACTCTCTTGATGAGCGCCGCCCAGTCCTGATCTCGAGTGCTGAGCTCTCTAGAATCTTGGGGTGACCCCAATGCTTTTCCCCTCATCTAAGTCTACGCGAACCCTCTTGCTAATGGATTCGCCCTAATTTGTTGTAGCTCTCCAAGACTATCGTTAAGAGTATGGATGATACAACAAGGATAGCAAGTCGCTAAAGTAATCTGTCGTTGACGCGGCTATGCCGGTTGAAATCAAGAGCCACTCTGGAGTCAGTCGCTTATCGATGACGCATAGTTTACCTTGGGTACGTCTGGACTCAGCGATGCGAGCTTGGATAACACAGTTTGGACCTGGGAGCGCAGGCATCCCTGCCTGCGCGGAGTGCGCGAGAAGCGCTTTAAGAAAGAGAACCCGTTAGCCGAAAGAGGCAGGCAGGCAGGCAGGTAGGGATGCCTGCGCTCCCAGTCCTTCAGATTGATATCACCGATCGCTGGTGATTCTTTGAAACTCTATCTCCGCGGGTGCGAAGTTCGCCGCGTCCGCACTCACCAAGAGGTAGGTTGTCCTTACCCGCAATCCTGTAAGAGCTGTACTTATGTCGTCGCCGTGCAGATGCCCATACACACAAACGTCTGCGCCGTATTCATCAATCAACTCCGTGAAAGCGGAGGGTTCATGCGTTGCGTTGGTCGGAGGATAGTGCAGCGCAACGATCAACTCATCGAACTCGCTCTTGCGACCGTGGAGGGATCCGAATGCAGCGCGCAAGCGCGCGACTTCGCGCTCATAAATCCTCGCGTCCTGCTCTTCAAAGTGCGGGTCGTTAGGGCACGTCCACCCACGGGTGCCGACTACGGCGACGCGATTCACGATGATCGAGCTAGCCTGGAGGATCTTGATCGAGGGGTGGAGCGCGCGGCTCATCTTAGACTTGGACTGCCACCAATAGTCGTGATTGCCTTTGACCAGCAGCTTGAGCCCCGGCATCTGACCGATGCGTTCAAGGTCCGGCATCGCGTCTTCGAGCCGCATAGCCCAGCTTGTATCGCCGACTATGAGCACCAGATCTTCGTCGCGCACTGTTCTCTCCCACGCGTCGAATACTTTCAGATCGTGGTCGCGCCAGTGCTCGCCGAAGCGATCCATCGTCTTTCCGGTGCCGCCCGCGAGGTGAAGGTCGCCGATTGCGAATACTCTCATCGACGAATGATACAGGATCAGAGGTCAGAAGTCAGAAGGCGGAAGGCAGAAGGCAGAAGACGGAAGGCAGAAGACGGAAGGCAGAAGGCGGAAAGGCAGAGGTGCCAAATCAGAGGTCGGAAGTCCGAGTGGGAAGTCAGAAGCTGTTTGGCCAACGCACGAGCGGGCTGAAGCCTGCCTCGTGCGGTCCTGACCGCTGGCCTGACCTCTGATTTCTCACCTCCGCCGGCTGCCTTCTGCGTTCTGCCTTCTGCCTTCTGATCTCTGGCTACATCGGAAGCCGCAGTCGAGCTTCGCACCCGTGTGCGTTTTGCCGGTTCTCGAGTGTCAGAGTCCCCCCGTGCGCCTCTGCGATCTGGCGGCTCAACACAAGGCCGATTCCCGAGCCGCCGGGTTTGGTAGTGAAGAAGGGAACGAACAGGTTGCTGGTATTTGAGAGGCCGGGCCCTTCGTCTTCGACCCAGACTTCAATTCGCCCTAAGACCCTGCGCCATCCGACTCTAACGCGGCCTCCCGTCTCGAGCGAGGCATCGACGGCGTTGCGGACAAGGTTGATCAACAGTTGCTCGAGCTGATCGCCGTCCGCGCGGATTGTGATCTCCGGACCGGCAGACAGTTCGATGGCGACTCGAGTTTCCAGTCCTACGACTCGCTTTACCAGCGCGCTGATGCTGAGCGGTTGTAGTCTTGGCAGCGGAAGCCGCGCGAGTCTCGAATAAGCTTCCATAAATCGATTGAGCGAAGCAGCTCTTGCGGCGATAACTCCCAGACCGCGGCGCATGTCTTCCTTCCAGTCAGCCGGTTGCGTCTCGCGAGCGACCAAGCTTTCAAGGCTGCCGGCAATCGACTTGATTGGAGCGAGTGAGTTATTGAGCTCGTGGCCGAGCACACGAACCAGCCGCTGCCATGCTTGACGCTCTTCTTCGCGGAGCGCGCGACTGAGATCAGACAGCACGAGCAACTGGTGCGGCGCGCCCCGCTCGCGGAAGGTGCTGCGATGCACCTCCCACGGCCCGGCGCCGCCAGCAAATGGCCTCTGAAGCGTGCGAGTGCTTTCGCCGCTCAGGCAATCGGCAAGCCCGAGATCACCGGCGCTTTTTGCCATCAGCCGCTCGGCAGGTTGAGCCAGGAGGCGTTCACCCGCGCGGTTCACCAGCTTGAGCTTTTGCTCGCTGTCGAATGCGAAGACGGCAACTTCGATTTCGGCCATCACGGTTCTGAGCAGCGCCGTGGCTTCCAACGCCCCAAGCCGCTGCTCGCGCAGAATCTGCCCGAGGAAATTCACCTCGAGCATCGCTTCTCCTAGAGCATCGTCGCGAGCCGCACCTCGCGCGCGAATCGAGAAGTCGCCTTCGCGCAGCGCCGCAAGCAGGTTGGAGAGAGTCTGTAGGGGAAACACCACACGCTCGCGCACGGCGTGAGAGAAGCCAAGCCAGAAGCCGATTATAACGACCGTGAGGGTCCACTGCACTCTTGCCGGTTGTGGCTCACTCCACAACAAGATCAGGGCAATAAGCACCGCTGGAAATCCCGATGCAAGCGCCATCACGAGTATTCGGCGATCGTGCTTCGCAGTGAAGTAGCTGCGTGAGGTTTGCGGCGGCATTTTTGCGCGTGAAGCCGCCGGCCGACGCAAGGAGTCCGTATCCGTTGTGGTCTGTCTGGAAGTTTTCAGTGAAAGCGGTTCCAATTGTGCGTCAATACCGGGCGAGGTAGCCGCGCGATCTTCGTCATCAGCTCGCTCATCGGAGGTACCGCCGGAGACGAGCGGCGACGCGAGCTTCGGGATGGCTCGTGCTTTGAGGCGCTTCATAACCCGAACCGTTGAAGCCGTCTGTAGAGAGCGCTGCGGCTGAGACCGAGCTTCTCCGCCGCGCGGCTTACGTTGCCGTCGCACTGCGCAAGGGTTCTCTGAATCAAGAAGCCTTCGACCTCTTCCAGGCTCATGTCTTCCAACCGGCGCGAGACCTCGCGCCCGGACTGGAGGCCCAAGTCCCGAGCCTCCAAAGTGGCTCCCAGCGCCATGAGCACGGCACGCTCGACGGCGTGGTCAAGCTCGCGTACGTTGCCGGGCCACGCGTGTTTCAACAGGGCCTGCATTGCCGCCGGGTGGAAGCCTTCGAGGTTCTTGCGGTAGCGGCGCTGGTGTTGACGAAGGAAATGCGTTGCCAGCAGCGGAATATCTTCCCGGCGGTCGCGAAGCGCCGGCAAATGTATCTCGACTGTGTTAAGCCGGAAGAGTAAGTCCTGGCGGAAGCGGCCGGCTGCGACTTCTTCGCCAAGATCGGCGTTCGTTGCTGAGATTATTCTCACGTCCGAGCGTCGCGTCTTTGAAGAGCCCACGCGCTCAAACTCGCCCGTCTCGAGCACGCGCAGGAGCTTCGGCTGATGCTTTATCGGAAGGTTGGCGATCTCGTCCAAAAACAGCGTGCCGCCCTCAGCCATCTCAAACCGCCCAACGCGATCCGCCTTTGCATCGGTGAACGCGCCTTTGACGTGGCCGAACATTTCGCTCTCAAACACGCCCTCGGAAAGTCCACCTACATTGGCGGTGACCATCGGCTTTGAAGTCCGGCTGGACATGACGTGAAGCGTCTGAGCGACGACTCCCTTACCGGTGCCGTTCTCGCCGGTAATTAGAACGTTTGCGTCGGAAGCGCCGACGCGTTCGACTATCTGAAGCACCGGCTGCATGGCTGGAGACTCGGCGATGAGTTTGGGTTTTCCCTCGTCGCGAAGTATGCGGTTCTCGGCCTCTAACCGCTGGCCCCTTCTTAACGCCTGACCGAGTTCTGCTTGAGTGTGTAGGATGGTCAGCAGTCTCGCGTTATCCCACGGCTTCTGGATAAAGTCGCTCGCACCGCGGCGCATAGCCTCGACCGCGATGTCCACGCTGCTCCAGGCGGTCATCACAACGACCGGCAGAGTGCTGTCGAGCTTTTGAATCCGCGTGAGCATATCCAGGCCTTCCTGCCCTGACGTCGTGTCACGCGTGTAGTTGAGGTCCATCAAAAGAACGTTGAAGTCCCGCTCCTCGATCGCCTTGATGATATCGCCGGGCTTCTTGACCGTTTCAATTTGGTATCGTTCGGATTTTAGCAGCAGACGAAGCGCCTCCAGGACGTCCGGCTGATCGTCGGCAATCAACACTCTGGGTGTGAATGATTCGAGCGCTTTCATATCCAGATTCGTAACAGGGTGTGCCTAATATTAACCTCAGAGCGAGTTGAAAACTAGCCGCGTTTACGGCCCCGGAGGTTGGCCGGCAAGTAGGAAGCCGGAGGTCGTCATCAATCCACGGGTGCAGCCAGGCGTCCTTGCTGAAAGGTGGAAACCGCCGGACTTCGTGCACCAAAAGCTGGAGCGGCGCCATCACGCTGAAGCTCGCAACGGCGCCGCTCGTAGCCCTAAAAGCAGATGCGGCGCGCCAACGTATTGAAGCTGGATCTGCTGAACTGTAGCGCAGGTGGCGGTTGTTCTAAACCTTCTCAAAACCGCTTTCTTGCATCTCGTGCTCCGCCTTGGGCTCGTGCTCCTCGTCGACCACGCGGCCATCAAACAAGTGCACTTGCCGGTCGGCGTGACGCGCGTAGCGAGGATCGTGCGTGACCATGCACACGGTCGCGCCCTGGCCATGCAACTCGCGCAGCAGCTCCATCACCGCTTCGCCGTTTGTAGAGTCGAGGTTTCCAGTGGGCTCATCCGCCAGGAGGATCAGCGGATCGCCGGCTACCGCTCGCGCTACTGCGACGCGCTGCTGTTGACCGCCGGATAGCTGGCTCGGAAGATGCTTCGCGCGATGGGCCATGCCGACGCGTTCGAGCGCATCCATCACTCTCTTCTTCCGCTCGGCGGCTTTGGTGCCGCGATAGGTCAGAGGCAGCTCGACATTCTCGAAAACGTTGAGGTCACCGATCAAGTTAAAACTTTGAAAAATGAATCCGACCTCGCGATTTCGAACTCGCGCGCGTTCCGACAGCGGCAGGTCCGAAACTGGTTTGCCCGACAGCGAGTAGGTTCCGTCGGTGGGCGAATCCAACAAACCGAGAATGGAAAGCAGCGTTGACTTGCCGCAGCCCGAGGGCCCGGCTATCGAGATGTATTCGCCCTTCTTGATTTCCATATGAATCCCTGACAGGGCGTGGGTCTCAACCTCGTCGGTGAGAAATACCTTTGTAACACCTTCGAGCCGAAGCAGCGGTTGGTCGCTTGCGCTCATTTGTTTTCATTCCTCCAAAGTTTAGTAGATCGCGATCGTCAGTTAAGACGGATTCGATCATTGTTATCCCACTGGGTTGTGTCGGAGAGGATCACTATATCACCCTCCTTAAGGCCATCAATAACCTCGATTGTAGTCACGGAACCTTTGCCGAGTTTTACTTGAACGCGGCTCGCGCCTGCGCGATCCGGATCGAGCTTGAAGATTCCGATCGTTGCGTTCTCGGATCCGTGAACCGGGCGATTGACCCAGAGTATGTTATCAAGCTTCTCCAGCTGTATCGTGCCGTCGACGCTCAAGTCGGGGACAGCACCCTTTGGCAGTTCCCCTTCGAGGGATGCATCTACGGTGCGGGTGCCATTCTGGACTGAAGGGTCTATCCGAATTACCCTGCCGGCGATTATTCCGTTGCGCGTGTCAACCGACACCGGCTGGCCGAGTTGAATATCTTTAGCCTGAGTTTCAGAAATCTTGAGCTCCGCCTTGAGCCGCTTGGGGTTCGCTACTCTCGCGAGCTCCTGGCCGAGGGTAACTTGCTGCCCGACTTGAACTGCGACTGTCTGTAATTCTCCATCGATTCCCGCGCGGACTATCAGCGCGTCAAGTTGTCGGCGCTTGAGCTGCACTGCGTCTCTGAGCTGGCGAACTTTTTCATCTTCGGCGGCCAGCCTGGCTTTGGCTTCTGCTCGGCTGCCGGCCAGGCGCTTTCGTTCGAGCGTCACTCGATTGTCCAGGTCTTCTGCTGCGATTTGAGACAACTGCAACTCGAGCTTCGATTTCAAACCTTGCGTGGCGAGGGAATCGTTCACCTCGTATTGCATCTTGGCCTTCTTGAAATCAGAACTCACCTGGGCCAGCGACGCCTCTTGATCCAGGATCGTCTTATCCATTTGAACCTTCAACGTCGTGAGGTTGGCCCCGGCGCCGCGAAGTTGCGACTCCGCATCGACAAACGCTTGTTGTATTTCCGGATTGGTCAACTCCATTAGCACGGTATCGGCTTTGACCTGCGCGCCAGGCTGGACGAGTCTCTTCTCGATTCGGCCAGTGCTGATAGCTGGGACATAGCGAATCTCTTCAGGTACAAGCGTGCCTAATCCGCGAACATTGCGAAGCATCGGGCCTCGGGTGACTGTGCCTTTCCACAGAGTAGCGTCGTCAACGCTGGGAGCGGCAGGTTTCAAACGCGATACGCCGACGGTTATCAGCGCAACAGCTACGACTGCCGTTAGCGCGTACAGGATCCTTCGAACTCGACGCTTTTTGGCTGCAGATTTACGCGGTATATCCATGCTTCCTCCAACACCTTCTAAGGAAGTTCCGTGCCATCGGTGCGGCCCCCTTAACTCTTTCCGTAATTCATCTTAACACAACTGCGACGGTCACTGTAAGCGACCCGGCTTTTCGCTTCTGGGAACCCCGTGTTCAGAAGCGGACACAGTAGCATAGACTTTAGTCTGTGTCTGGTGATTGCCCTTGTAGCGGAGTTACCCGACACAGACTAAAGTCTATGCTACTTCAGTCGTTCACCACCCAACCGTCCCTCAGCTTGATGACCCGGTGCCCGTAAGAGGCATTTACCTCAGAGTGAGTGACCTGAATGATAGTCGTGCCCCCCTCGTTGAGCCTCTTGAACAACTCCATGATTTCTTTGCCCTGGTCCGAATGCAGGTTGCCGGTCGGTTCGTCCGCGAGGATCACCTTTGGGTTGGCTATGACCGCCCGCGCGACGCCCACCAGTTGCTGCTGACCTCCTGATAGCTGAGTCGGATAAAGGTTTCGCTTACCGACAATTTGAAAACGGTCCAGCACGTCGCAGACTGTGCTTTCGCGCTCTGCTTTCTTAACGTCCCGGTACGACAACGGCACTTCGAGATTCTCGTAGACGGTCATGTGATCGAGCAGATGATAACTCTGAAACACGAAGCCGATGTTCTTATTGCGCAACTCCGCTCGCTCCTTCTTGCCGAGCTTGTGGATCGGCTTCTCGAGAAAATCAAACTCGCCGGTCCACGCGCTGTCGTGCATGCCTAGGATGTGAAGCAGTGTCGACTTGCCCGCGCCCGACGGACCCATTATCGAAACGAACTCTCCCGCTTTGATATCGATGTTAACGCGGCGCAGCACAAACGTCTTGCCCACGCCCGACTCAAAAAACTTTTCAACGTTGCGTAATGCAATCATAGCTGAACTCCTATGTTTTCAATCATAATGTCGCCGGATCTCTTGGCATTCGAGTGATGTGATGATACACGAAACAACGCTGCGGCCCAAAGAACTCCAAGCGATTCGAATAGTCATACTAGCCAAGTTCCGTGCCACGGAAGGCCACGGCGATAAACAGACAAATTGCGCGGCTTAGCGGGTGCCAGAGCGGTGAAGACAGGAGAGCGCTTTCCACTCGTGGGAATCGGTCTCCCACAAGCGGACAGGAAGATCAGCGGCGGATCGGGTTAGCGGCTGAATCGCACGTGATTGGTCGTTTCTTACCTCTCTTTGAACTCGCCCGCATTGAGCTGCTAGAATAAAACGCTTGATAGGTTCTGGAACTTCTTCTGAAGAGAATGATAGAACCAAGACTTTGGCTGCGAATCCTCGGGGCACTGGGGTCCTTTGGTTCATCTTCGCGCTGGATGAGCAACTCGACTCTCCTAGCTTGCGAGATTGCCTTCGATTTACTTGCCCACGGGCCATTGATTCAGAGGTAAGAGGTGGCGTACTTAGGCAACAGAAATGGGCCTCGTGAGTCAAATATCCTAGACCGAATGGGTTTCAGCTATTTTGGCTGCACGCCGGCAGGTCTTGAAGAGGATATTTCTTACCACCGTTTTGCGGAAGCACGCGGAGAGGTCGTTCCAGTGCACGTAGATCAAACCGGGCGTGCTTATGTGGAGTTTAGTTCGCCAGAGCAAGGCAAAACTACAAAGTACGTGTTGGAAGAGCACGGCTATAACCTCAGGGGTAACATCGCGACGTTTTCGGAGGAGGAACGCGCCCATTGGCGAACGCGGGAATCTGCCGAGAATGCGGAACTCTAGCGTTCGTTCGTATAGCGCGATGGATAACGTTCGAGTCTATATTGTTTCGAGCCAATCCTGCCGTAACCGAAGACCAATAGTTCAGACACAATGAGAGAGGGGCGCGTTCACTCAGGTTCTGCATTCTGATAGCGCAGCGCAATAAGGGGACGCTCCAATAAGCTGCGAGAGCTATGCAATACGATGTTGTTATGATTGCCAGATCAAGGAGAAGTCTTGATGGTTAATGAAAACCCGACCTCCCGCACAGCCCTACTGTTTGACATCGATAATACGCTTACACCTCCCCGGCAAGTACTGAGAGAATCAATGGCGAACGTGCTAAAACGCCTTTGCCTTCCGTTTCATGTCGTAGCCGGGAGCCATCTTGATATTCTGCAAGAACAGTTTTTTGATCCGCTTTACGCATTCGGTTTCCGTAAGCAATTCGAAGCCTTCCTCAGCCTAGGTGGCGTTCATTATCGATGCGACTACTCCAAGGGGATGTCTATTGAGGTGGTATCAGCATTTGACATGCGCGAATATCTCGGTGATATCGATTATTGCTTCCTAATGGACGTGCTTACGAAGACCCTTGGTTTTGCGACGTTCCGGCTACCCCCGACTCTTGAGGTTATCGGTGAAACCATAACTTATCGGGGCTCAATGATCAATTTCTGCCCAATCGGGAGAGCCGAACAAGAAAGCACAGAGTACCGGCGCAATCGAGATAACTTCGTGGAATTCGATCGTGCGTCTAATTACCGGCAAATCATGATGGAGCATTTAAAAGGCGAATTGTCGTCGCTCGTGAAGGACAGGAAGCTAACAATAGTGTTGGGCGGTCAGACATCGTTCGATATCAGTGTTGCAACTCGCGATAAGACATACGCGGTTCGAACGCTGCTGGACAGAGGGTTCGAACGGTTGGTCTTTATGGGCGACGCTTTGTTTGATGGCGGCAATGATGCCGCCATACGTGAATTCGCGGAGAACTGGCGTTCGGAGACCCGATGCCCACTTGAAACAATCCAGGTGAGCGGCTGGGAAGAGACCATCCGGCGACTCTATGAGCTTCAGTTCGTCGCTGAGCACGGTGATTGATCACACTGCTATTCTTTCAGGCTTTTTAGCAGATCATCGAACCAACCCTGATCTTTTGTGGACAGGCGGTCCATGTGACGAACGTATTGCGGCAATCTCTGAGGGTCAAGTGTCTCTATCCCAAGTACAATCACTCGGCTGCTCCCGGTGTTGATTTGTTCGTGAATCCTGGATTCCAACTCGTGCAAACACCAGGGTGAATTGAGGAAACTCGGACTCAAACACGCAACGAGGTACTTACTGTTGTTCAGCGCTTGGTGTATCTTGGTAACAACTGGAAGCGTGGGTTTCCTCTGTACCTGATACCTCCACACCGAAAGCCCCTGGTTTTCAAGTCGGTTGGCAATCTGCAGCACGCGCTTTTGATCATGACCGGAGTGGCACAAGAAAGCATCAAATCGCTCGGGAGAGACAATACGCCAGTCGCTAACCGCATTTTGAGTCACTTCCACCTTTACCAAGACCTGAAAGTCTTTGTTCCAAGGAATATTTCGGAGTCGTTCATAAAACTCTTCCTGACCTAGAAAGAGATCTACTCCCATCTGACCATAAGCTCTTAGTCCCGCAATCACGAATTCAATCTTCTTATTAACGGTCCTCTTGGAGATTAGACAGTAATCTTCTCTGATTCTGTCGTCCTGAAAATCAATCTCATACTTTCTTTTGTTCGCGCCGTGTAATATGCGGATTTCGGGATCTGGATCGAAGTGGATCGGACAATTCCTTGTGGCAGCGTTTGCAAACGGGTTTGTAGGAGGGCCACCAATCAACACTCTGTGGCAGTCGGGCAATTTTGGCAGTTTATAGGCGAACGCTACTTCTACCTTACCAGGGTACGATCTCTCAAGAAGGGAATAAACTCGCATTGCCGAGTATAGATCATCTGGAAACACGTAGTGGTCGAATAGGGGATAGTTTGCGCATTGCAAGGTGAAGGTATTTCGTGGCCGCTCCTTCCCGGGGACGAAGATCTTTATCTCCTTAGGACGATGACCAAATCCGAAAAACTCTTTTGCAAGCTTGTAGACCTCACTGTCCATTTTGCGAGTCCTTTTTCAGGTATTTGTCCAGACCGGAGAGTACCTCAAGGGTGCTTTTGAATTTAGTGCTTGGCAAATCCCGCAAGTCGAACCAACCGTAGTCTAGTATCTCTTCTCCGACATCAATTGCATTGGAGACTAGGCTCGCTTTGTAAAAAAGGTTTAAGCAGAATTCTGCATTAGGTCCATAAGTATCCACGGATGCTGTCAGAAGTTCTCCGATCTTAACCTCAGCGTTCAGCTCTTCCTTCATTTCCCTGGTCAGACCACGCTCAGGTGCCTCTCCGTATAGCAGGAATCCCCCCGGCAGATCCCACGTTGAATGTGAGATCGAATCACAAACCATAAGTACTGTATCTTCTTGAAGAATTACCGCGCACACGGACGGCTTTGAATTCAGATACATTACCCTCCCACACTCCTGACATCTAGAGCCCGATTCTTGAAGAAGCTCAGAGATCTGCTTGCTCCCACAGAACTGACAAAACCGAGCCTTATTATTCGCATACGGCATAGCAGATCTCCCATCCGAGCCTAAACCGCAGACTTCGTCGTGAAGCCTGGCCCTCCAGCAGGTAAAGTAGCCTCGCGAACAAGTACAGTGCGCTTGGGGAGCGCTTAGATCGTCTCTTCTATGACCTGAGCTATGTAGTCGATCTCTTCTTTGCTAATCCCTGAATGTACGGGCAGAGATACGCATGTTCCGGAGAAATACCGAGCGCTATTGACTTCGCCTATAAGCCTAAACGGGAGTTGCCCATACACGGGTTGGTGGTCGACACAATATGGCCACATGACCCGGGTTTCAATCCCGTGACGGGAAAGTGTCTCTCTCAAACGCTCGCGATATTGAGACAGAATTGTGAATGTAAAGCCATTGGATTTGAAACGACTATCCTTATACGCTTCTAACGCCAGGTTCCTCAGCGCGTCTTTCTCAAGGTAGTAACTTATGACCTGGCGACGATTGCTCAGAATCTGTTCCTTGCGGCGAATCTGTGAAATGCCTAAGGACGCAGCAAGGTCAGTCAAGCGATAATTGCCGCCGAAAACATCATAAGAGTATTTCTTTCCAGGTGTCTCACCGTGATTCCTGATTTGTCTAAGCAGAAGCGCCAGATTCTCGTCGTCCGTAACTATTGCGCCGCCTTCACCAGTAGTCAGAGGTTTGGCCGCATGAAAACTAAAGATAGCCGCCTTACCAAACGAGCCAGCCGGAGTGCTGTTAGTGTGCGCGAGGAAAGATGAAGCCGCGTCTATCATCAAGATGATTCCTCTGTCTTCGCACAGACTGGAGATGTCTGACCAATCATTTGCAAAACCGGAATAGTCTATTCCTATCACAGCTCGCGTGCGCGTTGAGATACAGGGTAATACAGTTTTAGCATCAATCATTCCAGTGTCTCTGCTTATATCAGCGAGAACCGGGAGTGCACCTGACATCGTTACGGCGAAAGGGACGGCAATGAACGACATCGCCGGTATTATTATTTCACAAGTGTTCGAAACGCCGAGAGCTATCAACAGACACACTAGAGCCGAAGAACCCGAATTCACAGCCACGCAATATTTCCGATTAGAGTAGAGTGCGACTAGACGTTCAAACTCCTCAACCTTTGCACCCTGCGAGATCCAGTGTGAGTCAAAACATTCCTTCAATGAATCAGAATCTTCCGAGCAAATGTCTGGATTTGCCCAACTGACTTTGAGCTTGGCTTTCTCCTTCATCGCATCCCTGATCTGTCTTCGGAATCTAGCAACTTGTTCGCTTCGTGGCAATGCGGCCAGCGCTACCTTTCAGAATTGTCATCGGTGTTCCCTCCGCCTGTCTGGAAGGTCATCTCGGATAACGCCCCCGTTTGCCCAAGCGCATACATTGACGGGGACTTTTTTTCCCTCATAGTGGGATTGGTGAGCAAGGAATTCAAGCGATCGATCTAAACCCGAACTACGAAACGGCGCACTCCTACTTAAGGTCTGTCGTTGATGATGATGGGTGCGTGCACGAAAAGATGGCAGAGGTGAACCAAGGGGAGAAGCTGGACCCGCTCCTCGTCATGGCGAATATCGGCGCGGCGTAGAGGTTGAAGCCTTTTACAAAGCAGTAGCGCTGAAGGTATCTCCCTGGCTGATGTCGCCCGTATCAAATCCTTTGCGAAACCAGCGGAGGCGTTGCTCTGAAGTGCCGTGGGTGAACGAGTCAGGCACAACGTACCCCTGAGATTGGCGCTGCAGCCGGTCGTCGCCGATGGCACTTGCCGCTTGAAGCGCTTCCTCAATGTCTCCGGGCTCGACGATGCCTCTGCTCTTGGCGTGATGCGCCCATACCCCTGCCAGGAAATCAGCCTGAAGTTCGAGTCTGACCGAAAGCTGGTTCGCCCCCTCTTTTCTCAGACGTCCCTGGGCGGCATTGACCTTCTCCATCGTCCCCAGGAGGTTTTGGATGTGGTGGCCGATTTCGTGCGCCATCACGTACGCCTGCGCAAAGTCTCCCGGAGCGCGAAACCGTGTCTTCAACTCTCGATAGAACGAGAGATCAATGTAAACCTTCCGATCGCTCGGACAGTAGAACGGACCAACCGCGGAGCCGGCAATACCACAACCGGAACGGACCTGATCGGTGAACAGAACCAGCGTGGGTGCCGTGTAGCGCTTGCCCGATTTGCGAAAGATGGCAGTCCAAACATCCTCTGTGTCGGCGAGCGCTGCCCCGACGAACTGTCTGAGTTCCGCCTCCTCCGGGTTAGTCGGGCGCGAGGTCCCGGACCCTGAGCCCGGAGCACCGCTTGGGACCTGTTCTAACAACTCACCCGGATCTGCGCCGAGCAGCAGTGCGATCACCAGTACCACGATACCGCCAAGACCGCCGCCGACGGCCATCCCACCGCGTGAGATACCTCGCCGATCCTCAACGTTGTCGCTTTGACGCCGATCCTTCCAGAGCATGTTTCATAACCCCCTTTGGTCGATCTTCTGGAATTATCGCACGGCGCGAGGCTCTCGGAAACTCGTATACGAGGACACCTTCTTAGTTCTTGCCAGCTCCAAAAGTCACTCGTATCCCGGTGGTCAGCAGTAAATCATTCTTCTTTATCCCGGGGATTGGATTGCTTATGTATCTGTCGCTCAAAGTCACCTGCCAGCCGAGGGTCTTACTCAGTCTTGTGACAGCAGTCGTGTCGAACGAAATGCGAAACTCTCCTATTTCGCTCAGGTTCGGATACAGTACTGCTCTTTGCGCGAGAGAGGTGCTTGACGAGAGTTTGTAGGTGAGTTCCTCGCCCAGAATAACTTCCCCCGATTTGCGGTTAAGCCCGGTCGAGAAATACTCCTGGTTGAACGCGCCTCCGGCAAACAGGTCTAGACGAGTCCTTTCGGTCTTGGCAGCATGAAAGCCAAGCCCGCCGCCCAGCACGAGGCGAAGGTCGAGTTGCTGAAACTTGTCATACTCTATATCGCTCAAGCCAAAAGCGAAGACACGGTCACTAAGATTGAAATCATACCGGAGCCCGCCCCGGGCAGAACTTGCGGTAGTCACCGATTCGCCGGTCGTCTTGTTCTTTGCGAAAAGCGACGCGAAATATACGCTTGTCTTGTCTCTAGTTGTAGTGCGCGCCGCCTGAGCGCCCACGCCGATAGTTGTCGTATCTGCATTGCCTTTCGTCAAGCTGAGACCCGCATCGGCTGATCCGCTCCACAGATCCCCAAGCCCCGGGTTACGCAATCGCTCCACTTCGGCAAGATGGGCGGCATGTTCTGCTGCCGAGCGCAATAACCGGATCGCCTCTTTGGACGTAGCAACTATTCCCGCTTCTTTGGTCTGAACCTCGATCCTGCTTGTCGTGGTGGTAACGGTACCAAAAATGATTGTCCGTCTTTTAGCAGGACATACAAAGGCCGGTCGCTTGATAGCTGTTCAATGGCCGCCCATTGAATCTTTACTTCACCTGCAAACTCCGATTTTAGGCTCAGGTTTTCACCGTGGGATCTGAGAATAGTCCCCGATAAACGATCACCGTTTTTCAAGATACCTGGTCGGCAAATACGTCAAAACAGAGCAGGGCGCTGATCACAAGCGTAAGAGTGAGGATTCTTCGCATTGGTCTCTCCTTCCGTCATTAGCCCATAAGCCATAAGGTTGCACTCACTGGGGGTGGCGCCCAGTCTCTATCCTGGAGTAGCGGTATTAAAACCGGTGTAAACAAATCCAGCTTTACCGCTGGAATGCCTCAAGGTACTTCACACCTGCGCCGGTATTGAACAGCACGATCCTCTCGTTGCGATCAACCTCGCCGCGCTGTATCACCTGCTTCAACGCGGGCAGACACGCCGCACCTTCGGGCGCAGCGAAGATGCCTTCAGCCGAGCCAATCTCCTTCACTGCCGCAATCAGATCATCGTCAGTGACCGATACAGCGGTTCCGCCGCTGTTGCGTAAGATGTCCAGCATTATGAAATCGCCGACGGCCTTCGGGACTCGCAACCCCGCTGCCACAGTATGAGCATCGGGGATGTCCGCGCCCGAGCTTGCGCCTGCCGCGAAAGCTTTCACAATCGGCGCGCAACCCTCTGCTTGAACCGTCACCATTCGCGGCCGGCTGTTGCCGATCCATCCCATTCGCTCCATCTCGTCGAACGCCTTCCACATCCCGATCAAGCCCGTGCCGCCCCCGGTTGGATATAGAATCACATCGGGCAGCTCCCAGTGGAATTGTTCCGCCAGCTCGTAGCCCATCGTCTTCTTGCCTTCCACTCGATAAGGCTCCTTCAGCGTCGACACATCGAACCAACCTTCCGCTGTTTTGCGTTCCGCGATGATTTTTCCGCAGTCGGTTATCAGGCCATCGATCAGCGTAACGTTCGCACCTGATTGCTGGCACTCGATGATGTTTGCCCTGGGAGTATCAAGGGGCATGAAAATAAACGCCGGAAGGCCCGCCTTCGCCGCATAAGCCGCAAGTGCGCCCGCTGCGTTGCCAGCCGACGGCACCGCGAGCTTCTTAACCCCGAGTTCTTTCGCCATGGAAATCGCGACCGCCATCCCGCGAGCCTTGAACGAGCCGGTAGGGTTCACGCCTTCGTCTTTGATAAATAGGTTCGACAAGCCGAGCTTCGCACCCAGCCGCTCGGCTTTCAACAACGGCGTCATGCCCTCGCCGAGACTCAATATGTTCTTGTAATCGTCAACAGGCAGCACCTCGCGGTAGCGCCACAAAGTCGGCTCGCGTCCCACAAGCGACTCGCGTGTCAGGGTCCGCGCCGCAGCCGCGAGGTCGTAAGCTACCATCAGCGGCTTGCCGCATTCGCATAAGTTGTAGACCTTTCTCGGTTCGTATTGTTTGCCGCACGATGAGCAGTAGAGATGAGTGACGTTCATTAATGGCTCCTCGGGTACCAACCAGGACTCAGCAGTATAATGTTGGGTCAGAGCCGAGGCAACTTGTACGCACGCCGAAGGCGATGCTAGAGTCTGCGAGGCTTAAGAACAGAGAAGGAGACCAGGATGGCTAATAGAAAAGCAATCATCGAAACGAACACAGGCACCATCACAATCGAGCTCTACGAAGACAAGACGCCGATCACGGCGGGGAACTTCATCGATCTGGTCGAGCGCGGATTTTATAACGGCTTGAAGTTTCACCGCTACGAGCCGGGCTTCGTTATTCAGGGCGGCGACCCCAGAGGCAACGGCACCGGAGGCTTCGTCGATCCACAAACGGGCCGCGAGCGACGAATCAAACTGGAGGTCAGCCCGGAGTTGAAACACGGCGACGCGGGCGCGGTTGCGATGGCCAGGTCTCAAGATCCAAACAGCGCGTCTTGCCAGTTTTACATCACCCTTGGTCCGGCGGCGTTTCTGGATATGAACTACGCAGTGTTCGGGAGAGTTCTTGACGGTCTGGATGCGGTCAAGCAACTCCGCGCAGGCGACTCGATGACCAAGGTGACGTTGGCCAAAGTGGAATAGGCCACGAATAGGCGGATCGACGGATTAACGCGGAGTCAGGCCCGTGCGAAGCCGTCGAATCCGGGTGATCCGAGATTTATCCCATCGTTAGTACCACCCGCCCGGTGATCTTTGCGTGGCGCATTTCATCAAACACTTCGTTGACCTGTTCAAGCTGGCGCGTTTCGACCTGGCACTTAACTTTACCGGCGGCGGCGAGATCCAGCACTTCACGCATATCTTCGCGAGTACCCGTCGCCGTTGACATAATACTGATCTCGCGCATCATGATCGCCGGGAACGACAGATCTTCGGCGGGCATTCCGACGACCATTAACGTACCGCTCGATCGCACACCGTAGAATGCCTGGTCGTATGCAGCCTTTGCAGCGGACGTGACTACGGCCACGTGAGCCCCGCCCAGTTTGCGAAGCTTCTTCACGACCTCGTCGTTGGCGTTCATAGTAATGTCGGCGCCCAGTCGTTTTGCGAATTCTAATTTGTCATCGGCGATGTCGATGGCGATCACTTGAGCCCCGAAGCATTTCGCGATCTGAACCGCGAGATGTCCGAGCCCGCCAACGCCAAACACCGCTAGACGCTGACCAGGCTTGACGCCGGATTTCTTTATCGCGTGGTAAACGGTAACGCCCGCGCAGAACAGCGGCGCCGTTTCTTCTGAAGTTAAGGCGCCGGGCACCTTCAATGCGTGGGAAGCTTTGGCTTTCATAAACTCCGCATAGCCACCGTCGACCGTTGCTCCGGTGATCATCTGCTTCGAGCAAAGATTTTCGTGACCTTCTTTGCAGAGCTCGCACTCGCCGCACGTCCAATGGGTCCAGGCGATGCCCACGCGATCGCCGACGTTGAGGTTGCTCACCACCTCGCCCTTCTGAATTACGCGGCCAACTACTTCGTGGCCAGGAATGAGCGGGCGCTTGATGATTCTGAGCAGATGGGTCCAGTCGCCTTCGGCAATGTGCAGGTCAGAGTGGCATACGCCGCAAGCTTCGACTTTGATCAGCACCTCATCGGGGCCCGGCGTCGGAGTTTCGGTGTCTTCGATTTTGAGAGGCTGTTTGTAGTCACGGACTATGGCTGCTTTCATTTTTTCTCCATGGGCAAACGCGCGCATGCTACTACGTCGAGAGGTGAAACGTGAAGAGTGATGAGTTAAGGAGTGGGGGAGTGGGGGAGAGTGTGGGTCCCATTTTCCATTTTCCATTTTCCATTTGTTATTGAAGAGAATCACTCTATGGCAAATATCAAATGAAAAATAATGAAAAATGGAAAATGGAAAATGAAAAATGGGCCCCCCCCACTCTCGCACTGCGTCACACTCACGCATAACGCCCTGCTCCCTTCGAGGCGAGTCAGGTGTCGTGTAGAATGACTTCGAATGCTAGTTCTCGGCATAGAAAGCTCGTGCGACGAGACCGCGGCCGCGGTGATCGAAGACGGTCGTGTGATCAAGTCGAATATCATTGCATCTCAGGTTAAGACTCACGCGCCGTTTGGCGGAGTAGTGCCCGAGCTTGCTTCGCGCGAGCACCTTGATCGAATCGCGCCCGTGGTCGAGAGCGCGCTCGGTGAAGCAGGCGCGACGCTCGAAGGGATCAACGGCATAGCCGTCACCCAAGGTCCAGGTCTGATAGGTTCGCTTCTCGTTGGAATCAGTTTCGCTAAGTCGCTCGCGATGGTGGCAGACAAGCCCATCGTTGGCGTCAATCACATCGAAGGGCACATCTACTCAGTCGTCTTTGAGAACTTGGCAGTCGAGTATCCAGCGATGGCGCTGATCGTTTCAGGCGGGCACACGACACTTTTTCTAATCCCTGAGCCCGGCCGATACGCCGTGCTGGGCCGAACGCGCGACGACGCCGCGGGTGAAGCTTATGACAAGGTTGCGAAGATGCTTGGGCTTGGTTATCCGGGTGGGCCGGTGATTGACCGTCTAGCGAAGTCCGGTGATCCGCGTGCGGCTGAACTTGTGTTCACACTTCCGCGAATGGACTCACCTAATCTCGATTTCAGCTTCAGCGGACTGAAAACCGCGGTGCTTCGCTATGTAAGAGAGAAGGGAATCGAGCCAGTAACGAACGGCGGCGAACCTGATCAGAAAATCGTTGATCTCCTCGCGAGCTTTCAGGACAAAGTTATTCGGTCATTGCTCGCGCGCTTACGAACGGCTGTTCGGCGACATCATCCTCGGACGATCATCCTGGCGGGCGGGGTTGCGTGTAACAGCGCGTTGAGATCGACGGTAGACGCTGAAGACTTCGGCGCGCCGGTTTACTACCCGAGCCCGGTCCTTACTACTGATAACGCGGCGATGATCGCGGCTGCCGGTTATGCGAAGCTCGCTCGCGGCGAGAATCATGGGCTGGAATTCACGGCATCGACTTCGATGAAGCTGGAGAATGTTTTCCTGGAAGGCTACGAGGTTCCGCGCACCGCAAGGTACAAAGTTTGACCTGTCGGGGCGGCCTCTGTGCCCTTCGCGGCTGTAGAGCACTTCCTTGTTCAGGAGCGGCAGCCCTCAGAGTGCCGCCCCCTACATTTACACGCACATGCTGGATACAGACACACTTCTAATGAACCGCGCGATTGTGTTGGCGCGGCAAGGCGCCGGGCGGGTTAGCCCCAATCCGATGGTCGGGGCGGTGCTCGTCAAGGACGGACGGGTCGTCGGCGAAGGTTATCACCGATATGATCTGCTGAAGCACGCCGAGGCTTACGCGATCGACAACGCCGGAGAGCTTGCGCGCGGCGCGACGCTTTACTGTAATCTCGAGCCGTGTTGCCATCACGGCCGCACTCCTCCTTGCACCGACGCGCTGATCGAAGCAAGGATCGCGCGCGCGGTGCTCACCGTCAAAGATCCGGACCCGCGAGTCAACGGCCGTGGGATCGAGCAGTTGCGCGAAGCGGGCATCGAGGTCGAAGTTGGGCTCTTGGAAGATCGCGCGTTGCGACTCAACGAGAGCTATTTCAAATTTATCACCACCGGAACACCGTTCGTGCACGGGGTGATCGAGTACCCGTCCGACGCATCAGCCAGCTTGACCGATTGGCATCCTTCAAATGAATTTCTCCAAGCGGCTTCAGAGTACGACGCGGTGATGATCGGCGGGCGGCCAGAACTCAACAGACTCGTGTTAGATACCGCGTTGGTCCGCGAGCGGTACCGTCCGCTCGTTGTAGCCGCTAGTGATGCGGAGCCTCTGCTTCTGGAGGCGCTGCGGGAACGAGGCGCTGGCGAAGTCTCGATCGTGGCGGTCGAAACTCAGTCTTCGACGGCTGATACAACCGGAAAGGTAGTGAGGTTGGAAGAAGGGATCGCGCGTGGCGTTTTGAGGTCGCAGGTGGGCTCGCTACTAGCGACGCTTGCGAGAAAAAGCGTTACCAGTTTGCTGATTCTCCCGGGTCTCTTCGACTTTAGCGACCCTTCGAACTTCGTAGAGTTCGACAAAGCAACGCTTGTTATGCCAGGCCCGATGCCTGAACACCGCCTCGCTACGCAGTGGGCCTTCGGCGATATCGAGTTCGATCTTGAAGACGTGAGCATAGCGGAAGCCGACGGCTTCACCGAGATGACCGGGTACCCATCCTTGCGAGAGGTCGCTTGAAAAGCTTGATCAAGGCTAGGAAAAGCCTCGGGCAATACTTTCTCACTGACCGTCGAGTCGCGCGGCGAATCGTCGATGCGGTTGACCCTCTACCGACTGACATCGTTTTTGAAATTGGCTCGGGCACCGGTGCGCTGACACGGTTGCTCGTTGAAGAAAGCGGGTACGTTGTGGCCGTCGAAATCGATGACCGGCTTGCTCGAGAGCTGCAGAGCTCGGTGAAGGCTGAGAATCTGTCTGTCGTCGCAGCGGACGTCTTGAGCCTGGATTGGGGGAAACTCATCGAAGATGCGAAGTCGAAGCTGCATTCCCTTCGTCCCGCTGATCAAGAGAAGAGGCGGGTGCGAATAGTAGCCAACCTCCCCTACTACATTTCAACGCCGATAATCGAGAGACTCCTTTCGCTGGGTCAGCGCTTGCTCGATATGACGCTGATGCTTCAGAAAGAAGTCGCCGACCGGATCACCACCGGTCCGGGCAGCAAAGAGTACGGCTATCTGTCGGTGATGATGCAGTATTACTGCGACGCGACGAAGCTGTTTGAAGTTCCGCCGTCAGCATTCACTCCTGCGCCCAAAGTCCAGTCGGCAGTCATCAGGCTGACGGTGCGCGAGCAGCCGCCGGTTGAAGTCGTAGACGAAGCGAGGTTCTTCGCGCTTGTGCGGGCCGCGTTCGCTCAAAGGCGAAAGACGATTCTGAATAACTTGAAGGCAGCGAGGACCCTCGAATTTATCGAACCGCTGGAATCGGCTTTGGAAGCCGCTTCGGTGGCGTCACAGCGGCGGGCCGAAACACTGTCGCTCGCCGAGTTTGCTGCGTTGTGCAAAGCGCTCTACCGGGAATGAAATGTTTGCTCGACCGGCTCGTGATGTTGCTATACTTCTCGTTTAGAAGAAAGAGCAAAGAACTCGACTGGAGGGATCAATATGGGCCGGATACGTCAGATGATTAACGTTCAGGGGCGGCAAAGTTGGACGCTCTTTGATACAGGGGCTCGTAGAACCTACATTGTGCCGGCGGTCGCTTCCGTTTTGACCACGGCTGCGCTATCTCAGCCGATCCGCACCGCAATTGGCGGGGCAGTCCAAGAGAGCAACGAGCACGCCTTGCTTGAGGCGGAGATTGAAGGCTTGCCGATATCGACTCACGCAATGGTGATTGACAATATCGGCAAGGACGATGAAGGAAGGCCAATCGAGGTATTGTTCGGGGCGTTGGCGATGCAGGAATGGGGCATCCGTTTGATTCCTGAACATGAAAAGCTGGACATGTCTCACTACCCCTCGGAGTTTGTCGAGTTCTAATCGGACAAATAAATGGCAGAACACAAACTCGAAATAATACCTCTCGGCGGCGTCGGTGTGTTCGGCATGAACATGATGGCGATGCGCTGCGGTGGTGAGGCGATCATCATAGATGCGGGCATGGGCTTTCCTGAAGAGGACGCACCGGGGGTGGACATCGTTATTCCCGACTTCTCGTTCATCGATCAGTATCGCGACGAGATTTCTGCTATCGTGCTGACTCACGGACACGAAGATCACATTGGCGCGGTTCCGTTTCTGCTTAAGGAAGTCAACGTCCCCGTGTACGGCACTCACCTCACACTCGCGTTCGTTGAGAATAAGCTCCAGGAGCACGGTCTGTCGGCTTCGACTTCACTGCATGCGGTTGAACCGCGAGACCGAGTTGCGCTTGGGAACTTTGAAGTCGAGTGGATGCACGTCACTCACAGTCTTACATCCTGCACAGCAGTGGCGGTGACTACGCCGGCTGGAGTGGTGATTCACTCGGGCGATTTCAAGATCGACGAGACGCCTGTGGTCGGGGCTGGGACTGATCTTGAACGGCTGAGCGAATACGGCGACCGGGGCGTGCTCGCCTTACTGGCGGATTCGACTAACGCTGAACGTCCAGGTCGCACGCAGTCAGAGCGCGCGGTCATTCCTGCGCTGGAAAAAGTATTTGAAGAAGCGACGGGTCGAATCGTGCTGAGCTGTTTCACCAGTTCAGTTCACAGGATTCAAATCGTGCTCGACCTCGCGCGAGAGTATGGGCGCCGGGTCGCGCTCCTTGGCAGAAGCATGCTGCGCAACGTCGAAACGGCCGAAAGTCTGCGCCAACTCGACGTGCCAGACGGTATCTTCGTCAGCCCGGCGGAAGCCCGGCAGATGGACGACGATCATTTGTTGCTGCTTGTAGCGGGATGCCAGGGTGACCCGATGTCAGCGATGACCAAGCTCGCGACGGATCAACATAAGAACCTCTCGGTCGGGGAGGGTGACACAGTGGTTCTCTCGGCACGGCAGATACCGGGCAATGAGCCTTCGATCTCGCGGCTGATCTCGCATTGCTACAAGCGGGGCGCTCGCGTGATCGACAGCAGCATTGCGCGGGTTCACGTTTCGGGTCACGGCAGCCAGGAAGACTTGAAGATACTGATCGAAGCGACGAGGCCGAAGTTCCTGGTGCCGATTCACGGCGAGCATCGCCAGCTCTACAGGCACAGGGATTGGGCGACGACGCTGGGTATCGTTGAGCCGGAGAATATCGTTGTGTTTGAAAACGGCGACGTGTTGGAGCTCACAGAATCGAGCGCGGAGATAACCGCGACGGAGTTTGTTGGGCGAACCTTCATCGATTCGAGCTACGAACACGTCGAAGACATGGTCGTCCGTGATCGAAAGCACCTGTCATACGACGGCATCGTCGTGGCGATCGTCGCGATCAATCCCAAATCGGGAGAGCTCGAGTCTGAGCCTGAACTGGTAACGCGAGGCTTCATCCACGAGGAAGACGCAACCGAGATGCTCTTGCAGCTCAAGCAACTGGTTGAAGAGACGGTGACTTCCGCGGCCCACGAGGAGCGCATCGACTACGCGGTGATAAAGGAAAAGATTCGTGTGGCATTGAAGCGATTCATCCAGAAGGCCACGGGTCGCCGGCCGATGATCATTCCGGTGGTTGTTGAGGTGTAGTTGTTGAGAGAGCACGGAGTTCAGGCTTTAGCCTGGGATTGGGTTTGGAAACGGCGATTCGTGCTCGGCGTTGTTCTTACCTTCACAGCGTCTCTCGGCGTCGGCTTCTACGCCTTTTGGATCGAGCCATACTGGATCGAGGTCACTCATCACAACATCTCCGCTCCATTAAGCTCACCTCTTAAGATTGTCCACCTCACTGACATTCATACCTACGGACTTGGCCGGCGAGAGCGCAAAATGCTTCACGCGGTAGAAGCTGAGCAACCGGATTTAATCGTCATCACCGGGGACTCGATAAATATCAGCTCGAACTATCCCGGGCTTCGTGACGTGTTGACCTGGCTTCACGCTCCGTTGGGCGTCTGGGTTGTTCGCGGGAATCACGAAGACTGGTGGCCGGTCAAAAACGAACAAGAGTTCTACGAGTCCGCGGGAGCAACGCTGTTGTTGAACTCAAGCCGCGAAGTGCGCGATGGCATCTGGCTCGTTGGGTTCGACGATCTTTACGGCGGGAGGCCAGATGCGGACAAGGCGTTTGCCGGGGTGCCTGAGTCAGCTTACAGAATCGCACTGTTTCACTCGCCGCCTTACTTTGAGAAGGCGGCGGGACGTTGTGACCTTGCACTGGCCGGTCACACACATGGCGGACAGGTGCGACTCCCTTTGATCGGGCCGCTTTGGCTGCCACAGTTTTCGGGCAAGTTCGTTGCGGGTTGGTTTGAGCAGCGGGGAACGCGAATGTACGTGAACCGCGGAGTTGGGACTTCGATCCTTGACGTACGATTCCTGTCTCGGCCTGAGATTGCGGTCATTACGATCGGTCGCTAGCGCAAGGTTGCTAGATCAACCCCATACCGGTTGCTTTGATGGCGTAATAGATCAGGGCGATCCCGCCGAAGAGCAGCAGGAACAGCGCGCCTAACAATACAAATAGCCAGGCCCAGTCGCTCCAGAATGAGCCCCGTTTGCCCGAAGCGTACTTGTTCAACAAGCTTAGATTGCGAGTGTTGACCTTCCATACAAAGTCAACTGCGTCTCCGAGAAACGGGATGCTGCCTACGGCGAAGTCGGCGGCGATGTTAAAGACCATCCTCGCAATCACGATCTTCGGCAAGCCGTAGCGGACCGAGATGAAAACTATATACGCCGACACAATTGCGCCAATGGCGTCTCCGGCTACAGGGAAAAAGAACCCGATGACCGGGTCCAAGCCGAATCTTATGTCGGTGCCGGGGATTCGGACTGCCTTGTCCATCAGCAAAGCGATGCGTTCCAGATGTTGGTCGATTGGCGGGCGAGAGAGTGCCTCCAGGCCTGAGTCCGTGTAGGGCGCTGACGCTCTCTCGATTAGGGCTCGGTTTGGGCTTCTGGGATCTGGCACCTGGTTTCCTGTTTAACCGCCTGTTCTGGGGTGCGGACAACTCGAGGACCTGTTGAATCGCTGAATCAATCGAGGCTGAGGATTTGGGCCTCGACGCCGGAGCGCTTCAGAGATAAGATTCCCACTGTGCGTGGGAGCGAAAATCGTCGCGGGCCTGCGCTTCCTGGGTTGAACAACATAGTCGGCCCGAGCATCTCTTGATAAGGCCGATGCGAGTGCCCAAAGACGACCACGTGCGGTTGAACCTGCTCGACCATCCGTTTGTCACTCTGCCTGAGCTGATGCAGCTCACCAAAGATGTGACGAATGACAACTCGGCGTCCGGCCAATTCTTCTACGCGCTCATTGGGAAATCTTCTGAAACTGTCATTGTTTCCTTCGACCGCGAGCACCGGGGCGATCTCTTCCAGTCGGTCGATCACTTCGAGCTTCCCGATGTCGCCCGCATGTATGATTGCGTCGACGCCGTCGAAGATCGAAACTATCGACTGATCGAAAAGCCCATGAGTATCTGATATCACGCCTATTCTCACAGGAGTCTCTTACATGATCACCGCAAGCAAATTGAAGGCGAATCAATTCTATCAGCGAGGTGTCTTGAGGGAAACCAGCTTGAAACTTTTGGCAGGCGGTTAGAATAGAGCACAATTAAAAAAAACGCGGACGAGTTGCGAGAATCTGATGCAACTCGACCGCGGTGACAGAGTAATCTCTCTATCAAACGGGAGCTTCGCGACAGACTAATCGATCTCGATGGCGCCAGATTTGGAGACGCTCACGCGGCAAGATTTGGCCGTGTTGCTGATGACGATACTAGGCTGTTCCGAGCCAGGCGCGAGGTTTCCCGAACGCGCAAAGGTCACTACGGCGTCTTCGGAGATTTCGACTCCATCCGGCAGCTCTTCAGCTTCGACGCTGTCGAGGCGGCCGTTGCCATTGCGATCCAGGCCGAACAACTTTTGTTTAGCGTTGAAGATGACACTGACGCTTACGCGTCGGGCAACTGCTTGTTCTCGCGCCAAGTCCAGTTCCTCCGCGATGCCGCTAGTCGCGGCATTCAATCTGTACATGGCGAATCCCGTCCGGCCCAGGTGCAAAAGTACCGAGCCGACGATCAGCACAACTAGAAAGCCGACTATTGCTTCCATCAGCCCTAGCCCCGCTTCTTCACGCTGGCAAAACCTTGGTTTCGAGAATGCGTTCAATTTGTGCTCCGAATTTGGGAATCGCTGCAAGAACAGACCATCCCTCGTCTGCAATTGGGCTGCCACCGGAGTTGAGGGCACAAAGGGTTCTAAGTTCTAGGGTTTAAAGCTTGACGCGGAGAAGGATTGAAAGAGGACGGCAAGGCTGTAACCTTAGTCCACGGCATATTACTCCGCTTCCACACTCGCAGACTGGACCCGCAGCGGCAGCCGGCATTGAAAGACGGTGCCGGTGCCGTCGCTTCTTTCAACATTCACGTCGCCGCCGTGCGCAACAAGAATCTTCTGCACAAGCGCGAGACCGATACCGTAGCCCCGCGACTTTGTAGTGAAAAACGGAATGAATATCCGGTGAAGGTCTTCGGGTGAGATGCCGCTGCCGGTGTCGCTAACCCTGACGTGGGCATAGCGGTGATCCGGTCCAGTGTCGATCGCTCCGCTGATCACGATTGCTTTTGTGAGCGACTGCGGATCAATGGCTTCGATAGCGTTGCGAAGCAGGTTGATCAAAGCACGCCTGAGCAGAGACTCATCTCCCGCCAGTTGTGGAAACTCGCCTTCAACATTCAACTCGATCCGGGTACCGGTCAACTGAGGTCTGACCTCCTTGACGCAGGTGTCAACAATCGAGCGCAAGTCGACTCTTACAAGGTTCAAGTCTTGCGGGCGAGCAAAGTTGAGGAAGTCGGTCACGAGTTTGCTCAACAACCTGACTTCGTTCAAAGCGGCATCAAGGGCGATTCGGCGGTCAGCGCCGGATGCCGTCCCCCCCACGGCTTGGGCGTCCAATAGTTGAACGTAGCCGTGAATCGTAGCAAGCGAGTTCTTGAACTCATGAGCGAGACCCGCCGCCATTTCGCCGAGGTTTGCCAGATTGTCTTTGAGCTTCATTCGCTCACGAAGCTCGATCACTTCGGTTATGTCGGTCATCAAGCAGAGGGCGCCTTCGACATTTTGCGAAGCGTCGCAGATCGGGGAGATGCTTAAACCGACGCGACGGGCGCGGCCGCCGGAAAGTACGACGGGCACTTCTTCGCGCCGGTACGTCGTAGCTTTGTCGAGGCATTCGGAGATCATCGCCGCCATCTGCGGAGATGAGCTGAAGAAGGAACGAAAGTCGACGAGGGGTGACAAGAGCTCACCGGTGTGGATCTGCCTGGCGAGCGCAGAACTACCGCGGCGCCCAGCTATTTCGAATATCGTCATAGCGTGCGCATTGACCGACGTGACGATTCCCCTCGAGTCGATAGTGATCAATCCGCTGGGAATGTTGGCGATCAAGCGCTCGCTGAACCGCTCGGATCGGTCGGCGCGCTTTCGCTCGAGCTCGTGAAGCTGTGCGAGCTCTCTTTCTTTGGCTTGAAGCTGTTCGACGAGGGCTTGAAACGTCTGAGCAACGAACTCGCCTTCGCTGACTGCGGACGACGCGCGCACTGGGCTCCCGCGCGCAGCCTGGACCATTCTCCTATAAGGTCTGAGCAGCCAGCGGATCAACATGAAGACAAGGCCGATCCCTAAGACCAGCGCGATGATCTGATAGCTGAACAGGTAGATAATGATCGGGGAGGATCTGAGTTGGCTACCGCTTCGGGAGAACAGCGCAAGGCTCAGCGCAATCAGCGACAGAAGCGACAGGATTAGAACCAGCATCGCTAAGCGGGCTTTGTTTTCGACTGCTCCGAATTTCATAGTGAGTCAAAACACAGCGTTGCGGTGGGCATCGGGTAAGTATCGCGAGCGGTAGCGAGCGCGGCACGGTCACTTGGCTTATCGAGTCATGCTCGCTACCGCTCCCGATACGGAACCGAGAGACTAGAAAGTTGTCGCCCGATGCGCAAGATTAGCACGAACCTCTGCCGCGTAACACTGGGCATAGGATCATATATGCGCATCGCTCTGGTACTCTCCATCTTCGGTTGTTGCCGGTTGTCCGGATCGATCTGAAGCCCTCACGCTTAGTGTGTTGTCAGTCAAGAAGGAGAGTCTGCCGGTCCTGTTGTACTTGGCAGGTACCGCGTAGATGCGAAAATAAGCGCCGATTAACTCAACCGATATCTTATATCCCTGGGTGTGCGGGACCGTGATCTTGGTGAAGTCAAGGGCACCAGTGCCCTGTCGAATTGCGGTATCGATCTTGTCCTTGACCAGGCGCGCGTACTCCCATAGGGTGACCGCGGCATTGTACTCATTCTCGTTCATGCGCCGCTGCTGTCTGACATTGTACTGCTTGTAAGTGTGCACGCCAAGAACGCCGACGAATACGGCGGCGAGGATCACCAGAACGATCGCCATTCTCTCACCAGTTCTTTATCAGCTTCAGCCGGGACGGAATAAGAGTACGAAAGAAGTCAACGCACGGATCGGTGCGCCCGGCCCCGGGGTTTATTGGAGGGGGTTCTCGAGAGATCTTATACACGGTGGCGCGGCCGAAATCAACATCAACGTAGCGGTTATTAGCCGCCGATTATGGGCATTGCCTCTTCATCCGTAAGGTCAAATAACTAGCTGCGGCAGCAAATACTTCAAAGTTTCGAAAGCGGCTGGCACGTGGTAACATTCAGGGGTTGATAATCCTCACTAAGATGATTCACTGCTCGTTAGCGCATCCAAGACGCGCGATGAACGAAAGTCAGCGGTAGAGCTTTACAACTTATGATGGCTCGCACGCGAAAGCTTCGAGACCTGCAGGCCGTAACATCCAGACCTGTTGAATTCCTGGTTCGCAACGTACTGTTTCTTGGCTTCTTTGTGTTGCTGTTGCTTGTCGCAGGCCTTGGCTATCGGAGCGTAAAGAGTGTAGCGGCTTTAGAGAAAGACAGCGTTCGCGTTGACGAAACGGAAGAGCGCCATTTTCGGCTTGTGCTCGACATCCGAGAGACGGCAGGCAAAGTATCTGGCGAAACGCGAACGGTGGTAGCAAACCAGCCAAATGACCTTCTTCAGTTTCCAGCGCGGCAGCGTCTGAAGGACTACAAGAAGGAAATGGACACCGAAATCGAACAAGCTAGAAGGAGTTCCCTTGTAGATAATGAAGAGTGGAAGCAATTTGAAGCAACTTACCGAGACTTCTGGGAGGTGATGGAGCAGACCGGCCTGGCTTCCAATGCCTGGCACGACGAGCGTGACAGAATGCTGGAGGCAGTAAAGAGGCTCGTTGAGTTGGTTGACAGGGAGCGAGAGGAGAATAACCTCAAAGCGCACGAGATGAGTGTGAGCGCTCGCAACCGAATAGTGGCCGCAACGGGAGCGGTCTTGACGGTGGGCATGGTAGTGGCGTTGTTGGCTTTTTATGAGATCCGCAAAAACCTAAAGCGACTTGCGGCCGCTCACGGCGCCACTGCAGAATCGAGAGACTACCTTCAATCACTTCTTGACAGCCTCGTGTCAGGAGTAGTCGTTATCGGAAATAACGGCGCGGTGCAGACGATCAGCGAGTCGTTTCGAAGTCTGCCAGGAGTGGGGACAGAGCCGGAAAGCGGACAAAGCTACGAAGAGCTGTTCCGAAGCAACTCCTCGCTGGTTGCGGCTGTGTCCGAAGAACTCTCACAACCTACGGCGAGCAGTCATTATTACGGTAGAGTTGATCTTGGTGCGAGGCTGTTTGATTTTTACACATCGCCGTTGATGGTCACAGATCAACGGCACGGAATTATTTTGGTCTTCGTCGATGTCACTGAAGCTACGCGCGCACAAGCGGAGCTACGTCGCAATCACGCTCTTACGGCTGTTGGACAAATGACGGCACAGATCGCACATGAGATCAGGAACCCGCTCGGCAGCATCCGCTTTGCAGCTGAGTTGCTAAAGCGACAGACAGGCACTGACCAGTCAGGCGACCAGTCAACTTTTCAGGTGATTGAGCGAAGCGTGGACCATCTGGCGGCGATTGTTGCTGAGCTTTCAGAGTTCGCGCGGCCCAAGGAGTTGAACCGCGCGGAAATAAACTTGAATGATTTGCTTGATGAGTTGTTGCCGATGGTCGCCGATCGACTAAATGCTAAGCAGATGCAGGTGGACAAGCGTTACAGCCCGGACTTCCCGGTCGGGTACTATGATGCCACTGAGCTGAGGAAGCTTTTCTTAAATTTGATAATCAACGCTATTGAAGCCAGCGAGCCTCAGAGCTCTATTGAGCTGCGGACGAAGCTCAGCGAAAGCGGGATCTCGGTCGACATAACAGATCATGGGTGCGGTATGGATGCCGATACGCAGAAACGGCTATTCGAGCCGTTTTACACCACAAAGGAGAAGGGAACTGGGCTGGGCATGGCCATCGCGAAACAGATAGCTGAACTGCACAGCGGAGACCTTCGCGTGATAAGCCAGCCGGGCGCGGGAACGACCGCGTCTGTGAAATTGCCTTTGACTAAGTTCGCTGAAGCGGACAACAGAACTGGGGTTGTTCATCGTCTTAGCACATGAGCCAATTCTCCCGTCAAGTAGTCCATAAGCTATGGAGGTAAGTCCGATGAAGCTGAAGAGAAACCTTATGCTAGCGGTGAGCGCCGTGCTTTCTGTCGCTGTGATCGCCATGAGCAGCGGCAAGACAAGCGCTCAAGACAGCCGGCCGCGATACAGCTCGGCCCAGTCCGGTGAGCGAGGTTGGACTTTGCCTTCCGACACCGTCATCAGCGTGCAGATCAACGGTACTCTCAGTTCCCGGACCGCGCGGGTCGGAGACAAGTTCACCGCCACAGTTACCGTTCCGGTGTACGTCGACGGCCGAACTGTTATCCCCGCCGGCTCAATAGTGGAAGGGCGAGTCACCCAGGTCACGCCGGCGAAGCGAATGAACCGGTCGGGTACGATAGGAATAGATTTCGATGCTCTTGTCTTTCCGAACGGCACCGCCATCAGCCTCGTGGGAAGCCTGACCTCGGATGATCCTGAAACACGGCGTCGAATCGATGACGAGAGCCGCGTGTCGGGTGAGAGCAACAAGCGGCCATCAGTCTTTATCGGGGGCGGAGGCGCGATCGGTGCTGTGCTTGGAGGAATCGCCGGCGGCGGCAAGGGCGCCGTGCTCGGAGGAGTCGTTGGGGCCGGTGCGGGCGTAGCGAGCATTCTCCTTTCGAAAGGTGAAGAAGCCCAGGTGCCGTCGGGGACTCCGTTTGGCGTTCAAATCAAGCAGCCACTGGTCGTCAGAGAGAGCTTCATTTCTGAAACGGGGCCAGACCGTGGGGATCGCTCCTCAGATCAACCCGTGGATCGGCCGGCAGAAAGGCCCGACCGGCCCGAGCCTGTTGGATCCCAACCAGACATTCCGGATCGGCGAATTCCTACCCGCACCGAGCCCGATACCCGGAATGACGTAGACAGGTCAACCGCTGTCGCTCCTGCGCTCCCGCTCTCGTCTCCCGAGATGGTACGAAGAGCTCAAGGGGCATTGAAAGAACAGGGTTACTACGAAGGCGAGGCTGATGGGGTTACGAGCTCGCGAACCTCCAGCGCGTTGCGGACTTATCAGCGCGAACACAAACTTCAAGAGACTGGTGACTTGGATCCGCAGACCGCAACGAGTCTTGGGATTATGGGAGCTTCTAGCGTCAGTGATCGACCCGTAGAACGCCCGAGAGAAATCAGCACAGAGAGCGGTGCGTCCGCTGAGAGTGTTATGGCAAACGTGCTTTCGGCGAGTGCTAATAGGACGCAAGACGGTGCAATCTCCGTATTGATCAGTACTCAAGCGAACTCTGGTGGGTGGCGCTGGGTCGGCGAACACGTCGTAAACGGGGATACTCTCGAAGTGTACGCAAAGGCAGTACGGCCGACTGGAATGGTGACTCAGGTACTCACGAGAGGACGGATTGAGCTCACTGTAAGGGACGGCGTGCAGTATGTGCGACGCGTCGTGATTCACTCGGCGAGCGGTGATCAGCTGATTGCACTGGGGGGCAGAGCAGATGTCGGCGCGGAAGCGAGCACGCCTTCCGGAACGGCGGCTTCGTCAGCGAGCAGTCTTCACCGCAAGGCGGAGGAACTGCTTTCGGAATATCAGCGGCTGTATGGCGTTCGGATGACCGGCACCGGTGTTGAAGTCGACAACGCTTCGCAGTATAGAGAGGCCGAAATAGAATTGCTGTTCGCGATAGACAGCTTTGTGAATTCGGCGCAGCTCTATGAGAGGTTCGCAACTTCGCTCCGAGACCGCGAGAGCATGCGTAGCGCGACCCTGGCCATGGCACGGCAAGCCAGACGAACGGATCGCGTGATATCCACCACAACGAGCCGTGCGGCAGACTCTCTGTCAGCGAGGTGGGATTCTGTGCGGCAGGACGTTTTGCGGCTCATGCAGATGTATAATATCAGTTCGTCTGAGATTGAGAACTGATGCATGCCACGTCAGGCTTGTACCTCTGGGCCTGGGCCATTGCGTAAGACAGGGCAGACCTCGCAACGGCGCTCCAGTTCAGCCATTAGTCAGAAGCGGGTTGAAAACTGGTGTGTCACCGGCCACTTCAGCCAGCATAGATCACACCGCGCTCGACTATCATAATGAGATCGTCGGTCTTTTTTTCCTCAGTGATTCCACAACCACTATGGCAGATCTGAAAGAAACCGCAAAGCGCGTATTCCTTGGAGCCCTAACGGCGATCGAACCCGACTCTGTGATTAAGCAAAGCGTGCGAGTCGTTGGTGAGACGCTGACCGTTGGCGCCGAACAGATAGCTCTTGATACCTATGACGAAGTGGTATTGATCGGAATGGGGAAGGCTAGCTTGAAGATGGGAGCTGCGGCGGAGAATCTTTTCGGCGAGCGAATCAAAAGGGGCATTCTAGTGACCGACCGCCGCTCGCATATACGCGTAAGATCCGAAGTTGTTGTCGCTGGACATCCATTGCCTGATGTCAACAGCCTGATAGCTGGCGAAAAGATTTTGAATGTGGTGCGGTCGTGCGGCGCGGGTTCTTTGATAGTGTTTCTAATCTCAGGGGGAGGCTCCTCGCTGGTGGAGTCGCCGTTGTCGCCGCTGATATCGCTTGGAGATCTTCGAGTCACGACTCAAGTTCTGATCCGATGCGGAGCTACCATTCACGAGATAAACGTTTTCAGAAAGAGTCTGTCGAACATAAAGGGGGGACGACTTGGACGCCTTGCTAAGAATTCGAAGTGCGTTGGGCTGTACATGTCAGACGTCAACGCCGGCGATTTGCGTTCGATCGCTTCAAACCCGCTTTTGCCAGAAAGGGTCGAAACCGAGGACTTCTTTGATGTGGTGAATAAGTTCAACCTGATGGACGAACTCCCCAGGTCGGTGGCCAGCGTGATTCGACATCGAGATCTGGTCAGTTTGGCGGATGACGGAAGCAGGGCCGGGGCGCAGCCGGTGACCCTGCTATTGTTGGACAATTCTAGCGCAGTCCAAGCCGCGGTGACCCTGGCAAAGCAGTCTGGGTTTCGAGTAGAAGTGGATGCTGACCTGATCGAAGGTGAATATAGAGCCGTCGCTGATCAATCGATTGATCATCTCTTGAAACTCAGTTCTTCGTTTCCGAATGAACGGGTCTGCGTGATATCGGGGGGCGAGGTTTCCTGCTCTGTGCGAGGCGATGGTATCGGTGGGCGCAACCAGGAATTCGTGCTATACTCGGCAGCGCGGTTGGCTGGCGCAGGCATCCTTAAGCCAGCAGCAGTGCTTTCGTGTGGCACGGACGGTATTGACGGAAACAGCAAAGCAGCAGGGGCAGTTGCCGATGCAGAACTGGTGATCAGGGCGGCACAACGCGGAGCAGATGCCTCAATCTTCATAAGCAGCAACGATTCTCATTCGTTTTTCAAGAAGGCGGGCGGCCTCGTTGTAACGGGGCCCACGGGCAACAATGTCAGGGACCTTAGGATCCTGATGGCTCAATGATGCACAGTCTTGTTAGGTTTATTTCGATGGCAAATGGAGGACGAGAGATGGTAAGACTCATACCGGTAATGGCAGTTCTTCTTTTGTTGTTGGCCTGTGACAAAAAGTCTGCTCCCGTGGCTAGAACTCAGAAGGATCCAAAGATTGCAGCGATCGAGGAGAGGGTCTCGAAGACGACGCCGGAAGGGAAATTGATCATCGAGAAGGTTCTAGCAATGAAGCCCGAGGTGAATGAGCAGGTGTCGACCAAGACGGTTGGGGAGATGGTGGACGACTATGCCAAGAACAAGGGCGCATACAACATAACAACAATCGGCTGGGAAGCGTCTCTAAAGAAGCTTCGGCCCGCAGAGAAAGCAGGTCGATGGAAGGTAGTATTCAACTACCAGGATTGGCAGAAGCAGTTGCTAGCGGCGGAGTGGGAATATAATTCCGATACGAACCAGCTATACCCCTTCGACAAGGACAATGCGCCGCAATTCTATAGCAATGAAGGAGCAGAGCCACCAGGAAAGAAAGGCAAGAAATAGCATCGAACTGTTGTCCGCATCAGGTCAGTGGAAGAGTTAGACCGCGCCAGATTTTTCGATAATGAAGTCGGTAGTCCTTATTGTTGACGACGAACCAGCCGCCCGGTACGGAATGAAGAGGGCGCTGGAGAAGGAAGGGTACACCATCCTTGAAGCCGACAGCCTCGCGACTGCTGACGAGGCTGTCGAGAATTATGCACCGGGCGTCGTTCTGCTAGACGTCAGACTGGCCTCCGGATCAGGTCTGGAGTATTTGCCCACCCTTGTTTCGCGAGAATACCCGCCAGTTGTTATAATAGTCACCGCGCACGGCTCTGAGCGTATGGCCGTTCAGGCAATTAAGCTTGGCGCTTATGACTACCTTTCAAAGCCTTTCGATGTCGACGAGTTGCGTATCCTCGTTCGGAACGCTGTCGAAACGCATTCGCTGAGAACGGACAACGCGAAGCTGCGACGCGAACTGGCGGCGACCGGTACCTTTGGTCAATTGATTGGGTCGTCCTCCGCAATGGAAGCCGTTTACTCTTTGATTGAGAAGGTCGCGCAGACTGACGTCACTGTCTTGATTACAGGTGAGTCGGGTACTGGTAAGGAGATGGTTGCCAGAGAAATTCATCTGAGGAGCCGGAACTCTTCAGGTCCGTTTGTCAGCTTGAACTGCGCGGCTCTACCAGGAGAGCTCATCGAGTCTGAGTTATTTGGCCACGAAAAAGGGGCGTTTACAGGAGCTTCCGGAAGAAGAGTAGGGAAGTTTGAAGCTGCTAATGGCGGTACGCTATTTCTGGACGAGATAGGTGACATGAGCCTTTCGACGCAAGCAAAGGTGTTGCGTGCTATAGAGGAGAGGACTTTTCAAAGGCTGGGCAGCAACGAAACATTCTCCACTGATGCGCGGATAGTAAGCGCTACCAACAAGCTGCTTGAAAAAGAAGTTGAGTCGGGCCGATTCAGGGAAGATCTCTACTATCGCCTTTGTGTCGTTAAGATAAACTTGCCGCCTCTGCGTGACAGAAAAACTGACATTCCAGCGCTCGCCAACGCCTTTTGTCACAGGTTTTCGCTCGCATATAAGGACGAGCCGTTGAAGATCTCTAAGAGTGCCCTTAAAGTATTGCTCGAATATGATTGGCCGGGCAATGCGCGACAGCTAAGAAACAGCATTGAGAGAGCCGTTGTTCTTACTGACAGCGCAGAGATTACGGTCGAAGCTTTACCTGAAGAAATACTTTCAGATCGAAGTCCCGGTCGGCCCACGGTCGCGGCCTCCGGCCGCATTACGGCTTCCCAGTCCCAGGATTTCAGGACCGCTAAGAAAGAGTTTGAACGACAATTCATCGAGGATTCCCTTGATCAAGCAGGCGGTAACGTAACCAAGGCGGCGGCCAAGCTAGGGATGCACCGTCAAAGCCTTCAGCACAAGATCAAGGAACTCGGATTAAGCAAACGCTTTGTTTCGGATGATTGACTTTCGCGTGCTTTTCTTCAGAAGGGAATGTCGTCTTCAGTGACCGGTGCAGCCGACCCCTCTTGTGCACGCGGTTTGGCGTGTGACTCGTCCCTCATCTGAGAAGCGTCGTCGCCGCGCGGGCCGACGAACTGAAGGTCTGAAGCGTTAACATCCAAACTCGTCCGGGTATTGCCGTCTCTGTCCTGATACTCCCTTTGGGTCAAGCGTCCGTCGATGTAAACCAGCTTGCCCTTACTTAGGTATTGGCTCGTTGCTTCTGCCTTGCCACCCCAGACGCTCACATTGAACCACGTCGTAACATCCTGGAATTCTCCTGCTTTGTCTTTTTTGCGTTCCGTGGTTGCCACCGAGAAGTTACAAACGGCGGTACCTTGGGGTGTGTATCGCAATTCTGCGTCACGACCCAAATAGCCAACTATAGTTATCCTGTTAAACGACGCCATATCTTGATCCTCCGATATTGGTTGTTGTGCGCTCGCGCTGCTCGCAACGAGCTGACACTTTGTTTGACCCAGGCTAACTGTAAGGGTGAACTCTATGAGAGTTCTGTTGGCACGCCATTGAAGAGAGGCGGAGCCCATCTTCACATCTTATAATCGCTGGCATCGTCAACAAGGCTCTCAGGCCAGTCGTCTTGTTGCGAAGCCGTGTCTTCAGTGATAGCGGTGCTGGAGTTCTTGATTACCTCATCGTTGACGTAGATGGGACAGTCAACGCGTAGGGCTAAGGCGATAGCATCGCTTGGCCTCGAATCGACCACCATAACTTCGCCCTCTCTTGTTAACTCGATCACCGCCAGGAAAGTGTTGTCAATCAAGTCCGTAATTACTACTCTTCTCACCGAGGCGCCGAATTCCCAGATAATATTCTTCAGCAAATCATGAGTCATCGGTCGTTGCGTAGCAAGTTTTTCAATCTCGACTGCAATAGCGTTGGCTTCAAACGGGCCAACCCAAATGGGAAGCATTGACTCTCCGTTGACGTCTTTGAGAATGATGATCGGCGTGTTTGCTGCAGGGTCCATCATTAGGCCGCGGATTTTCATTTCAATTTCCATCGCTATTCCTCAACGGCTCGCGCTATCGCATTTCGGCGCGACCATAAGCGCGCATTCTACGAATCATCTCAAAAAGAATATGGCAACCGAATTCGGTCCGATTAAATCACAATGGGTCAGGAAAGTCTACCAGTTAATTCTCGCGCACTGCTGCACTGCGCCGGCCATTATGGAGAGTTAGCCCGAAACTGATTTACCGTCGAGGTTCGGCCGCCAGGTCACGGAAGCGCTTGTGAACAAGTGGATTCGAGCTCGGCGAGAACGGTCACTTAATTCGTTCGCGCTGTCGAGTGCCAGCTCGTTAGCACCTGGATTGGAGGAACGTAGGCTATTAGCCGACTTACATAGGGTCGACCAGTGCTTGACACTGACCATCCTTAGCATTAGGATGCAGTCGTTTTGGCAGGCCGGAACCAGCAAGAAAATGGTAATCGCCATAGCTAATCAGAAGGGTGGAGTAGGAAAAACAACAACGGCAATCAACCTGTCGGCTGCCCTCGCCCGTGCGGGTAAGAAAGTTCTCCTCATTGATTTAGACCCGCAGGCCAACAGCTCGTTAACTTTTCTAGCTCACGATGCGATTGAGTTATCGATATATGAGTTGCTCACTGACACTCAAGTTGTCCGTGACAACGTGATAAGGTCGACCTCACTCTCAGGACTGGACATTTTACCTTCCAGAATCAGCCTTGCGAAGTTCGAGAGCAAGCTGATAGGCGAGTTTGACGCTCCATTCAGGCTCAAAGACAGAATGGATGGGCTTGGTGACGCCTACGAGTACATTGTGATAGATACCCCTCCGACGCTTGGTCTCATCACTGTGAACGCTTTAGTTGCTTCAGACTATCTGATTGTACCGATTCAACCATCGTACTTCGCTCTCGAAGGAACCGACGACCTGTTGGACACCGTTGAAAAGGTGAGAGCAAGACCTAATCCTGATCTTAAGGTGTTAGGGGTGCTCATAACACTTCTGGATAAGAGGACCACTCTTGCGAAGGACATTCACGAACAGATCAGACAAGTATTTGGCGAAAAGGTATTTGATACAGTGATCAGCAAGTCCGTTCGCCTGGAGGAGAGCCCAGCTTATAAGGAATCGATTTTTACTTTCGCGCCGAACTCCACCGGCGCGGTCGAATACGCCAGCTTGTGCGAGGAGGTGATGCGTCGTGTCTAAGAAAGGGTTACCGGAGAACTTTAGGCTACGCCACGATTCCCATTATGTAGAATTGCTTACTGGTAGAGGAACCGGCGCACCGGTGGGGCGCATGATTCCTATAGACAAGCTTGCGCCAAACCCTCTTCAGCCGCGCGTCGAAATAGGAGATCTTTCCGAGCTTGTGCTATCGATCAGAGAGAAGGGTGTTCTTGAACCTCTGCTTGTACGTCCGAGCGATGTAGGCGGCAGATTCATGATAATCAGCGGCGAGCGCAGGTACCGCGCAAGTTTGGAAGCCGGTCTTGCGGAACTTCCTTGCATCGAGATGGATGTAGACGACAGGGAAGTTGCGGAGATTTCGTTGATAGAGAACTTGCAGAGAAAGGACCTCACCGCTTTTGAAGAAGCCGATGGGCTGGTAGCTTTAGCAAAACGCTTTGGCTACAAGCACGAGGAGATCGCCCGAAAACTAGGCAAAGCACGAACGTCAGTGACCGAGACAATTTCGATTGCTAGCATACCGCCGGATATTAGAGACCTATGTCGGCGCGCCGACATAGCTTCGAAATCAATGCTGCTTCAGGTGGTGAGACAGCCAACCGACGACGAGATGCGAGAGTTCGTTTATAAGATCGGCGCTGCTGGCTTAACGAGGGACCAGGCTCGGGAAATGAGACAGGGCAAACCTCAAAAAGTTAGGAACTTTTCTTACCAATACGATGACCCGGATAATGAGTGGTCGCTCACGATCAGATTTCGAAGGCCCGAAGCGACTAATAAAGAGCTGATACGTGCTTTGAACGATGCCCTCTCGAAAATCGGCGATTAAGAAACTCCCTTAAATGTTTTACCTTTACTTTTTTGCCAGCTCTGCCTTGTACCGCTTTGCTAACTTTCGAGCCAGTCTGTCGAGTTGAGGTTTGAACGGCTTAAGCAGTCGAACTCGGAGACCGCCCTGCTGCTCCCTCCATTTCTCAAAGTGCCTCTCCACGTAACTCTTGATGGCCGGTTCAAGCAACGTCTTCTTTACGCCCTTAGAGAGAGTAAGCTGATAATGCTGAGCGACGAGTGACAATACAACCTGGGCTAAGTTGGATTTCAAAGCGAGCTTGGTCAACAGCCGCTTTGGAAACTTCTCCTTGGGTGCCAAGACGCTCATTGACACTTCGGCCCACGCTGATTGACCTCCCATCTTGGGATGATACAAGGCCGGTAAGCTGGCCCTTTGGGATGCCGAGAGTCTCGGCTCCATTATTGTATCCACTAAGACAATTTTTGACAGACCCCGGAGGTGTTCTTGCGGGACAACCTCCAGTACTTTCTCGACATTTCGATTTAGGTTCTTGTTACTCTTACTCGATAGAACCTCAATTTTTACATTCATAATTTTCTTGAACCGGCGAGACGTGTGTTTGCAGTAGCTTATCTGCGAATATCTACACTGTTCCTTTAAGCATGCTTTCCAGGACCGCTATCCTGGCTTCAAGCTTGCGAACTGTCTTTTGAATATCAGGTAGTCTAGAGAAAGCCGCTGATGACCGCAGCCAATTCTTGTGATCTATTGCCGGGGAGCCGGAGACTATCACTCCAGCCTCGACCGAGCTGGCAATTCCCGTTTGTGGCGTCGCGATCGCGCCATCTCCGATGTTCAGATGCCCGGCTGCACCGACCTGTCCGGTGAGGACTACGCCTGTCCCTGTCCGGGTCGAGCCGGCCAGTCCCACCTGGGCGCATAAGAGGTTATCACTCCCGATGACGCACCCATGTCCAATGTGGACTTGGTTATCGATCTTAGTTCCTCTCTGAACCCGAGTCTCGTGCAGCGTGGCCCGATCGATTGTCGAGCACGCTCCAATCTCTACGTCGTCCTCAACAATCACGGTGCCAGCCTGGATGATCTTGTACCACTCCCCATTCGATTGCTTCGCGTAGCCGAAACCGTCTGAGCCGACGACTGCGTTGTTCTGGATTATGCAGTTTTTTCCGATCACTACGCTCTCACGCACGACGCAGCCCGCATGTAATAGTGTCCCGTAGCCGATCTCGGCGCCCTCCTGTATGGTACATCTGGCATTTATTCGAACATGATCTCCCAAAACGACCCGTTCGCCGATATAAGAAAGAGGCCCAATATATACGTTCTCTCCGATCACAGCCGTGTCAGCAATCCATGCCGTCGGGTGAATCGAAGGACGCACTGCGGGCGCGGTAAAAAAAATCTCAACTGCCTTTGCAAATGCCAAATAAGGATTATCGTGTCGTAGAAGAGCTATACCCATCGCCGGGCAGTCGTTCCCGACGAGAAGAGCAGAAGCGCCAGTTCGCTTTGCTTCAGTCTGATACTTTGAGTTCGTGAGGAAGCTCAGATCACCTTCGCGAGCGCTTTCCAAGGTCGCCACGCCCAGAATGTCAATTGACCCGTCCCCTTCCAACTTACATGAGAGTCTATCCGCAACCTCTGCTAGTTTCACCGGCTAACCTTTTACAATCGTGAGTAGTGGCGAATTGTGGCCAAAACGATTTCTTCCGGCTTCAATAAGAAGAAACCATCGCGTCGGGCTTCTTTCCGAGCTCGCATAGAATATGGCAAACTGATCGCTACGGCGTCAACCCCTCGCAATCTTGGGCTTTTATGAGTGCCTTACACGAAGAGGGATTTCTAAGCTATCTGCGGGTCGAACGAGGCCTGTCGGCCAACACGTTGACTGCCTACAGAAATGATCTGGCAAAGCTCTCACGCTTTGCGAAATCGTCCGGTAAGGATCTCTTGTCATTGCAGGCGGATGATCTCGCGACTTTCATGCGGTCGCTCCATAATCAAGGCCTTCACCCGAAGTCCGTAGCAAGGACCTTGGTACCAGTTCGAGGTTTCTACAAGTTCCTTATACAAGATGGGCATCTGAAGCTTGACCCAACCGCAAACCTCGAAGCGCCAAAGGCGTGGCTGTCCCTGCCTCGGTTCCTGGCGGACGAGGAGATTGAGAGGCTGCTTAGCTCTCCAGTCACATCGACAGACTTGGGATTGCGAGACAAGGCAATGCTCGAGGTTCTGTATGCCACTGGCCTGCGTGTCTCCGAGATAGTTGGTTTGGCTCCGCGCAATCTCAACCTGGATCTTGGATTCCTGACAGTCTTTGGGAAGGGCGACAAAGAGCGGGCGGTTCCGCTAGGGAGGAGCGCAGTTGAGTGGACGCGGAAATACCTGCCCATTCGCATGCGATTAGCGGCTCAGGTCAAAGCTACGACGGCACTGTTTATTACTGACAACGGGAAGCCACTTACCAGGCAGGCGTTCTGGAGGATAGTGGTGTCGTACGGTCAAAAAGCGGGAATAGGTCACATCACACCTCACTTACTCAGACATACCTTTGCCACTCATCTGCTCGAGCACGGCGCGGACCTTCGATCGGTGCAGATGATGTTGGGGCACAGTGACATAAGTACGACGCAGATTTACACGCACGTCACAAACGAGAGGCTCCGAGAGATATACAAGAAGTTCCATCCGCGGGCGTGACTCAGTGGATGTGTGAAACAACCGAGAGCAAGTCAGATCTCTGCGATATGGGGACTGCGCGTGAACATCTCGACTAAGTAATCATGCAGGCAGTTGTATAGCTGCCGTTGAAAGTCCCATTCGAATCCTCTTGCCTCAATCTCTCTCGGCTTCAATTGAAGCCGGTAGGGTTCATCGTACACACTTCTTACCTTCAGCCAGATAATAACTTCGACCCCGGATGATACCTGTCGCGCTTCCCAGTCGAACAAAGGATGCGCATAGCGGGAGAGTTCCTTCATGACCTTCTCCAGGTATTCGCGTTCTTGTGTGCTATCTGGCTCCGACACTGTGAGTTCCTCCTTAGGCTCATCAGAGATAAGGATTGTGATTATAGCTGACCATAAGAAAAAAGGTTGAACCGTTGGCGATCAGTAGGGACGAGTTCGAAAGCAGCCGAAGACACTGCGGCGAGAGTCGCCATGGGAGCGTGAGAACTGTGGAGATAAGAAGCCGGGAGATCAGATTTCACCGCACTTGTTAGTGGTCCAAAGTTGACAAACGAATTCGCCGGTCCCTAGTATGGATGCTGTAGTGAGCGTGAAGGCACCGTTATGGAATCAAAAACACCGCAAGCTCGAGTGGCACAGGGCAAACAGCCGGTACCCGGGATATCCAATATTGTCGCTGTCAGCTCTGGGAAGGGCGGGGTAGGGAAGTCAACGGTTGCCGTGAACCTTGCCATCGCGCTTGGCCAGTACGGCGCCAAGGTGGGGCTCCTTGATACTGACGTATACGGTCCTAATGTGCCGATCATGGTCGGTGTAAACGAGGAGCTGGCGGTGCGGGGGGAAAAGCTGGTTCCGCACCAGGTCCACGGGATAAAGGTTATGTCGCTGGGCTTCCTCAACCGCGGAGACCGGCCGGTAATATGGCGGGGGCCTATGCTGCATACCGCGGTTCGGCAGTTCCTTTATGACGTTGAGTGGGGGGATCTCGACTATCTGATTGTTGACATGCCCCCCGGCACTGGCGACGCCCAGTTGAGTCTCGCCCAGCTTGTCCCGGTACAGGGGGCCGTCCTCGTCACTACGCCACAGGAAGTCGCGTTGGCCGACGTACGCAAGGCATATAATATGTTCGAGCAGGTTCACATCCCTGTTCTGGGAATCGTTGAGAACATGAGTTATTTCATCTGCCCGACCTGCTCGGAGCGACACCAAATCTTCGGAGCTGGGGGCGGCGAAGAGTTAGCAAAGGGATTCAAGAGCAATTTGCTTGGGCAAGTGCCGCTTTCAATCAACGTTCGCGAGGGCGGTGACATAGGCATACCGATAGTTGTGGGGGCGCCTGACAGCCCACAGGCGGAGGCGTTCAAGCAGATTGCGCAGAACGTTGTGACGCAGTTGGGCCTTCTTACTTCAAGAGGTGGGGGATTACCCGTAATCGATATGAGTGACAGTCGTGGTGATCGCTTCGCAGTGTAGTCTTGACTTGCACCGTTGATAAGCTGGAAGCGTCTACCTATAATGTGAGGGTGGTTGGGCTCTGTTTCCGCGGCAGTGTTCGTGAGGAGAGCCTGTAAACAAAAAAGAAGTTTGATAACGTTTGAAGAAGGGGAGTACGAATGGTCACACTAACCGAAACTGCTACCACCGAAGTGAAAAAGTTCATTGAGGCAGAGAACGCTGGACCCGAGGCCGGGCTGCGTATTCGCGTCGTTCCCGGCGGCTGCAGCGGGTTCTCGTACTCTATGCAGATTGAAGACGGGCCGCGTCCGGGTGACGAGATTTTGGATCACGAAGGTCTGAAACTCTTCGTTGACCTGTTCTCCCGGCAGTATCTCGAAGGCGTCCAGGTCGACTATGTGAACTCGGTCATGGGTTCCGGGTTCACCTTCAGCAATCCGAACTCAACTGGTAGTTGCGGATGCGGTAGTTCATTTTCCGTTTAAGGAACTCCACAGCTCAGAGCGCTCGAAAGAGGTCGTGCAATCCACACCACGACCTCTTTCGAGAGAACGCCAGCCTTTCGCAGATACACGTCCCACGACATCGTAGCTCCCGTAGCTGTAGCTCGACACCGATGAACTAACCGAAGTGAGCCGCCCTTTCAAGTTCAGCGTTGCTGTCCCATCGTAGATGTAGGTCACGCCCGGCGTGGTCGAGCCTGGTGGCGCTCCCGAGTACGTTCGAGTTGTGACTCGGTTCAACCCGTCATACGCGAACGTTGTTACGGTTTCTAAGCATTACCGCTACCATAATACCGCCGACTCTCAGTGCGATGGTCTCCGATGGCTCCCCCAATTGCCCAGCGATAGTCATCCTGAACTTGCGATCAGATAGACACTTTGACCAGCTCTAGAGATGTTACCGCCGTTGTGCCGATCGTCTACGCGAAGGAATCTAACCCAGGTGGTTCAGGGCAGCTAATTCTGCACAGATGACCCGTGCCTTGCCGCCGTCAAGTCGACTACGAAGCTTGTTGTTCGAGCAGCTTCGCTACTTCTTCTTTGGCCAGAGCTTTGGCTCGGTCCAAGGGTGTTTGCCCGAGTTTGTTTTTGATGCTAGGGTCGGCGCCGTTCTGAAGCAGTACTGTTACGATGTCAACGAAGCCATCCTCCGCTGCATAATAGAGCGGTGTCGCTCCTCGGTTGTCTCTTGCGTTTGCATCGCCACCATGAGAAAGGAGCAATCGGATCAGTGAACCTGAGGTACTCGTCGTGGGAGCGGAATATCTTTCGACGATTATTCCCGCGAGTGATGACGTGATAGAGACCTCCGCCGATTTCGATCCTTGGTTTGCGATGCACGAGGCATTGGTGACGGCGATGCTATCGCGGGGCTGGTCGAAATGTCAACAAACTCAAGCATGACCCCTCTGATCCGCCCCGTCAAAATAACATCTAGTCGGACTCAAACTTGGCGGGTCTCACGCTTTTTGCTATGCGTCCGCCTTGCGGGTGTGCGACAAATTTATGAGAAAGATGGCGTTTTCTTTTTTTGTCCTCATTAT